>NZ_JBLZHT010000006.1:0-290329 GCF_048892525.1 Hwanghaeella sp. LZ110 | reverse complement strand
CTCGAAGAGATCTACCGCCTTCATGAAGGCGGTAGATCTCTATACGCTCCGAAAGACAGAGCTGATCATATGAATTTCCCATCGCAACACCGTTCTAGCAGTGTTGCACTTCTTTCGTGAGTCCTTGGTATCCAGGGCCACAGGCACCAAATTCACCTGCCGCCCTGGACCCCGGATCACGTCCGGGGTGACGAAATTCTCACAAATACGCACCCTCACCCTGAGGAGCGGAGCGTCTCGAAGGGTGATCTGCCTGCAAGCACAGTGCTTACAGCCCCTCCTTCGAGACGGCGCTACGCGCCTCCTCAGGATGAGAATGGGGCGGTGGAATTGTGTGTGCCAGCCCCTCTGCGCCCTTTGCGTTTTCTCTCCGCCCTTTGCGGTAAACCTTAAAAAATGCGGCAGGGCTCACACCCTCGGCTCTTCCGCGCAGGCGGGGGGATCGCGTCCGGGGTGACGTTTCGATAAAGCAGGCCTTCAGACGATCAGGATTGCCCTGAAGTCGTTGACATTGGTCAGCGTCGGGCCGGGTTTGATCTGATCGCCAAGAGCCTCAAAGAAGTTATGGGCGTCGTTGTTTTCAAGGGCCGCGCGGGCATTCAACCCGGCGGCATCGGCGCGGGTCAAAGTATCTGGATCGATCATCGCGCCTGCTACCTCTGCGGCCCCATCCACGCCGTCGGTGTCACAGGCCAGGCCATAGACGCCTTCCATGCCCTTCAAGGCCAGTGCCAGTGCCAGGGTGAATTCCGCATTCGGGCCACCAATGCCATCACCCTTGATCGTCACCGTGGTTTCGCCCCCCGACAGCAATACCGCCGGGGCAGCAACCGGCAGGCTATGGTCGCGGATCGATCGCGCGATGCCGGCCATCACCGTCGCAACGTCCCGGCTTTCGCCTTCCAGGGCATCCCCCAGGATCAGGGGCATTATTCCCGCCTGTCGCGCGATGTCCGCCGCGGCCTGTAAAGAGGCAAGGGGTCGCGCGGCCATGACTGTGGTGGTGTTTTGGAAGATGGGGTCTTCTGAATCCGGTGTTTCCGCCTCCGGCTGGTTCAGGCGAATACGCACTGCGTCGGGCACATCAATTTTGCGCCGCTCCAGAATTTCCAGGGCCTGCGCCAGGGTTGTGTTATCCGGCACGGTTGGGCCAGACGCGATGACAGCGGGGTCGTCGCCCGGAACATCGGAGATCAGGATCGTATGGACCCTGGCCGGATAGGCGGCTGCCGCCAGCCGGCCGCCCTTGATGGCCGACAGGTGTTTGCGCACGCAATTCATCTCCCCGATCGCGGCGCCAGACCGTAATAGGGCTTTGTTCACGGCCTGCTTGTCCGCCAGGGTCAAGCCATCACCGGGCAGGCTCAGCAAAGCAGAGCCGCCGCCGGAAATCGCACAGATCAGAAGGTCTTCAGGTCCCAGTTCCTGGGCCAGGTCTAGGATGCGTTGCGCAGCAGCTTCGCCCGCAGCGTCTGGAACAGGATGAGAGGCTTCGATAATTTCAACATGGTCGCAGGGCACCGCGTGGCCATAGCGGGTGACCACCAGGCCTTCCAGCGGATGGGGCCAGGCCTTTTCAATGGCTTGTGCCATCAGGGCCGATGCTTTTCCCGCCCCGATCAGGACCGTACGGCGCCCCGGTGTCTGGGGCAGCATGGGCGGCACACAGCGCAACGGGTCGGCGGCTGCCAGGGCGGCATCGAACAGAGAGGATAAAAAGGCGCGTGGATCATTGAGTGACATCATATCTTCTCAATATCGTGCTTTTTATCATCCGTCGAGCGCTTGCGGGATTGTCCCGGCCCTGCCAGCATAGGGCATGAGAAACGCCCTGACCCTGTCGCCTGAAATTCGTGCGGCCCTGGCCGATGGTATGCCCGTCGTCGCGCTGGAATCGACCGTAATCGCCCATGGCCTGCCCCATCCGGACAACCTGGAAACAAGCCAGGCGATGGAACAGGCCGTGCGGGATGCTGGCGCAGTCCCTGCCACGATAGCCGTTGTGGATGGTCGCATTCGGGTTGGCCTGTCGGAAGAAGACCGTGCGCATCTGGCCGACCCCGATGCTGATATTGCCAAATTGAGTCGCCGGGACATCGCGGCCTGTGTTGTTGTCGGCGGAACGGGGGCGACGACGGTCTCTGCCACAATGATTTGTGCACAGGCAGCAGGGATTGAGGTTTTCGCCACGGGCGGCATTGGCGGGGTGCATCGGGGCGCGGTGGAGACGATGGATATCTCAGCCGACTTATTGGAATTATCGCGCACGCCGGTACTGACCATAGCCTCCGGCGCAAAAAGCATTCTGGATCTGCCCAAGACGCTGGAATATCTGGAGACACAGGGCGTGCCGGTTCTGGGGTATCAGACAGATACCTTACCGGCGTTCCACAGCCGTGATAGTGACCTGCCGCTGGATCATCGCGTTGATACGCCAGAACAGGCCGCGCGCATTGCCCGGCTGCACTGGTCGCTTGGTCTGGGCGGTCTGCTGGTTTGCAATCCGGTGCCCGAAGATGCCGCCCTGGCATTGGGGGAGGTAGAGACCTGGATCGACGCTGCCCTGGCAGAGGCCGGTCAGGCCGGAATTGCAGGCAAAACCGTGACCCCCTTTCTGTTATCGCGGATCGCGAAATCATCCGGCGGGCGCAGCCTGACCGCCAATCGGGCGCTGTTGATCGACAATGCCAGGGTCGGCGCCGAAATAGCCATCGCCTTGTCTCAGCGGGAATGAAGCATGACGGATCGGTTTGAACTGCACTCGCAATTGGCGAAAGACACCCATCCGGTTGGTCAGACCGACTTATGCGAGGTCCTGTTGTCCAGGGATGCACGGTATCCCTGGCTGATCCTGGTGCCGCGTCAGGCCGGCTTGCGCGAGATGCATGATATGTCCAATGCAGACCAGATGCGGCTGATGACGGATATCACCCATATCAGCAAGGCCATGCAAAAGGTATGGCAGGCCGACAAGGTGAATGTCGCGGCCTTGGGCAATATGGTGCCACAGTTGCACATCCACATCATCATGCGCTATCGCGATGATGCGGCATGGCCCGGTCCGATCTGGGGTGTTGGCGCGGCACAGCACTATTCAGACGCCGCCCTGACGGACGCGCTGACCCGGGCAGCAAGCTGCCTCCCCTAAACTTCCGCGATACCCCAATCGGTGCTCAGGTGGCTTAGAGCATCATGCGCTCGCATGAGCTCACACATGATGTTCTACCCCATTTCAGCAAATACGTCGTCGCAAACGATTCCGTTTGCTCGGGATTTGCTCTAATGCGCCTGTTCACCCATTGTGAATTCACCGTTTCTGATTCGATAGGGCAGGGTTTCGATAATGTCTGCGACATCGTCCTCCCCATGATCCTCTACCAGGTCCGTCAGTGCCAGATACAGACAGACCTCAGACAGCAATTCGCTCGGAATCCCCTCGACGCAGGCTTGGTCCCATACGTCCAGAAACAGGGTCATCACTTTGCGTTTTTGCTCTTCGGCAAAATCCACCCGGGTCCCCCCGGTTAATTCCATCGTATTTATCATCGTCCCTCCACTCGAACCGGTTCGCCAGAAGGCCCGAGCTGTTAACCAAGTCGTACAGCGATTCTTTTGCGCTTGTCACCATTCCATTTTTTGTTTTTTGCAAAGGAGCTTAACAGGTGTTGCTAACGCGTCATTACAAGCCGTTAAACTACTAGATGATGTGGTTGAAGAAATACTTTAACGCTAATACGGCGCTCGCGAATTGGCGCTGAAAGGCTATACTCAGTCCTGTTATGACCGAAATCGACCCAGTCTTGCCAAAAAAATTCAGTGATTGGTTCCAGCAAAAGGGCTGGCGACCCCACCCCCATCAGTTGGATATGGTGGCGGCGGATGGACGGGGCGCGCATACTTTACTGGTTGCTCCGACGGGGGGTGGGAAGACCCTGGCTGGATTTCTGCCCAGCCTGATCGATCTGGCCAGCAACCCGACAGAGGGCCTGCACACGCTCTATATCTCCCCACTGAAAGCCCTGGCGGTGGATATCCAGCGCAACCTGATGACGCCGGTTGAGGAGATGGGGCTGGATATCCGAATTGAGACCCGAACCGGCGACACGCCCGCCAACCGGCGCCAGCGCCAGAAGGAAAATCCGCCCCAGATATTACTGACCACGCCGGAATCTTTGGGCCTGCTGATCTCTCAACCGGAAAGCTTCACCCTGTTCAAATCACTGCACCGCGTCATCCTGGACGAGGTTCATGCGATTGCGGGAACCAAGCGGGGGGATCAGTTGGCGCTGTGTCTGGCGCGCCTGTCTAAAATTGCCCCGGACCTGCGGCGCGTTGGTCTGTCGGCAACGGTCGCCTGGCCCGATGATCTGCGCCGCTACATCTCCCCCTGCGCGGATGCGGATGAGGTGGTGACAGTGACCGGCATGGGGGCGAAACGGGCGGATGTGCGCCTGTTGGAAACCGCCGTGCGGCTGCCCTGGTCGGGTCATTATGGCCTACATGCCATCCCGGAGATTTATCAGGAGATTAAGAAAACCGGCACGGCAATCATCTTTGTTAATACCCGTGCCCAGGCCGAACTGGTCTTTCAGGAATTGTGGCGTGCCAACGAGGATGCCCTGCCCATCGCCTTGCATCATGGCTCTCTGGCGCGCGATCAGCGGCGCAAGGTAGAGGCCGCGATGGCCGATGGCAGCCTGCGCGCGGTGGTCGCGACGTCTTCCCTGGATCTGGGAATCGACTGGGCGTCGGTCGATCTGGTGGTTCAGGTCGGGCCGCCAAAAGGGGTATCGCGCATGATTCAGCGCATCGGGCGTGCCGGACATCGGCTGGACGTGCCCAGTCGCGCCCTGTTGGTGCCGTGTAATCGGTTTGAGGTGCTGGAATGCCGCTGTGTCATTGAGGGCGTGGCGGAAGGCACATTGGATGGTGACCCGCCCCGGGACGGCGGCCTGGACGTTCTGTGTCAGCATATTATGAGTCTGGCCTGTGCCGCCCCATTTCGCGCCGATGATGTTTTCGCGGAAATCAGGCAGGCGGCGCCTTATCAAACTCTGACCCGCGATGCTTTCGATGCGGCCTTGCGGTTTGTCGAAGATGGCGGCTATGCCTTGAAAAGCTATGATCGCTGGAAGCGGTTGTTCTTAACGGCAGCCGGTACCTATGAAGTCGCCAATCCAAGACTTGCCCATCGCCATCGCATGAATATCGGCACAATTGTGGAGGCGGTCACCCTGAAGGTGCGCCTGCGGGGTGGCGGGGTTCTGGGGGAGATCGAGGAATATTTCGCAACCGGGCTTGAGCCTGGCGATACCTTTGTTTTTGCCGGGCGCATGTTGCGGTTTGAAGGGATCAAACAGACCGCGGTGGAGGTCAGTGTCGCGCGCGGCAAAGACCCTAAAGTTCCGGCCTATATGGGGGGGCGGCTGCCCTTCACGACGCTGCTGTCGGACCGGGTGCGCGCCACGCTGGCCGATCCCACATCCTGGGTCGAATTGCCTGATCAGGTGCGCGAATGGCTGAACCTGCAGCAATGGCGGTCCCTGCTGCCGGGGCGTGATGGATTGCTGGTGGAAACCTTCCCCCGTGCGGGCAAGGAATATCTGGTCGCCTATAGCTTTGCGGGGCGCAATGCACATCAGACTTTGGGCATGCTGTTGACCAAACGCATGGAGCGGCTGGGCCTGGCACCCTTGGGCTTTGTCGCCAGCGATTATGTCATCGCCGTCTGGGGACTGCATGCGGCGAAGGATATGCAGGCGCTGTTTGATGAGGACATGCTGGGTGATGATCTGGAAGCCTGGATGGAGGAAAGTTCCCTGATGAAGCGGACCTTCCGCAACGTCGCGGTGATCGCCGGCCTGATCGAACGCCGCCAGCCGGGGCAGGAAAAGACGGGACGTCAGGTCACCTTCAATTCCGACCTGATCTATGATGTTCTGCGGCGGCATGAGCCGGATCATGTGCTGTTGCAGGCCACCCGCGCCGATGCCAAGGGCGGGATGATTGATGTGGGGCGGTTGGCGGAATTTCTGGCGCGTGTCAAAAGTGGCGGGATACGCCATCGTCGTCTGGATCGGGTTTCCCCTTTGGCGGTGCCGATCCTGTTAGAGATCGGTAAGGAAGCCGTTTATGGCGATGCGGAGGATCAACTGTTTGATGAATTGGCCGAAGAATTGATAGAAGAGGCCATGCGGATGGACCCGCAAGGCGGACTTCCGCTATAAATGGTCATGATGAATTCGGCGATACGAAAAGATCACAGCGCCTTTGTGCTGAACGGGGCACAATTACAGGCCTTAGCGGATGGCAGCCTGTATTGGCCGGATCGCAACACCCTTGTCGTTGCTGATCTGCACCTGGAAAAAGGGTCCGCCTTTGCCAGCCGGGGTCAGATGCTGCCCCCCTATGACAGCCGCACCACATTGGCGGTGCTGGCGACATCGCTGGCCCGTTTGCGACCGGACCGGGTTATTTGCCTGGGGGACAGTTTTCATGACGCGCAGGCGTCAGATCGATTGTCGCCCCAGGATCGCGCCGTTTTGGGCAAGCTGGTTTCCAACGTGGATTGGATCTGGATCGCAGGCAATCACGACCCCGCCCCGCCTGCAGATCTGGGCGGCCGCGTTCGGGCCGATTGGCTGGAGGGCCCTTTGGTTTTCCGGCATGAAGCGGAACATGGTTCAAGACCCGGTGAGGTTTCCGGCCATTTTCACCCAAAAGCCAGTGTCCAGACCCGCGCAAGGCGGCTGTCGGCGCGCTGTTTCATAGAAGATGGGGCGCGCCTGATCCTGCCGGCTTATGGCAGCTATACTGGGGGTTTGAGTGTGTGGGATCCCGCAATCAGCGGCTTGTTTAAAAAAGGGTTTTCAGTGCATCTGGCAACCGGTCGAGCCGTCATTCGCGTGCCAAAGGCACGGTTGTTGCGCGCAACATGATCCCCCAAAACGCACTGGACCAGCGAAAGTATCGCCAGTCCAGTGGTGCCCCTGACGAATGTGGGGGGAAGGACCCGCCAGGAACACGGCAAGCGATGCTCACCACGTATAAGGAATTACGAATACGGAACGGGGCTGGATCAATCGTGTTTGTGAAACTTTTCTTGTATTCCCCTAATCCGAAACGGGTTTCCAAGGCGTATCACCTTTAAGAAATGATTTGCTCCGCCTGTTGGTGGAGGCACAGGGTCGGAAGGGTTTATGTCAAAAGTCAGTCTTCACTGGTTTCGCAAGGATTTACGCCTGTCGGACAATCCCGCGTTGCGCGCGGCTCTCGCGCATGGGGATGAAACCGCTTGCGTGTTCATCCTGGACCCCGACTGCGAGGGCGCATTGCCCGTGGGCGCGGCTGGCGCGTGGTGGCTGCATCACAGCCTGACCGCCTTGGCACAGGATATCGCAGCGCTTGGCGGCCAATTGATCCTAAGGCGTGGCCCGGCCCGACGCTGTCTGGAGGATGTGTGCCAGGAAACCGGGGCGACCGCTGTCTATTGGAACCGGTGTTACGAACCAGAAGCCATTACCCGGGATTCTGAGATCAAGCAGCATTTGAAAGAACAGGGGCTTCTGGTTGAAAGCTTCAATGGGTCCCTGTTGCATGAGCCCTGGGAGGTTAAAACCAAACTGGGCGGGGCTTATGGGGTGTTTTCCCCGTTCTGGAAGGCCGAATTGGACCTTGGCGATTTGCCAAACCCTATGGCGAAACCAAACATAATTACGCCCCCGTCACAGCAGATTCCCAGTGATACTTTGGCGGAATGGGCTTTGCTGCCCACCAAGCCCGACTGGACAGGTGGGTTGCGTCAAAGCTGGACACCAGGAGAGGCCGGGGCGCGGCAAAGATTGGGCGATTTTCTGGATTCGATTGCCCAACGATATGACGACACGCGCAATCGACCGGATATCGCCGGGACATCCCGGTTAAGCCCCCATTTGGCCTTTGGAGAGATCAGCCCGCGCGAGATATGGCATGTCGCGCTGGACAGGAGTCGCACTGAAAGTGGGGCGGTGCTGGATAAGGGCATATGGTCCTTCCTGAGAGAGCTTGGCTGGCGGGATTTCAATCATAACCTGCTGTTTCACAATCCGACCTTGCCACAAGAGAACTATAATTCCCGCTTTGATGCCTTCCCGTGGCAGGAAGACCCGACCGCTTTGAAAGCCTGGAGAACGGGTGGAACCGGATACCCGCTGGTCGATGCCGGGATGCGGGAATTGTGGCAGACAGGATTTATGCACAATCGCGTGCGCATGGTCGTCGCATCCTTTCTGATCAAACATTTGATGATTGATTGGCGCGTGGGCGAAGCCTGGTTCCGGGACACGCTGGTCGATGCGGATCTGGCCAATAATGTCGCCAACTGGCAATGGACAGCAGGCTGTGGGGCGGATGCGGCGCCGTATTTCCGAATCTTCAATCCGATTGGCCAGGGGGAGAAATTCGATCCAGACGGCCATTACATCCGCCACTGGGTGCCGGAACTTAAGAACATGCCGACCAAATATCTGAACAAACCCTGGGAAGCCCCCCAAGAGGTCCTGCGGGAGGCTGGGGTTGACCTTGGAAAAACCTACCCGAAACCTGTCGTGCGCCATGTTGAGGCCCGCAATCGGGCACTAGAGGCGTATAATGACATCAAGGGGGCGGCATAATTTATGAAAATCGCTGTTATCGGAAGCGGCATTGCAGGTCTGGGCAGCGCCTGGCTGTTGAACGGCGCATATGATGTCACGGTCTATGAAAAGGGCGGCACGGTTGGCGGGCATTCCAACACAGTCAACGCTCCAACGGGTCTGGATGGGGAAACGACCCCCGTCGATACGGGGTTTATTGTCTATAATGAACGTACCTATCCCAATCTGATTGGATTGTTCGACACGTTGGGTGTGACCCGGATCAAGACGGATATGTCCTTTGGCGTATCGGTGGATCAGGGGCGGCTGGAATATGGCGGCAGCGATCTGAAAAGCCTGTTCGCGCAAAAGCGAAACCTGATTTCCCCACGGTTCATCCGAATGGTCCGTGACATTCTGCGGTTTTATAAGGTGGCCCCTGGCTTATTGTCATCCGGGGCGGCAGACGGGATGACATTGGCGGATCTGTTGGCGCGGGATGGATATTCCAGGGCTTTCGTCGACGATCACCTGTTGCCCATGGCCGCGGCAATCTGGTCCTGCCCGGTCAGCAAAATGGGGCAGTTTCCGGCGGCCAGTTTCATCCGGTTCTTTGATAATCACGGGCTGTTGCAGGTTGAAAACCGGCCGCAATGGTGGACGGTTCTGGGCGGCAGCCGGAATTATGTTAATCGCATTCGGGCGGATCTGGGTCGGGATGTTCTGGTCAAACAGGGCGTAAAGGCCGTGACGCGGGGCGATGATCAGGTCACCCTGCATCTGGAAGATGGCGGTCAGGCGGACTATGACCGCGTGGTCTTTGCCTGTCATGGCGACCAGGCCCATCACCTGTTGGCGGATAAAACCGATAAGGAATCTGATATCCTGTCGCGGTTCACCTATCAGACGAATCGGGCTGTGCTGCATAAAGATGTCGCACAGATGCCCCGCCGTCGGAAGGTCTGGTCCAGTTGGAATTATCTGACACAACGGGGAACCGACCTGGACACCCGCCAGGTGTCGGTCACCTATTGGATGAACCAGCTGCAAAGCCTGGATCCCGATTTTCCGCTGTTTGTCACATTAAATCCAATTCACGACATTGATCCTGGAATGATTCACCAGGAATTCGACTATGATCATCCGGTATTCGATCACGGGGCCCTGGAGGCGCAGGCCCGCCTGCCAGAGATTCAGGGGCATGGTGGTGTGTGGTTCTGTGGCAGCTATTGCGGCTATGGCTTTCACGAGGATGGTTTGGGCTCTGCCGTTGCCGTCGCCCGTGCCTTTGGGGTTGCCGCCCCCTGGGGTCATCACCCGGTGCATGCCATGCAGGCCGTCGGGCCAATCTCTGATGCTGCTGTTGGCGTTCCAAAGGGCCGGGCTGAGAAAGAGGTGGCAGCATGACCGATCCGGCGCTCCAGTCTGATGGAACCCTGTATCGGGGCCAGGTCATGCATAAACGCATGAAGCCCTTTATTCATGAACTGACCTATTCTGTCTTTTCAATTCTGGTCGATGTGGACGCCCTGCCACAGATGGATCAGCGCATGCGGTTGTTTGGTCATAATCGCTGGGCGCCGATCAGCCTGTGGGATCGGGATTACGGGATGCGGGACGGCAGCGCCATTCGGGGCTGGGTCGAAGCTGCCTTGCAAGAACAGGGTCTGGCGCTGAAGGATGGGGCAATCCATCTGCTGACATTTCCCAGATTATGGGGCTATGCCTTCAATCCGTTGAGCCTTTACTACTGTTATGATTCTGATCACCAGCTTCGGGCTGTCTTGTATGAGGTCTCAAATACATTCGGGGAATCTCACGGCTATCTTATTCCTGTATCGGCGGAACAGGCGGCAGGTGCGGCCATCCATCAGGAAACAGCTAAGGTTTTTCATGTCTCCCCCTTTATTGAGATGTCATGCCGATACCACTTCAGCCTGACAGCGCCTGGTGCACGCCTGTCAGTGCTGATCAATCAGTCCGATTCGACAGGCGACCCAATCCTGATGGCGAAGCATACTGCCCGGGGGGTGCCGCTGACGGATAAGGCGTTGCTGGGGGCAATTTTGCGCTATCCTTTGATGACCGCGAAAGTGATCGGCGGCATCCATTGGGAGGCGCTGAGGCTTTGGTTGAAGGGGGCGAAATATTACCCGAAACCACCCGCGCCAACAAAACATGTAACGCGATGACGATACCAAAACGGGCAATATGGATGGGGAAGAATTGATAATGAGCGATGGCGTTACCAAAACTGACTATTCGACTGGGGATCAGATGATTGGGCGTAAGAATCAGGATGAACCGAGGCTGTCACTGTTAAGCCGGTTACATTTCGCCATGGCAAACCGCATCCATTATGGCACGTTTGAAGTCACCGTGCCGGAAGGTGTGACGCGTAAATGTGGCGGCAAGGAGCCGGGTCCCAATGGCCCGATAACGCTGAACAACAGCCGCATGGTCCCTCGCATGATCCTGGGTGGCAATGTAGGATTAGGGGAAAGCTATCTGGATGGGGACTGGGACAGTTCCAATCTGGCGGATTTCCTGACGGTCGGTGCGATGAATTATGAGGCACTGGACGAAACCCTGAATGGCAGCATGGTCTATCGTGTCGCCAACCGCCTGATCCATCACGGGTTCAACAGCAATTCCAAGCGCGGCAGCCGCAAGAATATCGCCCATCATTACGATTTGGGAAATGCATTCTATGAGCGCTGGCTGGACCCCAGCATGACGTACTCTTCTGCACAATTTGACGATGTGGCGGGGGATCTGGAATCCGCCCAGGCCCGTAAATATGACCTGCTGGCGGATCGCCTTAATCTGACGCCCGACAGCACCGTGCTGGAAATCGGCTGTGGCTGGGGGGGCTTTGCAGAGCGCGTCGCAAAGGAGCGGGGCGCGAAAGTGACCGGCATCACGATTTCCCGCGAACAGCACGATTATGCCCAGGCCCGCATGCAGCGGGAGGGACTGAATGACAAGGTCGATATCCGCCTGATCGATTACCGGGATCTGGAGGGTCAGTTTGACCACATCGCCTCGATAGAGATGTTCGAGGCGGTGGGAGAGAAATACTGGCCGGTGTTCTTTGATGGAGTGCGCGATCGCCTGAAAGAGGGTGGGCGCGCGGCCCTGCAGATCATCACGATTGGGGATCGGCATTTTGACAATTATCGCCGCCGTCCGGATTTTATCCAGCGGTACATTTTTCCAGGCGGCATGTTGCCATCGCCCAGTGCTTTGAAAATGGGCGCGGAAGCGGTGGGACTTAGCCAGATTTCTTCGGAAGGTTTTGGTCTTTCCTATGCCAGAACCCTGTCTGAATGGAATGATCGCTTTCAGAAAGCCTGGGGTGAAATTGCCGAAATCGGTTTCGACAATCGCTTCAAGCGGATGTGGGAATATTATCTGGCCTATTGCGAGGCGGGATTCCGATCCGGCACGGTTGATGTGAAACGCGTCACCCTGGCAAAGGTTTAACGCCATTAAACCCGCCCCTAACGCACCGCAAACCATGGTTCCATTGATGGTGCTGATCGCCTATGGCTTGCTGGGCCTGCCCTTGGCGGCAGCGACATTGCCGCTGTATGTGCATATCCCGAATTATTACGCCGTTGATCTCGGTCTGGGCCTCGCTGCAGTGGGTGGTGCAATGTTCCTGATGCGAATCTGGGATGTGGTGACGGATCCGTTGATTGGCATTCTGTCGGACCGCATTGGGGGGCGATATGGTCGTCGACGTTGGTGGGTCGGCATGGGTATTCCCGTCGCCATGCTGGGAGGATGGATGATCTTTCGCCCACCGCTGGGCGCGGATATCACGTATCTGGTCGTGGCCGGACTTGTTCTGCATCTGGGTTGGACCATGGTCATGTTGCCTTATCAGGCCTGGGGGGCGGAACTCAGCCGTGATTATAACACCCGCAACCGCATCGCGGCGGCCCGAGAGATGTTCGTGATTGCAGGAACATTGGTTGCGGGGGGATTGGTTGCTATGGCGGCGTCTCCAGCGGATCGGGGGCATGCCTTGGGCATTGTGGGATTGTTTCTGGCAATCGGATTGCCGCTGTCAGCGATACCGCTGTTTTGGAAAGTTCCTGATCCTCAGATTGCTGCGGTTACAGCGAAAGTCTCTTGGCGACAGGGCTTATCGGTGATGGTTGGAAACCGCCCCTTTCGCAGGCTTCTGCTGGCCTGGGTCCTGAATGGGATCGCCAATGGATTGCCCGCGACACTGTTTTTACTATTCGTAGAGAATATTGTTGGCGCGCCTCAGCAATCCGGTTTGTTTCTTTTGACGTATTTCTTAGTAGCCGTTGTTGGCATGCCGGTATGGCTGTGGATAGCGCGAAAATTTGGCAAGCATCGGACCTGGTGTATTGCCATGATCTGGGCCTGTGGCTGGTTTGCCTTGGCGCCTTTGATTGGGGTGGGTGACGGCGGTTTGTATCTGGCGCTGTGCATCGGCACTGGTTTCGCCCTGGGTGCGGATTTGGCGCTGCCCCCGTCAATGCAGGCGGATGTGGTGGATGTTGATACTGCTGCCCTGACCAAGGCCGGGGGCGGGGCCGCGCGTACAGGGGTCTATTTCGCCCTGTGGGGCATGGCGACGAAATTGTCGCTGGCCCTGGCAGTGGGCATCGCATTCCCCCTGCTGGACTGGGCAGGGTTTCAGGCCAACAGCCTGGAAACCAGTGGGGAGACGGCGTTGGTTCTGCTGTACGGATTTGTGCCGATTGTGTTCAAGGCGGGGGCCATAGCGGTCATGTGGCACTTCCCACTGAGCCTGAATGATCAGGAGGCGCTGAAGGCGCGGATAGAGGGTGTTGGGTGATATGAAACAGATTTTGACGGGCGCGCTGATCCTGGCGCTGACACTGTTAATGGGATGCAGCACTATGAAAATAACTGATTTTGAGGACAAGACACCGAAATTTATCCTGGAAGAGTATTTCGAGGGCAAGACCGAAGCGTCTGGAATTTTCTATGACCGCTTCGGGGACATCCGCAGGCAATTTGTTGTGTCGATCACGGGTAAGGTAGAGGGTGACAAACTGTATCTGCAGGAAGACTTTGTTTATGACGATGGTGAAACCGAACAGCGCATTTGGACCCTGACCCGCACCGGGCCGACGACCTATGAAGGCACCGCAGCGGGTGTTGTCGGGATTGCAAAGGGTCAGATCGCCGGGAATGCATTCCAGTGGACCTATACCTATGATCTGAAAATGAAGGAGCGCACGCTGCGTGTCACATTCGATGACTGGATGTTCTTACAGCCCAACGGGGTGGTCATGAATCGCGCCACGGTCTCCAAATGGGGGATAGAGCTTGGCACCGTTGTCATATCGTTCAGCCGGATGGACGAAAAGACACCCAAATCCCTGGCAATGGATCACGCCGCCGAATAGATTTCAGACCCGGATCATCGCCTGTATGCGCCGGATGATCCACCCAATCACGGGCAGTTTCGCATAAAGCTGTGCGCCGCTGTCCCAATGGTCATGATGGGCCTTAACGCGGCCGTCTTCGGCAATGTGAATCTCGCTCATTCCTTCAAATTGCCAGGTGTCCTTTCTGCCTTTCGGAATGCAGGAAAAGGACCAGCGGATGTAACCCGCCCGGTCAGAGGCGGTGATGTCATGCACGGCGAAGCTGGGCGCATGGGACCGCTCAAGCATATCTTCCAGAATGGCTGCCAAAGCGGGTTTTCCACGCACATCGTTGAACGGATCGGTGAAGTGGATATCCTCTGTCGCCAGGGCCAACAGGGCCGGCAGCCCGCCTGGCATGGGGGCGGCGAAGGCCGTCGCCCAGCGTTCGGTAATTGTATGCAGGTGTTGTGATTGCGTCATTGGCCCGTCGCTTTTCGGATCAGCCCAAAGTACCATTTTGCGGGCAAAAGCTGCAAGAATTTCAATTGCCAGACAAAACGGCGCGGGAAGGATATCTCGAACCGGTCGCTCATCAATCCCGCCCAGATCCGACTGGCGGCATCCTCTGGCTCCATCAGATACGGCATCGGAAAATCATTCTTGTCGGTCAGCGGCGTGCGCACGAAACCGGGACAGATTACCTGGACCTTCACGCCCTTGGGATCGATCTCACAGGCCAGGGACTCGGCCATAGCAATGGTTCCCGCCTTACTGGCGCAATACGCCCCGGCGCGGGGTAATCCGCGGAATCCGGCAACGCTGGCCGTCAGGGCAATCTGCCCAGCACCCCGGGGCAGAAACCGCTTCAGCAACGGGTCCAATCCATTCGCCATGCCGGTCATGTTCAGGGCATAGATTTTCGCGACTTCCTGGGCGTCAAAGGCACTGGCGGGCATATCCGCATGGGTTCCCGCATTCAGAACGGCAATCGTAATGGGTCCGTGATCGTGTTCAATTGCCTCAACAACAGCGGTCGTCGCCTGCGGGTCAAGGACATCCAATGGATAGGCGTGAATTTTGCCCGGATGCTCATTCACCACTGCCGCCAGCTTATCTTCAGATCTGGCGCTGATTGCGACTTTCCATCCCTGATTGGCAGCATGGCGCGCCAGATGGGCACCGATCCCCATGCTGGCCCCGGTGATCCAGATCAGTCCCGGCTCCCTGTTGCTCATCCTGCTCCTTCCCGGCGCGCTGATGCGTACGCGTACATTGTATGCGTCACTATGGTAACGAGTCAGGCTTTAAGGTTCAAACGAGCTGATAATCAAACTCATCCCCTTTGAAGGGGAAGCTCAACTTCGTCCATTGGTTCTTTCGATCATACCACAGGTTTAATTCAATATCGCCGCTGATGGCAAATCCCTGGGCTTCGACCATGCCTGCGGCGGTCCTGACAGTCTGCCATCCCTGAGGCTTGACGGTGACCGCCATGAGCCGCCCTTTCTGGGTATCCAGTAATTGGTTACAATGAACGGTCTTCTCATTCCAGTACGTGGTGGGCAGTACCGTCAGGTCATCGATGTCGTAATCCTGGTCGTGATCCCGCGTTACCCGAATGACCGATTGATTCCGCACGGCTTGAACGGCATAGGGCGTTCCGTCATCGTCGGTCCTGGAGGCAAAGGATTTAAAGGATCCGTCTTCCCAGATTTCGGTGTTCTGATGGCAATACCGGTACAGGACCAGCGGCCCAATCCCGACTTCCAAAAGAATGTCGATTCGGGCTGTCGTGCGGTTGCCATCCTGTTGCAGATCAATCTTGTGATGACCGATCGCGGATCCATTGCGGAAGACATCGAAATCAAGCTCACCATCTCGCGGGCTGAACTCGGCCTCAGACAGGCTGGCCCGGGAAATACCGGAAAACGGAGCCATCAATGCGATGCTGGCTGCACCCATAATCACATGGCGGCGGGTGTGATGCATTCTAAGAGCCCTTTTATATGTTTTTTACCCTACCATCGGTACGGTTGATGGGCACTTTTGGATCAGATCAACAGTAAGTATTGGCACCAGTCACGGATGTTTCACGGTCGAGTCACGGTGTGGAAATCCTGTTCCAATATCTTAGACACAGTGCCCAGTCATCGTTTCACGCGATCCGCCATGGGCTGCATCTTACCCAATCTTAATTGATAAGGAATTGATCTGCTATGACGCTTACCCGTGAACAGGCGATGGAATTCGCTGAAGACAAGCCCAGCAACCCGTCAGACAACGAAACCTTTGGCAGCATCAGTCAGCGGCGCTATTCCCGTCGGGGTGTCCTGAAAGGGGCCTTGATGACCGGAACCGCGCTTGCAATTGCAGGCCTGTCCCGGCCCGGTCAGGCATCGATGGATGCCAGTTTCGCCTTCGATGAAATCAGCCATGGTGTCGATGAGACGCACCATGTCGCACCCGGTTATGATGCAGATATTCTGTTGCGCTGGGGTGATGCCCTGTTTCCGGATTCCCCGGCTTTCGACCCTGCCAATCAGACAGAAGCGTCTCAGTTGCGCCAATTTGGCTATAATAATGATTTCATTGGCATGATCCCGGTCAGCGATGATCGCGCGGTTCTGTGCGTCAATCATGAATACACCAATGAAGAACTGATGTTCCCTGGTCTTGGCGATCAGGAAAAGAAAGATTTCGCCGATATGACTGAGGCTCTGGTGAAGGTGGAAATGGCCGCCCATGGTGGCACGGTCGTTGAAGTGACGCGCGATGCCAATGGCAAATGGAAGGCGGACACGAACGGTAAAATGAACCGTCGCATCACTGCCAGCACCCCAATGCGCCTGTCTGGACCGGCTGCCGGTCATGCAAGGGTCCAGACCAAGGCCGATCCCAATGGCACGACCGTTCTGGGCACGATCAACAATTGTGCCGGCGGCATCACGCCCTGGGGTACCTATCTGATGGCGGAAGAGAATTTCAACGGATATTTCTGGGGCAAGGACGCCCTGGACGCCCATCCGGAAGCAGCCGCCCTGAAACGCTATGGCGCACCGGGTCAGTGGTATGCCTGGGGTAAATTCGACACCCGCTTTGACATCACGAAAGAGCCTAATGAAGTGAACCGCTTTGGCTGGGTGGTTGAAGTGGATGTCATGGACCCGACCTCAACGCCGGTAAAGCGCACGGCTTTGGGCCGGTTTAAACACGAAGGGGCGGAAACCATCGTTAATAAGGATGGCCGTCTGGTTGTCTATATGGGTGATGATCAACGCTTCGATTACCTCTATAAATTCGTCACCAAGGGCACGGTCAATATGCAGGACCATGCGGCCAATAAAGACTTGCTGGACGAAGGGACCCTGTATGTTGCGAAATTTGATGATCAAGGCGGTGTGACCTGGATGCCTTTGATCCATGGCCAGGGACCGCTGACGGCGGAGAACGGCTTCAAGGATCAGGGCGATGTCCTGATCTCCACCCGTCTTGCAGCAGATGCCCTGGGCGCAACCAAAATGGACCGGCCCGAAGATGTTCAGGCCAATCCGAAAACCGGTCATGTCTATGTCATGCTGACGAACAATTCCAAGCGCAAGGCCGATCAGGTGGATGGCCCGAACCCGCGCGCGGAAAACAGCTTTGGTCAGATTGTGGAACTGACACCGCCGGATATGGACCATGCCGCGACGATGGCGAAATGGTCCTTGTTGGTCGTCTGTGGGGATCCGGCAAAGCCAGACGTGAATGCACAGTGGAATTCACAGACCACGGAAAATGGCTGGTTCGCCTCCCCGGATAACTGCACCGTGGACCCGGATGGGCGTTTGTGGATCTCGACCGATCAGGGCAGTGCATGGGCGAAATCCGGCACGGCTGATGGGATCTGGGCACTGGAAACCGAGGGCGCCTTGCGGGGTACGGGCAAAATGTTCTTCCGCGTGCCAATTGGTGCGGAAATGTGCGGCCCCTGCTTCAGTGAAGATGGCGCAACGCTCTTCGTCGCGGTTCAGCATCCGGCATCCGACGGTGTGAAGAACTATACCGGGTTTGAACGGGAATCGACTTTCGAAGATCCGGCCACGCGCTGGCCCGACTTCAAAGACGGCATGCCCCCGCGCCCGTCTGTCGTGATGATCACAAAACAGGGCGGCGGCAAGATCGGCGTCTGAGGGTTGTCCTAAAGATTAGCACGTCGCAGGGTTGGGTTGGCGCGCAGGCGGTCTCTAAGCAAGTCTGCCGCCACCCGCAGCTTTGCAGAGGTGCGGTGCCCCTCCCCATGCAGGATATGGATGGGCAGGCTGGGGGCGGCAAAGGCTTCCAACACAGGGACAACCGCACCGGAGTCCAGGGCCAGGGCCACCTGATAGGATAACAACCGCCCAATCCCCCTGCCGGCACGGACCAGATCAAGGACGGCCTGATTGTCATTGACCGTCATTCTCGGTGTCACCCGAACGGTAAGGCGGTCTCCTTCTTTCTGAAACGGCCAGTTTGCGGCATTTTCGATATTGCCCGCCTGAAGGATGGAATGGCTTGTCAGGTCTGATGGCACTGCCGGGGTGCCATGCCGGGCCAGATAGTCCGGCGCGGCGAAGACAACCGGCCGGACCGCACCGACCCGAATGGCGCTTAGCGAGGAGTCTTCCGGTACCCCGATCCGGATGGCAATATCTAGGCCTTCTTCCGCAAGATTGACGACACGATCCAGCAGTAATGCCTGCACACGCATCTCTGGATACAGATCCAGCATTTCCGCAAGAATTGGGGTGATATAGTATCGGCCAAACAGAACCGGTGCGGTGATCCGCAACAATCCGCGGGGTCTGCCATGGCTGCCGGTCACGGAGGCTTCGGCGTCGCGCAGGTCTGACAGGACGCGGCGGGCATCGTGCAAAAACCGTTCTCCGGATTCACTCAAGCGAACCTGCCGCGTTGTGCGCAGGAATAGAGTTACGCCCAACCGGGCTTCTAATTGCGCAATAATGCGTGTTACGGCGGGCGGCGATTGCCCCAGTCTTTGCGCTGCCCCATTAAAGGCACCGGTTTCCGCCACTGCGATAAAGGTCTCAAGCGCCTGGAACCGGTCCATTTATTATTCCAAAATTCTGAATTAATAAGTAAAATAATATGAATTAATTGCATTTAAAACAATGGTTATCTTGGTTGTAGCGAAAACCCAATCGGAAAGAAGCAATCATGAGCGACCATTATGCAAAACTTACCTTCACCCCTGCTGTTCAGGCTGAGCAGGTGCGCCACGGCAGCCGGTCTGCCTATGCCAATCGCGGCACAAGAGAGTCTGAGCCGGATGTCTTTGATGCAGATGCGACGGCCTTCATTCAGGCACGGGACAGCTTTTACATGGCCAGCGTGTCGGAAACCGGATGGCCCTATGTCCAGCATCGGGGTGGGCCTGTTGGTTTCTTAAAGGTGCTGTCGCCAACAACCATGGGCTTTGCTGATTTTCGCGGCAATCGACAGTATATCAGTGCCGGAAATCTGAAGCAGGATGACCGTGTCAGCTTGATCCTGGTGGATTATCCCAGGCGGGCGCGGCTGAAAATTATGGGCCATGCCCGTGTGACCGAAGACCCAGAAATTCTGACGGCCCTCTCTATGCCGGATTACAAGGCCAAGGTTGAACAGGCCTTCCTGATCGATCTCGCTGCCCTGGAATGGAACTGTCCGCAACATATCACGCCGCGCTTTACCAATGCGGAAATCCAGCAAGCGGTAGCGCCATTGCATATGCGCATCGCAGAGCTGGAGGCGGAACTGGCACGGCGGGGGTAGGGTTATTCCGCCGCGCTCTGGGTCGTCAGCATGGTTGGGCTGGGCAGATAGTCTTCGATATTGACCGGGTCCACCTGGCTGGGGTCCAGGAATTCATCGGCATAGGTTTTCCAGACGCCAGAGCGCAGGAACAGGTCGAACAGATCTGCATCGATATGCTGGTCCTTGCACATGAATTTCATGATCTTCAGGGATTCGCTGACCGTCTTGGCCTTTTTATAGGGACGGTCGGCGGCCGTCAGGGCCTCAAAGATATCGGCAATCGCCATAATGCGCGCGGGGATCGACATATCCGCCTTGGTCAACCCTTTGGGATAGCCCGTACCGTCCATCTTTTCGTGGTGACCGCCCGCATATTCCGGAACCCGACGCATCTTCTTCGGGAAAGGCAGTTGTTCCAGCATCTTGATGGTCACGACGATATGGTCGTTGATTTTCTCACGCTCTTCCGCCGTCAGGGTTCCGCGCCGGATCGACAGATTGGTCAATTCGCCCAAATTATAATTGCCGGTCTTGTGCTCCGGCAGATCCCCGATCAGGGGTTCTTGGGCCGGGGCAGGCGGTGGCGGGTTCTTTGCCACCAGCATGGCCTCTGGCGGGCTCAACCCAATCCCTTTGTCGAAATAGCGGGTCCAGCGTCGTTGCCCGATCTCTTTCAGGCGCTCAATATCGGCATCGTCCATGAATTCCCCACCAACATTTGCATTGGCGACGAAAGCATATTCTTCCTGCAGCTTATCCACAGCGAATTGAAAATCCCGGTCACAGGTATCGGGGTCTTCTCCGTCCAGCTTCCGTTTCAGGCATTCGATTTCCGCATCCCGATGCATCACCTCAAAACGGGTGCGAACCTCGTGAATGCGGTTATAGATCGTCTCCAGCTTGGACGCCTTATCGACGACATATTCCGGCGTCGTGACCTTCCCGCAATCGTGCAGCCAGGCCGCGATATGCAATTCATACCATTCGTCCTCGTCCAGGTCGAAACCGGCGAAGATCCCTTCTTCGGATTCGCAGGCGGCTTTGGCCAGCAGTTTGGTGATCTCTGGAACACGCTGACAATGACCACCGGTATAGGGTGACTTGTCATCGATCGAGGCCGCGATCATCTCAATCAGGGAATTCCACAGCGCCCGCTGTTGCTGGATCAGCATTTGATTTTCCAGCGCCACTGCTGCCTGGCTGGTCAGTGCCTCGATCATCGGCTGAAGCGAGGTTTCAAAGGCGATGGTGTTGCTGGTCTGGTCCCGTGCATTGATCAATTGCAACACGCCAATCACTTCGCGCTGCGTATTGATCATGGGGACTGTCAGGAAGGATTTCGACCGATAGCCCGTTGTCTCATCGAATTTCTTGGTGCCGGAAAAATCGTATTCCTGGGCCTCATAGGCATCCACGATATTGCTGGCCACGGCCTGATGATACACAGCCGATGCAACATTGTTCATATTTTTGGATGAATCGGGCCGATACAAAGGCACGGGAGGAAATGGAATTTTCTTTCCCGTCGTACCGCCCATGGAAATGTTCAGCGTGTCATTGCGCATAATCTGAAACGACAGGCCGGTTTCGTCGTCGGTTACCAGATACAGCGTTCCGCCATCGGCGTTATAGATATTCTTGGCTTCCAAAAGAATCATTTCCATCAGGCGGTCATGATCTTTTTCAGACGACAGCGCGATCCCAAGCTCCACCAGACGATGGATCATCTTTTCGCCCGCACGGCGTCCAAACCGGTCTTCGCGCCGGTCGTCTTCTTTTAAATCGATGTCAGCGTCAGAATTATGTTCCATGGGAACGTATTTTTAACCCATACCGGCTTCAGTTGCTGTTTCACGCAGCAACTTTGTGATTATTGGAATAACGAATGCAGTTTATCACAGCATCGCGACTTGTATATCGCAACCTTGGAAAACATTTCCAGGGGTTATTTGCTGGTTGCGATATAAACGCCATCCCAGTTCGCCGGCGGGGGATTTTGGCGGTATTCGTCGATGCGTTCCTGATAAATCGCGTAAAATCCATCCATCTGGCCGGATAATTTTCCGGTCAGCGCCTTTAGCAGGGATTCAGCCTGATCCCATTCCTGCGCGCGAAAGGCGGAAAGCAGCGTTTCATGGTGCCGGGCATGATCCAGAAACTCCTGCGACTGTCTGAGGTCGCTGCGCCCGATGCAGGTTGCGATCGTCACCGCCTCGGACTTGCCCTTCACCGCTATTCGATCCAGTTCCAGTGTTGCGAAATCATCCGCAACAGCGTGCCATGTGTCGGTGCCCAGAACGATGCCCACGCCATAGCTTTTCGACTGACCCTCCAGCCGAGAGGCCAGATTGACGGCATCCCCCAGAACGGAATAGTCAAAGCGCTGGTCCGAGCCCATATTCCCGACCACGCAATCCCCGGTATTGACCCCAATCCCGATATTCAACGGCAGGAAGGGGTCGCCCGCCGCCTGTGCTTCTGCCTCACGCTCTTTGTTCAATGCTTCCAGGGCTTCAAACATCGATAATGCGGATTCGCAGGCGTCCTTAGGGTGATTCGGCACATCCAATGGGGCATTCCAGAACGCCATGATACAATCGCCCATATATTTATCAATCGTGCCGCGTCGATCCAGAATGCAGTCCGTCAATGGGGTCAGGAAGCGATTGATCAGCAAGGTCAACCCCTGGGGATTGCCCTTAAAGCTTTCTGAAATCGTTGTGAAACCGCGAACATCACAAAACAGGAAGGTCAGTGTCTTTGTTTCACCGCCCAGTTTCAGGCGTTCCGGCTGTTCTGCCAATTGCTGCACCAGATCCGGGGAAAGATAATGCGCAAAAGCGCCGCGAATCTGGCGTCGCTGAGATTCTTCCCGAACGAACAGTATTACGGTTCCTGCCAGATAAATTGCCAGCGTCGCGCCGCTGGGAAACACAGGATCGAACAGCTGTAGATGCTGGGTGAACATCATCCAGGCAAAACCAAAGGCCCCCATGACGCAGATCCCGCCAAACAGCGCGGATTTGGCCGCACCCAATCGGGGCATCGCGATGATCAACAGCAGACCCAGGATCAGAATAAAACCCAACTCAAAATAAAACGCCGTGCCGGGGCGTTCCAGAAAATGATCGCTGATGACCTGTTCGGCGATTTCAGCATGAATCTCCACCCCTGGATATTGCGAGGCCAAGGCGGTTGCGCGCAAATCCAGCAGGCCCGCTGCCGTGGCGCCCACAAAGACGATGGCTCCCTGGACAAGGGTGGGATCAAAGGTGCCGTCTAACACGGATTTTGCTGAGATAAACCGTTCTTGCCGGTGGCCGGTGGAATGCAACCAGATTCGCCCAAAAGGATCGGTTGGGATGGTTTTTGCGCCGATCTGGATATTGGCCAGACCATTCACATTGCCCTGTTCCAACAGGGACGCTGTGCTGTCGGTTCCCGCCGCCCGGACGATCATGGTTTTAACCCCCTGAACCGTGCGGAAAGCTTCCGCGACCAGCGAGGGGTATAGCAGCGTGTCGCTCCCATTTTTGGGATCTAACTGGAAAATCACGGGCACGCGGCGAACCAGGCCGTCCTGTTCCAGGCGCATGCTGAAGCTGCCATTGCCAGATGCGGCCTTCTCAAAGATCGGCAGATTGGTGACAGCGCCCGTATATACGGGTTTCAGGAAGCGCCGCACGTCGCCCGCATTCAGTCCCTTGGTCGCAAAGGTTCCATCGAAATCCGGTGTGCGGGGCAGGCGTTCATCCTGGCTGAGCACGAATCCCAGAACCACAGGGTTCAATGCCTCCAGATACTGGGCAAAGGCAGCATCGAAGTCTGGCAGGTTCTTAATCCGCTCCATCAGGTCGTCTGCGCCTTCAAGAACAGACCATTCCTTTACGGCATTCGGCGGGGAAATGCGGTCTGGTTCCGAAAACACAATATCAAAGGCGACAACCGCCGCGCCGGCCTGGCGCAGATTCAGAACCATCTGGGCAATTGTTAGGCGCGACCACGGCCATTGACCCTGGGCGGCCAGGCTGTCCTCATCAATGTCGATAATCCGGACGGGAATATCGGCGTCTGGATTGTAATCTCTCGGATAGGCGCGCATCAATTCGTCAAATACCGCGAATTGCAGCCCCTCCAGCCAATTGGGCTCTGACGCACGCACAAAAAGGGCACCGATCAACAGTAGAAGCGGTGCCCAGAAATGTGCTTTTTTCCCAAACCAGGTCATGGTCGGCTTTCAGATTAGAAAAGAGTGATTGTGATACAAAATCACATGCCGGCGCTGAGCGTCGCGCTGCCTGTTCCGGTTCCACCATTATGGCTGACCGAAAGTTCCAGTGAATTCGTTCCGGTAAATGTGACACCGCCGGTGCAACTGCCGCAGGTTCCGGTATTGTTGTTGGATCCGATGGCGAAGCTGGAGGTCAAGTCGTTCACGGACACACCGCTTCCGGAATTCAGGATAACGGTCCCAATATTTGTCGACCCCTGTGTCAGGTTGCCTGTCTGAATATCCACGGTGCGGGCGGAAAAATTGATATTGGTGCTGAAGCTGCCGATTATCGCGCCGGTCAGGTCGCCTGAACCGCTGACACTGCTTTCCCCGGAAAATGCCGCAGCGATATCGGCATAGGTGAAACCCCGACTGTTGCCGGCCAGATCATTAGTATTGGCGACATCCTGAGACTGGCTTGTATTGGTGGTGGTGGTGCTGATTGTGTTTACCTGCTTGAAGGAGGTGTCATTCGATACGTTGGATTGGGACTGAGCATTCTCGGTACCGCCGCTTTCCGTATTGGTATCCGTGGTATTGGATTGATCACCAGAAGAATCATTGCCGCTATTGGAATTAGAACTCTGATTGCCACCCCGTGCTGTCAGGCCAGCGCTGATCTGTTGCAGGGCGCCAGGTGGGGCGATGAAAAACACAGGGGGTTGCCCCGGGGTTGCCAGAACGGCACCGCCCGGTCGATTTAGATCTACAGATCCATTGGGAGAGGAAAAGGTGAAGGACCCGATCGGCGCACCGGTCTGGGTCAGTGGCCCCGGTCCGGAAAGGGCTGCAAAGACCACCGGTTGCGGGTTACCGGATGTATCTTGGGCACCTTGATTCTGTTGTTCCATCTCCTGCGGGAAAATTTCAGTTGCCTCTTCCACGGTCAGGATGGCCACATCGCCAAGGGTCCCGCGAATCCCAATGGTGCCGACCGGCAATTTGATCGTCATGTTCTGGGGATTGCCAGACGATACATTCCCCGTCACGAACCGCATCACCCCCTTGGTCATGTTGGCAGCAAGAGAGCCCTGTCCGGTCGCGGGGTCATAGACAAAAGTATCGATGGAAATTTCACTTTCCGGACCGATGGTGAAGACGGTTTCATCCAACAGCATGATCTGCATGCCGGAGTCCGGCCCTGATGTGACGGCATCGTTCAGAAAGATCGGCTCGCCACTGTCGATTTGCCGCCCGACCGCATCGACGCGCGCAACACTGACTTGACCTTGCACCGCCGCGGAAACGCCGGCCTGAACCAGGTCTTGCGAAACGGCTGGACCGAAGGGCAGAAGGACCAGCGCGGCGACGGCGCAAATCTGTGCGGTAAGAGGGCGTGTCGCATATGTCATCGGGCCGATCCCTTCCTCAAAAATCAAAGGCGCGAGACAGCAGGAGCTGGATGCGCTTATTTTCGGTCTGGTAGTTTGTGATATTGGAACGCTGATAGCGATATTCCCCGGTCAGAGAGATCGTCGTCTCTTCGGCAAAAGACAGAAATTCCGCGTTTTCCGTGCGCTGTTCCTGTATCCAGTCCGACCCGATCAATTCTGATAGGGGCATCCCATAGGTCATGCGAACACGAAAGGGCTGTTCCAGCCGATGAACCCCGTTCTGTACCAAGGGGTCCGGGTGTTTGTATTGTCTTGTGCCCAGCATCACGCTGCTGACCAGAAACTTCCCGTTTTCCAGGATCCAGGTATGGTTCGCCTCAACATTTTGATAGGAATATGAGAAGGTCTTCGCCCCATTATTTCCGCTATCGGCGGCACCGCTCTTATATTGAGACTGTGCGACCAGGGAGACATAGTGATCCGGGAATAAAAGCGTTCCAACCCCCAGCTCCACATCGGATTTCTTGCCGCTGCGCAGGGTTAAGGTCTGGAAATCAGGCGTGTTGTGATAGTTTTCATCCTGACCGGAGACCAGAAACCAGGTGTCCAGCAGGGCGGCGTCCGGGTCGGGCAGACGAATCTTGTGATCCAGCCTCAGTTCAACACCTTTTGAGGTATAAAACTTGTTCCAGCCGATGCGCATATTGGACAGGAAAACCCGGGGCGCGATGGTGATGCTTGGATAGCGCCAGCGGAATCCCAGATCTGTGTTCAGGGCCTGAATATCCAGCTTGTTCTGTTCTGACAGCGTGTCCCCATACAGATCGACGCCGCCAAAGAATTCATGCTGGTTCTGAAGGCCGGGATCATGGGTGAAGTCGTATCCCAATATTGTCAGTAACCCGATATCGCCGTTTGGGCGATCCCGCTCCAGGGCAATCGGACTGCGTGCGCCAAAGGCCATCAGGCTTTCCGAAACCGGTGCTGCATTACGATTGGTATCGGCATAAACGCCGACACTGACCCGCACGGATTGTTTGGTTGCCTGTTGTTGCTGTTGAATGTCGGCAAGGTAGGTATTCACCTGTTGGCGCACATCGTCCGGCAGATCCGCTTCTGCGACAGTTTGAAATTCTCGTTCGGCACCGGCCATATTGTCCAGGCGATACAGAATGATGGCATATAACAGCCGAACATTCAGCGCCTCTGGTGCGATCAGCAGAACCCGCTCCAGCGTGGCGAGCGCGCCCTTCACATTGCCGTCCTGAATCTGTTTGCGCGCATAACAGACATTCAAGGCGGTGTCGTCAGGATTGGACAGGACATCTGCAAAAGTGACCGGCGGGCAGTTTGGATCATTCATCGCTGAAATAGCGGCGCTGGTCGCTTGCCTGACGTCATTTAAGGCTGGCGTGCCTTGCTGAGCCTCATCGATTTGCTGATCCAGAGAGTTTTGTGCGACCTGCTGGGCGCTGGCCATTCCTGAAGGAATAGCCCAGGCGATGGAGGTCACAACAATCGAAAGAATAAAAGAATGCCGACAGTCCATTTCACGAACTTCCTTAGTCCAATTATATGCAGCTGATACCGCCCCCGCCATCCAAACAAAAATATAACTTAATGCTGATACTTTAGCATAAATGCATATTCGTTTTTCAATAAAAGTGACCGTTAACCACTATCTTTCGTAAAGTTGCGGGTTATTGTTGCCGGTTTGCAACGGAAAATCGTCTCTGTCTGCCTCTCTGCGTTTTGTCAGGCTTGATTGCTGTCCCTTGTGCGCCCTTACAGCAGATTGATTCGCATATTTTCCCGGGCGATGATCGCGCCGGACCAGGTTTCGCGCGCCTTGATTTCCAAGGCCTCCATAAAGGCATCATCATGGGTGGGATCGTGATGGAAAATCGCCAGCATTCGGACATTTGCGGCACGGCACAGTCGGATGCCTTCTTCCCATGTGGAATGGCCCCAGCCCACCTTTTCCGGAAATTCCTCCTCCGTATAAGTGCTGTCATAGATTACCAGATCCGCCCCCTCGATCAGGGCCAGGACATTTTCGTCCGGCTTGCCGGGCACATGTTCCGTGTCGGTCACGTAACACATCGCCTTGCCGCGATGTTCAATGCGATAGCCGGTTGCGCCATTGGGGTGGTTCAGGGGCATTGTTTTTACGCGGACATTTTCTGATAAATCGAAGACATCGCCTGCCTTGAAATCCGAAAACGTCAATTTGCCGCGCATCGCTTCCAGGGGGACAGGAAAAAACGGCTGCGCCATTTGCCCCGACAGAACCTTCCGAATGCCGCCCTGATCTTCTTCAACATGCCCGGCCATGATCTCAAAAGACCGGTCCGGCAGAAAGGCGGGCGTGAAAAAGGGGAAACCATTGATATGATCCCAATGGGTATGGGACAGCATCAGGTGGGCGTGCTTCACATCTTTTTTCAGCATCCATTGACCCAGCGAACGGATACCCGTTCCCGCATCGAATATGATGTGCTCCCCCCCGGCGGAGACTTCAATACAACTGGTGTTGCCCCCAAAGCCGATATGGCGTGGCGACGGGCAGGCAATAGACCCGCGCACTCCCCAGAACTTTACCTTAAACGCCATTGATCATACCTCTCAATTCTCCCACTAACTATCCTGAACCGGTTCCTCTATCAGCATAAAGGCTCATTTAAATAAAAAGTATATACAATTTTAAACAAACCGCACGGCTTTAGGGTCTTATGGATGAAGTCTGAGTGATATGCGCTCGTTCTGTTGCTGGTTCGCGACGATGGGATTCTTGGCGACATCCAGATTCGGGACTTTGGGTTGGGTGTCGGCAAAGCCGGTTGCTGTCAGCCATTTTGGTTCAACGCCCAGATCAATAAGTTCGCGCACAATGCGGGCTGCCTGACTGGCGGAAAGCTCCCAATTGGTTGGATAGATGGACCCTGACGGTGGGGTTCTGTTGGATGTGTGCCCTTCCACATCGACCTTAAAGATATCATAGGGCGGTTGGCGCAATTGTTCCCGAATGGCCTCCAGTACCGGGATCGCACCCTCATCCAGCTCCGTCGTACCATCTTTGAAAAAGGAGCCGCTGGAGAAATCAATGACCACCCCCTGATTATCAAATCCAACATTGATCGCATTGGGTGGAAACGGGCTGACTTCCGCCAATTCAAAATTCAACGATGCTTCCAGGTCGAATAACGGGGTATCTCCGCCGCCCGCACCGATCTTATCGGCAATTCCGGCCTTCACCTCATCAAACATGGGAAGATCGACTTTCGAGAAGGAAACCAGCATCACGAAAAACGCCATAAGCAGGGTGATGGCATCCGCATATGTGACCAGCCAATCCTCGACCTCGTCGGGCGCTTCCCCGGCGGGAGGTTTGCGCTTTTTAGCCATATCACCCCTCCCTTGCCTTGTTATTTCGCCTGCTTATCAATGTCAAAACGTATGTTGGGGTCCAGGAAACTATTCATTCGATCTGCAATATATCTTGGTGAGCGGCGTTCGGCGAGCATCACAAGGCCTTCTGTAATCAATTCGTGTCGAAAGCGTTGTATCTGTTGGCGCTGGGTCAATTTGGATGCGGCGGGAATCAGGATTAATCGGGCAAATAACACGCCGTATAGGGTCGTATTCAAGGCGACGGCCAGACCGATCCCCAGATCTTTCGGATCGGCGCCCAGGCTGGACAGCATAATGATCAAGCCAACCAATGTGCCGATCATGCCAAAGGCCGGTGCCGTCGCGCCCATGCCTTTCAGAATGTTGGCGGGAACCAGATTCCGCTCAAAAGTCTTATCGGCGGTAATTTCCAGGGTTTCGCGCAATTCTTCCCCGGTATAGCCACTGAGCAGATTTTCGACCCCGAAGCTCAGGAATTCATCCCCCTGCACTTTCTTGACTTCAGCCTCCAGACCGATCAGCCCCTTCTGCTGCGCCAGATACCCCCATTGGATCAAGCGCCCGACATCCTGATTCAGGACATTCCGTCCGGCCCGATAGACTGCAAACATGCTAAAAATGCTGCGCAGGGCCAGCATGACATAGCGGTATTCCTGTCCCAGAAAGGTCGCCGCCAACGTGCCACCGATGACCATGACAAAGCTGAAAGGGTCAACGAATATCAGATAATTGTTCGTCTGCGATACGATCGCGAAGATGAACAGCCCAAAGGCCAACAGAAAGGCAATAAGCGTATTAAGTGACATCTGCCGTGAACGCCCCCCGCAAAACCCTTTTACAGCCCCATGACTTTCTGGGCTGTCTTGCCCGTGTTAATCATGTATCAGTATGCGCGATTCGGCCCCTGTCATCCGCAACTGAATGGGCGAGTATGGGTGACTTCGCGGTAAAAGCCAATAAATCTGCCCCATAATTGATACCAGGAGCCTTGTGCCCGTGCGCCCCAGACGAAAAAGCACTAAGAGTCGCGTTGTTGCACCGCCCGTTACTGTCACGATTGATAGCATCGGTGCACGGGGTGACGGTGTGGCTCAGGGCCCATCGGGCCCGCTGTTTATACCGGGCACGGCGCCCGGGGATACGGTTGTCGCGGCACCCGGCGAAAAGCGGGGCGACGGCTGGGCGGCAAAGATGCTAGACCTTATTACGCCCGGTCCGGACCGCGTTGATCCCGTCTGTCAGCATGCCGCGACATGTGGTGGCTGTTCATTGCAGCATTTAGATCTGAGCGCGATTGCGCGCATCAAGCGCGGCCATCTGGTGGAGGCCTTAAGTCGCCGTGGGATCAGTGAAGATCTGGTTGCACAGACGCGCGAAGTGCCCCCGGGGACGCGGCGGCGCTTGCGTTTGACAATTGTGCGTCCGGGCGGAAGGGCCATGATCGGGTTTAACGTCCGGGGCACAAGCCGCCTGATCGATATCCAGGAATGCCCGGTTGCGCGCCCGGAAATCGTCGCCCTGTTACCGGCCTTGCGAGACCTCGCCACCTCCATGAACAGTCTCGGAAAGGGCGGGGATATTCAGGTCACGCTCAGCGATACCGGGTTTGACCTGATGTTTATTCCGGCCCGCCCGTCCGACCCGGACCTGGCCGAACGGCAGCGGCTGGTCAGCTTTGCAGAGAAACATGATATCGCGCGGATTGCCTGGGAATCGGATGGATTTGCAGAACCCGTCGCAGCAAGGCGGCCCGCCCGCCTGATCATCGCCGGTGTGCCGGTCGATCTGCCCATCGGGGCGTTTCTGCAGCCCAGCCGTGAGGGGGAGGCGATCCTGGTCGATCTGGTGCGCGCCGGATTACCGCCAGACGCTAAAATCATTGCCGACCTGTATGCAGGATGCGGCAGTCTGTCCTTGCCGCTGGCCGTGGGTGGGGCAAATGTCTTCGCCGCTGAGGGGGAATCAGCCCCCGTCGACGCCCTGCGACGGGCGGCAGCGGGCCTGCGTGTCCAGGCGGAATGTCGGGATCTGGCCAAACATCCCCTGACCGAACAGGAACTGGCGCGTTACGATGCGGTTATTTTTGATCCGCCTCGTGCAGGCGCAGCGGCCCAGGCAGAGCGACTGGCCTGGAGCACTGTTAAGACAATCGTTGCGGTATCCTGCAATCCGGCAACCCTGGCGCGGGATCTTGGCGTGTTAATGGATGGCGGCTATGAGGTGCAGCAGGTCACCCCGGTCGATCAGTTCACCTGGTCATCGCATTTAGAAGCCGTGGCTGTTTTAACGCGGTAGAGCAACATTCAGGAGTTCATGCGGCCGCATGATGCTCACAGAATAAAATACAGCAGGACGGGCAGGGCGACGAAGCTCATCACGGTGGAGACGACCACCAGGCCTGCCACTTCGGCCGGGCTGTTGTTGTAATACTGTGCGAACAGGTAATTGAACACCGCGACAGGCATGGTGCACATAATCAGCATCACCCCGGCTTGAACGCCGTGCAGGTCAAAGCCCCAGACCATGGCCAGACCGATGATCAACCCCCCGCCGATGCGAATTACCGACAGGATGATCGCGCGGCCCAGATTGCCAACCGTCAGGCGCGCCAGCGATACCCCCAACAGCAACAGCATGATTGGGATCGTAAACTGACCAATCAGGGAAATTGTATTGTCCAGCCACAGGGGCAGTTGTGTTTCCGTGCCCAGCAACAGCCCCGCCAGCAGGATTGCATAGATATGGGGTGTCGTCGCCACGCGCTTCCAGGAGATATTGCCTGCCGCAATCGACGACCCGATGGTGAATTGAATGACGGATGAAACCGTGAAAAAGCCAACACCCAGCGCCAGACCGACATCACCATAGGCAAACAGGCACAGCGAAAGCCCCATATTCCCGGTATTGGGCAACATCAGGGCGGGAAGAAACGGGGGCAAGGGCAGGCGCATCAGTTTCAGGGCGATGAACCCCAAAGCAAAGGCGGAAAAATGCACCAGCACCGCCATCCCGGCAAATTGCGACACCTCCATCAGGGAAATATCTGATTTTATCAGGGCGGAGAAAACCAGACACGGACTGCCGATAAAGACCACGATCGGGGTGAACTGGTCACTGTCCAGGGTGCGCCCGGCCTTGACCCAGATATACCCGACGGCAGCGGTCAGAAAGACCGGTGCCAGAACCGCGATAAGGTTTTCGATCATGGTGCCCCGCCCTTATGCCCCCAGCGTTTTCGCAACCAGGGCTTTCACATCCGCTTCCGGGCGCGCGCCATAGTGGGAAATCACTTCTGCTGCCAGGATCCCGCCAATCCGGGCGCATTTCGCCAGATCATACCCTTGTGTATAGCCATACAGGAATCCTGCGGCATATTGATCGCCAGCGCCTGTCGTATCCACGACCTTGGCGACCGATTCTGCGGGAACAACATGCATATCGTCCCCAGACAGGATCACAGACCCTTTTTCAGATCGGGTCAGGCAGGCAATCTTGCAATCCTGCTTTGCGGTCTTCAGCGCGGTATCGAAATCATCCGTCTGATATAGGGAACAAATCTCCTGCTCATTGGCGAACAGAATATCGACATGATTGCGCACCAGATCCAGAAAGGCATCACGGTGACGGTCAACGCAGAAACCATCGCTTAAGCTCAAGGAAACCTCGCGCCCCGCGGCATGGGCGGCTTTGGCCGCTGCAATGAAGGCGGCTTTGGCAGCATCGCGATCAAACAGATATCCTTCCAGATACAAAACCCGGGCGGCCTGGATCGCAGAAACGGATACGTCGTCTGGAGCGAAATTTGATGCCGCCCCCAAATAGGTCACCATGGTGCGCTGTGCATCGGGTGTCACCAACACCAGGCATTTACCGGTCCCCATGTCGCCAGGGGCTGCGGCTGTTGGGAAATCCACGCCCATCGCGGTCATATCATGGCGAAAAACAGCACCGAACTGATCGTCACAGACCTTGCCGATATAGGCCCCCACGCCGCCCAGTGCGGCAAAGCCAGCCATGGTATTGCCGCAAGACCCGCCGGATTTTTCAACTCCGGCTGGCAGGGTGTCATAAAGACTGTCAGAATCGGCGCGTTCCACCAGGGACATACCGCCCTTGGGAAGTCCGGCGCGTGTCAGCGCTGCGTCATCGACCTCGACCAAAACATCAACAAGGGCGTTTCCGATACCGATAACATCGTAGCGCATTTCTGACATATCAAAACTCTCCTAAAGAAAATAAGGTATTGCCCGGAAGGGTCAGGAAGAACTTAGTGATCGCGTGATACCTCCATCAACAGCATTGTGCAACGGTACGCAGGAAAGTCGCGTTAAAATCTAGCCCATTGACGTGTGATGTATTCTGATAAAGATATCTGTAACCGGTTCGTGTGGTAAGGATTGAGTGCTATGGCTCAAAATTTTGAGCGCCTGAGCGTCATGATCGTCGATGATAATGTGTCGATGCGTCATTTGCTGAAGGAAATACTGTTGGCTTTTGGCATCGTGCGTATTGCGGAATGCAGCGATGGGAAAGAAGCATTGATGCATCTGAAAAGTTTCCATGCAGATGCGATCTTTGCCGATTGGATGATGGAACCGATGAGCGGCCTGGAACTGGCGAAGACCATTCGGACGGACTCGGACCGCCCGTATATACCCATCATAATGCTGACAGGCCATACAGAGCGGCATCGTGTTGAAGAGGCCCGCGATGCAGGAATAACGGAATTTTTGGCAAAACCAATTTCCGCCAATTCTGTTTATCAACGCCTTCAGGAAATTGTTAAGCGACCCCGAAGCTTTGTTAAGGCGCCGGGTTTTGCCGGCCCGGACCGTCGACGTCGGCCGCCTGTCGGGGACGGCTCCCTGAAACGTCGGGCGTCAGATATCGAAGGTAAGGACGCGACCTCAGCCGACAGCAAGCCCCCGGGTGGTGCGAAAAAGCCTTAAACTCAAGAGCCAACGTTCATGACCGATTGCACGATCAGGAAAATCCCGGCGGACAACAGCGCCGACGCAGGAACCGTGATCAACCAGGCGGCAATAATGGTCAGGAAATGGGACCGTCGCACCAGTTTGCGATGGGCAATCTCCTCCGGCACCATCCGGGGCAGGGATTTGGCCCCGCGACGCTCTGCGCCTGCCCAGGCAGCATCGGTTTGTAAACGACGCTCCGCCTTGCGGATCACCCGCTGGCGGCTGGTATAGAATTCCCGAAAGAAGCCGACACCGAAGACGGCGCCGACCGCGATATGCGTGGAACTGACCGGCAGGCCCAGCCAGGAGGCAAGGATCACCGTGATCGCGGCGGACAAGGCGACACAGAAGGCGCGCATCGGGTTCATCTTGGTAATGCGCGCGCCAACCATGCGGATCAGTTTCGGCCCATACAGAAACAACCCCAAACTGATTCCAAAGGCACCGATCAGCATGACCCAGATCGGCACGGTGACCGTCGCGGCGATCTTCCCGTCTTGCAGGCTGTGCAGGATCGCCGCCAGCGGGCCAATGGCATTGGCGACATCGTTTGCACCATGGGCAAAGGACAGCAGCGCCGCAGAACAGATCAGCGGGAAGCGAAATAAGGCACGCAAGGACTGATTGCGGTTTTCCATGCCCCTGGATTGACGGCGGATTATAGGGTTCATTACCGCCCAACAGATCAGGAAAACCACGCCTGACAGGGTCAGAATAACCAGACCGCTGGGTTTCCAGATATGGGATAATCCCTTTAGCACCAGATATCCGAAAAACGATCCAGCCATGATGGCGACCAGAAGCGGGATCCAACGACGCGCCGCTGCGATCTTGTCATCATGATAGATCACATAGACCTTAATGAAGGCTAGAAACAGGGCTGCAATCACGCCGCCCAATATGGGCGAAATAACCCAACTGGCAGCAATCGCCCCCAGGGTTCCCCATTGAATCAGGGAAATACCAACCGCCGCTATGCCTGCCCCCATGACGCCCCCGACCACGGCATGGGTCGTTGATACCGGTGCCCCGATCCAGGTCGCCAGATTAACCCAAATTGCAGCCGCCATCAGGGATGACATCATCGCCCATATGAATGTCTGTGGCTCTGAAACCTGGGTCGGGTCGATTATGCCTTTGGCGATCGTCGAAACGACATCGCCCCCAGCCAGCAGGGCACCGGCGCTTTCGCAAATGGCTGCGATCACCAGGGCCCATACCAGTGTCATGGCGCGCGCACCAACTGCCGGGCCGACATTATTGGCAACGTCATTCGCGCCAATATTCAGCGCCATATAGGCCCCCAGAATGGCGGCAAAGACGATCAGTGTCGCATTATTGCCGAAACCGGATATGACCAGAGCCAGCAAGCCTGAAAACCCCAGAAACAACAGCGCCAGCGACGGGGCCGTCAGGCGTCCTGACAGAGACCGTGCAGCGGCCTCGACATGGACGATCTTTTCCAGGTCTTTATCCAGGGATTGTTTTAAAGGGTCCATGGCACCGTGGGAAAAGTCCGCTGGGCAGACTGTAGTAAATGACACAATCCGGCATCGTCGACCTGACCGGCAGCTTCTGACAGGGTGCACCAGCGCATTTGCCGATCGCCACGTTCTTTCCATTCCAGCCGATGTTCGATCACGTGTAACGGATAAACCAGGACGGAACAGCGCACTTCATAGCCCTTGGACATGCGCTTCTGATAGTCGAAATGCCCAAAGGGTTCCGCCGAAACAGGTCCGATCACGCCGGCCTCTTCCTCCGCTTCGCGTGCGGCGGCGTCTGAATAGGACAGGCCTTTGACCGGCCATCCTTTTGGCAGAATCCAGCGTCCCCGCTCCCGCGAGGTTATCAAAAGAATTTGCGTCTGCCCGCCTACGGAAACATAGGGCAGGGCCGCGATCTGTTGCACTGATGCTGGCTGAATGAACACAGGCTTCTTCAAATCAGGGGGCGTTGTCACAAATATGTAACAATCACTATCGCACGATTCGACCCAGGCCAATCGTTAATGTGCGGGTTGCACAACGGGTTACTTCAGGATCACTTCGCCATACAGATCATAGTCGTCAGCGTCCGTGATCTGAACGGTAACCAGATCGCCGGGCTGCAGGGTTTCCGCGCCGGGGCCTTCGATATGGACATTGCCGTCGATTTCCGGGGCATCGGCGGTGCTGCGGGCGGTGGTATAGCCGTCGTCGCCCTGCGCCTGATCGACCAGGACCTGCATTTCCAGGCCGATCTTTTTCTGTAATTTCGCGGCGCTGATTTCCGCCTGGGCGGCCATAAAGCGGTGCCAGCGGTCCTCTTTCACATCTTCAGGAACATGGTCCGGCAAATCATTGGCGGCGGCGCCGTCGACATTTTCGTATTTGAAACAGCCGACGCGATCCAGTTGCGCTTCTTTCAGCCAGTCCAGCAGAAAATCAAAATCCGCATCCGTCTCGCCGGGGAAGCCGACAATAAAGGTGGATCGCAGGGTGATGTCGGGACAGATCGCCCGCCAGGCATTGATCCGCGTCATGGTCTTTTCCTGATGGGCCGGGCGGCGCATCAGGTTCAGGATATTGGGGCTGGCATGTTGAAACGGGATGTCCAGATAGGGCAGGACCAATCCGTCGGCCATCAACGGCACCAATTTGTCGACATGGGGATAGGGATAGACATAGTGCAGCCGAACCCAGGCCCCCAGAGACCCCAGTTCGCGCGCCAGATCCTGAATATGGGCGCGGACTTCCTTCCCATTCCAGCGGCTGGTTTCGTGTTTTAAATCGACACCATAGGCGGATGTATCCTGGCTGATGATCAGCAGTTCTTTCACCCCGGCCTTTACCAGGCGTTCCGCCTCATACAGGACTTTTGCCGCAGGACGGCTGACCAGCTTGCCGCGCATCGACGGGATGATGCAGAATTTACAGCTGTGATTACAGCCTTCAGAGATTTTCAGATAGGCGTAATGACGCGGCGTCAGCTTGATCCCCTGGGGCGGCATCAGGTCGAATTTCGCATCCTGCAGCGGCGGCAGCACATCGTGGATGGCATTGACCACCTGTTCATATTGCTGAGGGCCGGTGACGGCCAGCACATTGGGATGCACGGCGCGGATCGCGGCCTCGTCTTTACCCATACAGCCGGTGACCACGACACGCCCGTTTTCCGACAGAGCCTCCCCAATCGCTTCCAGGGATTCCGCCTTGGCGCTGTCCAGGAAGCCGCAGGTATTGACCACGACCACATCCGCCCCTTCATAGGACGGGGATAGGTCATACCCTTCCGCCCGCAAGCTGGTCAGAATTCGTTCAGAATCCACCAGCGCCTTCGGACAGCCTAAACTGACGAAGCCGACTTTGCCCGGAGAGGTTTTCGGGCGGAGGGATGCATTGACTGTGCTCATAACGCGGGTCGTAGCCGAGATTTACCCGGCACTCAAGCCTCAGTCTTCGGGTCCTCATAGGGTTCGCGGGGTTTGCCGGCGAATTTCTGACAGATTGTATAGAAGACCGGTGTGAAGATAAGGCCAAAGATTGTAACCCCGATCATGCCGGAAAACACGGCCGTTCCCAGAACCTGACGCATCTCCGCCCCGGCCCCGGTTGCTATCACCAGGGGCGTGACCCCCAGAATGAAGGCTAAAGAGGTCATCACGATCGGGCGCAATCGGGTTTTAGCGGCTTCCACGGCGGCGTCAAAGCGGCTCATACCCTCTTCTTCGGCCTGACGGGCGAATTCTACGATCAGGATCGCGTTCTTCGCTGCCAGGGCGACCAGAACGATCAGTCCGACCTGGACTAGAATATCGTTTGAATAGCCGCGATAATTGACGCCCAACATGGCTGCTAACAGACACATAGGCACAATCAGAATTACCGCCAGGGGCAGCAGCCAGCTTTCATACTGGGCGGCCAACAGCAGGAATACGAACAGGACTGCCGCGCCAAAAACATAAATCGCTGTATTGCCGGCCTGTTTCTCCTGGTAGGCGATATCCGTCCATTGATAGGTGAAACCATCAGGCAGAACCTTATCTGCCAGGGCTTCCATCTTCACAATGGCCTCGCCCGTGGAAACGCCCGGTACGGTCGACCCCTGAACGGCGGCACCGGGGGCCAGGTTAAACCGAGGCACGCGATAGGGGCCTGTGCGGTTCTCAAACGACGCAATGGTGCCAATGGGCACCATCCCGCCATCCAGATTTCGTGTCCACAGCTTGCTGATGTCGGAAACGTCGTCGCGAAATTCTTCATCCGCCTGCAGCTTTACCCGGAATGATCGACCAAACAGGTTGATATCATTGACATATTGTGACCCAAGGAAGGTCGACAATGTGGAAAAGATGCGTTCCAGCGGCACATTCAGCATTTCCGCTTTCTGGCGATCGATATCCGCATAGATCTTGGGCGTGCTGGTGTTAAAGAAAGTGTAGACTTGCGTTAGTTGCGGATCTTGACCCGCTGCACCGGCAAGAGTCCAGGCCGCCTGTTCCAGCGCTTCTGACCCCCGTCCCTGACGATCCAGAACATATAACTTAAAGCCACCACCGGTTCCGATTCCTCGAATGGGCGGTGGTTTGACGACAAAAATCTGCGCCTCCTGAACCTGGGAGACAATGCCCCACATCTGTCCAAAGATTGCGTCCGCGGTTATGCCTTTTTCCTCCCGTTCCGCAAATGGCATCAAGGGGGTGAAAAGTACTGCCGCATTCGTTGCAGACGTAAATGTTGCCCCGTCAATGCCGGTCAGGGCGACAACATTGCCGACCCCTTCAATCGCTTTGATCTTTTCCGCAAGGGGGGTCACGATTTTATCTGTTCGATCCAAAGAGGCACCTGGTGGCCCTTGAATCACAGTGATGAAATACCCCTGGTCAATTTCGGGCACAAAGCCGGTTGGTGTCTTCATGAAGGTATCCGCGGCAACATAGATCAAGCCGCCATAGACGACCAATACGATCAAAGGCAGGCGCACCAATCGTTTCACCGCCCCGCCATAGCCGCTGGACAAGGCGTCAAAACTGCGATCAAACCCACGGAAGAAAGCATGGATCGGACGCATCAGCAGCGAGTGCTTTTCGTCCGCTTCGTGCTTGCGCAACAACATGGCCGCCAGCGCTGGCGACAATGTCAGCGAGATTATCAGTGAAATCACCGTCGAAGCGGCAATCGTGACAGCAAATTGCCGGTAAAACTGCCCGGCGATACCCGTCACGAAGGCGGTCGGAATAAACACTGCCAACAACACCAGTGAAATTGCGATCAAGGCCGTGCTGACCTCGTCCATCGTACGGTGCGCTGCCTGACGCGGCGTCATGCCTTTGCGCAGATTCCGCTCAACATTCTCCACCACGACAATGGCGTCATCGACGACAATGCCAATGGCTAATACCAATCCAAACAGCGTCAGATTGTTCAGCGAGAAACCAACAGCAGCCATGATCAGGAATGTTCCGATCAGAGAAATCGGAATGGCGACAATGGGAATAATTGCTGCGCGCCAGGTCTTCAGGAACAGGATGATGACGACCACCACCAGGGCGATGGCTTCCAAAATGGTTTGCAGCACGGCATCAACCGACTGTTGAATGAATTCAGTCGGATTGTAGACGGCGCGGTAGTCAAGACCAGGTGGAAAATCTTTTTTCAACTCTTCCAGGCGTGCCAGGACGGCATCGGATGTCTCTAGGGCATTGCTGCCTGGGCTTTGGAATACCAAAATGGCCGCTGCTTCTTTACCATCCAGATAGGAGTTGGAGGAATAGTCATAACCACTCAACTCCACCCGGGCAATATCACGCAGGCGGGTGATGCTGCCATCGTCGCCGCGCTTGACGATGATCTGTTCAAATTCCTCTGGCTTGGCCAATCGGCCTTTGGCTTCGACATTCAGGCGCAGATCAATGTTGTCTGACATCGGCTCCTGCCCGATCACGCCAGCGGCGACCTGAACATTCTGTTGCTGCAGGGAGGCAGTGACGTCATCGACGATCAGGCCCAATTCGGCCATGCGCTGCGGGTCCAGCCAGACCCGCATGGAATATTCCCGCGCGCCAAACACCCGGACGTCCCCAACGCCATCCAGACGGGCGATTTCATCCTTAACCTTCAAATAGGCGTAGTTGGAGACATAAAGATGATCCAGTGAATCGTCTGGTGACAACAAATGGGCCACCAGCATGATATCCGGTGAATTCTTGCGGGTTGTGACCCCCAGAGCGCGCACCGGCTCTGGCAGACGCGGTTCGGCGATGGCGACCCGGTTCTGCACCAGAACCTGGGCTGCATCCAGATCCGTCCCTAACGCGAATGTGACAGTGATCGTTACACCCCCATCCCCGGTCGATTGTGAATTGATGTAGAGCATATTATCAACGCCGTTGATTTCCTGCTCGATCGGGGAGGCGACGGTTTCTGCGACAGTTTCCGCGGATGCCCCGGGATAGGTGGCCGAAACCTGGATGGTGGGGGGCGCAACTTCAGGATATTGCGCAATGGGCAGGCTGAAAAAAGAAATTCCTCCCAACACCACAATGACAATGGACAAGACCGATGCAAAGATCGGGCGTTCGATAAAAAAGTGGGAAAATTTCATAACTTCACGCCTTATTGCTTATCGGTGACTACTGTAATCTCGCCATCCTGCGGGGTGACTGGTTGCCCAGGACGCGCTTTTTGCAGCCCGTTAATTATGATTTTGTCTGTTGGTTCAATGCCTGAGCGAATAATGCGCAGACCATATTCGCGGGGACCCAGAACCACGGGTTTGGACTCTACCGTCCCATCGGCTTTGACCGCCAACAGCAGTTTCTGTGCCTGATCGCTCATAATGGCGGAATCCGGCACTAAAATCGCCTTATAGCGTGGCGAGTTCGGCAGGCGCAGTCGTCCGAACAAACCGGGCGTCAAGACATCATCTGTATTGGGGACGACGGCGCGCAGACGAATCGTGCCCGTGCCTTTGTCCACGACATTGTCAACGAAATCAATTGTACCCTCGCGTGCCCAGTCAGTTTCATCGGACAGGTTCAACTGCACCTTTACTTCAGAACTCTGCCCATTCGTAACTTCTTCGGTTGCTCGCATGCGCTGGTATCCCAGATAGTCCCGCTCGCTGAGATCAAATACGAAATGCATCGGGTCCAAAGACACCACACGGGTTAGTTCTGTTGGATTCGCATCCCCCAGAACAAGGTCACCAACATCTACGTTGCTGTTTGAAATACGTCCTGTAACAGGCGACTTGACGGTAGAGAAATCCACATTCAATTGGGCGCGGGCCAGAGTGGCGCGGGCAGCGGCGACATTGGCGTCGGCGGAATCCTTTTCCTGCCGGGCGGTGTCCAGCGCCGATTCAGTCACCGTGCGCCCGCTGGTCAACTTGCTCAGCCGCGCCAGTTCCGATGCGGCAAGCTTCTGGGACGTTTCCGCCGCGATCAGATCAGCGCGCGCCCCGGCGACATCGGCCTGATAGGTACGGGGGTCGATGGTGAACAGGACCTGGCCTGCCTCGACCATCTGTCCATCATTGAAATTAATGCTATCGACATAGCCCGTCACGCGGGCGCGAATGATGACATCCTCAACCGCTTCAAAACGGCCGGTCACTTCATCAAACTCGATCAATTCCTTTACCAGTGGGGTTGCCACGGTCACGGTTGGGGGAGGTGGGGCAGCCCCTTGCTGAGCATCGGTTTGCGCATCGTCGCAACCGGATAATACAATAAGGGTCGCAATGGCTGCGATGGTGTGCTTAACGCGCATGGCGCGATCCTCCCATTTCTCAATAAAACCACGAATAGGGCCACAGATGTGTCGGCCTTTGACGCAATGCAACATATTGTTTCATCGCAGTGCAAACAATCTCCTTTCGTAAACTTTATTGTGATGTCGTGCATACATAGCCTTGCCGAATTGGAATCGCCCCCCCAAACTCGGTATTTAATCGGGTCGTTATGGGGAGCGTTTGGAATGTCGATGCATGCAGGCGATGTTGACGGTGATCAGGCGTTTCGGGCGGAAAGCCTGATCGGACGCGGTCATGATGCAACATATTCCGGGGCAACAAGTTTTTTGCGTCGGAAGTATACGCGCGACCTGGGGGCTGCGGATGTTGCTGTTGTGGGTATTCCCTTCGATCTGGCGACAACCTATCGCCCGGGCGCACGCCTTGGCCCTCGCGCCGTGCGTGCGGCATCTGTGCAATTGTCGGAGCTAAAAGCATTTCCATTCGGCTTTGATCCGTTTGACACATTGGCGGTTGCCGATTGGGGGGATGTTTATTTTGACTCCGGCTATGGCAAGGATGCGCCTGATGTCATTACAGCGGATTTCAGGGCTATCCTGGAGACAGGGACCAAAACCCTGGGCCTTGGGGGCGACCATTTTGTCACCTATCCGATCCTGCGGGCTTATGCCGAAAAATATGGCCCGATCCGGCTGATCCATTTCGATGCCCATTGCGATACCTGGCCCGATGATGGTGTGCGGCTGGACCATGGCTCGATGTTCGCCCGCGCGGCGACAGAAGGCCTGGTTATTCCGGAAAAATCGGTCCAGATCGGGCTTCGAACATGGAATGACGATGACTATGGCTATGTCGAAATGAATGCGCCCTGGATTCACAAGAATGGCGTTCAGGCTGTTATTGATCGTACATTGGCGGTGGTGGGAAGCGATGGACCTGCCTATATGACGTTTGATATTGATTGTCTGGACCCGGCCTTCGCGCCAGGCACCGGAACGCCCGTCGCAGGGGGGCTTTCCAGTGCGCAGGGGCTTGAAATTGTGCGTGGTCTGGGCGCAATCAACTGGGTTGGGGCCGATGTTGTGGAAGTCGCGCCGGCCTATGACCATGCAGAGATTACGGCGATTGCGGCGGCGACAATCGGCCATGATTGGCTGTGTTTGCTGGCTGAAAAGAAACGGGCTGAACAGAAATCAGCTTGACCGGTTGCCGGGGTGATCACTCCTGACGGCGGCTTCTATCTGGGATCGACATGAGCGTATTGAACTACAGCACTATTCTAATCGTTGAGGATCAACTGCAAATCCGGAGCCTGTTGTCTTCGGTGCTGCGGACATTTGGGGTGGGCAACATTCTGCGCGCGTCCAATGGCGCGGAAGCGATTGAATTACTACGCACCATGGCGCGGGACCCATCGGCCGCAGGTGCCGGGCGGGTGGACGCTATTCTGTCTGACTGGGTGATGCATCCTGTCGATGGGGCCATGCTGTTGCGTTGGGTACGCAAACACAAGGAATCCCCGAACCGCTTCATGCCCTTTGTCATGATCACAGCGTTTTCCGATCCGGCCCGTGTCCAGTTGGCCAGAGAGCTTGGGGTGACGGAATTTCTCAGCAAGCCATTTTCGGCGCAATCTGTCGCCGTGCATCTGATGGCGGCCCTGAAAGATAAAAGACGCTATGTCCGGATCGGCAATTTCTTTGGTCCGGATCGTCGCCGCCGTGAAACATTAAGCGCGGAAGAACGCCGTGATGCCGAAGAGTCTGATCAGGCAAAGGGCGTCACCTTCTATGATCCACCCCCGGACATGCGCCGCCGCTTTGCATCTGCTGAAATCAATGTCGAACAAATCGTCGCGATGCAGCGGGAAATGGACAGCTGGTCTGAAGATTTCCGCGACTGGACACTGGATTTCATCAAACAGATCGAAAGCGCTCTTACGGCCTGTCGTCGGTCAGACACGGCCGATCGCCGCCGTCCCTTCAACGCCATTAACTTTCTGGCCCATGAAATGCGGGGTCAGGGGGGGACATTTGGCTATCCGCTGGTGACCCAGGTTGCGCGGTCTTTGTTTGACCTGACCCTGCACAATCTGGATCGGTCCGATGCGTGTTGCGACCTGATTGAGGAACATCTGCGCATTTTGAAAGCAGTGGTCCGCGACAAGATCAAAGGCGATGGCGGCATTGTCGGGCGCGAGCTGCTGCGTGAATTGCAGCGCGCCAATGGTAAGTTCCTGCGCAATTCTTCCGGCCTGCAATATGTCAGTCGGGCGTTTCAGGAATCCAATGCCAATGCCTTAAATGAACCTGAAAAACCAAAGCAAAAGCGCCCGCCCCCCCGTAAGCATTTATTGTCTGATGACGGCGACAGTACGGATGTTGAAGTTGTCGATGCTGAAGTGTCACATCCTCATGAAACTTCCGACTAGCGGATTTTACCTCACATTCGGTCGCTGATGAGTCATTTTCAAAAATCAGAATTCTATGCCATAGTTAAGCACGTGTTTGGGAACAGCATGGATTTTGTGCTGCCTTCTCGTGCCAGAAACTGCGCGTTCCCGCGCGCTGGCGGAAACGTCGAATAGGGCCTATTGGGGGTCGATAGGTTTGGGAGAGGCAGGATGGAAGGCTATACACGAACCGGTCGCGGGGATAATGCCCGCGTTCTGATCTATTCCCACGATACTTTTGGGCTGGGCCATTTGCGCCGTTGTCGTGCCATCGCGCATCATCTGGTGGAAAAGAACAAGGATGTCACGGTCCTGATCCTGACGGGATCATCGATCATCGGCAGCTTTGATTTTCGCAGCCGCGTTGATTTTGTGCGGGTTCCGGGTGTGATCAAGCTGCGCAATGGCGACTACACCCCGCTGCAACTGCATATCGACATTGAAGATACTCTGGCGCTGCGGGAATCCATCATCCGCCACACGGCCAGCATGTTCGATCCCGACCTGTTTATCGTCGACAAGGAACCGCTGGGCCTGCGGGGAGAGGTGGAAGAGACGCTGCATGTTATGCGGGATCGGGGGGTGCCGACGGTCCTTGGGCTGCGCGATGTAATGGATGACCCGGACCTGCTGGAACCGGAATGGGAACGCAAGAATGTCATGCCCGCCCTGCAGGACCTGTTTGATGCGATCTGGGTCTATGGCCTGCCGCAGATTCATGATCCGCTGGCGGGAATCAATGTGCCTGATTCCGTGCGCCGCAAAATGACCTATACCGGGTATCTGCGGCGGGAGGTTTCCAGCGATGGCAACTTGTCCCAGCCTGCAAAGATTGACAGTCCCTATATCCTGGTCACCCCCGGCGGCGGTGGCGATGGTGAAGTGATGGTCGATTGGGTGATCCGTGCCTATGAGGTAGATCGCCAACAGCCTTATCCCGCGCTGATCGTGCTGGGTCCTTTCATGCCGTCGGAAACCCAAGCCTATTTCATCGAACGGGCAACTGTATTGGACGATGTCGAGGTCATTACCTTTGACGCCCACATGGAAAGCCTGATGTCGGAAGCGGTCGGTGTTGTTGCGATGGGCGGCTACAATACCTTCTGTGAGATTATGAGCTTTGATAAGCGTGCCTTGATTGTCCCGCGTACCGTGCCCCGGCGGGAACAGTTTATTCGGGCAAAACGGTTTCAGGAACTGAACCTGGTGTCGATGTTAAGCACGGGCGAGCAGACGGATATAAGCGCAATGATCACGGCCCTGCGCCATTTGCCGCAGCAGCCTAAACCGTCACAGGTTGTCGTGCCTGGCCTGATGGATGGATTGGAAAATGTGGATCGTCTGGCCCGCCGATGGATTGAACGGCCCAGACGTGCCCTCACTTTGGCAGAAAAAAGAGCCTAAACATCCATGAAAGGTCCTGTTGCTTTTGTTCTGAAGGGTTATCCCCGACTTTCGGAAACCTTTATCGCGCAAGAGATTTTGGGCCTGGAGCGACGTGGTTTGGATATCCGCCTGATATCGCTGCGCCACCCCACAGATACGGCGACCCATCCGGTCCATGCGGAAATTCGGGCACCTGTTTCCTATCTGCCGGAATATCTGCATTCACAGCCCTTGCGGGTCTGGCGGGGATGGCGCAAGGCGCGGAAGCTACCCGGTTACAGGGATGCCTGGGCCGCGTTTAGTGCTGATCTCAAACGGGATAGAACGCGCAATCGCCTGCGCCGCTTCGGTCAGGCCTGTGTTTTGGCAGCCGAACTGCCGCAGGATGTGGTGCGGTTGCATTTTCATTTCCTGCACACACCAGCCTCCGTCACGCGCTATGCCGCAATAATGCGTCAATTGCCCTATAGCGGGTCCGCCCATGCCAAGGATATCTGGACCTCCCCCGATTGGGAAATCCGTGAAAAGCTAGCTCAGTGTGACTGGCTGGTGACCTGCACCGCCAGCGGGGCAGAGCATTTGCGCAAACTGGCCCCATACCCGGATCGCGTCGCCCTGCAATATCATGGCATCGATTTGAACAGGTTTCCCCTGCTGGACCGAAAGCCACAATCGGTGCCGGGACCGGTTATTCTGTTGTCGGTGGGTCGTGCGGTGCCCAAAAAGGGATTTGGCGACTTACTGACCGCCCTGTCCCTGATCCCGAAAGAGCTGGATTGGCGGCTTGTCCATATCGGCGGTGGGAAATTGCTGGCATCCCTGAAGCAACAGGCGGTGGACCAGCACTTATACGACCGCATTGAATGGCGCGGGCCACAGCCCCAGACAGCCGTATTGGAAGCCTTGCGTCAGGCAGATATTTTTGTGCTGGCCAGCAAGATTGCCAAAGACGGGGATCGGGATGGCCTGCCCAATGTGTTGATGGAGGCGCAAAGTCAGGGCGTGGCGGTGGTCGCGACCGAAGTATCGGCCATTCCAGAATTGATCGAACAGCAGAAGACCGGCCTGCTGGTGCCGCCGGGAGATTCAGCGGCCCTGTCGGCGGCTTTGGAAAGGCTGATCCGGGATCAAACCCTGCGACAGACATTGGCTCAGGCTGGCGCGGAACGGGTGCGCGAGTCTTTTAATGCCGCCCATGAATTGGATATTCTGGCCCGGCGCTTTGGCTTGCAACCGGAAGACCGGCCCGATGACTGATGAGCTGCCCCTTGCAAATGTGGCCTTTTATGTCCCGCTGAAACCGCCCGGCCATGTTACCCCATCGGGCGACCGGCGCTTTGCCAGATTGCTGATGCGCGCCCTGCGGCAGGCAGGGTTTCAGGTTGATCTGGCCAGCAGTCTGCGCAGTCGCAACGCCGATGGAAATGTCACACGACAACAGCAGATTGAAGCGCGCGCGGCGCGGCTGATCCCTAAGCTTCTGGCGCGTTATGGCCAGAACCCCCCTGATATCTGGTTCACCTATCACCTGTATCACAAGGCCCCGGATTTATTGGGCCCCGCCGTCAGTCGCGCGCTGAACATCCCCTATGTGGTTGCCGAAGCCAGCGTTGCCCCTGCGAAAGGGTCTGGACCCTGGGCGCGGGGATATCGACTCAGCCTGGATGCACTCAATCAGGCGGCGCTGGTTTTACAGCCCAACCCAAAGGACTTTGCGGGGGTCGCCCCCTGTTTGCGGTCCAGTGCGGATCAGGTTGCGTTGCCACCCTTTCTGGATACAAAGCTGGAAGGCGCGCCCTTTGCCCATCGGGTTGACCATCGCGCGGCCTGGGCGGCGCGTCTGTCCCTGCCATTGGACGTGCCCTGGTTGATTGCGACGGGCATGATGCGGGAAGGGGACAAGAAACAGTCCTTCTTGGTGCTGTCTAAGGTCATGCGACAGCTTGGTCCCGCGAATTTACGCCTGATTCTGGTCGGCAATGGCCCCGCGAGAGCGGAGATTGCAGCGGCCTTTGCCGGTGATGATCGCATCTGCTTTGCAGGCATGCTGGAGGCCCGGGCATTGCGCCAGTTGAATGCCGCGTGTGATCTGTATGTGTGGCCCGCTGTGGGGGAGGCGTTCGGCATGGCCCCGCTGGAAGCACAGGCTGCGGGTTTGCCGGTGGTGATGGGGGATCGTCCAGGGGTGCGCGCAATGGTGCGGGACGGGGAAACAGGATTGCTGACCCCGGAAGGCGACGCACTGGCTTTGGCAAGTGCGGTCGAAACACTGTTGGCGGACCCGATACGACGGGGGGAAATGGTGTTTGCAGCGCGCGCCCATATACAGGCGCAGCATGATATATCCAGCGCCGCGCGGATGTTGCATAACACCCTGACTCCCTTGATTCAGGGGCGCTGACCATGACAATACACCTTGCCCTGATCCGCCATGGCCCGACCGACTGGAACACGGAAAAAAGATTGCAGGGCCGCATCGATACCCATCTGAGCCTGGCAGGGCGGGCGCGTGTGTCTGGATATAGAGTGCCGCCTGCGATGATGTCATTTCAACGGTATTGCAGCCCGATGGCGCGCGCCCAGCAAACCGCCCAGATTGTTTTTGGTGATGGCCCATGGGCCACCGCGCCGGAACTGACTGAAATCAGCTATGGGGAATGGGAAGGGCGCATTCTGTCCGATCTGCGTCAGGAATTGGGGGAGGAGATGCGCCTGAATGAGGCACGGGGACTGGATTTCTGTGCCCCTGGTGGGGAGAGCCCCCGCATGGTTCAGGCCCGCCTTGCCCCCTTGCTGCAACGCTGGGTCCAGGCGGGAGAGGACGTGCTGGCGATCACCCATAAGGGGGTTATCCGGGCGATTTATGCCTGGGCGGCGGGATGGGATATGACCGGTAAAATTCCGGACAAATTACGCTGGGATGCGGTTCATCTGTTCACCTTGGATGCCAAGGGCATACCCCATGTTTTGCAGTTGAATGCCCCGTTGGGCGCAACCACACAGGGGGGATCATGAACGATAAGCCCCGGCTGCTGTTTCATGTGCAACATATGTTGGGTATTGGGCATCGCATTCGCGCTGAGCGGATCGCCTTGGCCTGTGTTGATGTTGGATTTGATGTCACCTTGATGGAGGGGGGCGTTCCCGCCCTGGAATGTGACACGCCCCCAGGTTTGACGCGGGTGCAATTGCCCTCGGCACGGTCGGCGGATGCGGCGTTTTCCGCCGTGGTTGATGCGGATACGGGTCAGGTCGTTGATGATGCCTGGCGGGCGCGGCGGTTGGCGGCCAGCCTGGCGGCGCTTGAAACCAGCCAGCCCGATATCTTGCTGGTGGAAGGTTTTCCCTTCGCGCGACGCGCCTTTCGGTTTGAATTGGTCCCACTGGTTCAGCAGGCCCGGACAATGGGCGCGCGAACCGTCGTATCGGTGCGGGATATCCTGGTGGCGCGATCCGATCTTTCAAAAGTCGCCCAGATTGCGGAATTAACCCGGTTGCTTTTTGACACGGTTTTGGTGCACGGGGATCCGGGCTTTGCACAACTGGTCGACAGCTTCCCGGCGGCGGCTGTTGTTGCAGATCGGCTGATCTATACCGGCATCGTTTCTCCCCCACCCCCGATGCCAATTTCAGATCGTCCCAATCTTGAGCAAGCGGGGGAGGTTATCGTTTCCTGTGGCGGGGGGGCAGTGGGCGGGGCCTTAATCCGGGCGGCGGTGGCGGCGCGACCCCTGTCGCGTCTGGCAGATCGGACATGGCGCATATTAATCGGTCCCAATCTGCCGCCAGAGGATCGGGCGGTTCTGGATGTGCTGCCAAATGGGATTATAGTGGAAGCGGCGCGCCACGATTTCACATCCCTGTTGGCCGGGGCTTCCCTGTCGATCAGTCAGGCCGGGTATAACACGGTTGCGGATCTGGCGGTGACGGGCTGTCCATCAGTGCTGGTTCCCTTTGCCGGGCCAGGGGGTAAGGAAACCGAACAGCCCATGCGCGCGGCTCTGTTGGCGGCTGCTGGGCGGGTGATCTGTCTGCCGGAACAGGACCTGACGCCCGGCAGATTGGCACAGGCAGTGGACCGGGCGTTGGCCCTGCCCAGACCAAGCCAGTCCCCCTATCGCCTGCAGGGGGCCACACAATCCGCCGCAGCCTTGATGGATCTGCTTGGGGGAGAGGGACGATGACGGGTTGGGATGCCTTGCGTCAGGAATTGGATCTATGGCACCGCACCGGGGTTCAGGCCCGGCTGTGGTGGCGGGATGATGATGCCCGCGCGGCAACGGTGGAATTGGATCACTTGTTGACCGTCGCCCAGGACCTTCCCCTGGCATTGGCAGTTATTCCGGTTGGGCTGGACCCATCGCTGATCGCCAGGATGCAGGGGATGAACAGGGTTTCAATTCTGCCCCATGGCTATGCCCATACCAATCATGAACCGGCAGATCGCAAAAAGGCTGAATTCGGGGCCGGTCGGGATATCACCCAGGCCGTATCGGAACTGCGCCGGTCCCTGGCGTTGTTACAGGATGCGTTTGGGGATCAGGTCTTCCCCTTATTCGTGCCGCCCTGGAACCGCATCGCACCCAAGATTGCCGACTGTGTTGCCGATGCCGGGCTGAAGGGTGTTTCCACCTTCACAGACCGGTCGCCCAATCGCAGGGTGCCGGGTCTGAACACGCATGTTGATATCCTGGACTGGAAGGCCAAGAAAAAGATTGGTCACGCCCGGTTTCTGGGGGAGGAGGCCGTGCTGGCCGATCTTGTCGGCGCCTTGGCAAGGCGGCGGATCGCGACGCCTGACACCGATGCGACAGAAGCGGTTGGACTGTTGACCCATCACCTGGAGCATGATCAGGACAGTTGGGATTTTCTGGCGCGCCTGGTTCAGTTTGTCGATGAGCATTCAGGCGTTGGATGGATTTCCGCCCCTCAGGGCCTTTGAGGAAATAGTGATATGATCAGATTGTATTATCTGAAAACGCCGTTGCTGTGGGACCTTTTACGCGGGTTTCTGGGACTGGCGGTCACCCTGCTTCCGCTGATTCTGCTGGATAGAATTCTTTCAGCGATCATTGTTATTCTGGCGGCAATTGCAGGGCTGTTTGTTATATTTATTGTCAGAACCGCCCTTCGCCACAAAACGGAAATCCAACTGTCGCAAGATGAAATCAGGGTCGCCACCCCGATAGGCAGCAAGGAAATTGCCTGGTTGGAGCTGACGGGGGTCACCTTGTCCTATTTCTCCACGTCGCGATCCGGGTCCGGCAATGGGGTCATGACGCTTAAATTATCTGATGGGACCACGGTAATTCGGATCGACTCTAACCTGAATAGCTTTGATACTGTGGTGAAACAGGTTGCGCGGGTCTGTTCGAAAGTCCCCGTTGCGGTTAGTCCAACGACAGTGCACAATTTTGATGCATTGGGGGCGCCCATCGCGGGGGATGATCCCCCGGATGCGGGTTAAGAACAAAGACTATCAGGGGGACGCGGAAGCGCTATGGTCGGGGATTTGTTGACAGTAGAAGATCTTCGCATCGGCTTTCGCATGATGGAAGGATCGGTCGAGGCGGTTAAGGGCGTTTCCTTTCGCGTGCCACCCGGTGGTACCGTGGCGCTGGTCGGGGAATCCGGATCGGGGAAATCTGTAATCAGCCAGGCGATTATGGGGATTTTGCCCAAGGCGGCAGACATCACCGGCGGGTCGATTGTGTTCAATGATCCCCGCGTCGAAAATTCCAGCGTCGATATCGCCAAACTGGATCGCGATGGCGCGGCGATGCGCAGCATCCGCGGCGGGCGCATTTCAATCATCTTCCAGGAACCGATGACGGCTCTGTCCCCCCTGCACACGGTCGGCAATCAGATTGGGGAAGCGGTGGAACTGCACCGCAATTGCAGCGCTGCTGAGGTTCAGGACCTGTCGCGCGATATGCTGCGAATGGTCGGCTTTCCCGATCCGGACCGTGCCTTGCGGACCTATCCGTTTGAACTGTCGGGCGGGTTGCGCCAGCGGGCGATGATCGCGATGGCGCTGGTCTGTCATCCGTCCCTGCTGATCGCAGACGAGCCGACGACCGCGCTGGATGTCACAATCCAGGCGCAAATCCTGAAATTGATGCGCGATTTGCAAAAAGAATTGGGCATGGCGGTTCTGATGATCACCCATGATCTGGGTGTCGTTGCCAATATGGCCGAAGAAATCGTCGTCATGTATCACGGACAGGTCATGGAATATGGCACGCTGGATCATATCTTCCGCGACCCACAACATCCCTATCTGAAGGCGTTGTTGCATGCGGTGCCGCGGTTCAACATGAAACCGGGCGAACGACTGATCCCGATCCGGGAGATTGAAACGAAATCGACCGCCCTGCATGAAGATCGCCCCGCGCGTCCCGTTGCCGATCCTGTAAAACCAATCCTGTCTGTGGCGGGGATCACAAAGACGTTTTCGATCCGCAAAGGGGGCTTGATTGGCACGTCAACGCCAGTGCGCGCGGTGGATGATGTCAGCTTCACGGTCAATCGCGGAGAATGCCTGGGACTGGTCGGGGAAAGCGGCTGTGGCAAGACCACGCTGTCGAAGATCATGATGCGCGCGTTAAGCCCGGATAATGGCGCGATATCTTATTATGATGGCAAGAGCGATATCGACCTGCTGAAACTGGAAGGCGACGCCTTGTTCAAGTTCCGCCGCACCATGCAGTTCATGTTCCAGGACCCGTTTTCGTCCCTCAATCCCCGTATGACGGTATTGGATATCCTGACTGAGCCGTTGACCATTCACGGGATCGGGACGATTGAAGAACGCCGACGCAAGGCCGCAACCTTGATGGATCTGGTGGGTCTGGATATGCGGCATTTAAAGCGCTATCCCCACAGCTTCTCTGGTGGGCAGCGTCAACGGATTGGCATTGCCCGCGCCTTGGCGCTGAATCCTGAAATCCTGATTTGTGATGAACCGGTTTCCGCCCTGGATGTATCAATCCAGGCACAGATTCTAAATCTGTTGAAGGATTTGCAGCGGGATCTGGGTCTGACCTATATCTTTATCAGCCACAATCTGGCCGTGGTGGATTACATCGCCGACCGTATTGCTGTGATGTGTCGCGGGCGGCTGGTGGAAATCGCGCCCCGGGACCTGTTGTTCAAAAACCCAGTGCATCCCTATACTCAGGGCCTGTTGCGGGCGGTACCGGAACCCAATCCAGACCGCCCGCTGAATTTCGCACAATTGATGGATGACAAGGCCTCTAACCCTGCCTTGTGGCCAGCGCCCTTTACCGATGATGCGGATCACCGCCCGGTATTTCATGATTTGGGGGGCGGGCATTTCGTTCGGGCGCTGGACGGTGCCGCGCTGCAAAGGAGTGCCGCATAATGACGGGCAAGGTATCCGTTTTCCTCTCAACCGCCCTGACCCTGTTCTTATCTGTGCCGCCAGCACAGGCGATGGAGTATGTCGGTCCGCCCATCCTGGAGGACAAGGTTACCGTGGGGCTGTTGCCGCCGGTTGAACAGCGTTTGCCCGCTGTGCCCTTTGTGGCGGATCTGGAATCGCGTGGTCAGGTGCCCGGTCGTCAGGGCGGCTCGCTGACCATGTTGATGAAATCCGCTAAAGATACGCGGCAGATGTATGTCTATGGCTATGCCCGATTGGTGAAATACGATCTGGATTTCAATCTGGTGCCCGACATTCTGGAATCCTATGAGGAAACCGATGGTGGGCGGACCTTTACGCTGCATTTGCGGCCCGGACATAAATGGTCCGATGGTGCGCCGTTCACCACAGCAGACTTCCTGTATTTCTGGGAAGATATGGCACTGAACGAGGATCTGTATGCCAGCGGACCGCCGACCTATCTACAGGTTATGGGCCAACCGGCGCAGGTTGAGGCGCTGGACGAGACGACGATCCGCTATCACTTTCCAATGCCGAACCCGGATTTCCTGCCAGGATTGGCACAGGCGATCCCGAACCAGATTTATGCCCCGAAACATTACCTGAGCCAGTTTCACCCGAATTATCAACCGCTGGCGGAATTGACCACGGCGGCGGAAGAGGCGGGTCAGCGCAACTGGGCGGCGGTTCATATCAAGAATGGCCGATATTATCGATACGAAAAGGTGGACCTGCCAACCCTGCAGCCCTGGGTCGTTCAGAACGAGGCCCCGGCGGATCGCTTCATTTTTACCCGCAATCCGTATTATTACAAAGTCGACAGCAACGGTTTGCAATTGCCCTATATCGACGAGGTTATCTTCAACGTCACCGAAGAGAAGCTGATTTCCGGTAAGGCGGCGACAGGGGATGTGGATTTACAGGCCCGTTATCTGCGGTTTGATGATGTCACATTGCTGAAGCGGAACGAGGCCAGCCATGACTATGACACCTATCTGTGGCGCATTGCTAAAGGTGCGCATCAGGCGATCCTGCCCAATCTGACCGTCAAGGATCCGGTATTCCGGGAATTGATCCGTGATGTCCGGTTCCGGCGCGCGTTGTCTTTGGGAATCAATCGGCATGAAATCAATCGCGTGATCTATTTCGGGCTTGCCGTGGAAGGGCAGAATACAATGCTGCCGCAAAGCCCCCTATACAGGCAAGAATATCGCAGCGAATGGGCCCAGTTTGATTTGAAGCAGGCCAATGCCCTGTTGGATCAGATGGGGCTTAAACGCAATTGGGAAGGCGCCCGTCTGGGCCCGGATGGCAAGCCGATTGAAATCATCGTGGAAACGTCAGGATCCACCGAACAGGCCGATATTCTGGAACTGATCACCGACAGCTGGTGGGAATTGGGGATCAAGATTTTCACCAAGCCGCTGAGCAAAGAAACCTTGCAGCGCCGGATCTTTTCCGGGCAGACCCAGATGACGATGGATTCCGGGTTCGAAAACGGTTTGGCAACGGCTGATATGGCCCCAAATGATCTGGCTCCGGTTACCCAGGCGCAATATCAGTGGTCAGAATGGGGCGAATATTTTGAAACCAATCAAAATGGTGGCAATGCCCCCGATATGGAAATCGGCGTCACGCTGATGGACCTGCGCCAGCAATGGTATCTGGCGGAAACGAAAGCGCAGCGGACAAAAATCTGGCATGAAATGCTGCAACTTCACGCGGATCAATTGCCAACCATCGGGCTGGTTGCCGGTGTGCTGCAGCCCGTCGTGGTGGCGAAAGGCTTGCGCAATATTCCGGTCGAAGGTTTGTGGAATTGGGACCCGGGCGCACATTTTGGGTTATACGGGATGGATTATTTTTTCTGGGACAAGGACTCCCTAACCGCCCAGGCGGCGGAATAGGCGTGGTGATGTCGATTTAAAACAGACAGGTCCCGGTCGCGGGCGTTTGGGGGAAGTTCGTATTATGTTGGATTACATCGTCCGTCGCCTTCTGGTGATGATACCGACCTTGCTGATCATCAGCATTCTGGTCTTCATCATCATTCAATTGCCCCCTGGGGACTATCTGACCACGCTGATTCAGGAATATCAGGATCGCGGAGAGCAGATCGGTGAGGAGGTTCTGGCCTTCTATCGCGAGAATTACGGTTTTGGCGAGCCGATGTGGAAGCAATATCTGCTGTGGATGAAGGGGATATTGCTGGAAGGCAATATGGGCTATTCCTTTGAATATGAGCTGCCGGTGGCTGATGTCGTGGGCGACCGCATGTTCCTGACCATTCTGGTCTCCTTTGTCACCATCATTTTCGTTTACATCGTGGCCTTCCCCATCGGGGTGTATTCGGCGGTAAATCAGTATTCTCCAGGCGATTATGCCTTGACCCTGGTGGGGTTTATCGGGCTTGCAACGCCCAACTTCCTGTTGGCACTGGTGTTGATGTATCTGGCCAATCAATGGACCGGCGCGTCGATTGGCGGGCTGGTTGATGATGAATTGCGCGATGCCCCGATGAGCTGGGAAAAATTTGTCAGCGTGTTACAGCATCTGTGGGTGCCCGTCATCGTGATCGGTACATCGGGTACGGCGGGCATGATCCGTCGTTTGCGGGCTAATCTGCTGGATGAATTGCACAAGCAATATGTCGTCACCGCGCGGGCCAAGGGCGTATCGCCCCGCAAGGCCCTGTTTAAATATCCCTTGCGCATGGCGCTCAATCCCTTCATCGCGGATATCGGCAATATTCTGCCTGAGATCATTTCAGGCTCTGCCATTGTTTCTATCGTTTTGAGTCTGGAAACCACTGGGCCGATGCTGCTGCGGGCTTTGGAGACTCAGGATATGTATCTGGCGGGGTCCTTTTTGATGGTGTTGGCCTTGCTGACCGTGCTGGGGAATTTGCTGTCTGATCTGGCGCTGGCGGTGCTGGATCCCCGAATACGCCTGGGTGCGGAGGCAACGAAATGAGCGATAGCACTGCAAACACGCCAGACGCCCGCAAGTCGGAACCGCTGGATCATTTTGTCAGCCAGGCCCCGTTTGATGCCCAGGCCGCAACGCTGCTGACGCCAGAGCAGGAGAAATATTATCTATCCTCCCAATGGCGGTTGATGTGGCTGAAGTTCCGCCGCCATAAGCTGGCGCTGTGGAGCGGGATTTATCTGATTCTGGTTTATGCCTCGATCCTGATATCAGAGGTGATCGCGCCCTACAGTTTCACCCACCGGCATACGGATTTCATCTATGCCCCGCCGCAGGAAGTGCGCCTGTTTCATGACGGCAGCCTCATCGGGCCTTATGTCTATCCCTATGATGTGAAACTGAATATGGAGGAATTGCGCTGGGACTATACGGAAGATACCAGCAACCCTCAGAAACTGCGCTTTCTGTGCACCAGTGATGATTATGCCGGGTCGACCTATGAATTCTGGGGTCTGTTTGAAAGCAATTTCCACCTGGTCTGTCCGGCCGCCGGGGGTCAGTTCTTCTTTCTGGGAACCGACCGGCTGGGCCGGGATATCCAGTCCCGCATCATTCAGGGCGCGCGTATCTCGCTGACGGTCGGGCTGATCGGGGTGACGATCAGTTTCGTTCTGGGCATTACGCTTGGCGGTATGGCGGGCTATTTCGGGGGCATGGTGGATTGGTGTGTCCAGCGCGTGATTGAGGTGATCCGCTCCTTCCCCTCATTGCCGCTCTGGATGGCCCTGTCTGCGGCCATGCCGGTCAACTGGTCACCCATCGTGGTGTTCTTGGGGATTACCGTCATTCTGGGCCTGCTGGATTGGCCGGGATTGGCGCGCGCTGTGCGCTCCAAACTGCTGGCCCTGCGGGAAGAGGATTTCGCCGTCGCCGCGCAGTTGATGGGGGCCACGCCGACCCGCATCATCGGCAAGCATCTGCTGCCCAGTTTCACCAGCCACCTGATCGCGTCGGTAACGCTGGCCGTGCCCAGCATGATCCTGGGCGAAACCGCACTCAGTTTCCTAGGATTGGGTCTGAAACCCCCCATCACCAGTTGGGGCGTGCTGTTGAACGAAGCGCAAAACTTCAACGCGGTCGCCCTCTACCCCTGGCTCCTCTGGCCCGCCGCCCCGGTCATCCTGGTCGTACTGGCCTTCCAGTTCTTGGGCGATGGTTTAAGAGACGCGGCGGATCCGTATAAGTAGGGAAATCTTGCAAACTCTGTCCCCGTCACCGATTTTCCCGTCACCATTTTCCCGTCACCCCGGACGTGATCCGGGGTCCAGAGCCTCAAGCGCATAGGGCTTGAATGCCATGGATCCCGGATCGCCCCGACATGGCGCCGCCAGAGGCTGTGCCTGTGTTACGCATCAGCCTTAGGTCAAATCGACAACTTCTGCGTCAGGCGCATTTTTCTTCACGGATTCAATGCCATTCTTGCAGTTTTGCTTGGTTGTGTACCCTTCGCTCGCCGCAATGATCTCTGCGCCGACTTTAAGCCGGAACCGAAATTCACCCGCTTTGTCTTTATAAATCTCAAACTTCCCAGCCATGATCTGGCCTCCTAATACTGCTTCTGACCGGTCGCGGAATTGCTCCGGATTTGTCAGATGGGGAAGGGATTTTCGACAAACAATAGCTAAAATTTAATAAAATTCACTTTGCTACTTCTAGGGTCAAAAAGTGTTGAACTTTTTGTCATAAAGGCCCGCGCAGATTGATAGTCAGGCCACAGAAATAGAAAGTCGCACGATTGGCCCTGGATGCCGGCTCAGGCCCGTCACCCCGGACTTGATCCGGGGTCCAGGGGCGGCAGGTATAGAGTGGGGCGGGTGGCTCTGGATGCCGGATCAAGTCCGGCATGACAATTCTTGGGCGTTAGGTCTTCAGGGTTGCATTCCCTGCATCGTAAACCGGTTCCGCCAGCACCTTGGCCTTGCGGGGTTCACCCAGGATCCAGACCGTCATGTCTGTGCCAGGCTTTGCATAGGCGGGCTGAACATAGGCGAAGGCGAGGCTTTTGCCCACGCGGTGGCCATAGCCGCCCGATGTGGTCAGGCCGATGACTTGACCCTCTCCCACGGTGATGGCTTCGCCACCGGTCGTGTCGCTGTCGCCGGGCTCGACTTCCAGATAGATGATCTGTCCCTGAGCACCGTCCTGTTTGCGCTGCAAGGTCGCGGCCTTGCCGATGAAATCCTTATCAAACTTCACAAAGCGTTCGATGTCGGCCTCAATGGGGGTGATTTCATTGGTCAGTTCCGACCCCCAGCCGCGATAAGCCTTTTCCATACGCATGGCGTTGACGGCATAGGTGCCGAAATGCCCGATGCCATAGGTGCAGCCCGCCTTCATCAGGGCCTCATAGACCGCAGGCATCGCCGCCATGGGGCAGTGCAGTTCCCAGCCCAATTCGCCGATATAGTTGACCCGCAATGCCCGGACCGTCGCCCCTGCAATGGTAAGTTCCTGGGCTGTCAGCCAGCGGAAGGCTTCATTGGATAAATCTGCGCGCGTCACCTGGGACAGCACATCCCGTGCCTTTGGCCCCGCCAGAACCAGATTGCCATAGGTCTGGGAAACATTGGTGACGGTGACGTCTTCACCTTCTTGGATATGCTGGGCCAGCCAATCGAAATCGCGGTCCTCAGCAGCCGCAGCGGACAGGATGTAATAGGCATGCCTGCCCAGCCGCGTGACCGTTGCTTCGCCTTCGATCGCCCCATCGTCATTCAGCATATGAGCCAATGCGATTCCGCCGATTTTCTGTGGCATGCGGTTGGCAAAAACCCGCTCCAGCATCGCCGGGGCATCGGGGCCGCTGACATCGAATTTGGCAAAGGAAGACAGGTCGGCAAGTGCCACGCCTTCGGAGACGAGGCGGCATTCTTTCGCCACGGCATCGAAGGCGTTGTTGTGGCGGAAGCCCGGTTCTTCGTCCTGACCGTCCAGCGCGTAATACTTTACCCGCTCCCAGCCCGAAGCGGTGGTGTACAGGCCACCCGCGGCCGCCAGAATATCATACAGGCTGGATTTGCGCTTGCCGCGCCCGGCCGGGCGTTCTTCGCCGGGCAGATGCAGGGCATACATATGTTCATAATCTTCAATGGAGCGCGCCCGGACATAATCTGAATCTGCCCAGCGGCCAAAGCGGCGTGGGTCCAGGCCCGCCATGTTGATCTCACTTTGGCCATGCACGATCCATTGCGCCAGATACTTGCCACAGCCCGCCCCCTGGGCAATGCCGATAGACGAGCCACAGCATTGCCAGAAATTGCGCAGGCCCGCCGTTGGACCCAACAGAGGATTGGCGTCTGGCGTATGGGGAATGGCGCCGTGGACGATGCGCTTGATGCCGCTTTCGCCCCAGATCGGCATGCGTTCCAGGGTTCGTTCCACCCAGGGGCTGATGCGGTCTAATTCATCGGTAAACAATTCATTCTCGCTGTCCCATTCCGGATAGCCACCCCGATCCGCCCAGGCTTCCTGGGATCCCTCGGTCTCATAAATGCCGATCAGGCCTGATTTTTGCTCCTGCCGATAATAGGCGGATGGATAGGGGTCGCGCATCACCGGCATTTCAACATCAGCGTCGATGAATTGCTGGATCGGCTCGGTGACGATGTAATGGTGCTTCATATTGGTGATCGGCACATCGGACCCGACCCATTGATTGATCAGCCGCGCATAACAGCCCCCGGCATTGACCACATGTTCACAGGTGACAGTGCCCTTTTCAGTCACGACCTGCCATTCGCCGCTGGGCAATTGCACGACATTCAGCACGCGGTTACGGCGTTCAATCTCTGCGCCCCTATCGCGCGCGCCTTTTGCCAGCGCATTGCAACAGCCCGCCGGGTCAACATGGCCGTCATCCAGCGTCCAGGCAGCCGCCAGAACACCGGTCGTATCGACATGGGGGTTGATCGCCTTGATCTCATCGGGGCCGATAACCTGCATGCGGAACCCGATCAGCTTGGCCGTTCCTTCAACTTTCTTGAAATAATCCATCTCCGCCCGATTGGTGGCGAAGCGTAGCCCGCCGCAGCCATGCCAGGAGACATATTGCCCTGTCATCGCTTCCAGTTTGGGATACAGCGTATTTCCATAATGATGGATTTTCGCCATGTTGTAATCAGCGATGAAGCTGGGACATTGACCCGCCGCATGCCAGGTAGAGCCGGATGTCAGCTCCCCCTTTTCAATCAACAGGCTGTCTGTCCAGCCTTCTTGCGCAAGATGATACAGCAGGCCACAGCCCATCATCCCGCCCCCGATGATGACGACGCGCGCGTGTTCTTTCATGCCGATCCGATCCCTTTGCGACCCACTGTTGCTGTCAGCCTAAAAGCGGTGCCTAATATTGACAAGAATTAACAGGGATCAGGGTAACACCTTGTATTTCATAAATTCTTTCACAGGCTGCTGAAATCAATTCATCGACGGTCATGGCGTCCCCTATGCGAGCAGTTCCGGCGCAAACAGGCTTGGAAAGGAATGGTTTCACGGTCTAAGGTAACAGATCAAAAAAACGCGGGGGGTATCATGCAATTCAGACCAACATGCGGCGAGGCGTTTGTACGACTGTTGGAAGATTACAGCGTCGACACGGTCTTTGGCATTCCTGGCGTGCATAATCTGGAACTGTATCGGGGGTTTGCGGGCAGCACGATCCGTCACGTCCTGCCCCGGCATGAGCAAGGTGCCGGATTCATGGCGGATGGCTATGCCAGGGTGACCGGTAAGCCGGGCGTGTGCTTCCTGATCACCGGCGCGGGGGTTACAAATTGCGCCACCCCGATGGGTCAGGCGTTCAGTGACAGCGTGCCTCTGTTGATCGTCAGCAGCGAAAATACCCGCGACACGCTGGGCAAGGGCATTGGCTGTCTGCACGAAATCACCGATCAGTCCGCTGTGACGCGCCCCCTTTGTGCCTTTTCTGAAACCCCGACAGATCCTGAAGAAGTGCCTGGTCTGGTGGCCAGGGCCTTTGATGTGTTTGAAAGCAAGCGCCCCCGGCCCGTCCATTTATCACTGCCCTTGGATATGCTGGCTGAACGGACACGGCTGCAATGGAGCCCCCATCCCGCCGCATCGAAACCTGAGGCGGAGTCCGAGGTAATTGAAGAAGCCGCGATGCTGCTGGAACAGGCCGACCGCCCCTTGATCCTGATCGGGGGCGGCGCGCGGGGTGCCGCGCATCAGGTTTTGGCGCTGGCAGAACGCCTGGACTGCCCAATTCTGGGAACCATTCTGGGGCGCGATATCGTGCCGAATGATCACCCGCTTTCGCTTGGGGGCCTGTTGGTTTCTTCCATCGGGGATGAAATTCTGGCAGATGCCGATGTTATTCTGGCAATCGGCACGGAACTGTCGCCCAATAACAGCTACAGCGATGTGGTCACTCTGCCTGGAAAATTGATCCGTATCGATATTGATGCGGCGGAGTTCGATGCCCGTCACCCTGCCACGGTCGCCATTCGGGCGGATGCTGCGCTGGCAGCGGATTCTTTGTTAAACGCATTGGGCCCTATGGGGGGCGAGCGTGACGGGGCCGGGCGGGTACTGGCGTATAAAGGGCGTCCATCCACGGGCTTCCTGCCGCATCTGGAAAAGAAACATCATGCGGTGCTGGATGAAATCGAAGCTGTTCTGCCGGAAGGATCCATACTGGTCGGTGACATGACCCAGGTGATCTATTCCGCGATCAATCACTTCAAAATCCCCAAAGGGGGAAGATTCCTGTATCCATCGGGCTATGGCACGCTGGGATATGCGTTGCCTGCGGCCATTGGGGCCAAGATTGGCGCACCGGATCGTACCGTTCTGGCGATCGCAGGCGATAGCGGGTTTTTATACACGGCCCCAGAAATGGCAGTCGCAGCAGAAGAGGGGCTGAATATTGTCGCCCTGGTCTGGAACAATCGGGCTTTGGGGCAAATCCGCGACGATATGGTCAACCGCAATATCCGCACTGTTGGCGTCACACCAGAACCGCCCGAATTCGAATATCTGGCAAAGGCGTTCCGCTGGTCCTATACCAAACCCGGCAAGGTTTCAGAAATCAGCAGCGCCCTGAAAGCCGCTTTTGCCGCCAAGGGCCCGACATTGATCGAAGTCCAGGATGGCATTGAGGGGCTTTAGGAGGAAACAGGTGGAGCAATCCAATCTGCCACACCAAACAAGCCTGAAGGGGTTGGGCCCTCACTCCAAAGCGGCATCATGGCCCCGACCGCGGTTCGCGTAACATCGTTGCTGTTTGAATAAGAGATTTTAAAAAACCGTGCACAGCCATTGTTTATGGTGGCGTCTAGAAGAATCTTGAACTGCACCGAAACGTCATCCTTTTTAGAAATCTCGGAGAGGGTTTTACCCTTAAGATTAACGCCATGCTCTACTTCGTGGCGCGATCCGAATAGGCGCCAACAGTAGTCTTTTCCATTATCAATTACGTCGATAAGGACGACATGCGGCAGGATGTCTGCACCCAGCGCGACAGGATCAATTTGGGATCTGGACGGAAGCCCATGTTCCCGTAATGACTGCCAGAAATCAAAAGCCTTCTTGATTTTTATGTATTGAGGGTCGCCAAGGGCGGTTTCATTGTCGACAAATGAAACGACTTCTTTGAACCCCGGCATTTGTGTTAACTCAAGCACTGTTGGCATACTGAATCCTTAAAAGTCACCCTGAGCGAGCCACGAATCCTCATATAGCCCATAACTTTCATGAATGTATATTTAAGTGGCGTTTTCATTCGCAATTTAGAGAAGTTTGATGGGTATGGGAAATATGGTCAAACAGCACCTGCTTCACGCCCAATCCGTCATGCCGAGCATGACCTGTTTTCAGTGCCGAACGCGCCAAAGGTCCATATCCGCCAGGATCGCGGGTCGGGCTTGGGATCAGTAACAAAAAAGATCAGAATGTGGTTTTTCAACGCGTTACACAAAAGTGTCCCAGGAAAGTTGAGAATTACAAATCAGTATATGTCGTCGATCCGAAGATTGGCTCGATTGGCCATGCATGCTTGTTCCTCCTCATCTTGGTCTCAATTTGGGAATTTTCTTGCATTCCCGCCCCTTGCGCCGATATAAGGCGGCAGGAAGGCCGACGGTGGACGGGCGCCTCGCCAACCCGGTCAGGTCCGGAAGGAAGCAGCCGCAACGAGATTTTCGCCCGGGTCGCTTAACGTCGGTCTTCCGCCTTCTCTCCCGAATTCAAGTCAAAAAAGTTGATTTCACAAAGCCGCTGAAGCGGTTTTGGCGGTTGTGCGCAACCCGTCGCCTTGCGATGATGGGGGTATGAGCGATGATGACGACCCACCCTTCGAAACCGACGCGCCTCCCCCCGGTCCTGGCCTGGGTCTGGATGAGCCGCCCCAACCTGTGACCCAATCAATTGGGGGCCCCTCAACAGGGGCTGTGACACCGGCTGCGCCGCAAAAGGCCGACAGCAAGGCCTATCGCGTGCTGGCGCGGAAATACCGCCCGTCAAATTTTGATGAACTGATCGGACAGGAAGCCCTGGTCCGCACCCTGACCAATGCGATTGAGGCGGGGCGGATTGCCCAGGCCTTTATGCTGACTGGTGTGCGCGGCGTGGGCAAAACGACAACAGCGCGCATCGTTGCCAAGGCGCTGAACTGCATCGGTCCCGATGGCACTGGGGGCCCAACCGTGCATCCCTGTGGCGTGTGTCAGCATTGTGTCGGGATTGCCGAAGACCGCCATGTTGATGTCATAGAAATGGATGCGGCGTCGCGCACGGGTGTGGATGATATTCGTGAACTGATCGACGGGGTGCGCTATCGCCCGGTCTCTGCCCGCTATAAAGTCTATGTGCTGGATGAGGTTCACATGTTGTCCAAGAACGCGTTCAACGCGTTGTTGAAGACATTGGAAGAGCCGCCAGAGCATGTGAAATTTGTCTTCGCGACGACAGAAATCAGAAAAGTGCCGGTCACCGTTCTGTCTCGCTGTCAGCGCTTTGATCTGCGCCGGGTGCCGGTGGATCAGTTGGCGGCGCATTTTAAGGGCGTATCCCAGAAAGAAGGCGTGACGATTGAACCCGACGCGCTGGGCATGATTGCACGCGCAGCAGACGGGTCGGTGCGGGATGGCTTGTCGATCCTGGATCAGGCGATTGCACTCAGCGCGGGGTCTGTTTCGACGGAACAGGTTCGCGACATGCTGGGCTTGGCAGATCGTGGCAGAATATATGATCTGTTTGACGCGACAATTCAGGGCGATGCCAAGACGGCGCTGGCTTTGCTGGACGAACTATATGGCGTTGGCGCTGATCCCGTCGTTGTGATCGAAGACCTGTTGGATATCACGCATTTTCTGACGCGGGCCATACTGGTGCCAGAAGCCCTGGACCGGCCGACCACGGCAGAACTGGAACGCACAAGAGGCAAGGATATGGCCCAGCGCCTGTCGCTGCCGGTGTTGGCGCGCGCTTGGCAGATGTTGTTAAAAGGATTGGGAGAGGTGCGCGCGGCCCCCTCTGCGATCCAGGCGGCGGAAATGGTGCTGATCCGTTTGATCCATGTGGCGGATATGCCGACGCCTGGTGATCTGGTTGCCAAATTGAAGGATTTCCAGCCGGGCTCTGGTGCTGGTGGGGGGTCAGGCGGCTCCGGTGGGGGGGGCTCCGGTGGGGGCACCTCTGCGATGATGCAACCAACCCTCATTCGGGGCGGGCGGGGCACTGCGGCGGTGGCACAGGAACAGGGAAGCCCTGCGATATCCGCGCAACAGGCTGATACAGCTTTGCCAAAGACATTTCTGGATGTCGTCGCGCTGTTTGAAGAAAAGCGAAAGGGCATTCTGGCCAGCAATCTAAAGCGCGACGTTCATTTGGTGCATTTCGAACCGGGGCGCCTGGAATTTCGGCCGGGCCGCAATGCTCCGTCAGATCTGCACGGGCAGATCGGAAAAATGCTGAGCGATTGGACCGGCACGCGCTGGGTGGTCAGTATTTCCAATCAGGAAGGCGCGATCACTCTGGCGGAGCAGGAGGCTCAGGCTGATCTGGACCGTCGGGACAGGGCAGAAAAGGATCCGCTGGTTCAAGCCGTGAAAAAGGCCTTTCCCGGCGCACAGATCACCCGCGTGACAGCGGCTGAATCGGACCTGTCCTCTGGCTTGGACGGTTTGGGTCTGGACGGACCGGCAGGGGTGAATGGTCGTTCCGATGACTTGCCAGAAGATCCCGATGCCCCAGATTTCACAGAGTCGGAATTTTTTGATCCGGAAGACGATCTCTAACCATTGAAATGAGGGTATGATGAAGAATCTTGGTTCAATGATGAAGCAAGCCCAGGAAATGCAATCGCGCATGCAGGAAATGCAGGCCCAGATGGAAAATCTGGAAATGCAGGGCAGCGCCGGGGGTGGACTGGTCAGTGTCACGATTACGGGAAAGGGCGAGTTACGCCGCCTGGACATTGATCCCAGCCTGGTTGATCCTGCGGAAAAAGAAGTGATGGAAGATCTGATCGTCGCTGCCGTGAATGATGCAAAGGCAAAGGCGGACGAGCGGATGCGGGACGAAACCCAGAAATTGATGGGGGGGCTGCAACTGCCGCCGGGCATGAAGCTACCTTTTTAAGGGAATGATGAGTCTCCGTCATTCCTGCGAAAGCGGGAATCCAGAGCAGCCAGGCCCGTTGGGTGCCAGTTGCCCTGGACCCCGGATCACGTTCGGGGTGACATAATGTCGGGCTAATCGTGGTTTCGATTGAGTTTTATGATCAATCTAAAATAGGAAATCATGCAGGAAATAGAACGGCTTATCCAGTTATTGGCACGATTGCCGGGGCTTGGTCCACGGTCTGCCCGGCGGGCCGCGCTGATGTTGATCAAGCGCAAGGAAAGCCTGATGCAGCCGCTTGCTGTGGCCCTGGCGGATGCGGCCGAGAAAATTCAGACCTGCAACCGGTGCGGCAATCTGGACACAGCCCCGATCTGTTCAATCTGCACAGATCAGGGCCGCGACAGCGCGACCATCTGTGTTGTGGAGCAGGTCGCCGATCTGTGGGCTTTGGAGCGTACAGGCGTCTTTCGGGGGCGATATCATGTGCTGGGCGGCGTTCTGTCGGCAATTGACGGAATCGGGCCGGAAGATTTGAATATCGGCACACTGCTGGATCGCGTCGGGCCGGAGTCCCCGGTTAAAGAAGTGATCCTGGCGACCAATCTGACGGTGGATGGGCAGACCACGGCGCATTATGTCACGGAACGGCTGGAACAATCCGGTGTGTCTGTCAGCCGCCTGGCCCATGGGGTACCGGTTGGGGGAGAGTTGGATTATCTGGATGATGGGACGCTGGCGACAGCGCTGAAATCAAGACAAGCCGTATAGGAAACCTGCGTTCTTATGACAGCCAAAAAGAAACTGATCTTCCTGGCCCAGATGGGCGCGCCTGGTCGTTATGATCCCGCCATTTTCGCCAATCAGCCGGGCGGGGATAATGAAATCCTGTGGTTTGAACATATGCTGGCGGATTTGGGCCTGTTAGAGAAAATCGCCTATGAGGGGCGGCGGATATGCTATGGAGAACCCCTGCCGCATCCTTCTGAAGGGGATGCTTATGTGATTGGGGGCAGTTTTCATTCCGTCCATGATGACTTGCCCTGGCAGCATGAAATCCGCGCATGGTTGTATGCGATACGCAATGCGGATTATCCGGTCCCGGTTTTTGGTGTATGCGGCGGTCATCAATTGATGAGCCAGGTTCTGGGAGGAACGGTCGAAGGGCTTCCTGGCGAAGCAGCAATTGGCACCTTGCCGATCAATCTGACTGAGGCGGGTCGGGACAGCTATTTATTCGATGGTGTTGTCCCCCGGTTCAATTTTGGAAACGAAGAGCATGTCAGCAGCGCCCCACCGCAGGCCGTCGTTTTGGCGACCGCAACAGATATTCCAAACTGTGCGCTGGATTATGGTCGGGGCTGGATATCGGTGCAGTTTCATCCCGAAGCATCGGATCGATGCATGACCGAGTCCTGGGGTCCTAAAGCTGCCACAATCGCGGATCATTATGTCCCCACGCCAGACGCGCCGCGTCTGTTCCAGAATTTCTTGAAAGCCAACGGGATCCTTTGATTATGAAGAAGCTTGCCACTCGCTCAGCCTTTCTGGGGCTGATCTTGGTTGCCCATACCGCCCATGCCCAAACCGTGTCTGTTCCGGCCCCGGTCGCTGATACCCAGATATCGGTCTATTCCGATGGTCTGTCGGTTGTCTCTGAGCAGCGCCGTGTTTTGTTGGGTACGGCAGGTCAGCGGGTTTCTTTGCCCCATCTGCCAGAAGCCCTGGATATGTCCAGCCTGTCGATTGTGATTGGCACAGAACCGGCGAACAGCATCACGATTCGCCAGGATACGCTGTCCCCACAAGGCCTGTTGGCGCGGTCGGTGGGTCAGGAAATCAGTTGGCTTGTGCCAGTTGGCGATTCCGGTGCGGAACGCGAGATTCGCGGCACATTGGTTAATGTCGACGGCGGCCTGATTTTGAAGGTCGGGGATCGGTACGAGGCAATGCCACCCAATGGTCGCCTGGCCCTGGATCGCCTGCCAGACGGCATGACGGGCGGCCTGGAAATTCAGGCGGAACCGAAAGCGGACCTGTCTGGTGAACAGCCTGTCGATATACGCTATGTCACGCCCAATCTGTCCTGGTCGGCAGACTACACGGCGGTTTTGAATGCGGATCAATCCAGCCTGACATTAAGCGGGCATTATCTGATCACCAATGACACTGACCGCGATTTTACACAGGCCATTCTGCGTCTTGTCGCGGGGGAAACAAACCGTGTTGCGCCCATGCGCAAGGAAGTGCTGGTCCAACGGGCGCAACCGGCGGCAATGATGTCTGTTGCGCAGGATTCAGCCGCGGGCGGTCCCCCCAGGGAAGCCACATTGGGGGATGTGCATATTTATGATGTGCCCGGCGTCACCGATCTGCCGCGCGATTTGACAGTGCGACGCAGCCTGCAGAATCCCGTTACCCTGCCGGTAACAATGAAATATCGCCTGGATGGCAGCGGTATGGTGCATCCGGGACAACCCGGCACGGTGGAAGGATTGCGCCCCAGCGTGCGCCTGTCCTTTAAGAATGGGAAGGATGGACCCCTGGCCAAGGCTCTGCCTGCCGGGCCAGTCCGGGTTTACGGGTCTTTGGCTGAAGACAGCCCGACCGCGCCAGCGGTTATTCTGGGGGAAGACACGATATCCCACCTGCCCATCGGGGCCACGGCGGAACTGTCCCTGGGCCAGGCCTTTGATGTCACAGCGGCGCGTAAGGTCGTTTCCTATGAGACAACAGGGATCGGCCAGGACCGCCGGCCGGACCCTTATCGCGCAACCCATGAAATCACCCTGAAGAATGGTCGCGACACGCCTGTTGAGGTGACTTTGGTCGACGCAGTATATGGTCAGAAATGGTCAATTTCTGATGCGTCGATTGAACCGGAAGCCAAAGCCGCCGACAGCGTGCGTTGGATCGTGCCGGTTCCGGCACAGGGGGAAACGGTTCTGACCTATACGGTGCGCGTGACACCATAATAGGTGGATCAAGTCTTTCCCGTTAGGCGTCACATCGCTAGTCTGGCCCCATGAGCAAACCGGCAGACAATAGCGTCCAGATGACCCCGATGATGACCCAGTATCTGGGCATTAAGGAAGCGCATCCCGATTGCCTGTTATTCTATCGCATGGGCGATTTTTATGAGCTGTTCTTCGAGGATGCGAAAGAGGCTGCGGCGTCCCTGGATATCGCCTTAACAAAGCGGGGCCAGCATCTGGGGGAAGACATCCCGATGTGCGGCGTCCCGGTGCATGCGGCGGAAACCTATCTGTCGCGTCTGATTAAAAAGGGCCACCGGGTCGCGGTCTGTGAACAGACCGAAGACCCGGCAGAAGCGAAAAAGCGGGGTGGGAAATCTGTCGTCAACCGGGCCATTGTGCGGGTCGTGACGCCGGGCACCCTGACCGAAGACACGCTGTTGGATGCCCGATCCCATAATTATCTGGCCGCGCTGGCGCGCACCGCTGGCGATGGCTATGCCCTGGCATGGTGTGACATGTCGACCGGACAGTTAATGTGTCAGCCTGTTGAGGCTGCAGGCCTGGCATCTGCCCTGTCACGGATCGCGCCGGGAGAGTTGATTCTGGGCCAGAAGCTGGTCGCGGAAGACTCCCAGTTCTACGAGATGTTCCGGGAATGGCGGGATCGCCTGACGCCCTTACCGGATTCCAGATTCGATTCCACCAATGCCGAACGACGGTTGAAGGATACCTTTGGGGTGTCTGCCCTGGATGCCTATGGTGATTTTGATCGTGCAGAATTGGCAGCATTGGGGTCCTTGGTTGAATATCTGGATCTGACGCAGGTGGGCAAACTGCCCCGGCTGGAACCGCCGATGCGTCTGGCGGTGGGGGCCTTGTTGGAAATCGATCCCGCAACCAGGCGTAATCTGGAAATCACCCGTAGTTTGACCGGGGACCGGACGGGAACCCTGTTGGCGGCGGTGGATCGCACCGTGACAGGCCCGGGCGCGCGTCTGTTGGCGCAGCGCCTGTCTGCGCCCCTGACCGATCCGGGCGGGATTGGGGACCGGCTGGATGCGGTCAGTTTCTTTGTGGAAAATGAGGCCCTGCGCAATGATCTGCGCGATATCCTGAAGGGCGCCCCAGACCTGGAACGGGCACTGGGTCGCCTGATCGTTGGGCGCGGTGGGCCCAGGGATTTGCTGGCCCTGCGGGATGGGTTGGCCTTAACGAACAAGATCAAGGCGCTGCTGGGGTCAGAAACGCCGCCCATGGAAATTGCCCAGGCTGTGCTGGATATGGGACGGCATGATGTATTGATCGACCGCTATACCCGCGCCTTGAAGTCGGAACCGCCCTTGTCTGCAAAGGATGGCGGGTTCATCGCGCAAGGCTATGCACCGCATCTGGATGAACAGGTGACCTTGCGTGAGGAAGGCCGTCGCCTGATTGCCAATCTTGAGGCTGGATATCGCAAGGATACCGGTGTTGATGGCTTGCGCATCAAACACAACAATGTGTTGGGCTGGTTTGTGGAAGTCACCGTAAAACATGCGGAAAAAATCGGCGAACCCTTCATCCATCGGCAATCCATGGCCAATGCGGTGCGCTATACAACGGTTGAGTTGAATGAACTGGCCCGCAACATTTCTGAGGCGCGCGATCGCGCCCTGGCGGTCGAGTTGGAAATTTTTGATGATCTGGTAGAGGAAGCCCGCAAAAGGGACCGGGAAATTGCCGCTGCCGCGCGGTCTCTGGCCTTGCTGGACCTATATGCCGCCAGCGCGGACCTGGCCGTCGTGCGGGATTACAGCCGTCCACAGGTTGATGGGTCTCTGGCCTTCTCCATCGAGGGCGGGCGCCATCCGGTGGTCGAAGCCGCCCTGGCCAGCCAGGGGGACGGGGCCTCTTTCGTCGCCAATGGCTGTGACCTGGGGCGCGACCAGCGCCTGTGGCTGATCACCGGGCCGAATATGGCGGGTAAATCGACCTTTCTGCGGCAAAATGCCCTGATCGCCATCCTGGCGCAGGCGGGCCTGTTTGTGCCGGCCCGCCGTGCCCATATCGGGGCTGTGGATCGCCTGTTCAGCCGGGTTGGCGCATCGGATGATCTGGCGCGGGGTCGGTCCACCTTTATGGTGGAAATGGTGGAAACCGCGACGATCCTCAATCAGGCAACACAGCGCTCTCTGGTCATCCTGGACGAGATCGGGCGCGGTACGGCGACATTTGATGGCCTGTCCATCGCCTGGGCCTGTGTCGAACATCTGCACGAGGCGGCGCAGTCACGCGCCCTGTTCGCCACCCATTATCATGAGTTAACCGCCCTGTCGGAACGACTGGACGCGCTCAGCCCGCATTGCATGCGGGTCAAGGAATGGGACAATCAAGTCGTATTCCTGCACGAAGTTGCCCCCGGTGCCGCAGACCGGTCCTATGGCATCCATGTGGCGAAGCTGGCCGGCTTGCCTGCCGCTGTTATCGTTCGGGCGGAAGAGGTTTTAAGCGCCCTGGAAAAGGGTGAACAATCCGGCGCCGTCACGCGTTTGGTCGATGATTTGCCCCTGTTCCGCGTTGCCAGCCGACCCGCTCAACCGGCAAAAGCCGCAAAAGGCCCCAGTGCCAGTGACGCTGCCCTGGCGGAGATAAATCCAGATGACCTGAGCCCCAAAGAAGCCTTGGATGCGCTGTATCGCCTGCGCGCCTTGCTACAGGAGTAAGCGATGCCTAAGACCACCGGAACTGCCGCTCCAAAGCCCGCAAACCTAGCGCTTCAAGGGGGTGGGGCGCATGGGGCATTTACCTGGGGGGTGTTGGACTATCTGCTTGAACATAATCTGCTGAAGATTGAGGCGATCAGTGGCACGTCTGCTGGTGCCATGAATACCGTCGTCCTGGCGCAGGGGTTTCATCTGGGGGGTCCGGACGGGGCGCGCGAAGCTTTGGCGACATTCTGGGAATCGGTGGCGGATTTGGGCCGCTGGAGCCCGGTTCAGCGCACCCTGCTGGATGTTTTTATGGGGCATTGGAGTCTGGAATATTCCCCGGGCTATGTCCTGGCCGATTTAATGGGCCGGGTTGTTTCCCCGTATGAAACCAACCCCCTGAACCTGAACCCGCTGCGGGGGTTGCTGGAGTCTCAGGTTGATTTTGAGGCGGTGTGGAACTGTCATCAATTCAAGCTGTTTCTGTCTGCGACCAATGTGGAAACCGGGCGGGTGAAGGTGTTTAAGGGCAAGGAAATCAATGCGGATGTCGTGCTGGCGTCTGCCTGTCTGCCGTTCTTGTTTCAGGCCGTGGAGATCGATGGCGTTCCCTATTGGGATGGCGGCTACATGGGGAATCCGGTCCTGTTTCCCTTCTTTGACTCCAAGAGCTGTTCCGATGTGGTAATCGTGCAGATCAATCCAGTCTATCGAAAAGGCGCACCTAGGACCGCACGGGAGATTATGGATCGGGTGAACGAGATCACCTTTAATGCAAGCCTTTTGAGAGAGTTCCGCGCCATTGATTTCGTCGCTAGACTGTTGGAAGAAGGACGGCTGAGCCACGAGCAGTATAATGCCGTACGCGTACATATCATCGGGGAGCAGGAATTGGACACGTTGGGTGCCTCGTCAAAGATGAATACGGAATGGACATTCCTGAAACATCTGCGCGATATGGGAAGGGCCGCCGCTCAGAAATGGGCGGATAAGGATCTACAGCATCTGGGCAAGAAATCCTCTGTCAATCTGCGTCGACTGTTCCAGGGAACGGAGAACAAATGAACCAACATCCGCAAAAGCCGGATCAACATCCGATTAAAAAAGCCGCCTGGCAGGGGTATCAGGATTACCGCAAGGAAATGTCAGATCGCCACAGCCTGTCCGCCTGGCGACAGTTTTCCTTGCGATCCATGTTGCGGTTAGCGGCGATCCTGGTGGCAATCGCCATTCTGTATGATCTTTTAAAAAATGCCTAAGACCCCAGAAAATTGAGCTGTTTCAGAACCAGGCACGCCATCCGTCAAATTCAGTGACCAGTTCTGCCACGCGGCGATGTCCGGCATCGTCAGGATGAACGCCATCGCCCTGATCCAGCATGTCGTTCCAGTCCGGGTCCTGCGCTAACAGGGTGTGGAGATCCAGATAGGGGATGCCGATCTGTGCCGCAGCGGTGCGATAGGCGTCGTTCAATTCTGCCGTGCGTGAACGATCAAATGTATAGGTGACGCCGGGGCCTGGAGAAATCACAGGGGGCGTACGCCGTACCGGTGTCATACCGATCCATAGTGTTGGCAGTAGGTCCTTTGCCTGCGACAGCATGGAAACCGCCGTTGCCAGGGAGTCGCCTTTTGGAACTCTGACGCCGGTTCCATTGAAATCGGCGCAATCATTCACGCCGAACATAAAAACCAGCCGACCGGTGACATGGGCCGGCAGGCGCGGTGCATATTCATGCCGCCAGCGTTGCGCGATATCCGTCGATGTTTCCGCACGAATACCCAAATTATAGCAACTGACATCATGCCCGCGCACCACACCTTCCTGTTCACAGGCATAAGACGGCCAGCCACGACAGGCAATGTCGCCGGTCCCTATGGTGATGCTGTCGCCGAAAAAGCAAATTCTTTGCACGGTGGTCATTGTGGTTGCCCCAGTCTTTTTTTCATGAAATCGATCAGCGCTGTACGGGACAGGGTGAAATCGGACTCGATCCACCGATCCTCTGCCTCTTTCAGCAATCGGCCCATATGCGGCCCCGGTTCCATCCCCAGAGCCAGCGCATCTTTCCCTGTGATCGGCAGCGGCGTTGGGTGCCATTCCCCGGTTTGGGTCAGCAGGGTATGCCAGGCCTCCCCGTCTCTTGCCAGACCGATCCAGCCTCGGTCGCGTGCCGCAACCGGGCCGACAGAATAAATGAACCGGCGTGCCGCAACGGCATCCGGGGGGGCGCTGATCGGGGCTGCCAGGGTTTGCAATCGCGCGCGATCGGCACCAGACAGTTTCAGCCGGTCCGCAATATGCGCTGCGCCGTCTGGGTCTTCAGGAATCAGGCATGCCAGGCGCAAAATCCAATCGGGCTCCCCATCATCCTGGGCGATCAGGCGCATCAGGCCGTTGATATCCCGTGCTTCAGGCAGCCAATGGGTCAGAAACGATCCGTCGCGCAGTGCGATCAGGGCGGGAACAGGGTTTTTCGCCGTCAAAAGGCGCATTATTTCTCCCGCCACCCGTTCCGCCGATAGCGTGCCAAGCAGGTCCTTGTTACGGGTGCAGGCGGCCAGACCATCGGGATCCAACGGGTTGAAGCCCAATTGCGCATGGAACCGGAAGAATCTCAGGATGCGCAGAACATCTTCTTGAATGCGCGTATCAGGATCACCGACAAAGCGCAGGCGTTTGGCGATAATATCCTCATATCCCTGATGACCGTCATACAGACGGCCCTGCTGGTCCGCATACAGCGCATTGATGGTGAAATCCCGGCGCAGCGCGTCTTCCCGCCAATCGGTCGTATAGGCGACGACCGCGCGCCTGCCATCGGTTTCGACATCCCGCCTCAGGCTGGTTATCTCAACCGTGCGATTGGGTAAAACCGCGGTGACGGTGCCAAAATCCAGACCGGTTGGCACTGATTTGATCCCCGCACTGGTCAGGGCGTCTTGGGTGCCCACAGGTTCCAGCGTGGTGGCCATATCGATGTCATGAACCGGGCGTCCCAACAGCGCGTCACGCACGCAACCGCCGACATAGCGCAAGTCGCCCCCGGCGGTGCGGATCGCGTCGAACAGGCGGATTAAGTCGGGGTCCTGCATCCAATCCTGGTCGGGAAGAAATAAGTCCGGTTTAACCATCAAATGCCCTAGTCATCAGTGGGGGGCCGGGGGATTGGCTCATAATGGCCGGGAATCATTTCACCATTCACCACGGTCGGGGGAACCCAGCGCCCTTCCTGAACCGGTTCGCCAAAGAAAAACAGAACGACCAATGTCGCTGTTGCCAGAACACTGCCAACGGAAAACAAGATTGCCCAGGGCCATGTCTGCCAGCTTGCCAGGGGTTTCCCATCGGCCAGGGCCTCTTTCTTGCGGTTGGTGAACCATGCCCAGATCGCATACAGAATGAAGGGTGCGATAAAGGGGATAAGGATGGAGATAATGGTGCGGGTCATACCCGGTAAACTCCCTTTTGTGTGGTGTCGTCACACGATGTTAGAAACGGTATCGTCTTTGGCTTTTTCGGCAACAGTTTCCAGAATGTCGGTCAGGTTGACGATCATGCCAGCGGTGGCACCCCAGATATAGAAGTTCCCAAATGGAATGGCATAGAATTGGCGTTTAACGCCAGCCACTTCCTGGGAATGCCGCTGATGATTGGTGCGGTTCAGCAGGAAATGTAAGGGGACTTCAAAAATCTCGTCCACTTCCCGGGGCGCCGGGCGCGGGGTAATGGGGGGGGTGATGCTGCCAATGACCGGCGTGACGGTATAGCCGGTGCGGGTGACATAGGGGACCATTTCGCCCAGGACCTGAACCTGATGGCGCGCAATGGCGACTTCCTCTTCTGTTTCGCGCAGTGCTGTTTCGATCAGGCTCGCATCTGTCATATCGCGCCGCCCACCGGGAAAGGCGATCTGCCCCCCGTGATCGCGTAAATGGGCGGTGCGACGGGTCAACAGGACGGTCGGGCCTTCGTCTCTCTGGATTAAGGGGATCAGGACGGCGGCATCAATCAGATCCGGGCGCAAGGGGCGCATACCGGGATTCAAATCAGAATCCCCGCGCGGTGTCGGCGTCTTCAGCATGGCGTGGCGCAAACGTTCTTCGATACTCAAAATATCCATTCGGTCCTCAACTCTTAATCAGCGGCGGCCGCTGGAACGCGCCCCAGGCAGAAACGACTGCCAGCGCTTTCTATTTCCAGGGCAATGCCGCCTGAAACAGGAATTTCTTTGGCCCGGGCGACCAGATCATAAAAGATGGGGCGCAGGATCAATGCATCCAGCCCGTCTCTTACCTCAATATAGGGAGCGGGTTCCCCGGTTTCAGGATTTTCGGTCACCCGTATGGCGTGATCCTCTCCCGCCGTTACCCAGTAATCCAGATTCGTTCGAAATGACAGGGTTTTACGTCCCTGCTCATCGTGATCTTCCCGCATTTCCACTGCGGTGAAAGGCGCATCTTCTACGGTGATGCGGCCCCGCTCTCCTGGTGTGACCAGCCAGTATTGACCGGCATCATCACGCTGCAGGACAGTGGCGAAGAGCTGGCACAGCTTGTGCCGGCGGATCGGGTCGCCCTGATAGGTCCAGGTGCCGTCTCTCAAGATCGCAATGTCGAAATCACGATAGGTTTCCGGCCAGTCGAACCCGCTTAACCCTTCACCGGTTCTCATCAATTCCTTGAGAGATTTGCGGGGGGGCCCTTGTTTCGGCATGGTCAGAACCTCAGCTTTGTTTATGGTGGCAAAGAACGGTTCTCAGTATGGCGTGAATTGCCCGCACCGGGAAACCATCATGCCTGTTATTACGTAGTGTTAAGAGCACAGTGTTAAAGGCAAGCCGCGACAGGGAAATTTGATTTTGAAAAGTCATGGCATTCTTCGTGTGCCTTTGGCACTGTTTGAAAGACAGGCCCCCATTGCCGCATAAGGGAGACTTTAAGGTGACACAGAATTTTGAATCCAGCACATCTGCCGCCGCAAAAGCCTCCGCTGCGGCGGGCGCCCAGGTTCTGATGCAAGACATGGAACAAGTGGCTGAACAATTGTTGGCGGTGCGCGAGCAGGTCAGCCGGGTCTTCTTTGGTCAGGATCAGGTCGTGGATCAGGTCCTCACCACTTTGTTGGCGGGCGGTCATGGGCTGTTGGTTGGTGTGCCAGGTTTGGGCAAGACATTGCTGGTCGAAACCTTAAGCAAGGTTTTGGGATTGCAATCGCGCCGCATTCAATTCACCCCGGATTTGATGCCTGCCGATATCCTGGGCTCCGAAGTGCTGGAAGAGGATGAGAAAGGCAAACGCAGTTTTCGCTTTCTGCCAGGCCCGATCTTTACGCAATTGCTGATGGGTGATGAAATCAATCGTGCCAGCCCTCGTACGCAGTCTGCGCTGTTGCAGGCGATGCAGGAAAATACGGTTACAGTCGCGGGTCATACGCACCATTTGCCGCGCCCGTTCCATGTGTTGGCGACGCAAAATCCGATTGAACAGGAAGGCACCTATCCCTTGCCTGAGGCACAGCTGGACCGCTTTTTGTGCCAGATTCAGATTCATTACCCGGATTTGTCATCGGAACGGGAAATTGTGCTGAAGACAACCGGGATCACGCTGGCCAGCGTGGAAGAAAAGTTAAGCGCCGATCAGTTATCCCATGCGCAATCTTTAACGCGCCAGGTACCGGTTGGGGAAGGCGTCGTGGATTCAATTTTGCGCTTGGTGCGCTCCGGTCGGCCAGAAACCACAGATCTGGATATCGTGCGGGAACGGGTGTCCTGGGGGCCGGGACCCCGCGCCAGTCAGGCCCTGATGCTTGCCTGTCGGGCACGCGCGCTGCTTCAGGGGCGGTTGGCGCCCTCCGGCGATGATGTCGTCGCCCTGGCCAAGCCTGTCCTGCGGCATCGCATGGCGCTGAATTTCGCCGCCCGCGCCGAAGGCCATGACATCGACACCACCATTGACGCCCTGGTTCAGGCGAGCGTCTGAGACGATGAACGCCACTCTTACCCCGACTATTCCAGTCACTGCCGCAGACCGCGTTGCGCGGGCTGAAGCAATTGGGGAAGGCCTGCCCCCGCTGTTGATTGCGGCAGAACGGGTGGCGGCCACGGTGGCGCAGGGAGTCCATGGCAGACGGCGCGTCGGCACCGGGGAAACGTTCTGGCAATACAGACCCTATGCCTCCCATGATTCCGCCCATTCCATTGATTGGCGTCGGTCCGCGCGGTCCGATGACCTGTATCTGCGCGAAACCGAATGGGAGGCGTCGCAAAGCGTTTGGCTGTGGGCGGATCACAGTGCGTCTATGCACTATAAATCCTCCACCAATCGATCAACAAAGGCGGCGCGGGCGGCATTGTTGCTGTTGGCCAGCAGCGCCGCCCTGTTGCGGGGTGGGGAGCGTTTGGGATTATTGGGCCTGGACAGGCGCGCCAGTGGGGGGCGGTTGAGCCTGCGCTCCATGGCGGAGCGCTTTTATGCGATGCCGGAAGATCACAGCGGCCTGCCGCCATCTGTCGATTTGCCGAAATACAGCCAGGGTCTTTTGTTCAGTGATTTTCTGGGGCCTGCAGCGGCCTGGGAAAAACGATTTGCGGAATTTGCCGAACAACGGGTTCGGGGCCTGGCCGTTCAGGTGCTGGACCCTGCGGAAGAAACGTTGCCGTTCGCCGGGCGTGCGCGCTTTCTGGGGATGGAGGATGAAGGCGAATTCATTGCAGAGAAAGTCGAGACACTGCGCCCATCCTATCAGAACAGGGTCCGCGCGCATCGTGATGCCATTCGACATGCTGCACGGGCTGCCGGATGGGATCTTTTGGTGCATCACACGGATCGGTCCCCGGAACAGGCCATGATGGCGATCTATATCGCGCTGTCCCATACCTTGAACGCAGGACGGAGGTAGCGGCACGGATGTTAAGTCTTGGTCCCTTGGCCTTCACCGTACCCTGGATGTTGCTGGGCGTCGCTATTCTGCCTGTATTATGGGTTCTGCTGCGATTGATGCCGCCGTCGCCAAAGCGCATTCGCTTCCCTGCGATCCGGCTGCTATTTGGATTGAAAGGGGAGGAAACAACGCCCAGAGCAGCCCCCTGGTGGATGACATTGTTGCGCCTTTCGATTGCGGCGCTGGTAATTGCGACGGCGGCGCGCCCGGTGCTGAACCCCGATTGGGATTTAACGGGCGAAGGGCCGATTATTCTGGTGATGGATGATGGCTGGGCGGCGGCACCTGAATGGCAAAATCGACTGGATCGGGCCGCAACCCTTCTGCAAACCGCTGATCGGGCCAATCGGCCTGTGCATTTGATTCTGGGCGCCCCCCCTGCGGATGGCAATCCTTTGGAACCGCATCGTTTGCTATCTGCCCATGATGCGCAGGAAGTGATCGCTGCCCTGACGCCAAAGCCATGGCCGGTGGACCGTCTGGCGATGACCAATGCGGTCGCGCTCCTGCAAGATCAGGATGTGCGGGGTGATGTGTTCTGGTTCTCCGACGGGTTGGAAACACAAGAGACCGAAGAATTCATCGATGCCATTTCGGCCTTGGGCCCGATGACGGTATTAACGCCTGATCTGTCTTTGGGGCCAATGGTGATAGACCCGCCCGCCCGGGGAGAAGCTGCGTTGGTGGTCACATTGCGGCGTCCGGCGGCGCAGGCGGCGGCAACCGTGGCTGTTCTGGCCTTTGGCGATGATGACCGCCCCCTGTTTCGGCAGGAGGCTGAATTTGCGGCTGGAGAAACCGAAACACAGGCAACGCTGACCCTGCCGGTTGAACTCAGAAACAGCATTGCGCGCCTAAGCCTTGAAGACCGGTCTGGCGTTGGGGCGACTGCCTTGCTGGATGAACGCTGGAGCCGCCGGCCGATTGGGATTATTGCAGATATCGGCAATCGGGAAGCCTTGCCGCTGTTGTCGGAAGTTTATTTTCTGGATCGCGCCTTGCGTCCGCTGGGGACAATTGATCGCGGGCCCCTGGGTATCTTGTTGAAGACCCCGCAATCCGTCCTGTTGTTACCGGATGAGACGGTGCTGGAAAGTGAAGACAGCGCGGCCCTGAATGACTGGATACAGACAGGCGGTATGTTAATCCGGTTTGCGGGCCAGCGGTTGGCTGCGGCCGTGGATGATCCACTGATCCCGGTGAAGTTGCGCAGTGGCGGTCGGCAATTGTCCGGGGCGATGGCGTGGAGCGAACCCGCCCGTATCGGCCGCATTAATCCGGATGGCCCGTTAGCGGGCATCTCAATTCCCAAGGATGTGACGATTTCACGGCAGGTTCTGGCCGAACCCTCGCTGGATCTGGATGGCAAGACCTGGCTGCGGCTGGCAGATGACACGCCTTTGGTGACAGCGGAAAAGCGCGGTCAGGGATGGCTGGTACTGGTTCATACAACCGCCAATACGGACTGGTCGAATATGGCCTTGTCCGGCCTGTTTGTCAGTATGCTGGAACGGCTCAGCAGTCTGGGACGGGGGGTTCATGATGCCGCCAGTGATCAAGGTCTGGCCCCGCCCTATCGTATGTTGGATGGGTTTGGTCGCCTGACGGATCCGCCAAATTCTGCACGGCCACTGAATGTTGAAGCATTGGATACAGTGCAGGTTTCCGCGACTACGCCGCCTGGATTCTATGGCAGCCAGGCAATTCGCGTGGCGGTCAATCTGGGGCCGCGCGTGACTGATCTGACCCCGCTGTCGACCCTGCCCCAAGGGGCTGTGAAACTGGGGTTTGAGAAAGAGGAAGAACAGGCATTGGCGCCCTATTTGTTATTGGCGGCGCTTATTCTGGTTTTCCTGGATACAGTGGTGACCGTGTTCCTTCGGGGCTTTGCATCCCTGCCTCGACGGGGCGGGGTGGCGACCGCCGCACTGATGGTTGGCCTAATCTGGATGGGTGCGCCCTATCCGGCCCCGGCACAGTCGGTCCCAAGCGGCGCGCTGAGCACGACCTTGGCCTATGTCATTACCGGAGATGCAGAGATTGATCGCGTCAGCGCGGCGGGTCTGCGCGGTTTAACGGAGATCTTGCGCCAACGCACGGCGGTGGAGGCCGGCGATCCGGTTGGTGTTGACATCAACCGCGACGAATTGTCGTTTTATCCGCTGTTGTATTGGCCGATTTCCGATGATCAACAGGGGATCACCGCGCCGACCGCCGATCGTATCAATCGCTTCATGGCAACGGGCGGAATGATCCTGTTCGATACCCGGAATGGGCAGGTATCCGGCGGCGGATTGACCGCCAGTTCCGATATGTTGCGGCGTTTGGCGCGCCAGTTAAACATACCCCAAATCGCGGCGGTTTCACCGGACCATGTGCTGACCCGCAGTTTCTATTTGTTGCAGGAGTTTCCCGGGCGTTGGGAAGGTGGGACGGTCTGGGTCGAAACCGGGGCGACGGCCAGCAATGATGGCGTATCGCCCGTTGTGGTCGGGGATGCCGATTGGGCATCGGCCTGGGCGATTGAAGAGTCTGGCCGACCGATGTTTGCCATTGGTGGCGAAGATGACCGTCGCCGTGAAATGGCCTATCGCTTTGGCGTTAATCTGGTGATGTACACATTGACCGGCAATTACAAGGCCGATCAGGTGCATATCCCGTCCATTCTGGAACGATTGGGGCAATAGGGATGATGACGGAATATTCCATCGCCTTTGCGCCCTATTTGCCGGTCTGGAGCCTGCTGATCCTGGCGGCTGTCGCCATCCTATTGTTCGGATGGTTGCTGGTCCGGCGGATGCCGGGAACCCTGTTTCGGGCGGGGCTGGCCGCGCTGTTGCTGTTGGGCCTTGCCAATCCGGCGCTGTTGCAGGAGCGCAGAGAGTTAAATCCCGATATCGCGCTGTTGATCGTCGATGAAACACCATCCCAAAGCGCCGTTGGGCGATTGGAAGAAACCCGCGCTGCTGCGGAAGAGGTCCAGGAACAATTGGCAAAATTCGCCCCCTCCTTGGAGGTCCGGCGTGTTGTGCTGAGGCATAACACCGTTCAGGACAGCGCGACGGGAACGCGGATTGTCGAAGCGACGCGCGACGCGCTGGCGGATGTGCCAGCACGGCGGTATGCCGGTGCAATCCTGATCACGGATGGACAAATTCATGACCCTCAGGAATTGGCCAGCCTGCCGCCGGGCCCGCTGCATGCCTTGATCGATGGCGCGCGCAACACGCCAGACCGTCGGCTGCAGATTGTAAAGGCGCCCAGTTTTGGGGTTGTGGATGAGCCGCTGGAACTGACCCTGCGGATTTCGGACCCAACCGTTGGTCCTGGAGAAACCATCCGACCAACCTTGCTGATCGACGGGGTGGGGCAGCGGATTGAGCGATTGCCCTTCAATCAGGATGTGACGGTTACCTTGTCGCTGGATCATCGCGGGGCATCCATCATCGAATTGAAAGTGCCGGAACTTCCCGGCGAGTTGTCGACGGTCAATAACAGCGCGGTTCTGTCGATTAATGGCGTGCGGGACCGGCTGCGGGTCTTGTTGGTCAGCGGTGAACCCCATCCAGGGGAGCGGACCTGGCGCAATCTGTTGAAATCTGATCCGTCGGTTGATCTGGTGCATTTCACGATCCTGCGCCCACCGGAAAAGCAGGATGGCACCCCGATTGATGAATTGTCGCTGATCGCCTTCCCCACACGGGAGCTGTTTGAAGTCAAATTGAATGATTTCGATTTGATCGTGTTTGACAGCTATCGACGGCGCGGCGTTCTGCCGACCCTTTATCTGGGCAATATTGTTGATTACGTGCGCAATGGCGGCGCATTATTGGATGCGGCAGGGCCTGGATTTGCGGGTCCGTTCAGCCTGTATCGCACGCCCCTGGGCGATATCCTGCCGCTGGAGCCACGCGGCGGGGTTTCAGAACAGACCTTCAAACCACAGGTGACGGAAAAAGGTTTGCGTCACCCGGTCACGGCAGGTCTGCCGGATGGACCGGATCAAAATGCCGCCTCTTCCGGTCCCAGTTGGGGGGATTGGTTGCGCCAGATCGATGTGACGCAACGATCCGGGGATGTCATCATGACAGGGATCGGGGATCAGCCCTTGATCACGCTGGACCGTGTCGGGGATGGTCGGGTGGCTCAGATCAGCAGCGACCAGATCTGGCTGTGGGCGCGGGGATATGATGGGGGTGGTCCCCATGCAGAACTGCTGCGCCGCCTGGCCCATTGGCTGATGAAAGAACCGGAACTGGAAGAAGAAGATCTGAAGGCCGTAGCCTCCGATGATCAGTTGGAAATTCGCATGCGCACACTGGAAGACTTGCGCCAGCCCCCGACGGCAAATGTTGTTCGCCCCGATGGCAGCACGGTGGATGTCCCCTTGAAACGGGTTTCAGAAGGGTTGTATGCCCAAGCCATCCCCTTGACGCAGAGCGGTTTGTTTGAAATTTCTCAAGGGGGGCGCACGGTGCGAACCGCTGCGGGGGCATTGAACTCGCTGGAATTTGCTGATCTGGTTGCAACTGATGCGATCCTGAAACAACCTGTGGCGGATAGTGGCGGGCGATTGCACTGGCTGGCGGATGGACCTGTCCCACAGGTTCGACGTGTCGCAAAAGGACGACCCACGGGCGGATCGGGTTGGATCGGGCTGGTAGAGAATAAGGATTACACCGTTGTGGGACTTGATTCCGTACCGATGATCCCGGGCTGGGTCTTGTTTTTGACCGCAGCTGGATTGATGGCGATGAGCTGGTACCGGGAAGCGCGCTAACAGGTTTTATGGACAAGCTGTGTTAGTTTATCCGGCCCGAGGTCTTAAAAAAATTCTGTTTACGGCTTGACGCAGCGCCCCGGCAAGATGACACTTTTTCTTCATTTACATGATGTTCCACTTTCTTTGTGAAAGAAGATGGCCCTGTTGTCGCCAAATAATGAGTCTCAGAAAAATCGCGGTACGTCCGCGACGTCCAAAGCCAGCGCGCGTGCCGCCTCGCAAGAGTCCGCAGGGGGCGGGTCCTATAAGGCGTTTGGGGCCGGTGCCCGTTCAGACTTTATGTTCAAGGATGGACTGACCTATCTCAATCATGGGGCCTATGGCGCAACCGCGCGCCCTGTGATGGATGCAGCCCAAGCCTTAAGGGAGAAGATTGAGAGTCAGCCGTCCAGCTTTATGACGTCCCAGCTTTCCCAGGAATTGCGGGCGTCCGCCCAGATACTGGGGTATTATGTCGGTGCTCAGGGAGAAGATATTGTCTTTCAGGACAATGCGACAACCGCGATCAATGCGGTGCTGCGGTCCCTGGTTCTGTTTCCTGGCGATGAGGTTCTGACCACCAGCCTGACCTATGGCGCGGTGATGCGGACATTGGAATTTGTCTGTGATCGGGCTGATGCGCGTTTGATCCCGGTGCATATTGATTATCCCATGATCGATGCTGAAACCGTCGTGGATACGATTGTGGCGGCAATATCGCCCCGCACCCGATTGCTGGTGATTGATCATGTGACATCGAAAACCGCCAGCATCCTGCCGATTGCTGAGATCGCAGCGGAATGTCGCGATCGTGGCATTCATATATTGGTGGATGGGGCCCATGCCCCGGCCATGCTGGACCTGAATATCGAATCTCTTGGCGTGACCTGGTATACGGGGAATTGCCACAAATGGATGGGGGCCCCGCGTGGGTCCGCTTTTTTATGGACCGTCGCAGAGCGCCAGGCCTATCTGCGCCCGACAACCATCAGCCATTTTATCGCAGATGGCTATGTTCCCGCCTTTGACTGGCCGGGGACCAAGGATTTTACCCCCTATCTGACGATTCCGGCCGCGCTGGAATATCGGTCGTTATATGGGGAGGACCAGATCCGATCCTATTGCAACAGATTGGCCTATGAGGCCGGGCAGCATGTGGCCAGGCAGTTGGGCACCCGCACCGGTATTCCCAAGAGCATGTCTGCGGCGATGATGACAGTGGCCCTGCCAGATGGATATGGACCGGCAAAGCAGGACAATGCCAATGCCCTGCGCGCCAGGATCCGACAGGATCATAATCTGGAAATCGATATCCAGGCTTTTGAACGCCGCCTATGGCTGCGCCTGTCCGCCTATATCTATAACGATATGGAAGACGCTGATCGATTGGTCCATGCCGTTAAGGCTGTGCGCGCTGCCTGATTAGGACCGGGTCAGGAATTACCAGCGAAAGGCCTCACTGAAGTAAGCGGGTATGGCATTGAACTGTGACCCCAGATTCACGACCGCATCGCCTGTCGGTGGGGTTGGCAGATCACCCCGGTGAATACCGCCCGTGATGAACAATCCATCTAGCCCGGCTGCATTGGCCCCTGCAATGTCATGGGCCAGAGAATCGCCAATCCCTAATCCAGGCCCGCTGACACCGGTGATTTCCCGAATACTGTGATAGGCATCCAGTCCAGGCTTGCCATGCCATTGAACGCGCCCGCCCATGCGCTCATACATCTCAGCTATGGCACCGGGACAAACCTTCAGGCTGCCATCGGGCTGAACACTGACGCGGTCCGGATTGGCGCAGGTCAGCGGCAGGTCTCGTTCCAGTGCGCGGGCCAGGATGGGCTGATAGTCTTCCAGGCTGCGGCGGTCTGTGCCCGCACACAGGATAAAGTCGGCCTGGTCAATATCGCCCACTTCTTCAAATCCCGTATCCTCAACAATGCCGCGATTTTCGTCCCAGGCGAACATCAGATAGCGGGGCCCAAGGGATGCATAGAAGGGTGTGTCGCGGGTCGATAGGCCGTGATGCACCTGTTCTCCCGATGTGATGGCCAGGTCGTAAAGTGACCGGTCAAATCCAAGGGCGCTCAGCCTTTTGTAACTTTCTGACACGCGCTTGCCAGAATTGGACAGTAACGTGACCGCAGCACCCGTTTCTTTCAGGCCGCGCAAGGCCTCTATGGCACCGGGCAGTGGTGTATGCCCGTCATGCAAAACGCCCCATTGATCGACGACGAACAGGGCGTATTTATCTGCGATATCGCGCAGGCCGAGGATTTGTTTTGGGCTCATGACTTGCCTATGCCCGCTGCGCCCGGACGGGTCAAGAGGCGGGTTAGGACCCAGATGGTTCCTTGCTTAATCTGGGTTCACCAAACAGATAGCCCTGGCCGAAATCAATATTGAAATCCAGCAGTTCCACCAGCGTCGCTTCGGTTTCGATGCGGTCGACGATCAGGTCGATGCCGCGCCGATCCAATTCCTGTTTCAGCGCGCGCAGTTCGGTTGCCGGACCACCGCCCTTTTGCAGGCGGGTCAGGACCGTTTCCGCCTCGACCTTGATATAGGCGAAATGCCGTTCCTCCAGTGCGTCCAGATCCAGGTCCAAATTTCGAACGCCATCTAAGGAAAAGCGATACCCCAGGCCGCCCAACCGGTCGAAATCGCTGCCCAATCCCTGGAAATTGGGGCCAATATCGGTCTGGGAGAATTCCAGAACCAGATTAGGGGCCAGTTCGGAATGGGATTCCATATACTGGATGAAATCCCTGAAGAATTCCCGATCTTTCAAAGTATGGGGCGCGATATTGCAGAAAAAGGCGGCGCTGAAATCCTTGCGCCGCAGCTTGCGCAACAGTTGCACACAGCGGAACAGCAACATGTTGTCGATGGCGGTCAACAGGCCCGCCGATTTCGCCACGGGGATATAGCGGTCCGGGCCGATCACCTCGCCATTGGCAGAACGGATACGGCTGAAGCATTCATAAAAGCGGCGCTTTCTTTGCGGCAGGCTGACAATGGGCTGTAAATAAAGATCAACGCGATCATCCCGCAGGGCATCGCGGATCGTGCCCAGCAGTGCGTCTTCACCGGTGTTGTTTTCACTGCGCTGTCCGGTGGTTGCTGCTGTGCCGCCATTGGTGACGACCCGCAACCCTCCGCGCAAGGCGCGCGCAAGTCCTCCCCCGGCCGCCACCCGGTCTTCTTCCTCATCAAAATCCTGATCCACCCTGTTTTGGGCAGGGGCGCGGCCTAACGTAGGCTCACGCGGGTCGCTTCGGCCCTGAAGGCGCGTCGAGTCTTCTGATAAGGAAGAAGAGGGTTTGTCACGACCGGAATATAATTGTTCGACAAGATTATGCAGCACGCGCACTTCTGAACTGGCCTCCCGCATGGATCGGTCAGATTCGGCCGCACGATCGCGGGTTGGGCGCGCGGGCTCTGCCCTGGCCCGGTTGGGGCGGCTGGCGGGGATGGCTTCGTCTTCTTCCGCCAGGGCCATACGCTCCAGCAGGGACCGCGCCTCCGTTTCCTCTTGCGACCGGTTCGGCTGGGGGGCGCGACGACGGGGACTGGCGGCATCCTGTTCCGCCCGCGCCGATGCGGTCAGGGAGTTCAGGGCGGCCAGCATCCGCTCCCCACCGCCATCTTCCACGGCTTCAAACAGGCGGCGGATTTCATTGCGGGCAACGGACATTTCTTCGCGGTCGCGGTCCAGGGCGCGTTTCAACAGCAACAGACGGCGCATCGCCTTTAAGGTATCCGTGCGGCGGGTGAAGGTTTCCTGCAACAAGGCGCAGCATAGGAAAAATGTCAGCCCCATCAAAAGGGACGTGACACCATCAACACCGGGAATCACACGATGGCCCAACACCGCCAAAGCAGAGGCCACGGTGACATAGCAAAAGAAGATCAGCATATGCCAAAATCGGCTCATGCGGGGTTCCCAAAAAGTGCTGCGGGTCAGACACGTCGCGATCCGGTCTGCCATTGTTACTATTCGCTGAACGATAGCAAAAATCTACAAGCAAAACACGCCCTTAGGCCATATCCGTGGGATCGGGGCGGGTTCTGTGTCTAAGATTATGAAATTATTACACTAATCTTTAAAGTCCGCGCCAATCGCCTGGGCGATCGTGGTAAATCCGTCCGCCCGCAGCAGGTCTGGCAGGGTCTGGGTGATTCGCCCGACCAATTCCGGGCCTGTATAGACCATTGCGGAATAAAGCTGGACCAGCGACGCGCCAGCCCGGATTTTGGCATAGGCATCTTCCGCGCTAGCCACGCCCCCGACGCCAATCAGGGGCACTTTTCCCTCCGTCAGGGCATAGACGCGCCGCAGCACTTGTGTTGACCGTTCAAACAGCGGCGCACCGCTCAGCCCACCAATCTGTCCCTTCTGGGAATCCCGCAATGTGTCTGGTCGGGTGGTCGTGGTGTTGGATATAATCAGGCCGGCCACATCCGGATCCTGCCCGACCGCTGAGATTGCGCGCAGATCCGCCTCCTCCAGATCGGGGGCGATTTTAACCAGAATGGGCGGGACGTCACCCACTGAGGCGGCGGCGTCCCTTACGGCGGCAACCAGCACCCGAAGCTGATCGGGGGATTGCAGTGCCCGCAGGCCTGGCGTGTTGGGAGACGACACATTGATTGTCAGGTAATCCGCATAGGGGGCCAGACGTGTTGCGCAGGCTGCGTAATCTGCGGCGGCATCCTCGCTGTCTTTGTTCTTACCGATATTGACCCCAACCGGTCCGGACAGATTTTGCGTCCGTGCCGCCGCCAATCGTGTTGCGGCCCGGTCTGCACCGGCGTTGTTAAACCCCATACGATTGATGACCGCCATGTCCTGGGTCAGGCGGAACAGGCGCGGCTTTGGATTGCCGCCCTGTGGTCGGGGCGTCACCGTGCCAATTTCCACGAACCCGAAACCCAGCGCCAAACAGGCCCGCACGGCTTCTGCGTCTTTATCAAACCCGGCTGCCAGACCAATCGGCGTGGCGAATTTTAATCCAAAGACCTCGTTTGCCAAACAGGGGTCCGGGGTGGTCGTCAGTTTGGGCCCCAATCCACAGGCCAGGGCGCGCACGGTCAATCGATGCGCGCGTTCAGGATCCAGTCGATGCAGCAGCGGCAGAACGAAATCAGTCAACGCCATTTTCGGACCCTAATTCTGGAAACTGATGAATGCCATCAGCATTCAGGGAAAGCGGTGTTGCCTGTTTTACCGCTGACAGCGGGATATCCCCATAAACATGCGGAAACAGTTTCCCGCCGCGCGATTCCTCCCAAACTAGGCGGGCATCCAGTTGGGCCTCGTCCACATGCAGCAGAACAAGATCGGTTTCGCCAGCACGGTGACGGCGGGCGCTTTCTTCAATCTGGCTGGCGGTGGACAGATGCAGGAATCCATCGGCGCGATCTGCTGGATTTCCCGTATAAATCCCGGTGCTTTGCGCCACCGTCCAGGCATCAAGTTTGGCGAGATGATATATCATGGTGATCGGAGAATATGGCGCGGCTCGCACCAGCGCAACCAAATGAGGGGTCACGAAACAGATTTTTAGACATATCATGTTCTTTTTTTTATGAAGTTTATAAATTTTATCTTGACTTGTTCTCTTTAGTCATTAGATTGGTCTTTGGGAGCGGGCCACAAGTGCGCCTAAATCGCACCGGCCCATCGGACCCCCGTTTGCTGCGGGGACAATCCAGTCACTTCCCAGCCGTCAGCAAATACTTTTCGTTCAGGGGTCCGTGTTTATCGGATAACTGTTCCCGAAGGATCGTCAGGTCTCCCTAAGGCATCGGCGCGTGCGTGTGGCTTCAAATGGCCAATCGGTACCGCTCAGGATCGCGTTAGAAACACTGGCGGCACGGGGATGGCCCATACCGGCCCCTTTTCTCTCAGATATGAAACAGAGTTGACCCGGCCTGGCCGTTTGGTCCCGCGCAAAACTGCGCCTGGGCCGAGCGATAACCGCTGGACGTCACACTCATTTGGCAACACCGCGCCCGGCCCGTCACGCATTGGGTTGGGATATCGCGAAACCGAAAGGAAAGATGACATGTCCACAACTGTGGAAACCTCATTCTCCCGGCACTTTCAGATCGAAGTGCATTTGGCCTATCAGCGCATGGGGTCAAAATTGCGGAATACCGTGCGCACCAAGAATGACATCAAGGGCTCTTCCACGACATTCCAGAAGGTTGGCAAGGGCACCGCATCCACCAAGGCCCGTCATGGCAAAGTACCGGTGATGAACATCGACCATACACCGGTCGAAATCGCCTTGCAGGATTACTATGCCGGTGACTGGGTGGATGCCCTGGATGAAATCAAGATGGCCCATGATGAACGATCCGTCGTCACCAATGCCGGGGCCTATGCCCTGGGTCGGAAAACGGATGATCTGATCATCGATGCCATGGAAACCGTAACCTCGGCCCAGGACTCTCAGGACGGCACGACCGGCCTGACCAAAGCCAAAGTGCTGGAAGCGTTTGAAATGCTGGGGGGCCAGGATGTCCCGGATGATGGTCAACGGGTCGCCATTATCGGCTGGAAGCAATGGAGCGATCTTCTGGATATCGAAGAATTCTCCAACGCGGATTATGTCGGCGATGAAGACCTGCCCTGGAAAGGGACCCAGGCGAAACGCTGGCTGGGGACCTTGTGGATGCCGCATTCGGGCCTCGTGCTGTCTGGCGGCGTGCGCAATGGGTATTGGTATCACAAAACCGCCATCGGTCATGCCATTGGCAAGGATGTGAAATCCGACATCACCTGGCATGGCGACCGGGCAGCCCACTTCATCAACCACATGATGAGCCAGGGTGCTGGTGTCATCGACGCGACGGGCATTGTGCGCCTGCCGTGCCTTGAATCGTAAGCCGGAAGGAGACCGATAAAATGGCATATAAATCTCGTGACTTGAGCGTTATCGCTTACGCCAACGGCTTCACCCTTTGGCACTATACGACGACCGACGCGGCCGCCAGTGTCGATACGGCAGGATACTTCAACGAAGCAGCGGACATGCTGCGCGTTGGGGACATGATCCTGGCCAATACCGATACCGATGGCACGTTAAGCTCCGGCATTCTGCATGTATCGTCGAATACCGGAACTGTCGTGGATGTCGATGATCTGACCGCGATCGGTTCTGCTGATACGGACTGATCGACATCCGATCCTGACCTTTGTTCAACAAACTCACGTGGCCGCCTGGACTCTCCGGGCGGCCACTTTTTCTAGGAGAGCTCTTATGGCCTTAAGCAGTATTCAATTATCCAGCCGTGCGCTGATCAAGATTGGCGCGACACCGATTTCCGGCTTCGAAGATGGCACAGCAGAAAGCCTGGTTGCCGCCACGCTGTATCCCTCAACACGCGATGCCATGTTGTCGGCCCATCCCTGGAGCTTTGCCACCGCACAGCGGGTTCTGCCGCGATTGGTGGGCGTTCCGGCAGCGGATTATGACTATGCCTATCAATTGCCGTCCGACTTTCTGCGCGCCCTGTCTGCGGGGGAGGCGGGCTATGGGCGTGGTCTGGACTACCGCATTGTGGAGCGGCGTCTGCATACGAATGCGGCGTCAGTGACATTGACTTATATCTTTCGGCCCAACGAGTCCGCCTTTCCTCCCTTCTTCGATCAGGCCCTGATCGCGCGTTTGGCGGCGGAGTTCTGTTTGCCCATCACGGAAAGCACAACCCGGTCTGAGGCCCTGCAACGGCTGGCGGATGATCAGTTTCGTCAGGCACGGCTGATTGATGCCCAGCAGGATGTTCCACCCCGGTTCGAAGATTACACATTGGTAGGAGTGCGCGGATAATGGCACGGATCAAAACCATTCAAACAAACTTCACCGCCGGTGAGATTTCCATCGGTCTTGTCGGGCGGGGCGATCTGACAGCCTACAGCAATGGGGCCGCCACGCTGCGCAATGTTAAAATTGCCCCAACAGGGGGTGTCGCACGTCGGCGGGGCTTGCGTCACATTGCCCTGACGGAGGGTTCGGGTCGGCTGGTCCCGTTCGAATTTAATACTGAACAGGTGTATTTGCTGGTATTCACGCACTTGCAGGTGCGGGTTTATGCCAATGACATTCTTGTCGTGACGCTGGAATCGCCCTGGACGGAGGATCAGTTGAAGCATCTGGCCTGGACACAAAGCGCAGATACCCTGTTGCTTGTCCATCCGGATGTGCCCCCAAAGCGGTTGACGCGAAAGGGTGCGGAACTGTGGTCGATCACCGATTGGAAATTCTTTGAAAAGGACGATCGGCGCTTCCAACCCTATTACAAGTTTGCCGATGAGGATGTCACACTGACGCCCAGTGCGACGACGGGATCGATTACCCTGACCGCGTCGGATGATGTCTTTGAGGCAGACCATGTCGGTGTGCGATTCCGGGTGTCTGATAAAGAGATTGAGATTACCGCCGTGACTTCCGCCACCGTTGCAACAGCCAGCGTGAAGGAGGCTCTTGCGGGAACAGACGCCGTGAAGGATTGGGAGGAAGCATCCTTTTCCGCCGTGCGAGGCTATCCTGTCTCTGTTTGCTTTCATCAGGACCGATTGGTCATTGGTGGCAGTCGTGATCTGACCAATCGGTTGTGGCTGTCGAAATCGGCAGATCTGTTCAACTTCGACCTGGGAGAGGCGGAGGATGATGAGTCTATCGAATTTGCCATCCTGTCGGATCAGGTGAATGCGATCCGGGCGGTTTTCTCCGGCCGTCACTTGCAGGTCTTTACATCCGGTGCGGAATGGATGGTGACCGGGGATCCATTGACCCCTTCTGCGATCCAGTTGAAACGACAGACCCGCATTGGTTCGCTGGCGAACCGGACAATCCTGCCGCGTGATGTGGATGGTGCAACCTTGTTTGTATCGCGTAGTGGCACTGAGTTGCGGGAATTTCTGTTTGCGGATGTTGAACAGGCTTACCAGTCCAACGACCTGGCCGTGTTGTCGGATAAGATGATGCGCAACCCCGTGGATCAGGATTTCAACAAGGCGGATCGCATCCTCTATCTGGTCAATGGTGATGGCACGCTGGCCTGCGTGACCGTCTTTCGGCAGGAGAAGGTCACGGCCTGGTCCATGATGCAAACCGATGGAACTTTCCATGCGGTCGCAGTGGTCGGATCGAATGTTTACCTGATGGTGCATCGCGGGGAAACCTACCGAATAGAGCGGTTTGATGATGCCCTTCTGACCGATGCGGCGATGACGGATCAGGTTGCCGATGATGAGGATGGAAAGACGGTCTGGTCTGGTCTGGATCATTTGAATGACAGGACCGTTGATGTCGTGGCCGATGGCATTGTTCGGGATCAAGCGACGGTGATCGATGGGGCAATCACCCTGGCCCAGCCCGCCAGATCGGTTCAGATCGGTTTACCCTACACCCATATCATCGAGCCTTTACCAGCCTATCAGCCCTCTGGGACCGGTGTGACGCAAGGCAGCGCCACGCGATTGGTTCGGGCTACCTTCCGGTTGCTGGAAACAGCGGCCCTGACAGTGGATACGGGCCAGGGCTTGCGCCCCTTGCCCTTTAAGACCTTCGGACCTGGTGCGTTGGATTCCCCAATCACACCGTTGACCGGAGATAAGACCGTGCGCGCCCTGGGATGGACCCGGGGAGAGCCGGTGCCTTTGTGGCGGATCGAACAATCTGATCCGCTGCCCTGTACCGTTCTGTCGGTTCTCAATGAGATATCGTCGAACGGATAGAGCATCATGCGGTCGCATGAGCTCAAACATACATAGCATCATGCGGTCGCATGAGCTGAAACATGCAGAGCATCATGCGGTCGCATGAGCTCAAACATACACAGCATCATGCGATCGCATGAGCTGAAACATGCAGAGCATCATGCGGTCGCATGAGCTCAAGCATTTAGAGCATCGTTGTTTTTTCAGCAAATACGTCATCGTAGACAAGTCCGTTTGCGCAGGCGTTGCTCTAATCAACCACCATAGAAGGAGAAGTACAATGGGAGCAGCAGCACCCGTCATCGGTGTCGTTATGTCCGCAATCAGCGTGGCACAGACCCAGGCCCAAATGAGTCAGCAGAAGAAAGCGGTAAAGGCTCAGACGGCTCAAACCGCTTTGGCGCGGCAACAGGACCTTGATCAAAGAACCCTGGAACAGCGTTTGAAAGAAAAACAGTTGGAGCGGGAACGTCGATCCGCTGTGGCCAGCTCCAGGGCGCGATTGGGCTCATCTGGGGTTGGCTCAACAAGCGGTTCGGGCGCCGCTGTGATCAGCGGTTTGAACAAGAACTACAACGAGGCCCTGGCCGACAGCCGCAAGGGGTATGACATGACCGTCAGTGGTTTGAATTTGCTGAATGATACCGGCAGCGGCGGCGGTGGCGGCGCGGCGCAGGGACTTGAACTCGCCAAAGGCCTGATTGGCATTGGCACTCAGGTCGCGGGCATTCTTGAAAAGTAACTCACACTCGAAGGAACAAAACACAATGACTGATATACTTATCAATGACCTGCGTCCGCGCGTTCAATATGTGCAGGCAGAAGGTGAATTGGGCACGTCTGTATTCGACTATCCATTCCCCATTCTTAGTGACGGGGATTTGCGCGTGGCCGTCGATGACGTGATCCTGGATTCTTCCGCCTATACGATTACGGGGACTGGACAGGAACAGGGGGGGACGATTGTCTTTGGCCAGAGCCCCAGTGGCGGTGCACGGATTTCAATCTGGCGGGATATGCCGTTTCAACGCACCACTGACTTTTCGCCGGGGGCCGATCTGCGTGCGGCAGTACTAAATGACGAACTGGATCGCACAGCCCTGTTGTTGCAGCAGGCGGAGGCGCTGGTCGGAGATTCCATTCACCGCTTGCCGTATGACGTTGACAGTGACTTGGTTCTTCCCCTGGCACGGGATCGAGCGGGCATGTTTCTGAGCTTTGATGTCGATGGGCGCCCTGTGACAAAAGTGCCGGATTCCATGGGGGCCACAGCACAATTCGCCCTTATCTATCTGGGGTCTTATGCAACCGCGCAAGCGCCGACACAGCGGTTGAACGGCTCGCCCCTGCAACAAGGCGACTTGTTCTTCGATACCGATGAACAATCAATGCAGGTGTATAGTCAGTCGGGCTGGGTCTCCACTTTCGTAGGCGATGACATTTACATGCCTCGGGATGGTGCCGTGGCGATGACCGGGTCTTTGGACATGGACGGCAATGCGATTGTTGATCCCGATACGGTTGATGGTCGAGACATCGCGGCGGATGGCGTGGCACTGGACTTGATCAACGATACGGCCTTGCCGGAGATTCGGAACCAGTTGAATGCCCTTGAGGAGACTCAGTTTCGGCTCCTTTGGTCTTCGGCTATCGAAAATGGCGTCAATGAGTATCAGTTGATCAACACCTATATCGATGACTTCTCGGACGAAAGTGGCATCGAAGACGGTGCGCTGGCGGGATCAGGGTACAGTTATAACCCGATTGATGGTTCCTATAACTGTCGGTCCCCCGGGGCTAGCGTGTCCAGTGGTATCAATGCTGTATCACCAATCGGAAACTACGCCAATTCACCATTGGTTACGACAGATGGCAATTTAAGCGCATATTGGCAAGGCACCGCCACAAGCTTCACATCCGGGTTTTATGTTCAATATGATCTGGGTGCGATCAAGCCGGTTACCCGGTTTCTTGTCTATGTGCTGGCGAACCAGACGATGATGGCCAATATGCGCGTTCTCGGCTGTAGAACGAATGCCTTTGGTGCGGATACAGTGGTCCTTGGGGAAGGGTCCTTTGTAAACAGCACCGGATGGCAGCATGTCGATATTGCCGGAACGGTCCGATACGTGCGCATCGTCAGTCCCGATGGATCTCGAACCACAAATGCTAACACTTATATTCCGGTCATAACAGAAATCCAGATTTTGGGCGCTGTCATTAATGATATGACAATCGTCTCTAGCCCGATCACGGTGGAAAATGACCCCTTGGAAGGACGGGTTCTGGTGGAGCTTGAACTCTACGGGGAGCCAGAAATCAATACGGATTTTGTGCTGTCGGTCAGTCGGGATGACGGCACAACCTGGACGGCTGTATCTGCGACTGTATTGCAGACATGGGCCAGTACCGGGCGCACCCTTGTAGCGGGCACGGTTGATCTGTCATCGCAGCCCAGTGGAACATCCATACGCTTGAAGCTGGACTGCCAGAATGATGCAGATGTTGTTCTCCATCGCTGGGGTTTCCAATGCGATCAAGCCTTGCTTGAAGCTTAATTTGAAAGGAACAAAAATGCCAACGATCACAAAGATTGCAAAACTGACCAGCCCCTTGCGACAGATCCGCTTTGAGGCGGAACGCCGGATAACCAAGGGCATATTTGTCAACGGCAGCCCGTTTCGGTGTGACGAGGTCTCGTCCCAGCGCGTGGGTGAAATTGTTCAGGCGTTTGCGGATGAGCTGATTGATGAGGACGGGGTGCGTTTTGCCACGGCGGCCGGTGTCTTGATGACACTGACCAGCGAGGCACAGGCCCGTCTGATCTTTGATGCCATGCGACACTATCGCCAGGCCTGCCTTGCGGTCTCTGCGCAATTGCAGACAGACCCACCGACTGTCATCTCAGATGATGCGCATTGGCCCGTACCAGAAAGCGTCACTGTGTAATCTGCCGCGTAACATATCTGCTTTTTGCGAAAGCCCTGCCCCTGTGGCGGGGCTTTCGCGTTTCTGCACTCAACAAAGAAGGTACTTAAAATGGTCGATAAGAAAGCCACTGCCCGCCGCCCGCAATCCCGTACACCACGCACCCGTCGCCCACAGTCCAACACAATGCGGAAACGGTTGATGAAAAAGCTTCCAGCGATGCTGGATGCCGCCATCGCCGCCTATCAACAGATTGCCCTGAATGGGCCTGCAGAAGATCCGAAATCCTTTGCTGCCGCCCATACGGGGGCTAAGGCCGCCCTGGCCCATATCGAACAGATCATCAAACTGGCAGAAGCCGCCGCCACCCAGGATGAAGCGCAGGAAAAGGATTTGGATGGGGTCGCGACATTGATTAGCGCCGCCCGAACGGCACTCGCTCATGATGAGGAGGACGAAGACAGTTCTGACTCCGCCATCCCGTCTGACACGGAACAGGGGGGCACAGCATGACAGCCTGTAGCTTTCTGGAGTTCCTGTGGATATGGAACGAAATACAGGGTCAGAAAACGCCGGTCCTGCATCGACGCATCTGTCGCTGGTTGAACGCCCGAGTGAATGCCGGGGCAAGCAGTCAGGATCGGCACCTGATCCTGCTGGCGTTCCGGGCGGCCGGGAAGTCCACGATTGTCGGCCTTTTCTGTGCCTGGAAACTGTATTGCGATCCGAACCTGCGCATTCTGGTTCTGGCGGCAGAGCAGGACCTGGCCAGTCGCATGGTGCGCAATGTGAAACGCCTGATCGAACGCCATCCGCTGACCCAGGGGCTGAAGCCCGATCAGTTGGATCAATGGGCGTCTGATCGTTTCACGGTGCAGCGGCTAAAGGAACTGCGTGATCCCTCCATGTTGGCGCGGGGCATCGGGGCGAACCTGACCGGCAGTCGGGCGGACCTGATCATTTGTGATGATGTCGAAGTGCCTAATACCTGTGATACCGCTCCCAAGCGCGCGGACCTGCGGGCCCGGCTCAGCGAGGCGGATTACATTCTGGTACCGGGCGGCATGCAGCTTTATGTCGGTACGCCACATAGTTACTACACAATCTATGCAAAAGAGGCGCGGTCAGAAATTGGCGAGGCTCAACCATTTCTGGCGGGGTACAAGCGCCTGGAAGTCCCGATTCTGAAAGCAGACGGCACGTCCGCCTGGCCGGATCGCTATAGCCGGGAGGAGATCCAGGCGCTGCGGCTGCGCCAGGGGGAGGGAAAGTTTCAAAGTCAGATGATGCTCAAGCCCATGAACATCGTGGGCAGTCGCTTGGACCCGGACCGCATGAAACTGTATCAGGCCAGGTTGGATCTGGTGGAGCGAAACGGGGAGGCAATGCTGATGCTGGACGGGGTGCGGATGATCTCCGCCACTGCCTGGTGGGACCCGGCCTATGGGGGGACGGGAACCGGGGATTCCTCCGTCGTGGCCTGTGTTTTTACAGGCGAAGACGGGATCTATCGACTGCATCGCATTCAGTATCTGACCACCGATCCCGCTTTGCATTTGGACGAGGCGCGTCAGCAATGTCGGGCGGTCGCGCGGTTTGCCAGACGGAATTTTCTGCCCTCTGTCACGATTGAGACCAATGGGATCGGCAAATTTCTGCCCAGCCTGCTGCGCCGGGAAATGGCTGTGTTGCATACCGCCTGTGCGGTGCAGGAGCGCCATTCAACCAGGGCCAAGGATACCCGCATTCTAGAAGCTTTTGATGCGGTTCTGGCGGCTGGTCAGATCGCCTGTCACCGTAGCGTTTGGGATACGCCTTTTCCGATGGAAATGCGGGAATGGCAGGCGGGCGGTCTCAGCAAAGGGCACGATGACGGGCTGGATGCGGTGGCGGGGTGCCTGTCAATGGAACCTGTGCGCCTGCCCAGGTCCAGCACCCATTACGGTCGCCAATCCTGGCAGGGGGGTGGTGGCAGTGTCATCGCCGATGCTGATTTCAGCGTCTGACAATATCTAAAACATAAATTGTGTAAAATAAGGAGAAATGAAATGACGGGCACGTCCATTGACGTGATCTGGTGGATCACTGTTGTCGAAATTCCGGCGCTGACCGGACTGTGGTGGCTGATGTGGCGCACACGGCGCGATCAGGACATTGCGTTAGAGCGCCACCGCCAACGGTTGGATACGGCTGTTGCTCAGCTTCGGGAAGCGCTTTCCGCCTATAAATTGGAAGTCGCCAAAAGCTATGCCTCAACCTCTCAACTGAAAGATCTGGAGGGGCGGCTGACCGATCACCTGCTGCGCATCGAAGCAAAGCTGGATTCCCAAAAACCCTCTGCAAGACATATGACAAGGAGAGAGTCATGACTCTGTTGAATCTACCTTTGGATATGGAGGCGGAAGAAACCGCCATTGATATCCTGGCCCGCACCCTGTGGGGCGAAGCCCGGGCTGAATCCGTCCGCATCAAGGAAGCGATTGCGGCCGTCGTTCTGAACCGCGTTTGTCTGGCGAAACAGCGATTTGGCAAGGATTGGTGGGGCACCACGGTGGTGGAAGCCTGCCTGGCCAGTGGGCAATTTCCCTGCTGGCGCCTGACGCCTGAGTATCGCGCCAGCTTGATGCAGGTCCCAGACACGGACCCGGATCTCGCCGTCTGTCGCCGCATTGCAGCGCGGGCGGTGCGGGGCGCGCTGGTCGATCCGACCTATGGCGCAACGCATTACCGACGGCCCAGAGAACATCCGCTATGGGCGGAACGGCGCAAGCCTAAGGCCCGGATCGGGTCATTCAAATTCTATCAAATCCTATCGTGAAAGGAGCATCATTATGCTGCCAATGTTACTTGCTCAAATCGGCCTGCCCTTGCTGGTAAAGGCCGTCGGGGGAGCCTTGTCCAATTCCTCCAACTCTGTCGCGAAAGCAGCGGGAGACGCACTGGGCCAGGTTGATACTGAAATCGCCACGGGTCGCCTGGATGGCGACCAGTTGAAAGAAGCCAATCGCCATCTGGAAGCCCTTGCCACGCTGGAGGCCAATACCGACCAGACCTGGCTGCAACAGGTCAACCAGACCATCCGGGCGGAGAGTGTCAGCGACGACGCCTATGTCCGCCGCATGCGCCCGACCTTTGGCTATATCATGGCCTTCACCTGGGCCGCCCAGATGGGGGCAATTGCCTATACCGTGGTCGCCGACCCGCAACAGGCCGCCCCGGTCATCGCCGCCGTCGCGTCACTGGGGACGATCTGGACCGTGGGCCTCTCGGTATTGGGTATTTATGTCTACCGCCGGTCTGGCGAGAAACAGCGCGTGCTGGAGGCTCAGGGTGGCCTGCCAGCCAATCAAAATACAGGAGTTTTGCAAAATCTGCTGCAAAGCCTGATCAAATCAAAATCCAAGGAGATGTAAGATGGGATCCTCAGAAGGGGCGCCAACGCCCAAATCCGTCAACAGCAATGCCGCCGGGGCCGGGCCAAGTTTTGGCATGGGGTGGAATGCCCCTGCGGCCACAGGGCCGTCAATTCAAATGCCTAAAGTGCAGGCACCAACTGTCCAAACGCCCAAGACTTCACCGTCCCCTGGTGCGCTGTCCTCTGGTTCGCTGTCCGGTGTGCCGTCTGGTGTGCTATCTGGGCCCGTTCCAGGGTTGGAAAACAGGGGGCTTAACCCGACGACAGGCTATCAACCCTATACGCCCCGCTCGATTTCTGTCGGGGGCGAAGGTGCGGCCCGGATCAGGGCAGAGGCTGGAACGACTATTGGGACAAAGCATGAAAATCAGCCCGCCCTTCCGAAGCCATCGACCCTAATCCCGGAACGGGACAACGGGTCCCAGCCGACAGACCAACCCAAACGCTGGACCGCTCCTTCCGAAAAGAGCCAGCCGACAGTGTCACCAAAGGAGCCTGTGCTGAACCCCTATGGGTATAGTGCGCGTCCTGAGGAAACCGGGCGATCTGTGGACAAGGTTGCCCATAAGCCCCTGGATCAGGCGCATCGACCGGTATCTGGGGCAATCCGTTCCACAGCGACACCGCGCCCGGCGCGCTCCGCAGAGGACCAGGCGGTGCTGCAACGGGAGGCCGATGCCGTGGCCAGGGTCGCCCGCTATGATGATTACTACGATCACGCCCGCCGCGCCTTGCAGGACGGTGGAGAGGCGGCCATTCCAGAATTGCGGGAAATTGCCCGCCTGCACAGCCTGGCTGTTGGCAAAAGCGATCCACAGGCAGCCCGACAGTTTGATGCGGGCATCAATCGGGAAATTGCTGCCTATCGGGCGCAAGCCGCTGAGCAACAGGCGAGTGTGGGGGCGAATGCGGGGGCGAATGCGGGGGCAAATGATGGGGAAAAGGGGGGACTGGAGTCTAGCCAGGCCAAGATCGGCCTTGGTGATCCGGGGGCGTATAATCCTGCGCGCTATCAAAAGCGGAAGGATGAAGATTACCCCACCGCCCAGGCCCGCATCGCCAGAGCCATCGCCCAGGATCAGGAAGCCGCTGAGAAGCGCCGCTTTGCCGAAGGGTCGGAAACCTATGCCGCGGCCAAAGAAAAAGCCGGGGTCACCATCACGCGCGCGCCAGACGCCGAGCCCGTACTGGACTTTGGGGACGGGGTGCGTCTGGAAGGCCTGGACACAACTGGCACCAAACGCCTGGCAGAAGCCATGGCCCAAGACCCGGCGATTGCAGACGATATCCGCAAGGTACTTTCCGGTGATCTGAGTGTCGAAGATATAGAAGGTCGCCTGGCTGAATTAGGGGCGTTCGATAAGACGTCGCTTGGGCCGCGCCGTCGGAGCCGTAATCAGGGAGCCATTGATCGGGAACTTGCCCTGCTGGACGTTGTCGAAGGGCAGGCATCAGGGGCCAGCAAGGCTGATATGGCCGAAACTCTGGTCAATGCTTACGCGCCGGATCGCGAGGAGGACCTGGCGCTGGCGCGGGACCTGTTGTTGGACATGCTGCCCATCATCGGGGAGGTCCGCTCCGCCCAGGATGCCGTGACTGATTTCACCGCCATGACCCAGGCAATTGAGGCGGGCAATTGGAAATTGGCCGATCAGAACGGTCTGTTTGCCGTATTGGCCGTTGCGGGGGCCGTGCCAGGCGTCGGGAAAGTCGCCAAACTCGCCCGCACCGCCCTGGTTCGCGGCCTGCGCACCACCGCAGGCGGCCGAAAACTGGTTGCGGGCGTGCGCCTTGCAAAGTTTGAACGTCAGTTTCCCAAGAAGTTCAAATCCTTCGATACCAAGGAGCTGATTCAGGGAATACCTGAGGCGGATCAGAAGGCAGTCCAACTTCTGTTAAATATGTCCATGGGGGACGCGACTGAAAGGGAGGTGGTGCAAGCGATGAAAGAGGCAGGGTTTCATGTCTATGATGACTATGGTGCGAGAGCTGTCGGCAAAATTGATAAGACTGCCAAACGAAGTCGTATATATGATGCTTCAACGCCTGAGGGGGTTGATAATCTGTTTGGTCTGGTTTGGCGACCTGATAGAGATAAGCTTGGAACCGCGTATGAGGTTAAGTCAGGCAGCGCGAAATTGGATGTTGCTCAAAGGAAAAACGATGGACCAATTCCTCTTGAGATGCCAACGGCAAGGCCGCATGATGCAAAAGAGTACACACTCCATTCGGTTAAATATCTGAGAGTTCGACTAGATCAGATCAGTCCACGTCATCTTGAATTGGCTATACAGAAAAGACTGGATACAGCCGTTCGGAATGGGAAATTATCTCCGTATAGTTCGGAAATAATTCTTAAGCGTGCAATGGCATATCAAGCTCAAAGCAGTGAAAGGAACCCAATTCCTGTTATTGGTCTTGCAGCAATGATCAGAGGCGCAATATCCGCTGAAACTTTAGAGTAGTATTGGTTGTGCGCGGTTGGTGCTTAGCGCCAATCGCGCATTTTTTCTTCAACATTTTGCCTTACATTCAACAAATCAATGATCTCCTGCATGTGCTCATTCTTTTGCATGTAAAGATGCCTTAAGTCTCGAATTTTTTGCTCCTTAACACCAAAAAGAAATGGAATGAATTGACCAAGGAACAGACTTCTACCAACTTGTTTTTTTTCTTTAAGAATTTGAAAAATCTGGTGGTCATCCTGAGCTGCGTCGCGTTCCATATCTGAAAATTTGCTTATGACCAAATCCCTGTGACCGCAGGCCCACCATTGTAACAACTCAAACCAGGTGCCCCTTCTGTCTCCGGGAATCCATTCCATCGAAGGCAGGGGGCCGCAGGCGGTTCCCAAGGTCATGCGGTCTCTTAGCCAAGGCCAAGTGTCTCGTTGCCAATAATGATCTATTCTCTGTCCCAGTGCTTCCAAATCCTTTCCCTTAGTCGCCCAACGACCACGCCGATCGCTGCCGATTTGTTCCGGAATGTAACAGGGGTCATGTTCTCTTTCATTGTAGGGTTTTTTAGGATCGATGATGGAACTGCATTCAAAAGAAAAGTGCGCTCGGTACTTGGTACGGGCCATAGGCAATGATAGCGGGGCGCTTTGGCTTTCCAGGGCGAGGCAGAGCCGGTCGACTTCTGGAATGAAGATGCCGGTCGCGTCGAGAAAGGTGCCGGGCTCGTCTTTGTATTCCGGTCCAAAGATGACCCGCCACTCGATGCCATCGCCTTCGATCACATAATTGGTGTCGGAAACCCGGCGAAACCCTTTGCTCTCCAGCGTGCCCGCCAGCGCCGTCTGAAATACAATCTTTGCCGCCTCAGCAACCGCCATGCGCCGCATCCTTTCAATGCACCCCGTGGTTGCCAAACTCTAAGCAGGGCAGGGGATGCACTCAAGGAAAATGAGCCCTATTAGAAGTTTGATGACTCATGTCGAGGGAGAGTTCGGCATCCGCAGATGAACAGCGCATCCGCGAAGGTGGTACGCCACTCTCCACGTAGCAGACCATGCGGCAACCCACATGCACTGAACCGGACGTGCGATTTCCCGGTTGTCATCGCGGATACGCCGGGGTTCAGCTTAGGTTAAACGGGGCAATGTTTCAAGTTATGGTGGCGCCGTTTGTATGTTTGAAATGTCTTGAGAGGTACCGCAGGTGCGAGGGTGGCGCATCCGCGAAGGTGGTACGCCACCCTCCACGTAGCAGACCATGCGGCAACCCACATGCACTGAACCGGACCGGCGATATTCCCGGTTGTCATCGCGGATGCGCCAAAATTTAGATTAATCCAATAGGCGTCGCACCTCAAGGTAGAACCAAAGAATCTGCTGTTCCGCGCTGGACGGTGCGGAGGATCTGGCGCTGGCGCGGGACCTGTTGTTGGACATGCTGCCCATCATCGGGGAGGTCCGCTCCGCCCAGGATGCCGTGACTGATTTTGCTGCCATGACCAAGGCAATTGAGGCGGGCGATTGGAAATTGGCCGGTCAGAACGGTCTGTTTGCCGTATTGGCCGTTGCGGGGGCCGCGCCAGGCGTCGGGAAAGTCGCCAAACTCGCCCGCACCGCCCTGGTTCGCGGCCTGCGCACCACCGCAGGCGGCCGAAAACTGGTTGCGGGCGTGCGCCTTGCAAAGTTTGAACGTCAGTTTCCCAAGAAGTTCAAATCCTTCGATACCAAGGAGCTGATTCAGGGAATACCTGAAGCCAATAAGCAGAAAATACAAAACTTACTGAATGGTGTTATGGGAGACAGTTCTGAGCGAGAGGTTGTTGAGGCAATGAAGGATGCAGGTTTTAATGTGGTCGATGAACGAAAATACCTTGCTGTGGGTAAAAAGCATGACCTTGCTGAGAGTGCTAGAATTTATGACGCAGCAACGCCTGAAGGTGTCGATAACTTGTTGGGCATTTTTTGGCGTCCTGATGAGAGGAAACTAGGCACTGCAATAGAAGTGAAATCTGGTAAGGCGGAGTTGAAACCATCCCAAAAGTTTAACGATACTGGTACAAAGGAAAAAAGAGCTTTAATTGGTAAAGAAGCCGAAAAATTCAGTGTTCAAGATGTTAAGTATCTTCGTGTTAGATTGGATCAAATTGATCCAAAGTATCTACAAGATTCCTTAACTGAACGTCTTGGCAATGTTGTCAAAAAAGGAAAGTTATCGAAGGAGGAAGCAGATACAATTTTACAAAGGGCGATGGCTTATCGAGCTCAGAGTAGCAAGTCCAATCCAATCCCCTTATTGGCATTGTCAGCAATGCTAGGTGCCACATTGCCATCTTCTAAGTCCGAATAAGATTATCCTTGCCTCCAGTGATTGTAACAGACGGTCGCTGGAGGCCTTGGATTATAGTATTGGATTGTGGGCGTTGTTGGGTTTTCCTAGACTAAGTTTTTGCTAAATCAAGCCAATAACCCGTTTAATATCTTGAGCGAGCCTCATTTCTCGAACTCGATAATCTCGCCATTCATCGATCTCACTTTGTCTTACGCGCCGAAGAACCAAGTCAAATGGCAGTATACTATTTCTCCGAAGGCGTTCTCGTATCAGGGGACGGATTTCATCATCACTGAGTCTCGCATCCCGCTCGATCGTTTCAAGTTCCTCGATGACATAGTCTTTATGACCGCAAACCCACCATCCTAATATATCACCCCAGGAGCCCCGAAAGCCGTTCGCCCGCCACTCTTCTTTCGGCAAGGGACCACACGCTGTTTCCAGGCTAAGGCGGTGTTCCAACCAGGGCCAAGTTTCCAGTTTCCAGTAGTTGTCGATACGATGTCCCAATGCCTCCCAGTCTTGATCTTCTGCATCCCAGTGACTTTGTTTCTCTTGAGATTGCCCGAGCTTAACAAAGCATGGATCGAAGTTCTTGTCGTCGACTGAGCTTAAGCGATGATCTGTCAATCCACTAAGGTAATCTTTGAAATGCGCCCGGTACTTCGTGCGGGCCATCGGCTCTGATAGAGGTTTGGTCTGGTTTGGAAGGGCGAGATTGAGCCGGTCGATCTCAGGAATGAAGATGCCGGTCGCGTCGAGAAAGGTGCCGGGCGCGTCCTTGTATTCTGGCCCGAAGACAACGCGCCATTCGATGCCGTCGCCTTCGATCACATAATTGGTGTCAGAAACCCGACGGAAGCCCTTGCTCTCCAAAGTGCCCGCCAGCGCTGTCTGAAACACTACCTTCGCCGCCTCTGCCACCGCCATGCGCCGCGTCCTTTCAGTACACCCCGTGGTTGCGAGACTCTATGCAGGGTAGGAGGCACGCTCAAGGAAAATGATATCGAACAGAAATATGATGCCTTTTATAGAGCGGTCGTGATTGGCTGGCGCATCCGCGAAGGTGGTACGCCACTCTCCACGTAGCAGACGGCATGGCAAAACCATGCGCTCTGAACCGGACGTGCGATTTCCCGGTTGTCATCGCGGATGCGCCGGGGTTCAGCTTAGGTTAAACGGGGCAATGTTTCAAGTTATGGTGGCGCCGTTTGTATGTTTGAAATGTCTTGAGAGGCACCGCAGGTGCGAGGGTAGCGCATCCGCGAAGGTGGTACGCCACTCTCCACGTAGCAGATGGCACCATTGGTGCAAACTGAACCGGACGTGCGATTTCCCGGTTGTCATCGCGGATGCGCCGTGTTGGAGAATACACATCTTAAAGGCGTGCCTCAAGATAGGATCCTGCGGAAGGGATCAATTCCTATGCGTTGGATTAGCCAAGTCATGCGGTGGGCTCAAGGCGGCTGGTTTGGGGTGCCTTGCTGAAAGAGATTGGCAGGGACGGGGCGTATCGGGCACTGTTTGGGACCGCAATTTGTGGCATAAGAATCCAGGGTGAGGAACGGACCAATGGGCATGGAAAAGCCGAGCATCTATGAGACCGGGCTGGATCGGAACCCGGCGAATCATACGCCCTTGTCACCGCTGAGTTTTCTAAAGCGTGCGGCCCAGGTTTTTCCGGACCGTGAAGCGGTGGTGCACGGTGCGCTGTCCTATAGCTGGACAGAGACAGAGGTGCGGTGCTGCCGGTTGGCGTCCGCCCTGGCCCAGCGCGGCATTGGTCTGGGCGATACGGTCGCTGTCATGGCCCCCAATATCCCGGCCTTGTATGAGGCGCATTTCGGGGTGCTGATGGTGGGGGCGGTGCTGAATGCGCTGAATACGCGGCTGGATTCCGCCACCATCGCCTTCATCCTGAATCATGGGGAGGCCAAGGTCCTGATCACGGATCGGGATTTCGCCGCTATTGTTGGGCCGGCACTGGAAGAGGCAGGGCGCGATATTCTGGTCATCGATATCGATGATCCCCTGGCCGGGAATCCTGGCCCGTTCTTGGGGGAGATGACTTATGAACAGTTTCTGGAAACCGGCGATCCCGAGTTTGCCTATGGCCCGCCTGCGGATGAATGGCAGGCGGTCAGTCTGAACTATACCAGTGGCACGACAGGCAACCCAAAGGGCGTGGTCTATCACAGCCGGGGGGCCTATCTGCTGGCGCTGGGCAATGTGGTGACCTGGACGATGGGGTCGGGGGCACGGTATTTATGGACCCTGCCGATGTTCCACTGCAATGGCTGGTGCTTCCCCTGGACCTTGGCGGCGATTGGCGGGACCAGCGTGTGCCTGAGGCAGGTTTCGGCAAAGGCGATATTTGATGCCATCGCGGATCAGGGGGTAACGCATTTTTGTGGTGCGCCGATTGTGCTGAACATGGTGGTCAATGCAAAGCCGGAGGATAAGCGCATCCTGCCGCAAACGGTGGAAGCGATGACCGCAGCGGCCCCGCCACCCGCCTCCGTCCTGCAACGAATGGAGGAGGAAGGATTTCACATCACCCATGTCTATGGCCTGACAGAGGTCTATGGTCCGGCGGTTGTGTGTGAGTGGAACTCTGACTGGGATGTATTGGATGCGGAGGAGCGCGCGCGGCTGAAGGCCCGCCAGGGTGTGAATTATCATGTGCTGGAGGCCTTGATGGTTGCCAATCCAGAAACGCTGGAGCCGGTGCCTAAGGATGGCGTCACCATGGGGGAGGTTTTCTTCAAGGGCAATGTGGTGATGCGTGGCTATCTGAAGAACGAAGCGGCGACGCGGGAGGCTTTTGCCGGCGGCTGGTTCCATTCGGGCGATCTGGGGGTCTGGCATCCCGATGGCTATATCGAACTAAAGGATCGATCCAAGGATGTAATCATTTCCGGGGGTGAGAATATCTCCACCATCGAGGTGGAAACGGTGCTGTATCGCCATCCAAAGGTCCTGGAGGCCGCTGTGGTCGCCAAGGCTGATGAGAAATGGGGGGAGACGCCCTGCGCCTTTGTGACCTTGAAGGACGGAGAAACAGCAAGTGCAGAGGAAATCATTGCTTTCGCTCGAGACAGGTTGGCACATTTTAAATGTCCCCGGCATGTTGTCTTTGGCCCTTTGCCAAAGACGTCCACGGGTAAGGTGCAGAAATTTGCCCTGCGCGACCGCACGGCTGAGATTTAGGGGGGCGTTGATATGGAAACCCGCGCGAATGAACGCTGTGTCTACCTGAATGGGGCTTTTTTACCGGAAAGCCGGGCCTTGTTGTCCTTTCGGGATTCCGGTTTTGTCTATGGCGATTGCGTTTTTGATACGGCGCGCACGTTCAAGGGCAAAATTTTCCGACTGGAACAGCATGTGGATCGACTGTTTCAAAGCCTGGCCTATACCCGTATCGAAATTCAGATGGACCGGCAGGAGATTATGGATACGACCGAAGAAGTCGTGGCTCGCAACCGTGCCCTGCTGGGGCCCGATGAGGATTACTGGGTATCGCAGCGTATCTCCAACGGTGTCATAGGCCTGGATGGAGAGCCGCCCATTCAAGACGGTGCAACAATTGTGATTGAATGTACCCCGTTGCCTCTGCGGGCCAGGGCCGCAATGTTTCGGGATGGGATTGAAGCCGTCATAGCGCCCCTGAAACGGGTGCCGCCGGACGCGTTAAGCCCCAATGCGAAGATCAATAATTACATGAATCCGATGCTGGCCCAGCGGGAGGTCACGGCGATCAAGCCTGGCGCCTGGGCTTTGCAGTTGGATATGAATGGCAATCTGGCAGAAGGCGTTGGGTGCAATGTCTTCTTTGTCCGGGATGGCCGTGTCATCACGCCCAAGGCAGACAATATTTTGCCGGGTGTCACCCGCGCCGTGGTGCTGGACCTGTGCCGCGATAACGGGATCGATGTCTCAGAACAGGATGTATCGCTCCACACGGCGGCGACGGCGTCAGAGGCTTTTTTCACGTCGACCAGCTTATGTCTGTGCCCCGTCAGAAGCCTGAACGGACGCAGTTACCTGGGCCATGCGGGTCCGGTCACCAAACGTCTGATGGGTCTTTTCACTGAATTGGTCGGGTGTGATTATGCGGCACAGTATCTCGCCCATTTGCGTTCGGGAACCACGCGCACCGGCTTTTGATTACGACATCAATTCAGCCAGCGCGCCGTTGGTTCATATCCGACAGTATAAATGGGAGACGGATCTAGATAATCAGCAGAGGGCTCTAGCCCCGGGATAAGGCCCGCATCATCTCGGCGACTTTGGTTTGTAACCGCTCGTCCCCGATGCGCTGCCAGTCACGGGCAACTTTGGACGCCTTGACATTCAATGGACCTTCTTCACTGGCGCTGCTTACATTGGTCGCTTCGGACTTGCCCAGGCCTTCAAAGAAGGTCGATACGGGCACGTCCAGTACATCGGCGATTTGAATCAGTCGTGACGACCCCATTCGGTTCGTGCCCCGTTCATATTTTTGAATCTGTTGAAAGCTTACACCGACTTGTTCTCCCAAGGCTTGCTGGGAGAGGCCTTTGCGAATTCTCATTTCGCGAACACGGTTGCCAACCGTTACGTCTACAGGATGAGGCATTTGTCCACCTTTTCTAAGTTGCTTACACCGGGGTCGGGTGCTGTGCGAACTATTGATAACCAACCACAGCAACATGGATGCACAATCCACGCCACACTTACGAAGCAGATCTTGCTTCACGCTGTTACAAAATGTCTAAACGCCATTCAGTCAAGGATTCTGTTTCTTTTCAAATTGTTTAAGTTTTTTTCTCACTATTTATTAGTTAGTAAAAAATATCTAAAATTAAATACTTCTACAAAACACTATTTTTAGAAGCAGAATGACAACCTTTACTATATATGTATATCAATTTAGAAATTTATAAACCTTTGCGAGAAATAAATTGCCGGCTTTTTACTCATTTTTTATAATAATCGCCTTGATCCAGAAGTTCCAGCCTCCTCAAAAAATACCATCACAATGATGCTGCCGACAGCAATACCGCGTAAAAAGAGAATTGAATCGGTGAATATTCGGGTATTCACCTTTTACGGGCTTTTTGAAAAGTTGCATATGGTATGCCAGAACACGAAGTGGCTGTAAAAAAGCCTGTGGCAAATTGACACATAGGTGCCAACATCGTCGTTTGGGGGACGGTTGGTCGGTCCAAATTGAAAGGTCATTGGACCGACCGCATCGTCGATCATACACGCATTTAAGGGTGTTTACCCTTAAATGCAGGCGTCAATGCGCCGTCAGTGATTGGATTTCATCTTTGATTTGAAGTTTTTGCCGTTTGAGCGCCAGGACGGTTGTTTCATCGGGCATCGGGCGCGCGCTTTCATCCGAAAGACGCTTATCAATTTGAGCATGTTTGGATTTCAGGCTTTCAATACGGTGAACTGTGCTCATTTTTGACTAATCTCCCATACGTTAAGACCATAACGGTCCAGTGTTCAGAGTTAGCGAAGCCACGATCAACGATTGGAAGACACCAAGGCGAAACCCGAAACACCAATCGCCTGACTTCCAGGCAGAGAGCATAATCATATGCACCAAATTGGTGGGTTCTGGTTCTTCTGATGAAGTGAGCCTCCTTTCCTGACGCCTTGAGCAAAGCAATCAATGATGCGTGTCGAATCCAATCAGGCTTATATGCCTGAGGCCAGATTCAGCACTCGCCCGGCAACCCATTACTGAGAATGCGTTACCTCACGTTACCGTGCCGGTTATCAAGGGATTGGGCCTGTGGCGAGGCGCCTCATTGCAAATGGCAAGTGGAACCCGCCGTCCCGCACTCTTGATGACGAACACTCCCTACTGGAATAATTCGCCAGACGCGGTATGTAATAGCCTACTACAGTCACTTTGAATGTGAAGGAAAATCGATGGTGCAGCGCAAATTAGTTGTCGGAATCAGCGGCGCCTCTGGCGTCGTATATGGCATCCGGCTGTTGCAGGCACTGCGAACCGCAGGGGTTGAGACGCATTTGATCCTGTCCAAAGCAGCGGAGATGACGCTGGCATATGAAACCGACCTGAAGCCGCGCGATTTGCGCGCACTGGCCGATGTTTCCTATGCTATCGGGGATGTCGGGGCTCCTTGTGCCAGTGGGTCCTTCCCCTCTGATGGCATGGTGATTGCGCCTTGTTCCATGAAGACCCTGGCGGAAATCGCTACCGGTGTGACGGCAAATCTACTCAGCCGTGCTGCCGATGTGGTCTTGAAGGAACGCCGCCGTTTGGTCCTGATGGCACGGGAAACGCCGCTGACCCTGGTTCATCTGCGCAATATGACGACCGTGACGGAAATGGGGGGCATCATCGCGCCGCCCGTTCCGGCTTTTTATGCAAAGCCCGACAGTCTGGACGATATGGTCGATCATTCGGTCGGGCGCGTCCTGGATCTGTTTGGCATCCAGTCGGATCTGGTGCGACGGTGGAAAACCGAAGACGTATCGGCGGCTCAATCCGAAAGATAGTAGGGAACAGGCATCAGTTCCGACCAGCTGGCGTCCCCCCGCCAAAGGCGGCGGTGATGTCCTGCGCGATGCTGCGGATCAGCTCGCCCAATACCGGCAGTCGCGAATCCTCAATCCGTGCCAGAGGCCCGGATATGGAAATTGCCGCCACCGGTTCCCCAAATTCATTATAAATCGGGGCCGCAAGGCAACGCAGCCCGACAGCATGTTCTTCGTCATCCACTGCGTATCCCTGAAGTTTTGCCTGTTTGATACTGGCCATCAGCGCAGCGGGTTCCCGAATGGTCTTATCGCTGTATCGGGTGAAGGTCAGATTGGCGATGCGCTGTTCCGCCGCCTGTTGGTTCAATCCGGATAACAGCGCTTTGCCAACGCCAGAGGCATGCAACGGGGCGCGACCACCCGGCGGCGCAAGGGCGCGCATCATCTGGCGGCTTTCAACCTGGGACAGATAGATCGTTTCGGTCCCATCCAGAATGGCCAGGTTCACCGATTCACCGCTTTCTTCCATGGCGCGATGCATATAGGGGCGCGCGATGGCGACAACATCCCGATTGCGCAGGAATCCAGTGCCGGTGATGAAGGCCTGAACCCCGGTGAACCACAGTCCGCGTTCCGCATCCTGGGTAACAAACCGGCGCAGTTCCAGACTTTTCAAAAGCCTGTGTGCGGTGGACGGGGCCAGACCGGCGCGATGCGCCAAATCCCCAAGCGCTGCCCCTTCGGGCTGGGTCGAAACATCTTCCAACAGGGACAAGGCGCGGTTCAAAGACCGGACGCCGGTATCACTGTCATTGGATTTTACGCCTCCGCTATCCCGGCCTGTGGCAGGTCGCCCCCGCCTGGGTTTGTGGTCCGGATCTTTGGCATTCTCTTCCATGCGTGCATATCCCTCTGAAGCGACCCAACCGGATAAAGGCAGATATTTCCTTATTTTCCACCCTGTGGAAATGGCGATAAAATGATTTGACCCAAGGCTGCGGTTTTTGCAAGCAAACACCGCGTCGCTCTCTTATAGTGCGGCGACACGACACTTATGAATGTTCAGCACGAAAAAGGGGAAGCGCAGCCATGCGCCGTCAGCACCGTACCAAGATTGTCGCCACATTGGGTCCTGGAACCGGGGACCAAGCCTCCATTCAGGCGTTGTTTGAAGCCGGCGTGGACGTGTTCCGGCTGAACTTCAGTCATGGTGCCCATGCGGAACATAAGGCCCGATTGGACATCATTCGGGGATTGGAACAGAAGTTTGCCCGCCCCATTGCGGTGATGATGGATTTGCAAGGCCCAAAACTGCGGATCGGGACCTTCAAGGATGGCCCGATTGAATTGGTTGAGGAGATGCAGTTCCGCCTCGACCTGGAAGACAAACCCGGCGATATCAACCGCGTGACCCTGCCCCATCCGGAAATCTTCCAGGCTCTGGAGAAGGATGCGGAACTGTTGCTGGATGATGGCCGCATCCGGCTGGTGGTGACGTCCTGTGGGCCGGAATTTGCCGAATGTCGCGTCGCTGTTGGTGGGCCATTATCGGAACGCAAGGGCGTCAATGTACCAGGCGTGCTGTTGCCCCTGTCGCCTCTGACGGAAAAGGATCTGATCGATCTGAAATATGGTCTCAGCCTGGGGGTGGATTGGGTTGCGTTGAGCTTTGTCCAACGTGCGGAAGATATCGAAGAAGCCCGCGCCCTGATCAAAGGGGAAGCTGGTATTCTGGCGAAACTGGAAAAGCCGTCTGCCATCACGGAATTGGATGCAATTGTGGCCGCAGCGGATGCGATCATGGTCGCGCGGGGTGATCTGGGCGTCGAAATGCCGCCGGAAGACGTGCCGGTGCTGCAGCGGCGCATTATCAATGCGTGCCGTATGGCCGGGAAGCCGGTTGTGGTTGCGACCCAGATGCTGGATTCCATGGTCGAACGGCCGGTCCCGACCCGGGCAGAGGCGTCCGATGTGGCAACGGCGGTGTATTCCGGGGCCGATGCTGTGATGCTGTCGGCAGAAACGGCAGTGGGGGACTATCCCGTTGAATCCGTTGAGATGATGAACCGTATCATTGAACGGGTGGAGCGGGATTCGGTCTATCGGGAAGGGATGGAGGCACAGCGCCAGAAGCCGGAGCCAACCACCGCAGACGCGGTGGCGACGGCCGCTGCACAAATGGCGAAAACGCTGAATGTGAATGCAATCGCGACCTATACGACATCAGGATCAACGACATTGCGCATCGCCCGGGAACGCCCGATGGCACCGATCCTGGGGCTGACACCGCGCGATGATACCGCCCGGCGTCTGGCGCTGGTCTGGGGAGTTCATCCTGCCCGGGTGCCCGATGCCGCCAGCCTGGACGATATGTCGGAAACCGCAACCCATCAGGCGAAAATTGACGGTTTTGGTAATATCGGGGACCGCATCGTGATCACGGCGGGTGTGCCTTTCAGCACACCGGGCAAAACCAATCTGCTGCGCATTGCCCGCATCGGCGGCACGTCAGAGACGGAGTAGTGTGGTGCTTCCAAATAATCACGCACCACACTATCAGACCGCGCTTTCGCCATAGAACAGGGTCACGGAATGTTTCGCTTCTGCAAAGAACAGATAGCGTTCCGCGATCAGGCCGACCGCGGCGGTCAGAACGGATATCGCCAACAGGCCAATGGTGATCGCGCCTTCGCTATAGCGAGTCAGAAAGATCGCGATGATGGGGAAGACAAAGCCCCACAGGATCGCCAATCGCTTCAGCCGTGCGGCGTGTTTGCGGGCGACCTTAAACCCCATCTCCGTCATCAGGTAATTATCCCCCTGATGGGGTGCCTCGAATAGTTTCACCGAGCCCATGCCGCCCAGTCCCGTCGCACTTTCGGCAGTGGATCGGGGGCTGGCCAATGCGATGGACTGCCAATACATCACTTTCGCGATCAGCCCCGCCAACAACAAAACAATGCTGAATAAAATCAAAAATACGCTGGCAAAGCCCAGAAAGAAGGACAGCGCATTTAGCAGGACCGCCCCGCTGGAAAGCGATAGGGTCAGGTAACAGACCGGCGTCCATCCGTTGGACCAGGCCGGAATTGGCCGCAGGGAGGCATAGATCATCGCCGTACAATAGACCGTGATAAGGGCCAGGGCGACCGACAGCGCAGCGACTGCAGGCTGCCAGGGGGTGGTCATATCGGGATAGACCAACCGCCCTGCGCCATAGATCAGGACGGGAAGAAAGGTAATGAGGGCGAACAGGCCCTCTCTGCTTAACCAGGATGTTCGCCATTGACTCATGGCCCGCCAGGCCCGTTCGGGATGACCCAGATGGGCGGTAGACGATAACAGTCCCGCTGTGATCAGACCCAGGGCGACACCAAGGCTGATCAGCGTGACATCCCATCCACCGGGAATCAGGCCTGCAATGTCCATCAGGATGAACAGAATCAACACGCCATACCCTGCGCCCGATGCGGTGGTAAAAAAGATGACCGATTTAGCCGGATGCATAACAACGCCTCATAAGGAAAGAATTTTATCGAGCCACCGGGCCATGACGCCGGCACTGCTGTCGGCCACGGGGGTCAGGCCTGCGCCGCCCATGGCCTCTTCCGCCACGGATTTGCGCGGGCGCGGCGGCAGATATCGGTTCACGGGCTTGCAATTCTGTTCCGGCATCAGGGCATAGCCGCCACGGGCCGCAGACAGTTTGGAAACCGCGCTGTCGGGATCGCCAAAATCTCCAAAGGACCTCGCCCCGGCCGGACAGGTCGATACACAGGCCGGAACCCGCATGTCCGCTGGCAGGGTTTCATTATAAATCCGGTCCACGCACAGGGTGCATTTCTTCATGATCCCGGCATCGTCATCATATTCCCGCGCCCCATAGGGACAGGCCCAACTGCACAGCTTACAGCCGATGCAGGTATCGGGATTGACCAGAACGATCCCGTCTTCTTCGCGCTTATAAGACGCGCCGGTCGGGCAGACGGTGACACAGGGCGCGTCCTCGCAATGCAGGCAGGATTTCGGAAAATGCACCATGCGACTGTCGCCACCGTCTTCCGGGACGACTTCAAAACTGTGGATGCGATTGAACCATACGCCCGACGCATCCGCACCATAGGGGTCATTGTCCGGCAATGGCGCGCTGTGCCCACCGGTATTCCATTCCTTGCAATTCACCGCACAGGCATGGCATCCGACGCAAATGTCCAGATCGATCACAAGGCCCAGCTTTTTCTGAGTCTGAGAGGGAAGGGCGGTCATTGATTTCCTCCCGTGATCCTGCGCCCATGAGGAACCCGCCTGCCCCTATCTTCGTCACCCCGGACGTGATCCGGGGTCCAGAGCGGCCCGAAGACTGGTGCGATGCGGCCCTGGATTCCCGCCTTCGCGGGAATGACGGCACTTTGTGGTTGGATTGGGGCGGTCACTGTGTCCCTCCCGTGGTGTTACGCTTATGAGGAACCCGCCTGCCCCTATCTTCGTCACCCTGGACGTGATCCGGGGTCCAGGGCAGCCCGAAGACTGGTGCGATGCGGCCCTGGATTCCCGCCTTCGCGGGAATGACGGCACTTTGTGGTTGGATTGGGGCGGTCACTGTGTCCCTCCCGTGGTGTTACGCTTATGAGGAACCCACCGGCCCCTATCTTCGTCACCCCGGACGTGATCCGGGGTCCAGAGCGGCCCGAAGACTGGTGCGATGCGGCCCTGGATTCCCGCCTTCGCGGGAATGACGGCACTTTGTGGTTGGATTGGGGCGGTCACTGTGTCCCTCCCGTGGTGTTACGCTTATGAGGAACCCACCGGCCCCTATCTTCGTCACCCCGGACGTGATCCGGGGTCCAGAGCGGCCCGAAGACTGGTGCGATGCGGCTCTGGATTCCCGCCTTCGCGGGAATGACGGCACTTTGTGGTTGGATTGGGGCGGTCATTGATTTCCTCCCTCTTTATGGCCTTTTTGATTGCCGATCCATTCCGCCATTGGGGCGGCGGGTTTGCCGGATGGATCGGGGTGCAGATCCTTGCCATAGCGCAAGACGCCGTCAGCGGAGACTGCGCTTGGGGCCAGTTCAGGCACCTCAAACCGCTCAAACATAGGTTCTGTCGCCCCGGCCTCGTCTTCGGGGCATTTTTCCAGGCGCACCTTCAAATCATACCAGGCAGCCTGGCCCGTCACCGGATCGGCATTGGCATAGCGGAAGCCGTCGCCCTGGGCAGGCAGCAATTCCGGTATGATGTGGTTCAGCAGGAACCCTTTCTCCGTCTCTGGTGCACCGGGTTTCAGGCCCCAGGCCCCCTTACGCTTGCCAATCGCGTTCCAGGTCCAGATGGTGCCTTTTTCAACGCCATGCATGGTTTTGATCTGGGCTTTCACGCGGCCCTGGGGGCTGATGATCCAGACCCAATCCTCATCGCCGGCCTCGATGGTCGCGGCGGTTTCGGGATGCAGATACAGGCGATTTTGATTGGTGATCTGTCTTAGCCACGCATTTTGCCCCCCCCAACTGTGATACATATGCATCGGGCGCTGGGTGATGGCATGCAGGGTATAGTCCTGTGCTGTGGCCGTAGTTTCAAACGGCGGATACCAGAAGGGGATTGGATCGAAATAGGTTTCGACGCGGTGCCTGTGGCGGTCTGGCGGCACGGCGGGGCCAAATCCCTGGGCTGCCAGTCGGAACTTTTGCAAAGGTTCGGAATATATCTGCATGACAATGCGGTCCGTGGACGGAATCCAGCCCATTTTATGGGCGCGGGTCAGATAGTCCTTATTGCCGTGCTTCATCCAGGATTCGGATTCCGTAAAGGGGTCCTCCCAAAATCCACCATTGTCGATATAGCGCTGTAACTGGCCTTGATTGGGCGCGCCCCGGCCTTGATCCGTGCCAAACTCACCGCGCCATCCGGCCAGCGGCCCAATGCCGGGCGCGCGTTCGTGATTGGTGATATAATCTGGATAGCCGCCGGGATAAGCGGCAGTACCATCGGCTGTGACGAAACCGGGCAGTTTCAGGCGTGCACCCAATTCGATCAGCACATCCTGAAAGGGCCGCACATCGCGGTCCAGCGGGACGACCGGGTGGCGGATCGCATCGGCTGGTCCCTCAGCACTGCAGATCGGGCGGTCCAGCAGAGAGATACAATCCCACCGCTCCAGATAGGTCGTATCGGGCAACACCAGATCGGCATAGGGCACTGTTTCCGAATAGAAGGCATCGGAATAGATGATCTTGGGAATCTTATAGCTGCCATCCTCATTGGTATCGGTCAGGTAATGCAGCACGCCTGGCACATTCATCGAGCTGTTCCAGCCCATATTGGCCATATACATAAACAGCACATCAATGGGATAGGGGTCGCCCTTCCAGGCATTGTGAATGACCATTTGCATCAGGCCATGGGCGGCCAGCGGATGTTCCCAGCTATAGGCCTTATCGATGCGTTTGGGCGTGCCGTCCGGATTGATCAGCAGGTCTTCCGGACCGGTGGGAAAGCCCAATGGCATCCCTTCGAGGGGCTTGTTGGCCTCTGATTTATGGCCGGCCGGTTTTGGTCCCGGCGGGACCGGGCGTGGGAAGGGTGGCTTGGAGCGAAAACCGCCTGGCACATCAATCGTGCCCAGGATCATTTGCAGCAAATGCAGGATGCGGCAGGTATGAAACCCGTTGGAATGGGCGGAGACACCGCGCATGGCATGCAGGGAGACGGGTCGACCAATAATCTTGGTCTGTTTGCGCCCGGCCCAATCGGTCCAATCGACATCCAGTTCTATGCTGCGCTCAAACGCGGCATGGGCCAATTCAGCGGCAATCCGTCGGATCGTTTCAGCGGACACGCCACAGGATTTTTCCGCTTCTTCCGGTGAATAGCTTTTATCCAGAAACCGTTTCGCCATCAGGTGAAAGGCGGGGACCGCCCGCTGACCGGCAATATCGACGCTGCCGCTCATCACCGGGGAACCGCCTGCTTCCAGGGCGCTGACCAGTTTGTTGGTTTTGCCGTCCAGGATCAGGGGGTTTCCATCGCGGTCACGGGCAAACAGGCCGTCATCGGCTGTGCCTGGTGCCTGAATGACCAGCCAGGGGGCATTGGTATAGCGTGCCAGATAATCCCAATCGATCTTCTCCGCCGCCAGCAATTCATGGATCAGCGCCCCGGCGAACAGGCCGTCTGTCCCAGGCCGAATGCCAACCCATTCATCGGCAATCGCGGAATAGCCTGTCTTTACCGGGTTTACCGAAACAAACTTTGCCTCGCCGCGGCTTTTGAGATGGCCCAGGCCCATTTTGATTGGATTGCTGTCATGGTCTTCAGCGACGCCAAACATCATGAAATACAGGGTGCGTTCCCAATCCGGCTCGCCAAATTCCCAAAAGGAACTGCCGATGGAATACAGCCCGCCCGCGGCCATATTGACCGAACAGAATCCGCCATGGGCAGCAAAGTTCGGGGTCCCGAACCGCCCGGCCCACCAGCCGGTCAGCGACTGGCTTTGGTCACGCCCGGTAAAGAAAGCCAATCGCTTGGGGTCTGTTTTGCGGACATCTGACAACCAGTCTGTCGCCAGGTCCATCGCCTCGGACCATTCAATTTCCTCAAACTCCCCGGATCCGCGCGGACCAACGCGTTTCAGGGGCTTTGTCAAACGCCCCGGGGATTTGTAATTCATAATCCCGGCGGACCCTTTGGCGCACAAGACCCCCTTGTTGATCGGGTGATCAGGATTGCCGTCGATATAGCGGACTTCATCATTTTTGAAATGGACGCGGATACCGCAGCGACAGGCACACATATAGCATGTTGTGTATTCGGTCCGATCAATGGCGTTTGGGGTAACATCCACCTGCTCTTGAACGGTCGTAAAGGGTCCTGACATTATCCTACCTTAACAAATTGATACTGACGTCGCGGTTACAGTTTCTGGAAGATCCAGTTGGCAGCCAATCCGGCAAATCCGGCAATGAAGATCGCGGCCAGGCCATATAAGGCCGGTTGCATGTAAGCTGTTCTGTAGACTTGCGCCCCAAAACCTTCCTTGTTCACAAACAGGGGCGTTGTCTGGGCTGCGGCGACCTGACCATCGCGCACCAGCAATGTTTCGACCGTATAGGTCCCAACAGGCACATTGGTGGGGATCAGGACCGAGGCTCGAAACAACTGTCGGCCCCGACGTTCAACCACGCCCGCATCTGGACTGAACAGGCCGATGGCGACCTTGTTTCGCAAGACGGAGGCGGCAAACTGGTCATAGTCCTTCTGACTGAGGATATCATCGGTTTGCAGGCGAATGTTTTCCAGGCCGATCTGGTGCCGTCGCAATGCGCTGGGAGGTAAATCCAGTCCGGATTTTGCAGTCGTGGCGACGCTGTAGAAGGACGGAACACCTTTGAACTCAACAGATTCTGTATTCATCCAGATACCGGCCACTCGGTCTTTCCGACGCGCCACGATATCTTGTTTTGGCCCGTGGACGACAACGACAATATCACCATCGCCCTGCATCGTTCCAAATAACAACAATTCCTCGCCGGTGAAACCTGCGGTTATCGCGACCAGATGGTTGTCCAGGTCTGCGACCAAAGGCTCATCCGCGCTGAGTGATGCTGGGATCAATAAAAACAGGCTCAGAATGCAGCGCGGCCAGGACAGGCGCAATCGAAAGGCAGGGGGAGACGGGACTGCGATCATTGCGGCCCCGCCTTGTCGCTAACCGCGACAATCGAATACACGTCATCAGGCGTGATGACCAAATCAAACAGCAACTTACCACAGACCATCAGCACCATTACGGCCAACAGGCTGCGCAACTGCTCCCCTTTCAGTTTGGCCCCTATCTTCGTTCCGAACTGGGCCCCAATGACTCCGCCGATTAACAGCAACATCGCCAGAACCACATCCACGGTCTGATTTAATGTGGCCTGAAAGAATGTCGCATTGGCGCTGACGAAGATAATCTGAAACAGGGATGTCCCTACCACAACATTGGTCGGCATACCCAACAGGTAAATCATTGCCGGCACCATGACAAAGCCCCCGCCGACCCCCATGATTGCGGTCAGGATTCCTACCAGGAAGCCAATCCCGATGGGCAGAAGAAGGCTGATATACAGCTTTGACTTTCGAAATCGGAACTTCAGCGGCAGGCCATGCATCCAATTGTGCTGGTGCAATTTGCGCTGCATGCGACCGCCGGATTTCTTGCGGGACCGCAGCAGGGACCGCAGGCTTTCCGCCATCATCAGGCCGCCGATGATGCCCAGGAAAATCACATAGGATAACTTAATGACCAGGTCGATCTGACCCAGCGTTTGCAGGAATTTGAAAACGAAAACACCCAGTGTCGATCCGACCACACCTCCTGACAGCAACATCAGGCCCATCATCAGATCAACATTGCCCCGCCGCCAATGCGCCAGAACGCCCGACACGGAAGAGGCGATAATTTGATTTGCGCCCGTGCCGACAGCCACCGGGGCTGGGACGCCCAGAAAAATCAGCAGGGGGGTCATAAGAAAGCCGCCCCCGACCCCAAAAATACCCGACATGACCCCCACACCCGCGCCCATCCCCAGAATGAGGAAGATATTCACCGACATCTCGGCGATCGGCAGGTATATATGCATCTGCGCGTCGGCCCCCATTTGCGGCGCGGTGTCCTTGCGTTTAAGATATCCCCCAACGATATCTTAAGAAACGCGCAGTGCGCAGGCCGCCTAGGTAAATGTGATTGCTGAGTTAATCACCATCCCCACAATGGCCCGCGCCTGCCCCTGTCGTCAATCCGGGCAACAGACAAAAAATGTGCGTTGATTTATGTTAATTGCGATAAATGGAAGCGGATCGTTACATGAAGACAGTTGAACTGGATGCAACGGGCCTGAAATGTCCCCTGCCGGTTTTGAAGGCGCGCAAGGCACTTAAGGGACTGGCGCCGGGGGACCGGTTGGACATTCGTGCGACAGACCCTGGCTCTCCGGCGGATATTCGCGCGTTTTGTGAGACTTTTGGCCACAGCCTGGAGGCAAGCGAACCCGAATCCGGCGTATTCCTGTTCCAAATTCTAAAAGGCTAAAGCCTAATCGTCGATTTGGGATTTGTTGTAGATTTCGGTGAATGATACGGCCAGGTGATCGTCCACCACGACAATCTCGCCCCGACCGATCGGCATGCCGTTACAGCGCACCTCAACGGTATCGCCAACCTTGCGGTCCAATTCAATCACGGCGCCGCGCCCGATTTTCAGCAAGTTTGCGACTTTCATTTCAGCAGTGCCCAGCACCGCCGTGATATCGACGGAGATTTTATTGACCGCGCTGCTGTTGCTCGCCTTGCCGATCACTTTTTTAGCGGCGGCGGCCAAAGCGCCGTTTTCTTCCTCGCCGCCCTTTTCCTCAGCCATGAAAGCCTCAATTTCTCAATAGAATTTCAACACAAGTCACTCTACGCTGTGATTCGGAACCACGTCCATCCGATATCGGCTTGCCAACAGGGTGGCCTGGGGGTCAAAACAGCGCCATGAAAGCCATGCCCAATTCCCTCATTCTGCGTTTCGTGTCTGTGATTGTGATCCTGTTTGGTATCAGCACGGCAGGGTATGCGGCGGATATTGCTGCCCTGCAGGCGGGGGCAGCGGCAGGCAAGGCAGAGGCTCAGTATCAGTTAGGCCTGGCCTATGAATCCGGCGATGGTGTCGGGCAGGACGATTTTCAGGCGGTTCGGTGGCTGCGGGCTGCCGCCGAACAGGACTATCCACCCGCAGCCTTGGATCTGGGGTGGATGTTGGCCAATGGCTATGGTGTTTCCAAGGATCTGGATCAGGCATATTTCTGGTTCGTCCGGGCCACGGCATTGGGGGCGCACGGGGCGGCGGATCAGCGCGATGCCCTGGCGCGATCTTTGGATGCGGACAGGCGGGCCCAACTGGCACAGGACGCATTGGCGGGTCTGTCGGTTCCAATCCCGACAACGGCGCAGGCGCCGTCGCTTGCGGTCGCCTCTGATCCTGTCCTACAGCCGGGGGATACAGTACAGGCCTTGCGCCTGAAACTGAATGCCGGGGGTGGGCTGGATGTCCTGGCCAAATTGCGCCTGTTGGCCCAGGATGGCGATATTCAGGCCCGGAATCTGGTCGGTCTTGCCTTGCGTCGCTCCACGGATCCCAATGACCGCACGCAGGGGATGGATTGGCTGATCGCAGCGGCGCAGAATGGCTTGCCGGCGGCTCAGTACAATGTTGCGTCGGCTATGATGGAAAATGCCCGGGAAAACCCGGCGACCGGGTTGGATAGCCGCGCAGTAGATCGATGGCTGGATATGGCCCAGGATGGCAGCACGCCGGCTGCCCCGGATGATTACAATGCCGTCGCCCGTGAATTTGCGGCCCGCGCAGGAATAAAGGATGCCTATCGCGCGGCGGTCCAGGGATCAGAGGGCGCCTATCCTGAGTTGCGGGAACTCATCCGCCTGAAACGGCAGGAATTGGCGGCGCAACAGGACTTTCTCCGGCGATTGGGTAATACGCCCCCGCCCGCATCCGGTGCCATCGAGAGCACAATTATCCAATAAGGTCATGGGATGAAATCATTCGGCGCTGATATTCTTCCTAATCTGGCTCTTTGGGGTGTGCTTCTGGGGGTCTTGTTTCTGTGCATCCGTCAGGGTTTGAGGCGTGGCAATCTGCTGCTGAAACTGTCAGCGTTGCTTCTTCTTGTGCTGTCATTGCCGGTGTCTTCCAGGATCGCATCAGAAATATGGGCTGTGGAGGCGCAGGATTTCGGCCTGTCACAACCCTCGCCCAATATGGCGGTTCTGGTTTTTGGGGGCGGGTTGGGCTCTGACGACCATGGGAACATCTGGCCCAGCGGCAATTCATTGATGCGTGGGTTTGAGGGAATGTGGTTGGCAAACACTCTTGGCACCCCTCTATTGATTTCGGGGGGCATCACTCATGGGGAAGGCCGATCAGAAGCCGAAGCCATAGCAGAATTTTTGAATTTTAGAGGATTTTCGGGCAAAATTTATGTCGAAAGGGAGTCTCTGAACACATGGGAAAACGCCAATAATTCCTATGCGATCCTGCGGCAGAACGGATGGACGGGGCTGTATGCTGTCACTGATATGATCCACTCCCGGCGTGCTGTGGCTTGCCTGCGGGCGGCGGGTGTTTCCGATGTTCGTTTCTGGCCGACCGGTTCGGGGCCTGCTGCTGTAATAGACGCGGCGGATTTCCTGCCAACGGTCAGTGGCCTGTCCCGGTGGCGTATCTTAGGCTATGAGATTTCAGCGACTGTCTATTACAGCATAACGGGTCGCATCACTCTGGCAGATATATTTTGATCGACGACTTTCAATCAACGAGCAGTCTTGGATCTGCGGGCGCCGATCGGTATTGCGCATGCAGCGCCGATCATCAGCCATAACAGTCTCTGATACCCAATTTCATGGGTAATGCTGAACAGGCCAAAACAAACACTGATAACCAGTGCCCAAAGCCCTGGTGCCGCCTTTATGGAAACCATTCGAACTTGATTTGAATGGTGTGTGATGAGGTCCCGAACCTTGGGTAGTAGAACCATGCACGGATACCAAAAGGCACCGATAAAGCCGACAAGACCGGTTTCAGCAAGAATCCACAAATACGTTGAGTGGATAACAATTTTCTCTCCGGTGGCACTCATGATGGAATGAATGCCCCATCCCAGACCAGCCCCGAAGACAGGGTTCTGCAGGAAAGCCTGCAGCGCGGCCTGGACGGACAGCAATCGCGCCGTGATCGAACTTTCAATGAAAAGCAGGTGCGTGATTGCGCGGAATCGCCTGTCACGCGGTACTGAAGGAGGAGACATGATACTCTGTATGTAGTCGATTGCCTCGGTCGCCAGGACACCCCCAACCTTCCAAAGCACCAGCGCCGACATTGCGGCTATCAACAGGCGGCGTCGCTGATGTTTTAAGTGAAACCCCAAAATCAGTGACAGGATCACGGTCGAAATGATTCCCGTCAAGGAGCCACTCTGCAGAATGGCATAAATCAAAATCGTGATTGCAACTGTAAAAAGGGCACCGGGTAACTGCTTGTTTGGTTTAAAGGTGGCGATGCAGAGGCCAAACACGATTAGAGTCTGAAAAGCGAAACTGTTCCGATTCGTGGCGAATCCCTCAAAATTGAGCGGTGGCTGAGTGTCCAGAAGTCCGGAGGCATAGCCAAGTCGTGCGCAGCTATGGACAAGAACTACCGATACCGTGGTTGCTAGAATGGTTTCCAGCATTCTTTTGCGGCCAACAGCGCCGAAGACGGTGATTATTGCTGCGCCACAGACCGCATATCCCATAAGCACGACCCATCCGGCAAGTCGGTTTGTCAGTGCCCAGGACGTCACACCAAACTTATCAACGCCGATCAGAAATGTCAGGCCAAGGATTATGGTCATACCCGCAAGCCAGCACCAGGCAAGGCGCGGCAATCTGAACATCACATTCACCCTGAACGCCACGAATATGATGCCGGTAGCAAGAAACCCTAAGGCGATGGGGTCTGCCAGGTTAAGGGTGATGGTCAAGCCACCTAACGTAAATTTGAACTGGAAAAACAACAAAATGGCCGCGAACAGGCCAAACCATAAGACAAGCGATGCGGTTGTCGTAGTCCGGGCGATGTTACCGCTGGACGGGTGCATCAAATGTATAAATTTTAGGCCGGATTCAGGGGGTGTCTCGTTTCTCACCCTATCTCTTGGTGTTGTTTGAAAGAGGGCCAGAATTAGGGCGGAGGCGACGGCTTGGCCCAGCCCAAAAGTGATGGCGGCCAAGACGGAGATACCGGGGCTTACCCCAGATATGCCAAAAACAAAGAGTGCCGCGAGCTCACGAACGCCCCAGCCGTTCAATCCGATCGGCAAGGCAGCGGCGAAACAAACCACAGCGGCGCCAGCCAACAGAATGGTGAAATCGGTATCGGCACCAGATGCGCGCAAGATAAGGGAAAAGCTGATCAGAGCCAGCACTTGTGAAACAAGACTGCAGATTACAACTCTTGAGAACTGTTTCAGGACCAGCGGGACATCGCCAGCAGCCTGCAGTCGCGCAAAATGAAACCGCCTGCCCCACCACAGGCTCAACAGGCCTGCCAAGGTTATGGCAGCACCGAATTGCCAAACTTGGATATCCAGATTGATTGATGTGGTTAGGTATTCCCGACATAGGATCCACAGTCCCAACAGGGCCATAAGTCCTGAAATCAATATCCAGCCAAGCCTGCCTTGAATCGTCCCATGCGCTGTTTGTGGACCCACATCGCTTCTGCTTCCAAAGGTTGTCACAAACAGCCCGCGACATATTAAGGAAGGCAGAGCGCGCCATTCTTTGGCGGGGTTAGAAAGTCGCATTTGAAAGCGGTGGCTGTGACACGCGTCGATGATGGCGGTCAGCAGAAGCAGAACCACAATAAAAGGCAGGATGTATAAAAAGGGTAAGAGACTAAAATCAATGAAATCTGTAGATTTCAAAGGCAGCATTGCCAGCGCGAACAGCAGGCCCGTTACGCCTAGCGAAAGGATGGCGCGGATGCGCCTCAACGGATGGAACAATGGGATATCTCTTCCTAGTCAATTTGCCAGAGTGATCCGCATTGAAACAGATTCTAGAAAGAAAGGTCTTTTAAAATGCTCTGGATCTTTTGGTTAGAAGGGTAACAGGGTGCCATAAAAACAGCGCCGCACCCTTTAATTTCAGAAGAAAACTGGTGCCGGATGCAGGAGTCGAACCCGCGACCTTCGGTTTACAAAACCGCTGCTCTACCAGCTGAGCTAATCCGGCCCATAGCGCTCTCACGACTATTTGGATGGGGTCTAGCCTTGCTGGCGGTGAAAATCAATCCTCTATCTTCTGTGGCTGAGAATTTACAGCGGCAAAAAGGGCGACTGCGGCTGCATTGGAGACATTCAGCGATCCCACCGCGTTTGGTCGCATGGCGATTTTCAGAATTTTATCACAGGCTTCTTCAGTCAGCCTGCGCATGCCGTCCCCTTCCGCCCCTAATACCAGGGCGATGGGTCGGTCCGTCGGCAGGGCGGATAAGGTTTCCTGGGCTGCACCAGATAAACCCACGGTCCAATATCCCAATTGCTTGATATCTGCCATTGCACGGGCCAGGTTCCCCACCCGGACAAGCGGGGTGGTTTCCAGCGCGCCAGACGCCGCCTTTGCCAGCACGGCTGTTTCCGGCGGGGCATGCCGATCCTGGACGACGACCGCTGCGGCCCCGAAAACGGCGGCAGATCTTAAGATTGCGCCAACATTGCGGGGATCGGTCACCTGATCCAGGATCAGGATGGGGTGGCCCTGTTGCGCATCGGGAAGGTCTGTCAACGCCAGGGGCTCCAGCGGAAAGACATCCAGGGCGAGGCCCTGATGAACCTCATCCGGGCCGGTCAGACGTTCAATCTCGTTGCGGTCCACCACTTCCGGCGTGATGCCTCGCTGTTCTGCGGCCTGCTGGATCACCTCCAAAGCGTTTTTTGTCGCCAGCAGACGATTGATCCGGCGCTCTGGATTAGCCAAAGCCGCCAGAACGGGATGGGTTCCCGTCAACCAATAGCGATTGCCGCCAGGAACCTTCGGGCCACCTTTTCGGGCCTCTTTTCCACGGTTTGATTTTTGGCCGGCGGCATTTTCAGTGGAGCCGGGATCACGGGGGGCCTTCTTTCCAAAATGCCCGGCTTTGCGTGCATCTCTGGCGGGGCCTTTAGAAGGAGTGTGTTTTATCATGACATGGCTCTTACGATGAAGTCTGCGCTGCGGCAAGAGAGCAAGATACAAAATATGCCAGTCTCCTGCGATATGACCCAGTCTTCTGCGATATGACCAAGTCCCTTAGAATAGTTGCATGTTTTCCAGATATTGTCCGTTGACAAGAACGGGAGGGAACACTAAACCCCGTTTCGCCGTGCGACACGGCTGCGTCGGTATCGTGGAGGGATGCCCGAGTGGTTAAAGGGGACGGACTGTAAATCCGTTGGCTATGCCTACGTTGGTTCAAATCCAACTCCCTCCACCACCGACGAGCGCCTGATGGGCTGTGACCCTGTAGGCTGGCTGATTTGTCGTGATGTGCGGTGTCATAGGGCAAAAGACTTGGCCCTGTGGCTATGTTTTTTGCGGGTGTAGCTTAATGGTAAAGCTCCAGCCTTCCAAGCTGGCTATGAGGGTTCGATTCCCTTCACCCGCTCCAGTAAGTCGGCGCAATTGGTCGGCCCGAACAGTTGGTTAAGGGTGCCTGTCGCGGGTTTTCGCAAGGCAATGGTCATCAGCGATCCGGATCGGTCGCAAACGGTAGGGAAGCGGAGAACATGGGTAAGGAAAAGTTCCAGCGTACGAAGCCGCATTGCAACATCGGCACGATTGGTCACGTTGACCATGGTAAGACGACGTTGACGGCAGCGATCACGAAAGTGTTGGCGGAAACCGGCGGCGCGTCGTTCATGGATTACGCGAACATTGATAAGGCGCCAGAAGAGAAGGCGCGCGGTATCACGATCAACACGGCGCATGTTGAGTATATGACGGATGCGCGTCACTATGCGCATGTTGATTGCCCTGGCCACGCGGATTACGTGAAGAACATGATCACGGGCGCGGCACAGATGGATGGCGCGATCCTGGTTGTGAACGCAGCGGACGGCCCGATGCCTCAGACCCGCGAACACATTCTGCTGGCCCGCCAGGTTGGCGTTCCTGCGATTGTTGTGTTCCTGAACAAGGTTGACCAGGTTGACGACGAAGAGTTGTTGGAACTGGTTGAGATGGAAGTGCGCGACCTGCTGTCGTCTTATGATTTCCCTGGCGACGATATTCCGATTATTGCCGGTTCTGCCCTGGCAGCATTGGAAGGCCGTGACGAAGCGATCGGCAAGGCGAAGATCCTGGAACTGATGGCGGCTGTTGACAGCTATATCCCTCAGCCGGAACGCCCGAAGGATCGTCCGTTCCTGATGCCGATCGAAGACGTGTTCTCGATCTCTGGTCGTGGGACTGTTGTGACGGGCCGCGTTGAGACGGGCATTGTCAAGGTTGGCGAAGAAATTGAAATCGTCGGCATCAAGGCGACGCAGAAGACGGTTGTGACGGGTGTTGAAATGTTCCGCAAGCTGCTGGACAGCGGCGAAGCGGGCGACAACATTGGCGCGCTGTTGCGCGGTGTTGGCCGGGATGATGTGGAACGCGGACAGGTTCTGGCGAAGCCGGGCTCGATCACGCCGCACACGGTGTTCAAGGGCGAAGCCTATATTCTGACGAAGGATGAAGGGGGCCGTCACACACCGTTCTTCACGAACTATCGTCCTCAGTTCTATTTCCGCACGACGGATGTGACCGGTATGGTCGAACTTCCGGAAGGCACGGAAATGGTGATGCCGGGTGATAACGTATCGATGCAGGTCGAACTGATCGCCCCGATCGCCATGGACGAAGGTCTGCGCTTTGCTATCCGCGAAGGCGGACGCACCGTCGGTGCAGGCGTCGTCGCGTCGATCATTAAGTAAGGGTATCATATAAGGTTTGGTCAAAGTGCGGGGATTGTTTAAGATCCCCGCACCTGTGACAGCACAGTACACGTTCGCGTGAAGGGGTATAGCTCAGTTGGTAGAGCGACGGTCTCCAAAACCGTAGGTCCAGGGTTCAAGTCCTTGTGCCCCTGCCAGATTTCTTAATCAGATCAATTGCTTGATTGGTCAGATTGAGGTGGGAGTGGAAAAAGTCACCGTTGCATCCGCCGAGTTTGCTCGCGGGTGCGCGTGACTTTTTTATGGTGTGGACACGTTTTTTGCGTTTCGGGTGTTGTACTCTGGGCTCAGAGGGCTTAAACCACGCCGGTTTCGCGGGGCGCAGTTCCCGCGTTTTCCGCATGGCGAAATCAGACGCGATCTGACGGGGCGCCTGTGGGATGAAGATTGAAGTGGTTCGGGCGCCTTGTCCAGAGCCCAGGTGGCTTGAGAAATCAAACCGCCCAACATAGGTAAAAGCATAACCGCAAGGGCGTACCCCAGGCGGCGCGATAAGGTGGAACGAAGGATTATGGCGAAGACAAATCCCGCACAGTTCGTCCGGCAGGTTCGGCAAGAGGCCAATAAGGTCACTTGGCCCACCCGCAAGGAAACCGGCGTCGCGACCCTGATGGTGTTTGTTATGGTCGTTATCATGGCGTTGTTTTTTCTGGCCGTGGACGGCGTGATCGCCTTTTTGGTGCAATTGATTCTTGGGCAGTAAGCCTGGAATTTTGAATGGAAATTAAAGGATGCGCATGACGGTCATGCGGTCCCGTGTTGGAACGAGAGGTTGGACGTGGCGAAACGCTGGTACGTAGTGCACGTGTATTCGGGCTCGGAAAAAAAGGTCGCCGAGTCGATCATGGAGCAGGTGAAGACACAGGGCCTGGAAGATATGTTCGAAACAGTTGAGGTTCCGACCGAAACCGTTGTCGAAATGCGCCGCGGCAAGAAAGTGAACGCAGAGCGCAAGTTCTTCCCAGGCTATGTGCTGGTCCATTGCGAAATGAACGATCTGACCTGGCATCTGGTCTGCAACACGGCAAAGGTTTCCGGTTTCCTGGGCGCGGATAAGAGTCCGTCGCCGATTTCGGAAAAAGAAGCAATGCGCATTCTGGAGCAGGTCAAGGAAGGCGTTGATCGGCCCAAACCGTCGATCACGTTTGATATTGGCGAGCAGGTGCGTGTCAGCGACGGGCCCTTCACCTCCTTTAACGGCACCGTTGAAGATGTGGATGAAGAAAAAGCCCGGCTTAAGGTTTTGGTGTCGATCTTCGGTCGCGCGACACCGGTTGATCTCGAATATTCTCAGGTTGAAAAACTCTGAGGCAGTTCGGATCGGCAATAGCGATCGAAAAACCGTCGCGGTAGGCCTGTCCCGGAAAAGACCACCGGGGGCCGTTACACCCGCGGCGTGACCTAGCATCGGAAGATTGCCCCTGAAGGGTGAGGCGTCGATGTCAACAAAGAGAGATAGAGGTTCGAAATGGCAAAGAAGAAAATCGCGGGCTACATCAAGCTCGAAATCAAGGCGGGGCAAGCAAACCCGTCTCCGCCAGTTGGTCCTGCATTGGGTCAGCGCGGTATTAACATCATGGAATTCTGTAAGGCTTTCAACGCCGCGACTCAACAGATGGAACCCGGCACGCCGACCCCTGTTGTGATCACGGCCTATGAAGACCGCAGCTTTACCTTTGTGACCAAGACCCCGCCGGCAGCCTATTTCCTGAAAAAGGCCGCCAAGATCGGCAAAGGATCTGGTGTGCCGAACAAGGATAAGGTTGGTCAGGTGACGCTCGCCCAGGTGCGCGAGATTGCCGAAACCAAGCTGAAAGACATGAATGCTGTCTCCGTGGAAGCAGCGATGGAATCCATTAAGGGTTCTGCGCGCTCCATGGGCATTACGGTTGTGGGGTAACGGTCATGGCAAAGCTGAGCAAAAGAATGAAGGCCGTCTATGAGGGCCTGGACCGCAACAAGCAATATGGTCTTGAAGAAGCGGTTGGGTTCCTGACCAAGGCGAAAAAGGTGAATTTTGATGAATCCATTGAAATTTCGCTGAATCTGGGCATTGACCCACGCCATGCGGATCAGCAGGTCCGTGGCGCGTGCGCCCTGCCGCACGGTACGGGTAAAACGGTGCGTGTGGCCGTGTTTGCGCGTGGCGATAAAGCGGATGAAGCCAAGGCAGCCGGTGCTGATTTCGTCGGGGCGGAAGACCTGATGGAACAAGTACAGGGCGGCATGATGGATTTCGACCGTGTCATCGCGTCCCCGGACATGATGGCCATCGTTGGTCGCCTTGGTAAGGTGCTGGGTCCGCGCGGCCTGATGCCGAACCCGAAGCTGGGCACGGTAACGCCAAACGTGGCGGATGCTGTGAAGGCTGCGAAGGCGGGTGAAGTTCAGTTCCGTGCCGAAAAGGCCGGGATCGTGCATGCCGGTATTGGCAAGTTGAGCTTCTCTCCTGATCAATTGGCAGAAAATGTTCGTGCCTTTGTTGGTGCGATCCAGACTGCCAAGCCGTCGGGCGCAAAAGGCACCTTCATTCAGAAGGTATCGATTTCGTCGACCATGGGTCCGGGCATTAAGCTGGACCTGGCATCGGCACAACCGCAATAACCTGCGGCTGAAGAATTCAGGGTGGTGGCCTTTGGGCCATCGTCCTGGAGAGTGCGCAGCATGATCGCCGACCCATCTGGGGATCATGCTGTAAATATCTGTCCGAGATTGACGGTGGTTGGAAAAGCGATTTCGCCAACCTGACCTTAAGCAGGCCTTCTGGCCGTCATGAGATAGGTAGGACTGGAATAAAGGATGATTGAGTTCGGTTCGGCGACGGATTGCTCTTGGTCATTTCCATCCTCCCGGGCAGGAAGGCGGGCGCGTCACGTGGGCGCGTTCGATTTTGAAAACCGGTTCCAATAGACCCCGTGTGGATCCGGCGGAACCAAACTAGCGGAGACGATCAGTGGACCGTTCAAAAAAGGAAGCCCTGGTCGCCGAGCTGCACGAGACGTTTGAAACGGCCAGCCTGGTGGTTGTTACCAGCCAATCAGGTTTGACCGTAGCAGAAGTCTCGGACCTTCGGCAGAAGATGCGCGACGTGGGTGCTGGTTACAAGGTAACCAAAAACACGCTCGTTCGTTTGGCGCTGAAGGGAACGAAGTTTGAGCACCTGAACGAGGTGTTCACGGGTCCGACGGCGATTGCCTTCTCAAAAGATCCGGTTGCGGCTGCCAAAGTGGTGACCGACTACCAGAAGACCAATGAGAAGATTTCAATCGTTGCCGGGGGGCTGGATGGCTCCGGGCTTGATGCCGAACAAGTCGTAGCGTTGGCAAAACTGCCATCGCTGGACGAATTGCGGGGCAAGCTTGTGGGACTTATTCAGACCCCTGCCACACGGATTGCTGGCGTGCTTCAGGCACCTGGTGGTCAGTTGGCGCGCGTGTTCGCAGCGTATGGGAATTCAAATTGAGGAGCGGCTCGGGACAATCACGAGTCAACACAACTGCCTTAGGAGTGAATTGAAATGGCTGATCTAGAGAAACTGGCCGACGAGCTCTCAAACCTGACCGTCATCGAGGCGGCTGAGCTCTCGAAAATGCTTGAAGAAAAATGGGGCGTTTCTGCTGCAGCACCGGTTGCTGTCGCAGCGGCTGCTGGTGGCGGCGATGCTGCACCGGTTGCTGAAGAAAAAGACTCCTTTGACGTTGTTCTGGCCGCCGCAGGCGAAAAGAAAATCAACGTCATTAAAGAAGTCCGTGCCATCACCGGCCTGGGCTTGAAAGAAGCTAAAGACCTCGTCGAAGCTGCGCCGAAAGCCGTAAAGGAAGGCGTTGCAAAGGACGAAGCCGAGAAGCTGAAGAAGCAACTCGAAGAAGCCGGCGCTACCGTCGAGCTGAAGTAATCGGGTTACGTCGCAAGGGGACAAACCGGCCTGGTCCGGGGTCCTCTTGCGACGGCGTTTACAAGGGGGGCGAGGCCATTCGGCGTCGTCCCTCGACGCGCCTCAGAGTCCCGGCGCGCTGCGAATGCGGCGATGGATGGGAAAATGGGGTGCGAAACCGGGGCGAACCCACCGCACAGACGCGCGTCGTTTGGATGGAATTGGGTCGGGTCGGAATTTTACCGCATTGATCTCCCGCGCCCGTGCAAGGCGGTGCGGTGTGGCGGATCGGGTGCAAACAGATGAAGGATGAGGAACGAGATGGCGATGTCGTTCACCGGTCGGAAGCGTATCCGTAGAAGTTTTGGGCGTCTTGGCGAAGTTGCGCAAATGCCCAACCTGATCGAAGTTCAAAAGACCTCCTATGATGCCTTTTTGCAAAGCGGCGTGCCGCTGGAGGACCGACAGGTTGTCGGGCTGCAGGAAGTGTTCAATGGCGTCTTCCCGATCAAGGATTTTTCTGATCGCAGCCGTTTGGAATTTGTGCGTTATGAATTAGAGCGCCCGAAATACGACGTTGAGGAATGCCGCCAACGGGGCCTGACCTATACCGCGCAGTTGAAAGTATCGCTGCGCCTAGTGGTTTGGGACGTGGATGAGGAAACCGGTGCCCGCTCTTTGCGCGATATCAAAGAGCAGGAAGTCTATATGGGCGATATCCCGCTCATGACGGAGCACGGTACCTTCATCGTCAATGGCACCGAGCGTGTGATCGTGTCTCAGATGCACCGCTCGCCGGGTGTGTTCTTTGACCATGACAAGGGCAAGACCCATTCGTCCGGCAAATATCTCTTTGCCGCCCGCGTTATCCCGTATCGCGGTTCCTGGCTGGATTTCGAATTCGACGCCAAGGACCTTGCCTATGTCCGTATCGATCGCCGCCGCAAACTGCCGGCGACGACGCTGCTATTGGCGCTGGACAATGAAGAAACCGCTGCCAAGCGTGAAGCACTGGCCAAGGAAGGCGAAACGCTGGATCCGGGTCTGGCCCAGGGCATGTCAAAAGAAGACATCCTGAAGGCCTTTTACGACACTGTAACGTATTCCTTGACCAAGAAAGGCTGGAAAACGCCTTTTGATGCGGAACGTCTGCGCGGTCAAAAACTGCGCCATGATCTGGTCGATGCCAAATCCGGCGAAGTGATCATCGAAGCGGAAGGCAAAATTACCCCGCGTCTGATCAAGAAGCTGTCGGAACAGGGCGTGAAGGAAGTCCTGGCGCGTCAGGAAGATCTGATCGGTCGCTATGTCGCTGAAGACCTGATTGATGAATCCAACGGTCTGGTCATCGTCGAAGCCGGGGATGAGTTGACCGAAGAGAACCTGCAGCAATTGGTGGATATCGGTATCTCCGAATTGCCAACCCTGCATATCGATCTGGTTACTGTCGGCCCGTGGATTCGCAATACCCTGGCGGCTGACAAGAATATCAGCCGTGAAGACGCGCTGGTCGATATCTATCGCGTGATGCGCCCTGGCGAGCCGCCAACGCTGGAAACGGCAGAAGCGCTGTTCCGCAGCCTGTTCTTTGATTCAGAACGCTATGACCTGTCGGCTGTGGGCCGGGTAAAGATGAATTCCCGTCTGGGCTTTGACCTGGAAGACGTGCCGGATCACCAGCGCACCCTGCGCCGGGAAGACATTCTGCATATCATGAAGGTTCTGGTGGAACTGAAAGACGGTCGCGGTGAAATTGATGACATCGATCACCTGGGTAACCGGCGCGTGCGCTCGGTCGGGGAATTGATGGAAAATCAATACCGCATCGGTCTGTTGCGCATGGAACGCGCCATTCGGGAGCGGATGAGCTCTGTCGATATCGACAGCGTTATGCCCCATGATCTGATCAACGCGAAGCCTGCTGCGGCGGCTGTGCGTGAATTCTTCGGCTCTTCGCAGCTGTCGCAGTTCATGGATCAAACCAACCCGCTGTCGGAAGTCACCCACAAGCGTCGTCTTTCGGCGCTTGGCCCGGGTGGTTTGACCCGCGAGCGTGCCGGGTTCGAAGTGCGCGACGTGCACCCGACCCATTACGGTCGTATCTGCCCGATTGAAACGCCGGAAGGCCCGAATATCGGGTTGATCAACTCCCTGGCTACCTATGCCCGTGTGAATAAATACGGCTTTATTGAAACGCCGTATCGTCGTGTCGTCGAAGGCAAGGTCACCGACGAGGTGATCTATATGTCCGCGATGGAAGAAACCCGCTACACCGTGGCGCAGGCAAACTCCACCGTTGATGACAATGGCATGCTGATCGAGGATCTGGTGCAGTGTCGCGCCCGTGGGGACTATATGGTCGCCCGGCCGCAGGATGTGGATCTGATGGACGTATCACCGCGCCAGTTGGTGTCGGTTGCTGCGGCGCTGATCCCGTTCCTGGAAAACGATGATGCGAACCGTGCCTTGATGGGCTCTAACATGCAGCGTCAGGCCGTGCCGCTTCTGCAATCCGTCGCCCCGCTGGTCGGGACCGGGATGGAAGCGCGTGTGGCGAAAGACTCCGGTGTTGCCATCGTTGCCAAGCATGATGGGATCATTGACCAGGTTGATGCGACCCGTATCGTTGTGCGCCGGACCGATCCGGATGCAGCGCGGGAAAGCTCGGTCGATATCTATAACCTGCTGAAATTCCAGCGCTCCAACCAGTCGACCTGCATCACGCAGCGCCCGCTGGTTCGTGTCGGGGATCACATTTCCGCAGGCGATATCATCGGTGATGGCCCGTCCACTGATCTGGGCGAACTGGCCCTGGGCCGGAACGTGCTGGTCGCGTTCATGCCCTGGAACGGGTACAACTTCGAAGATTCGATCCTGATTTCGGAACGGATCGTGCGCGATGACGTCTTTACCTCGATCCATATTGAGGAATACGAAGTCATGGCCCGCGATACCAAGCTGGGTCAGGAAGAAATCACCCGCGATATTCCCAATGTCGGTGAAGAGGCTCTGAAGAACCTCGACGAAGCCGGTATCGTCTATATCGGGGCCGAAGTCGAAGCCAGCGACATCCTGGTCGGAAAGGTAACGCCCAAGGGCGAATCCCCAATGACCCCGGAAGAAAAGCTGCTGCGCGCGATCTTTGGTGAAAAAGCCTCTGACGTTCGTGACACATCCCTGCGCATGCCTCCTGGCACCAAGGGGACGGTTGTTGAAGTCCGCGTCTTCTCCCGCCGTGGGGTGGACAAGGACGAACGTGCGCTGGCAATTGAACGCGCTGAAATTGAAAAACTGGCTCTGGACCGCGATGATGAACGCGGCATTCTGGAGCGGTCTTTCCGCAGCCGTTTCCTGGAAATGATTGCAGGCAAGAAAGTCACGGCCGGGCCGAAGGGCTTCAAGACCGGGTCTGTTGCTGAACAGGCCGCCCTGGATGAGCTGACCAATGGTCAGTTGCGCCAGATCGCGGTGGATGATGCTGCGACCAATGACGACCTGGACATTCTGCGCAAGCAGTTTGACGAAAGCGTTGCCCGCGTTCAGGCCCGTTTCGACGATAAGGTCGAAAAGGTCCAGGCCGGGGATGAATTGCCCCCAGGCGTCATGAAGATGATCAAGGTCTTCGTTGCGGTGAAGCGTAAGCTGCAGCCCGGCGATAAGATGGCCGGTCGTCACGGCAACAAGGGTGTTATCTCCAAGATCATGCCGATCGAAGACATGCCTTATCTGGAAGATGGGACCCATGTCGACATCGTGCTGAACCCACTTGGGGTGCCCAGTCGTATGAATGTGGGGCAGATTCTGGAAACCCATTTGGGTTGGGCCTGCGCCAGCCTGGGCAATGAAGTCGCCCGCGCCCTGGAATCCTATAAGGAAGGCGGCAAGATTACCGCGCTTCGGGAAACCTTGGATGGTGTCTACGAAACCGATGAGATCCAGTCTGAAATGAAGAGTCTGGATGATACTGGGCTTCTTGAGCTGGCCAACAACCTGACCCGCGGTATTCCGATCGCCACGCCGGTTTTCGATGGCGCACGGGAAGACGACATCAACCATATGTTGACCAAGGCGGGCTTGCAGAAGTCCGGTCAGGTCTGGTTGACCGATGGTCGGACCGGTGAAGTCTTTGAACGTCCGGTGACAGTCGGCATCATCTATATGCTGAAACTGCACCACTTGGTCGATGACAAGATCCACGCCCGTTCGATTGGTCCTTATTCGCTTGTTACGCAGCAGCCGCTGGGTGGTAAGGCGCAGTTCGGTGGTCAGCGCTTCGGGGAAATGGAAGTCTGGGCACTGGAAGCCTATGGCGCATCCTATACCCTGCAGGAAATGTTGACGGTGAAGTCGGATGACGTGTCTGGGCGTACCAAGACCTATGAAGCGATTGTGCGTGGTGACGATAATTTCGAAGCCGGCATTCCAGAAAGCTTCAATGTGTTGGTGAAGGAACTTCGGTCCCTGGGCCTGAATGTGGAGTTGATCCAGGAGGAAATGTGACGCGGTGGAGAACCCCACTGCCGTCGCCTTTCCCTCCAAGCTTGACAGCGCCGCTAAGCTAAACGGGCGCAAAGGAGAGCACTATGAATGAGTTGATGCAGCTTTTTGGACAACCCCAAGGTCTCCAAAGCTTTGATAGTATCCGGATTTCCCTGGCCTCGCCGGAGCGTATCCGCTCCTGGTCCTTCGGCGAAATCAAAAAGCCGGAAACGATCAACTACCGTACCTTCAAGCCGGAACGGGATGGCCTGTTCTGTGCGCGGATCTTTGGCCCGATCAAGGATTACGAATGCTTGTGCGGTAAATACAAGCGCATGAAGTATAAAGGCATCGTTTGCGAAAAATGCGGCGTTGAAGTCACGCTCTCTAAAGTCCGGCGCGAGCGCATGGGCCATATTGAGCTGGCGTCACCTGTTGCGCATATCTGGTTCCTGAAATCCCTGCCCAGCCGCATCGGTCTGTTGATGGACATGACCCTGAAGGATCTGGAACGGGTTCTGTATTTCGAAAACTACGTCGTGACGGAACCGGGTCTGACCGATCTGAAGATTCAGTCGCTGATGTCGGAAGAAGAATATCTGGACGCTCAGGACAAGTATGGTGAAGATGCGTTTACGGCGGAAATCGGTGCGGAAGCACTGAAATCCATGCTGTCGCAGATCGATCCTGAAGAAGCGATTGAGAAAACCCGCGAAGACATCGCTGAAACCGGTTCTGAAGCAAAGCGCAAGAAGCTGGTGAAGCGTCTGAAACTGCTGGAAGCCTTCCTGGCTTCTGGTGCGCGCCCTGAATGGATGATCCTGGACGTTGTCCCGGTTATCCCGCCGGAACTGCGCCCGCTGGTGCCTCTGGATGGTGGCCGTTTCGCAACGTCGGATCTGAACGATCTGTACCGTCGCGTCATTAACCGGAACAACCGTCTGCGTCGTCTGATGGAACTGCGTGCGCCCGATATCATCGTGCGTAATGAAAAGCGTATGCTGCAGGAATCTGTCGATGCGCTGTTCGATAACGGCCGTCGCGGTCGTGTCATCACCGGTGCGAACAAGCGCCCGCTGAAATCCTTGAGCGATATGCTCAAAGGCAAGCAGGGTCGTTTCCGCCAGAACCTGTTGGGCAAGCGCGTCGACTATTCCGGCCGTTCGGTCATCGTGGTGGGTCCGGAATTGATGCTGCATCAATGCGGGTTGCCGAAGAAGATGGCCTTGGAATTATTCAAGCCGTTCATCTATTCCAAGCTTGAAACCTATGGCATGGCGTCGACCATTAAGGCGGCCAAGCGCTTGGTTGAAAAGGAACGCCCGGAAGTCTGGGATATCCTGGAAGAGGTTATCCGCGAGCATCCGGTCCTCCTGAACCGTGCGCCGACCCTGCACCGTCTGGGCATTCAGGCGTTCGAACCCAAGCTGATCGAAGGGAAGGCCATTCAGCTGCACCCGCTGGTCTGCGCGGCGTTTAACGCGGACTTTGACGGGGACCAGATGGCCGTTCACGTACCGCTTTCGCTGGAAGCCCAGTTGGAAGCCCGCGTGTTGATGATGTCGACCAACAACATCCTGTCGCCTGCGAATGGTAAGCCGATTATTGTGCCGTCTCAGGATATCATTCTGGGGCTGTACTATATCACCCATGAGCGGACGGATGCCCCGAGCCCGGTTATTCATATCGATGGTATCGAGGCCCTGACAGCGGCGATGGAGCGGGAAGACATCGTTCTGCGTGAAGCCGATGATGCCAGCAATATCATCCTGGAAACCGATGCGAAAAAAGCGTTCAAGATGATCACTGACGGAAAGGCGAAAGCCCACCGTGTGCCATCTTATGCGACTTTGGCCGAAATCGAACATGCGATGGAAACCAAGGCAATCAGCCTGCACACCCGCATCAAATCGATCTATGAGACCGTGGATGAAGAGGGCAATGAAATCCGCCAGCGTGTGGTTACGACGCCGGGCCGGATGTTGTTGGCCCAGATTCTGCCCCGCGATACGCATCTGCCCTTCAGCCTGATCAACCGTTTGTTGACCAAAAAGGACATCTCTAACCTGATCGATATCGTTTATCGTCATACCGGTCAGAAAGAGACGGTGATCTTCTGTGACCGCTTGATGGGTCTGGGCTTTGCCTGGGCTTGTCGTTCGGGCATTTCCTTCGGGAAGGACGATCTGTTGGTGCCGGAAGCGAAGATCAAACTGATCGATGAAGCTCAGGCGCAGGTTAAGGAATACGAACAGCAGTATCTGGACGGCCTGATCACCCAGCTTGAAAAATACAACAAGGTGGTCGATCTGTGGTCCGGTACGACCGATAAGGTCGCCGACGAGATGATGAAAATCATGCAGGGCGGCGATAAGAAGAGCCTGAACTCGGTCTATATGATGGCGCATTCCGGGGCCCGTGGGTCACCAGCGCAGATCAAACAGCTTGCCGGTATGCGCGGGCTGATGGCCAAGCCGTCGGGGGAAATCATCGAAACCCCGATCATCTCCAACTTTAAGGAGGGGCTGACGGTTCTGGAATACTTTAACTCCACCCACGGGGCGCGTAAGGGCCTTGCGGATACGGCGTTGAAGACCGCGAACTCTGGCTATCTGACCCGTCGCCTGGTTGACGTTGCGCAGGATGCCATCGTTGTCGAACGCGATTGCGGCACCTCGCAGGGTCTGACCATGCGGGCCGTGATTGAAGGCGGCGATCTGATCGAAGGCCTGGCCGAACGTATTCTGGGTCGCTGCACCGCAGAAGATGTTGTGGATCCGCTTAGCGGCGACATCATCATCAAGAAGGGTGAACTGATCACAGAGCCGGAAGCCGATGCCATCGAAACCGCTGGTATTGACTCGGTCAAGATCCGTTCGGTTCTGACCTGCGAAACCAAAGTTGGCGTCTGTGGCACTTGCTACGGTCGTGATCTGGCCCGCGGAACGGTTGTGAATATCGGTGAAGCCATTGGCGTCATCGCGGCACAGTCGATTGGCGAGCCTGGCACCCAGCTGACCATGCGTACCTTCCACATCGGTGGGGCCGCACAGCGTGGGGCAGAGCAGAACTCAGTCGAAAGCTCGATTGACGGTAAGCTGACCATTCAGAACAAGAACGTCGTTATCGACTCCGAAGGCCGCATGGTCATCATGGGTCGGAACTGCGAACTGGTGCTGTTGGACGAGCTGGGCCGGGAGCGGGCGAAGCACCGTGTGCCGTATGGCGCGCGTCTGCGGATTGACGATGGTGCCGATGTTGTGCGGGGCCAGACCCTGGCAGAATGGGATCCCTATACCATTCCAATCATCACGGAAACCGCCGGTATCGCGCATTATGTCGACCTGGTTGAAGGTGTGTCGGTGCGGGACGTGGTCGATGAAGCGACGGGGATTTCCTCGAAAGTGGTTATCGATTGGAAGCAGCAGGCCAGTGGGAATGAATTGCGCCCACGCATTACCCTGCGGGACGAAAAAGATGGCGTCGTGACCCTGCCAAATGGCATGGAAGCCCGCTATTTCATGTCCAGTGATGCTATTCTGTCGATCCACAACAAGACCGAAGTGAAGGCCGGGGACGTGCTGGCCCGTATTCCACGGGAAAGCTCGAAGACGCGCGACATCACCGGGGGTCTGCCTCGTGTTGCCGAGCTGTTCGAAGCCCGCAAGCCGAAAGACTTCGCGATTATCGCGGATCAGGACGGCTATATCGAGTTCGGGAAAGATTATAAGGCCAAGCGCCGGATCGTCATCCGCCCCGCGGAAGAAGATCGGGAGCCAACCGAATTCCTGATCCCGAAAGGCAAGCACATCACCGTTCAGGAAGGCGATTTCATCCAAAAGGGTGAAATGCTGATGGACGGGAACCCGGTGCCGCACGACATTCTGGAAGTCATGGGTGTTGAGGCCTTGGCCGATTATCTGTGCAAGGAAATCCAGGACGTCTATCGTCTGCAGGGCGTGAAGATCAACGATAAGCATATCGAAGTGATCGTCCGCCAGATGCTGCAGAAGGTCGAAGTTCAGCATCCGGGTGACAGCTATAACCTGGTTGGTGAAATTCTGGATCGCTATGAAGTGCAGACCATGAATGAAAACCTGGAGAAGAAAGGCAAGGCACCCATCGTCGCCAAGCCGGTTCTGCAGGGGATCACCAAGGCAAGCTTGCAGACCAACTCCTTCATCTCCGCGGCCTCCTTCCAGGAGACCACCCGCGTGCTGACCGAAGCCGCCGTAAACGGCAAGGTCGATACGCTGGAAGGGCTGAAAGAGAACGTCATCGTGGGTCGCTTGATCCCAGCCGGTACCGGCTCGGTCATGAAGCGCCTGCGGGGTGTTGCCAACAGCCGTGATAAGGCCATTCAGGCTGAACGTGCCGCCGCTCAGGCTGCATTGGAAGCGGAACAGGCTGCGGCTGCGGCAAATACGGATGAGGATGAAACCTCAAACGCTGCTGAATAAGCAGAGATACGCCTGATGAAAACAGGGGCCTCGGAGACATCCGGGGCCCTTTTTCATTGGTGGTTTATTGGCGGTGGTTTATTGGCCCAGAACGGCGCGCAGGAAACTGTTTACGGTAAAATCATACTGGGTCAGCGCCGGATTTGTGGCGCGGCTGAACCGTCGGAAATCAATCCGGTCCCAGGCATCGGAAATCATGATCCGACCGGTCGATTTCAAATTGTCCCGATAGAGAATCCCCAGATCCATCGTATAATTCAGCCCGACTTCCGCAAAGTCCTTACCCCGGAAATGATCATGCGCCAGGATCAGGGCGGCTGCCCCCTGCACGAAGCTGCCACCGGCCAGGTAATGCACCTGATTCTGGACAACGGCGGTCAACATCGGTTGTGTCCAGTTAAAGGCCCCGACAAATGTGTCCTGTCCCAGTTTCCGGTGCGTATTGCGCAGGACATTCACCATGCCTTCGGCAATATTGTCATCCGCGCCCCACCAGACAGGGGCATTCAGCGCATAGCGAAAGGCCTTGAATGCCTCCCTGTCCGCGACTTTTGAATCCCAGGCAGAGGGGAAGGCATGCTTCAGGCGGGCATTGCGATGGTCTTTCAACCCCCGTTTTAGACCGAACAGTCGCACCTGGGACCCTATATCGTCTTCGGGACCGGTCATCGCAACGATATCGATCAAACCCTTAAAGCCCCGTCGCATGACTTCACCGATCAGGACCTGTGTCATCTGATCTGATGCTCCCAGCGAATTTGGGACGACTTGACCAAGCCATCGGGGATAGGTCTTTCTGGGTCCCCCCAAAGGAGCCAATTCTTTTTCCTGAAAAGGCGCGTCAATCGTTATCGTATTGATGCCCGCAGCGCCTGTGACCTTGAACACGTCTTCCCCGATTTCATCGACATTGCGGAAGATTATGTAGTGGGGTTTGACCGCGCGCTCTGCTGCCAGGGTTGCATATTTCAGCGTATAGTCGCCGCTGTGGAAGGCATGCTGGACTTCCAGTTCAACCCCCAGATCCTGGGCGGCGGCCTGCATCATGCGGGTGACCAATGTCCAATATTGATCCTCTGGCGGGGCGGGATTGATAAAAAGAACGCGCGGCGCGCCCTGACCGGCAGCCAATCCCGAAGGGTTGAAGGCGCATATCTGCGCGACACAAATGACACCAAACAGCAGCGCCCTGATCGCGCCCGGTACTCTCCATTGCATGACGCACTTCCCCTTTCGTCCGCATGCCTAGCCCAGCATGAATGCCACGGCAAGCATCAGACGTCACGGGCATTTCGCGTTCAGCGAACTTCCGAGAGATAGGTTAGTGCGTCAAACGAATAGTCCTGCCAATTCGGATTTAAGACGCGACTGAATTTCCGAAAATCGATGCTGCTATAATCATTCTTGATCATTCTTTGATAGACCGCTTTGACGTTGGTCTTGGTAACCAGGCCGTAGCGTGCGACCTGGCTTAGCCCCTTGTCCCGAAAATCAGTCCCGCGTGAATGATCAAACAGCATCACCAGAGCGGCGCCGGCATGAATAAAATGACCCCCCAGCACATATTCAATCTGATTGTTGGCGACCGCTTGCAACGCCCAGGGCGACCAGTTGAAACATCCGATCAATGTGTCCTGACCGGGGATGCGCCGGGTACGTTCGAAGGTATCCAGTATCCCAAGTGCCATCAGATCATTGGCAACCCAGTACATCGGTGTTGTCGGGTTTTTCTCAAAAGCGCGCGCTGCAATGGCGCGGGCTTTAATCCGGGACCAATCGGCGATGGAGCGAGAGATGATCTCTCCCCGGTAATACTCCTTAGACGCAAGAATAGCGCCTTCCTGCCGATCCTGAGCTGCGGAATCGCCGGCACTGCCATTGACCAATGCCATCGTGTAACGACCTGATGCGCTGGTCAGGCCCCGTTCAAATGCGGCCCGGAACAAAAGTTTGGCCAGCATGTTGCCGCCACCGACATTATCGACTTTGATTTCTCCCAGCCAGCTTTTGAACTTCTCCCGGGGTCCCTTTACTGTCTGGCGCACATTCTCGGAAAGGCCTGTCCCCACAACAAAGCCGTATAGATTATTGCGTTCAATCTCATTCATAATATAGGGGGCAGCCCCCTCATAATTATGAAAAATAATATAGTTGGGTTTGTCCTTGGGGCGATTGGCAACGTCTTTGCCAATCTCCAGCAACTTGCGCCCGTCGTTAAAGGCATAGTGAACTTCAAGAATGAAGCCCAGATCGTCAGCTGCCGCCTGCGCGAAGGATGCGGCGCTGAGCCAGAAGGGTTCCTTATTGCTGCCAGGTATAAGATAGGCAACCCGAAGTGCGGTTTGCGCCTGCGCCAGCGGCGGTGACACCGTGACACTGAAAACCACAAAACTGTGCGCCAGAAGAACTACCGTCAAAAAACGCACCAAGACTCTTATCACCATATGCACGCCCCCCAAGGAATAACTTACAAATCATGAATATGTCTTGTGCGAAAGAAAAGCGTTTTTGGTGAAATGCATTGGAAAATACGTTGCAGAGCCAGGGTGTCGTGTTTGGATGCCGCATAATCCTGGTACAGCACCCCTGTTGACCCCATTGCGGGGTCACTTCGCACAGTATGATTCGCATTTTTGAAATTAAATTTCACAAATCTGTAAAATACAGCAATATTAACCTGCGTGAAGATTCCATGAAAAACGGACAGAATCCCGCTTGACGTGGCGGGGGTCCGTGCATAGTATCCGCGCGCCTTCAAGAGAGCTGGCGGTAGGCCCGATCTGGTCCGTTTCGAAAGAGACATATCAGACGCTTCGACTGAGTGAAAAATCCCCAGGGATTGCTTTTCACAAAACCGGAAGCGGTATGAGCCTAAACGCAGTTCTGGCAAATCGAATTTAGAGTATCGATCTCCTCCGCTTGGATGGGGTCGTTGGGATTTGAAAGTTTCAGGCGTGACGGGGTGGGAAGGATAACCTTCTGCCGACGTCACGGTTCGTATCTTGCCAAGCGGGTTTTGCTTGGGTGATGCGATTTGGATAGACAGCGGGCTGCCGTGAGGGCCGCCTAAGAGATAGAAACGGCGACGGGAAGATCATATGCCGACGATCAACCAGCTGATCCGCAAATCGCGGAAAGACAAACCGGTCCGGGAAAAAGTTCCCGCTCTGGAAGCGTGCCCGCAGAAACGCGGCGTATGTACGCGCGTTTACACAACCACGCCGAAGAAGCCGAACTCGGCCCTTCGTAAGGTTGCGCGTGTCCGCTTAACAAATGGGTACGAAGTGACCAGCTATATTCCGGGTGAAGGCCACAACCTTCAGGAACACTCGGTTGTGCTGATCCGCGGCGGACGGGTAAAGGATTTGCCCGGCGTGCGGTACCACACCATTCGCGGCACGCTCGATACACAGGGCGTGAAAGACCGTAAACAGCGTCGTTCGAAATACGGCGTGAAACGTCCGAAGTGATCGGGAGTCTTTAAGAAATGTCACGTCGTCATAGTGCAGAAAAACGTGAGATCATCCCGGATGCAAAATTCGGTGACCTCGTGCTGTCGAAATTCATCAATTCTGTGATGCTGGATGGTAAAAAATCCACCGCTGAACGGATTGTCTATGGTGCACTTGACCGCATGGCGGGCAAGGGCGGTGTGGATCCGATCAAGGTTTTCCACGAAGCCGTGGAAAATGTGAAGCCGCATCTGGAAGTGCGCTCCCGCCGTGTTGGTGGTGCGACCTATCAGGTGCCGGTCGAGGTTCGCCCGACCCGTGCCCAGGCTCTGTCGTTCCGTTGGTTGATCGATATGGCCCGCAAGCGGTCTGAAAACACCATGATTGAGCGTCTGTCCGGTGAGTTGATGGATGCTTCAAACAATCGCGGCGCCGCCATTAAAAAGCGTGAAGACACGCATAAAATGGCTGATGCGAACCGCGCTTTCTCCCATTATCGCTGGTAAGGAGCGACACTGATGTCACGCCAGACCCCGATCGATCGCTACCGCAATATTGGCATTATGGCCCATATTGATGCGGGTAAGACGACCACTACTGAACGCATCCTGTACTATACCGGTCGGTCTCATAAGATCGGTGAAGTTCATGATGGCAATGCGACCATGGACTGGATGGAGCAGGAGCAAGAGCGCGGCATCACGATCACGTCTGCTGCGACGACCTGCTTCTGGCGGGATCACCGCGTCAACATCATCGATACTCCCGGCCACGTGGATTTCACCATTGAGGTGGAGCGTAGCCTGCGTGTGCTCGATGGTGCCGTTGCTGTGTTTGATGCGGTTGCCGGTGTCGAGCCTCAGTCCGAAACGGTCTGGCGCCAGGCTGATAAATATAAAGTGCCGCGTATGTGCTTCATCAACAAGATGGACCGCATGGGTGCCGACTTCTATCGCTGTGTCGATATGATTGTCGACCGTCTGGGCGCAACGCCGTGCATCATCAATCTGCCGGTTGGTTCGGAATCTGAATATGACGGCCTGATCGACTTGGTGCGCATGAAGCACGTTGTCTGGAAGGGTGAAGATCTGGGCGCGGCATTTGAATATGTCGACATCCCTGCCGATATGAAAGACAAGGCCGAAGAATATCGCCACAAGCTGGTGGAGCTCGTCGTTGAATTTGATGATGCAGCCATGGAAGCCTATCTGGAAGGCACAGAGCCCGATATCGATACGCTGAATAAATGCATCCGTCGTGGCACTCTGGCCGGCGCATTCGTGCCCGTGCTGAACGGAACCGCGTTCAAGAACAAGGGTGTTCAGACGCTGCTCGATGCGGTTGTCGATTTCCTGCCATCCCCGAAAGACGTTGATAACGTCCAGGGTGTGTCGGTGAAGGATCTGGAAACCAAGCTGGAACGCAAGACGTCTGATGAAGCGCCTTTCTCTGCGCTGGCCTTCAAGATCATGTCTGACCCGTTTGTTGGATCTCTGACTTTCTGTCGCGTTTATTCTGGGTCTCTGGAAGCCGGTTCCTATGTTCAGAACTCGGTTAAAGAGAATAAAGAGCGCGTCGGCCGTATGCTGTTGATGCATGCAAACAGCCGGGAAGACATCAAGGAAGCCATGGCGGGCGATATCGTCGCTATTGCAGGTCTGAAGAACACCACGACCGGCGATACGCTGTGCGATCCGGCAAACCCGATCATTCTGGAACGGATGGAATTCCCGGATCCGGTTATCGAAATCGCGGTTGAGCCGAAGACCAAGTCTGACCAGGAAAAAATGTCCCAGGCGCTGCAGCGTTTGGCCTCTGAAGATCCGTCCTTCCGCGTGAAGACCGACGAAGAATCAGGCCAGACCATCATTGCCGGCATGGGCGAATTGCACCTGGATATTCTGGTTGACCGCATGAAGCGGGAATTCAAGGTGGACGCAAATATCGGTGCGCCGCAGGTTGCCTATCGTGAAACCATCACGAAGAAGGTTACCGTGGACTACACCCACAAGAAGCAAACCGGTGGGTCAGGTCAGTTCGCTAAGATCACGCTTGAATTTGAACCGCATGAGCCAGGCGAAGGCTTCACCTTCGAAAGCAAGATTGTCGGCGGGTCGGTTCCCAAGGAATACATTCCTGGCGTTCAGAAGGGTATTGTTTCCCAGATGGGCAGCGGGATCATGGCCGGTTTCCCGGTTATCGATTTCGGGGTTACCTTGGTAGACGGCGCGTATCACGATGTTGACTCCTCGGTTCTGGCGTTTGAAATCGCCGCGCGGGCTGCGTTCCGCGAGGCAATGGAAAAAGCTGGTGCACGTTTGCTGGAGCCGATCATGAAGGTCGAGGTGGTGACACCAGACGATTACATGGGCGACATCATTGGCGACTTGAACAGCCGTCGGGGTCAGGTCAGCAGCATGGATCAGCGCGGCATCGCCCGGGTTGTGAATGCAAGCGTACCGCTGGCAAACATGTTCGGGTATGTGAACACGCTGCGCTCTTTGAGCCAGGGTCGCGCCCAGTACACGATGCAGTTCGACCACTATGAGCCGGTGCCGCAAGCGGTTGCCGACGAGGTGAAAGCAAAATTGGCCTGATCCTCGTGGATTAACGCCTGATTGAATTTGAATCAGTCGGCACAGCGCCGACCGGGTATGGAGAAGAGACATGGGTAAGGAAAAGTTCCAGCGTACGAAGCCGCATTGCAACATCGGCACGATTGGTCACGTTGACCATGGTAAGACGACGTTGACGGCAGCGATCACGAAAGTGTTGGCGGAAACCGGCGGCGCGTCGTTCATGGATTACGCGAACATTGATAAGGCGCCAGAAGAGAAGGCGCGCGGTATCACGATCAACACGGCGCATGTTGAGTATATGACGGATGCGCGTCACTATGCGCATGTTGATTGCCCTGGCCACGCGGATTACGTGAAGAACATGATCACGGGCGCGGCACAGATGGATGGCGCGATCCTGGTTGTGAACGCAGCGGACGGCCCGATGCCTCAGACCCGCGAACACATTCTGCTGGCCCGCCAGGTTGGCGTTCCTGCGATTGTTGTGTTCCTGAACAAGGTTGACCAGGTTGACGACGAAGAGTTGTTGGAACTGGTTGAGATGGAAGTGCGCGACCTGCTGTCGTCTTATGATTTCCCTGGCGACGATATTCCGATTATTGCCGGTTCTGCCCTGGCAGCATTGGAAGGCCGTGACGAAGCGATCGGCAAGGCGAAGATCCTGGAACTGATGGCGGCTGTTGACAGCTATATCCCTCAGCCGGAACGCCCGAAGGATCGTCCGTTCCTGATGCCGATCGAAGACGTGTTCTCGATCTCTGGTCGTGGGACTGTTGTGACGGGCCGCGTTGAGACGGGCATTGTCAAGGTTGGCGAAGAAATTGAAATCGTCGGCATCAAGGCGACGCAGAAGACGGTTGTGACGGGTGTTGAAATGTTCCGCAAGCTGCTGGACAGCGGCGAAGCGGGCGACAACATTGGCGCGCTGTTGCGCGGTGTTGGCCGGGATGATGTGGAACGCGGACAGGTTCTGGCGAAGCCGGGCTCGATCACGCCGCACACGGTGTTCAAGGGCGAAGCCTATATTCTGACGAAGGATGAAGGGGGCCGTCACACACCGTTCTTCACGAACTATCGTCCTCAGTTCTATTTCCGCACGACGGATGTGACCGGTATGGTCGAACTTCCGGAAGGCACGGAAATGGTGATGCCGGGTGATAACGTATCGATGCAGGTCGAACTGATCGCCCCGATCGCCATGGACGAAGGTCTGCGCTTTGCTATCCGCGAAGGCGGACGCACCGTCGGTGCAGGCGTCGTCGCGTCGATCATTAAGTAATAACAGTAGACACAGCGGCGGTCTCCACGGTGGAGACTGCCGCAAGCCTTCCCCAAAACGGCTCATATGAGTGCGGGCGGGGATGACAGAGGGTGAACGGCATGGAAAGCCAGAACATTCGTATCCGCCTTAAGGCGTTTGATCACCGGGTCCTCGATCAGTCGACCAAGGAGATCTGTAACACCGCTAAGCGGACGGGCGCAGAAGTACGGGGTCCTATCCCACTTCCGACGCGCATTGAGAAGTTCACGGTGTTGCGCTCGCCGCACATCGATAAAAAGAGCCGTGAGCAGTTTGAAGTTCGCACGCATAAGCGCGTGTTGGACATCGTGGACCCGACCCCACAGACCGTGGACGCGCTGATGAAGCTCGACCTGGCTGCTGGTGTCGACGTCGAAATCAAGCTCTGACGCGGGGGACGGAACGATGAGAACCGGCGTTATCGCTAAGAAATTGGGCATGACCCGCATCTGGACGGAAGATGGCACCCATGTGCCAGTGACCGTGCTGCAGATGGACGGGCTGCAAGTCACTGCCGTGCGCACCCAGGAAACCGATGGCTACACTGCGGTGCAGCTGGGTCTAGGCAAGCGTAAGGTGAAACACACCACTAAAGCCATGCGCGGTCATTTCGCGAAGGCCAGCGTGGAGCCGAAGCGCAAGCTGGCGGAATTCCGTGTAGATGCGGAAAACCTGCTGGCCCCAGGCGACGAGCTTCAGGCGGATCATTTCCTGGCCGGCCAATGGGTCGACGCCACGGGGATCACCATCGGTAAGGGCTTTGCCGGCGCGATGAAACGACACAACTTCGGCGGTCTGCGGGCCAGCCACGGTGTGTCTGTCTCGCACCGTTCCCATGGCTCCACCGGTCAGTGTCAGGATCCGGGTAAGGTGTTCAAGGGCAAGAAAATGGCCGGTCATATGGGTGCCAGCCAGATCACGAAGCAGAATCTGCAAGTCGTGCAAACGGATGTTACTCGTGGCTTGATCCTGGTGAAGGGTGCCATTCCTGGTTCCAAGAATGCCTGGATCCTGTTGAAGGATGCCGTGAAAAAAGCTTTGCCGGAAGGCGCTCCGTCGCCGGCGTCGCTCAAGCCGACCAATGCGCCGGTTGAAGATGAAACCCCCGTCGCGGCAGCCGCCGATGACGCACCGGTTTCTGATGCAACGCAAGCGCCTGCGGTCGAATCTGAAACCGACGGCGAGCCGTCCGGCGCGTAAGGGGTAAGGGACAATGAAAACCAAAATCCTCACGCTCGACAATAAGGCCGCTGGTGACATCGATCTAAGCGATGCCATCTTCGGGCTCGAGCCTCGCAAGGACATCCTTGCACGTATGGTCAACTATCAGTTGGCGAAGCGTCGGGCCGGGACCCACAAGGTCAAAAACCGGGCAGAAATCAACGGCAACAGCGCCAAAATCTACCGCCAGAAGGGCACCGGTCGTGCCCGTCAGGGTAACGGTAAGGCCCCGCATTTCCGCGGTGGTGGGCGCGCATTCGGACCGACTCCTCGGGATCATTCGATTGATCTGCCGAAAAAGGTCCGTCGTTTGGCCATGATGCATGCCCTGTCGTCCAAAGCGACGGCTGGCAAGCTGATCATCCTGGACGATGCGCTGTCATCGGAGCCCAAGACGAAGCTGTTGAAGGCTCAACTGGCCGCAATGGGTCTGGCGAATGCCTTGATCGTTGGCGGTGCGGAACTTGATCGCAATTTTGCGCTGGCTGCACAGAACATTCCGAATATCGATGTTCTGCCAACCCAGGGCGCCAACGTTTACGACATCCTGCGCCGCGACACGCTGGTCTTGACCAAAGCGGCCGTCGAAGGTCTGGAGGCACGGTTAAAATGAGCTGGAGATATTTCAACAAATCGACGCCTACGATGGAGCGGATGTACCGCATCATCTTGGCACCAGTGATCACCGAAAAGGCAACGCTGGCTGGCGAACATGGTCAGGTTGTTTTCAAAGTGGCCAATGACGCGACCAAACCGGAAATCAAATCGGCGATCGAAAAGATCTTCGATGTGAAGGTAAAGGCCGTGAACACGTTGCTGGTAAAAGGCAAGACCAAGCGCTTTAAAGGCCGCTTGGGCGTGCGCAGCGACTGGAAAAAGGCTGTGGTGAGTTTGGAAGAAGGGCATTCGATCGACGTCGGTGCCGGCATTTAAGCCGTATCGATAGACCGGATCGAAAGAGGAGTTAAGCAATGGCGCTTAAGAGCTATAAACCGATCACACCAGGCCAGCGCGGTCTGGTTCTGGTCGACCGCTCAGACCTTCATAAAGGGGACCCGATTAAGTCCCTGACCGAAGGCCTGCACAAGCATGGCGGACGCAACAATACTGGTCGCATTACCCAGCGCCGTCGTGGCGGTGGGGCAAAGCGCCGCTATCGCGTCGTGGATTTCAAGCGCCTGAAGCATGATGTTTCGGCGACTGTGGAACGGCTGGAATACGATCCGAACCGCACGGCGTTCATCGCCTTGATCAAATATGACGACGGTGAGCTGAGCTATATCCTGGCCCCGCAGCGCCTCAAAGCCGGTGATAAGATCATCGCTGGTAAGAAGGTCGATGTGAAGCCCGGTAACGCAATGGCCATGGCCAATATGCCGATTGGGACCATCATCCACAATGTGGAGATGAAGCCGGGCAAGGGCGGTCAGATCGCCCGTTCCGCTGGGACCTATGCCCAGTTGGTTGGTCGTGATCAGGGCTATGCTCAGCTGAAGCTGTCTTCTGGTGAATTGCGCGTCGTTCGTGCGGAATGCATGGCGACGGTCGGTGCGGTGTCAAATCCGGATCAGCAGAACATCAACCTGGGTAAAGCAGGTCGTAATCGTCATCTGGGCAAGCGCCCGTCAGTTCGTGGCGTTGTCATGAACCCGGTCGATCACCCGCATGGTGGTGGTGAAGGCCGCACCTCTGGTGGTCGCCATCCGGTGACCCCGTGGGGCAAGCCGACCAAAGGCAAGCGCACCCGTTCCAACAAGTCGACGGATAAATTCATTATCCGCCGCCGTAACGCGAAGAAGTAAGGGTAGAGACCATGGCACGCTCGGTATGGAAAGGGCCCTTCGTGGAGTTGAGCCTTCTCAAAAAGGCAGAAAAGACTCGCGATTCAGGCCGCAAGGAGGTGATCAAAACTTGGTCCCGCCGCTCCACCATTCTGCCGCAATTCGTCGGATTGACGTTCGGCGTTCACAACGGTCAGAAATTCATTCCCGTTATGGTGAATGAGCAGATGATCGGCCACAAATTCGGTGAATTTGCGCCGACCCGGACCTATTACGGTCACGCGGCTGATAAAAAGGCGAAGAGGAAGTAACGATGGGTAAGTCGGCAAGAGAACGGTCGCTGACCGATACGGAAGCCCGCTCGGTCCTCCACTCGATCCGGGTCAGCCCGCAAAAGCTGAACCTGGTCGCGACGATGATCCGTGGCAAAGATGTCGGTTCGGCATTGCATGATCTGACCTTCACGCATCGCCGCATTGCGGACACGGTGAAGAAGGCTCTGGAATCGGCTGTGGCCAATGCGGAAAACAATCACCAGCTGGACGTTGACCGGCTGTATGTCAAAGAAGCATTCGTCGGCAAGGCCTTCGTGATGAAACGCATGCGCCCCCGGGCGCGCGGTCGCGTCGGCAAAATTCAAAAGCCGTTTTCAAATCTCACCATTGTGGTGCGTGAGCGTGAGGAGGCCGCATAATGGGTCAGAAAATCAATCCAGTCGGTCTGCGCGTTGGAATCAACCGCACATGGGACTCTCGTTGGTACGCCGATAAGAATTATGCAGAATTGTTGCATAAAGATGTTGCAATGCGTGCCTATCTGCAGGACAAGCTGCAGGCCGCCGGGATTTCCCGTGTGGTGATTGAGCGTCCGGCAGGCCGCGCCCGTGTAACCATTCATACTGCCCGTCCGGGTGTTGTGATCGGTCGCAAGGGTCAGGATATCGAAAAGTTGCGTCGTGATTTGTCGACCCGCTTTGGCGGCGACATCGCGCTGAACATTATCGAAATCCGTAAGCCGGAACTGGATGCCAAGCTGGTCGCTGAAAATATTGCGCAGCAGCTTGAGCGTCGCGTTGCTTTCCGTCGCGCCATGAAGCGTGCGGTACAAAATGCCATGCGCATGGGCGCAGAAGGCATCCGGATCAATTGTGGTGGCCGTTTGGGCGGCGCGGAAATCGCGCGCACGGAATGGTACCGCGAAGGTCGGGTGCCGCTGCACACGTTGCGCGCGGATATCGATTATGGCACGGCTGAAGCAGCCACGACCTACGGGATCTGTGGTGTAAAGGTCTGGATCTTCAAGGGCGAAATCATGGCCCATGATCCATATGCCCAAGACAAGCGTTTGGCGGAACAGGGCGGCACAGCGTCGTCCAGCACCGGCAATACGGGCGGTGGCAACCGCTAAGACTATCGGCAAGGGTTTGCCGGAATTGAGGGTCGCCTCTGTTGGGCGGCTGGACACTGAAAGCGAACATGATGGGCTGGGTCTGATGATCCGCCCCTCTAAGAAAATGGGTTCAAGACGATGTTGTCACCGAAGCGCACGAAGTACCGCAAGCAGCATAAAGGCCGCATCCATGGCAATGCCAAGGGTGGAACCGCGCTGAACTTCGGTTCGATCGGCCTGAAAGCCATGGAGCCGGGCCGTGTTACCGCACGTCAGATCGAAGCCGCCCGTCGTGCTCTGGTCCGCCACATTCGGCGTCAGGGTAAGGTGTGGATTCGTATTTTCCCGGATGTGCCGGTCACGCAAAAGCCTGCCGAAGTCCGGATGGGTAAAGGTAAGGGGTCCGTTGAGTTCTGGGCCTGCCGCGTAAAGCCAGGTCGTGTGATGTTTGAAATGGACGGCGTGGCGCCTGAATTGGCCACAGTGGCATTTGAACTTGCGGCCGCGAAGATGCCGATTAAGTGCAAAATTGTCACCCGCATTGGTGGGTAAGGAAGCAAAGTCATGACCAAGATCACGGATCTGCGTCCCAAGACGGACGACGAATTGAAAGCGCAACTGACCGAGTTGCAAAAGGAACAATTCAACCTGCGTTTCCAGGCGGCCGGTGGCCAGTTGGAAAATACCGCGCGGGTTCAGGTGGTGCGCCGCGATATCGCGCGTATCAAGACATTGATGAATGATCGCCAGCGCGCCGCGCAGGCAACCACGGCTTAACGGTCGCGGATTTAGACGGAGGTTCGGATTCATGCCGAAACGCATTCTTACGGGGACAGTGGTCTCCAACGCGACTGACAAGACCATCGTGGTCAAGGTCGAACGCCGGGTTAAGCATCCGGTATTTGGAAAATTCGTGCGCTTGTCGAAGAAATTCATGGCGCATGACGAAAACAACACGGCGCAAGTGGGCGATCACGTCCGCATCCGCGAATGTCGGCCGATTTCCAAGCGTAAGTCTTGGGAATTGCTGGTCGGCGCGGACGCTTAACGTCGATACCTGATCGGGAGTAGGTGCAATGATTCAAATGCAAACCACACTCGATGTAGCGGACAATTCCGGTGCCCGGAAAGTCCAGTGCATCAAGGTGCTCGGCGGTTCAAAACGCCGCTTCGCATCGGTTGGCGATATTATCGTCGTATCGGTGAAGGAAGCCATTCCACGCGGCCGCGTGAAAAAGGGTGCGGTTCATCGCGCCGTTATCGTGCGGACCCGTAAGGAAATCGCCCGTCCGGATGGATCGACCATTAAGTTCGATACCAATGCGGCGGTTCTGATCAACAAAACGAAAGAGCCGATCGGCACGCGTATTTTTGGCCCGGTCGTGCGCGAACTGCGTGCCAAGCAGTTCATGAAAATCGTTTCCCTGGCGCCGGAGGTGATCTGATATGGCTGCGAAGATCAAAAAAGGCGACACTGTTGTGGTCCTGTCGGGCCGCGATAAGGGCAAAGAAGGTGAAGTTCTGACGGTATTGCCGAAAGAAAACCGGGCCACTGTGCAGGGTGTGAATATGGTCAAGCGCCATACCCGCCCCAGCCAGACGACCCAGGGCGGTATCGTTGAAAAGGAAGCCATGATCGACTTGTCTAACCTGGCGATCAAGGATCCGAAAACAGGGGAACCGACTCGCGTTGGTTTCAAAACTCTCGAGGACGGTCGCAAGGTACGTTTTGCCAAGCGATCCGGCGAAAATATCGACGCCTAAGGGCGACGGTTTTAGGAAGGTAAGGGATACGAGCGATGGCTGAAGATCGTTACGTCCCGCGGCTGAAGCAGCTTTACGACGAGAAGGTTAAAGCTGACCTGTTGCAGGAATTTGGGTACAAAAATGCCCTACAGGTGCCGCGGCTGGACAAGATTGTCGTCAATATGGGTGTCGGCGAAGCGTCGGCAGACCGTAAGAAGCTGACGAACGCAATTGCGGAAATGGCGCAAATCACCGGGCAAAAGCCGGTATCGACCAAAGCCAAGAAATCCGTCGCGGGCTTTAAAATCCGTGATGGCATGGCAATTGGCTGCAAGGTTACGCTGCGCGCGGACCGCATGTGGGAATTTCTGGACCGTCTGATCAACATCGCGCTGCCGCGCGTTCGCGATTTCCGCGGTATCAGTGCCAAAAGCTTCGATGGATACGGCAACTATGCCATGGGCCTGCGCGAGCAGATTGTTTTCCCTGAGATCGAATACGATCAGGTAGAAGACGTTCGCGGCATGGATATCATCATCTGCACGACGGCAGGAACGAATGAGGAGGCTTTGAGCCTGCTCACCAAGTTCAACATGCCGTTCGAAAAAGCGTAAGGCGGAGGAGAGAAATCCAATGGCTAAGAAAAGCTCCATTGAAAAGAACAATCGCCGCCGTAAGCTGTCCAAGCGTTATTCGAAAAAACGTGAGGCGCTTAAGGCACTGATCCACAATCGCGACCTTGCTCCGGAAGAGCGGTTCGCGGCGGTGATCAAGCTGGATAGCCTGCCGAAGAATGCGAGCCCGATCCGTGTGCGCAATCGTTGCGAAATCACGGGGCGTCCGCGCGCCTTCTACCGCAAGTTCCGTATTTCCCGTATCGCGCTGCGCGACATGGCCTCTCTTGGCCTTGTCCCCGGTGTGGTCAAGTCAAGCTGGTAAGGAGGATCAAGTCATGTCTATGAGTGATCCGCTTGGCGATATGCTCACCCGCATTCGTAACGGTCAACACGCCCGCAAGGCCGTGGTTCCGGTTCCTGCATCCAACATGCGCATGCGTGTTCTGGACGTATTGAAGCGCGAAGGGTTCATCCGTGGTTATTCTGAGTCGGAAGTCCGCCAGGGTATCCGGGAGCTGTCGATCGAATTGAAATACTCAGATGGCGAACCCGCCATTCGGGAAGTGTCGCGCGTGTCCAAGCCGGGCCGTCGCGTCTATTCAAAAATTAAGGATTTGCCCCGTTTCTACAACGGCCTTGGCATTCAGATCCTCTCTACCCCCCGGGGTGTGATGTCTGACGCCGAAGCCCGCGAAGCGAATGTCGGTGGCGAGATCCTTTGCCGCGTTTATTGATCGGGAGGAGAGAACGATGTCACGCATTGGTATCAATCCAGTAACGATCCCCAGCGGCGTAGATGTAACGCTGGCCAACGGCGTCATTACTGCCAAGGGCAAGAATGGCGAACAGCTGGTTAAGGTTCTGGAAAATGTCGAAGTCACGATTGACGACGGCAAGGTCACAGTGACCCCGTTGCTGAAAACCAAACGCGCCCGTCAGGCCTGGGGTACAACCCGCGCCTTGATCGCAAACGCGGTTGAAGGGGCAAGCACCGGTTTCACAAAGCGTCTTGAAGTGAACGGCGTTGGATATCGCGCGGCGGTTCAGGGGTCTACCCTGAAGCTGTCGCTTGGTTTCAGCCACGACGTGAATTTCCCAATCCCCAGCGATCTGAAGATCGTTGTGGAAGGCGACAAGAGCAACGTGATCTCGATTTCCGGCGCCTCTAAACAGCGCGTCGGTCAGATTGCCAGCGAAATTCGCGCCTATCGGCCGCCAGAGCCTTACAAAGGCAAAGGCGTTAAGTATTCGGACGAGACCATCCTTCGTAAAGAAGGTAAGAAGAAGTAAGGAACGGGTAAAATGCTCAAGACGAAAGAATTATTCGAGCGTCGTAAAGAGCGGACCCGCTTCAAGGTCCGCAAACTTGCGAATGGGCGTCCGCGGTTGTCGGTGTTCCGCTCTTCCAAACAGATCTATGCACAGATCATTGACGATCAGGCAGGGCGTACCCTGGCTGCAGCGTCTTCGATCGACAAGGATCTGAAAGGGAAGCTGAAGACCGGTGCAACGGTAGAGGCTGCTTCAGAAGTCGGCAAATTGCTGGCGGCACGGGCAAAAGACGCTGGTGTAGAAGTCGTGGTCTTTGATCGCGGCGGGTATAAATTCCATGGTCGGGTGAAGGCGCTGGCGGATGCCGCGCGTGAATCCGGTCTGACGTTTTAAGAGTCGGGAGCCGCTGATATGGCACGAGGACCGAGAGAAGATGGTGGTGGTAAAGGTCGCGGACGCGATCGGGACCGCGACAATAGCAACCGGGACAGCAACGAACCGGATCTGACCGAAAAGCTGGTCGCGATCAATCGCGTCGCCAAGGTCGTGAAGGGTGGGCGTCGCTTTGGCTTCGCCGCGTTGGTAATTGTCGGGGACGGCCGGGGTCGTGTTGGCTTCGGATCAGGCAAGGCGCGTGAAGTGCCCGAAGCGATCCGCAAGGCGACCGAACAGGCCCGCAAGACAATGATCCGCGTGCCGTTGCGGGAAGGTCGCACATTGCACCATGACATCAAGGGGCATTTCGGTGCCGGTCGTGTGATGATGCGCGCAGCCCCTCCGGGAACGGGAATTATCGCAGGGGGTCCAACCCGTGCGGTGTTTGAAGCCCTGGGCGTTCAGGACATTGTTGCCAAATCTATTGGCACGTCCAACCCCTACAATATGATCAAGGCTGCTTTTGACGGGCTGAAAAACAGCCAGTCACCGCGTATGGTGGCGTCCCGTCGGGGCTTGAAGGTCGCTGATCTGGTCGGTCGTCGTGATGACGGCGTGGACAACAGCGCCCAGGAGGCGATGAGCAATGGCTGATAAGAAAACCCTGACCGTGCGTCAGATCGGTAGCCCGATCCGTCGCCCCAAAGAACAGCGTGACACGCTGATCGGGCTGGGCCTGAACAAGATGGGCCGCACGCGGGTGTTGGAAGATACCCCGTCGGTGCGCGGAATGATCCGCAAGGTCCATCACATGGTGGAAATCGTCGAAGAGACCAAGTAACGCCGGGGGCTGTCCCCAGCAACCGTCTTTTCGCAAGCGTTTGAGGATGCGTATCATGAAACTCAACGAACTCGTCGACAACGAAGGGTCCCGCAAGGACCGCATGCGTGTTGGCCGTGGTGCCGGGTCCGGTAAGGGCAAAACCGGTGGTCGCGGTGTAAAGGGGCAGAAATCCCGCACGGGCGTGTCGATCAATGGTTTCGAAGGCGGGCAAATGCCGCTGTATCGGCGTGTGCCGAAACGCGGCTTTAACAATGTCAGCCGCAAGAACTTTGTCACCGTCAATATCGGTCGCGTCCAGAAATGGGTCGACGACGGCAAGCTGGACATCAGCAAGACCGTGGATGCGGCTGCGCTGGTCGCGTCCGGTCTGTTGACCCAGGCCCGGGATGGCGTGCGCCTGTTGGGCAATGGGGAATTGACGGCTAAGATCAATTTTGACATTGCGGGTGCTTCTAAAACGGCAGTCGATGCGGTGGAAAAAGCCGGTGGCTCTGTCACTGTGCCGACCCCGGTTGCAAAGAAGGAAGGCAAGCGCGTCGCGCGTCGCAAAGAAGCGGCAACAAAACGTGAGGCGCGGCTCGCCGCAAAGTAAGACTTCTGCTGGCCCGTAAGGGTCGGACGGTAACGCGCGGGTCGGGGCGATGAGACGAGATAAAGTCCTTTCGCCCCGCTCGCGCATTTCCTATATACGATGCTCGTATATACGGTATGTGTGCACACACAGGGCGTCCCTGCAGGCTTCAGCCTCCTGAAGAAGTGGGATCCGCGCCCCGGTGGTCAGAGGATGAGGACGGGACAGACCCATGGCATCAGCCGCGGAACAACTGGCAGCGAACTTCAATTTCAGCTCGATCGCGAAAGCGACAGAGCTTAAGCAGCGACTGTGGTTTACCCTTGGCGCATTGATTGTGTACCGGATCGGAACCTATATTCCTCTGCCGGGCATTGATCCGACCATCCTGAATGACATTTTCGAACAACAGCGCGGCGGCGTGCTGGATATGGTCAACGCCTTTGCGGGCGGGGCCATCGGGCGCATGGCAATTTTTGCGCTTGGCATCATGCCATACATTTCCGCCTCTATTATCATGCAGTTGCTGACCACCGTGTTTCCAACGCTGGAGCAATTGAAGAAAGAGGGCGAAACCGGCCGCAAGAAAATCAATCAGTATACCCGTTACCTGACCGTCGTTCTGGCTGTGGTTCAGGGTTATGGGATCGCTGTTGGTCTGGAAGGTCTGCAAACCTCAACCGGGGCCAGTGCTGTTGTGGATCCGGGCATGTTCTTCCGGGCCTCTGCGGTTATCACGCTGGTTGGCGGGACGGTTTTCATGATGTGGCTGGGCGAACAGATCACCCAGCGGGGCGTCGGTAACGGTATTTCGCTGATTATTTTCTCCGGGATTGTGGCTGGTTTCCCTGCTGCCCTGGCTGCGACCTTTGAACTGGGCCGCAGCGGCCAGCTGTCCACTCCCCTGTTGCTGGGTGTTTTGATCCTGGCGGTGGCTGTGATTGTGTTCATTGTTTTTGTCGAGCGGGCTCAGCGCCGAATTCTGGTTCAGTATCCCAAGCGCCAGGTTGGCAATAAGATGTTTGGCGGCGACAGCTCACACCTGCCGTTGAAGCTTAACACGGCAGGCGTGATCCCCCCGATTTTCGCAAGCTCGATCCTGTTGATGCCGTTGACGGTCGCTAATTTCTCTGGCCCGTCCAGCACTGATGGTGGGATTCTGTCCTTCCTGACGGCCAATCTGGGCCATGGTCAGCCCCTGTATCTGGCCTTGTATGTCTCGATGATCGTGTTCTTTGCGTTTTTCTATACCGCAGTTGTGTTCAATCCAACCGACACCGCTGACAATCTGAAGCGCAATGGTGGTTTTGTTCCAGGGATTCGCCCCGGCAAGAATACGGCTGATTATCTGGATTATGTCCTGACACGCCTGACGGTGATTGGTGCGGCCTATCTGGCAATCGTTTGTATCCTGCCGGAAATTCTGATCGCCAACCTGTCTGTTCCTTTTTATCTTGGCGGAACGACGTTGTTGATTGTTGTCACGGTGACGATGGATACGGTAACGCAAATTCAAAGCCATTTGATTGCGCATCAGTATGAAGGGCTGATCAAGAAGTCCAAGCTGCGGGGGAAAAAACGATGAACATCATTCTGCTGGGTCCGCCCGGCGCGGGGAAGGGAACCCAGGCGAAGCGTCTGGAAGAATCTCGCGGCATGGTGCAATTGTCTACCGGCGATATGCTGCGCGCCGAAGTACAAAGCGAAAGCGCCCTGGGCAAGGAAGCAAAGGCTGTGATGGATGCGGGCAAACTGGTGTCCGATGCCCTGGTGATTGGCATTATTGGCAACCGCATTGACCAGCCGGACTGCAATAATGGTTTTATCCTGGACGGTTTCCCGCGCACGGTTGCGCAGGCCGAAGCCCTGGACGGGATGCTGGAAGAAAAAGGTATGACCTTGGATGCGGTCATCGAAATGAAGGTTGATGACGCGGCACTGACAGAGCGGATCACCGGGCGTTATACCTGTGGGACCTGTGGTCAGGGATATCACGACACATTTCATAAGCCGGCAAAGCCAGGCATATGTGACAAATGCGGCGGGACAGAGTTTAAGCGTCGCGCCGATGACAATGCGGAAACCGTGACATCACGGTTGGAAGCCTATCACGCACAGACGGCGCCAATCCTGCCGTATTATGCGGATAAGGGCATGCTGAAATCTGTAGATGGCATGGCCGATATGGACGAAGTAACCCGTCAAATCGAGAAGGTGCTCGGTTAAGATCGAGACCCTTGTCATGATGGTGTAAGAAAAACTGAAACTCTGGATGTTTTCAGGGTGGTGGTGCGTTGACAAGCGGGCGGTTTTCCCTATACTCCGCGCGCTTTACTGGGTGGTTGTCCAGAAGCGCTTGAAATATAAGCGACTTCGCGAGTCACGCCATGCAGTTGAATCGAATTTGGGACCGATAGGGTCCAGGCAGATCAAGAGACGGACTTAAAAAAGTTCAAAAAATTGATCTGATCGTAATCTGAGTTGATCGATGGAGACGTCGCAGACGTCTCCTAAACACGTTTGAAGGAGTACGCGACGTGGCACGTATCGCCGGCGTTAACATCCCGACCAACAAGCGAGTGCTGGTCGCGCTGACTTACATTACCGGCATTGGCCCTGCGAAATCTGTAGAGATTTTGGGCAAATGCACCATTGATCCCACCAAGCGCGTGAACGAGCTGGGGGAAGATGAACTGGCCCGGATCCGTGAAGTGATCGATCGGGACTATACGGTAGAGGGTGACCTGCGCCGTGAAGTCGCGATGAACATCAAGCGTCTGATGGACCTTGGTTGCTATCGCGGCCTGCGTCACCGCAAGGGCCTGCCGGTTCGGGGTCAGCGCACCCACACGAATGCGCGCACCCGCAAGGGCCCTGCCCGCGCGATCGCTGGTAAGAAGAAGTAATACGGTCTGCCAGTTGGCAGGGCGGCGCGGGGCATTTCTGTACCCGCGTGCGAAATGAAGGACGGAATAGACTATGGCTAAGGCTCCGGTTCGTAAGCGTAAAGAGCGGAAGAATATCGCAGCGGGCATCGCCCATGTGAATTCGACGTTCAATAATACGATGATCACCATCACCGATGTGCAGGGAAACACGATTTCCTGGTCGTCTGCAGGCTCTAAGGGCTTCAAGGGCAGTCGGAAATCCACTCCTTTCGCGGCACAGATGGCGGCGGAAGATGCGGGTGCCAAGGCACAGGACCACGGCGTCAAGACCCTGGAAGTCAATGTGAAGGGTCCTGGTTCAGGGCGTGAGTCGGCGCTGCGCGCGCTGCAGTCGGTTGGGTTCCAGATTACCGGTATCCGCGACGTCACCCCCATTCCCCACAATGGTTGCCGTCCGCGCAAGCGTCGTCGGGTTTAATTCTTCGGCTTGCGATCCCATCCCTGATTTCGGGATGGGGCGCGCCGCGATCCCGCCATCGATCTGATAGGATCGAATTATAAGGCAGGATCCTTTTTTACTTTAGCTGTGAGGCGAGAACCAACATGAATGATGTTACCGCGAACGCCCAGAAGAACTGGCAAGCCCTGATCAAGCCGAAGAAGCTGGAAATCGCCTCGGGCTATGATGCCCGTCGCATCGCGACTGTTGTTGCTGAGCCGCTGGAACGTGGCTTTGGCCTGACGCTGGGGAATGCCCTGCGTCGCGTTTTGCTCAGCTCTTTGCAGGGCGCTGCGGTCACCGCAATCCAGATCGATGGCGTATTGCACGAATTCTCCTCGATCCAGGGTGTGCGGGAAGATGTCACTGACATCGTCTTGAATGTGAAAGCCCTGGCTCTGCGTATGCATGGCGAAGGCCCGAAGAAGATGCGCCTGTCCTGTGAAGGTCCTTGTGAAGTGACCGCTGGCATGATCGAAACCGGCCATGACATCGAAGTCATGAACCCCGACCTGCCGCTCTGCACGCTGGACAGCGGTGCGTCACTGAACATCGAATTCACCGTTGAAAATGGCATGGGCTATGTGCCTGCGACCCAGAACCGTCCGGAAGATGCGCCAATCGGCCTGATCCCGGTCGACTCCGTGTTCAGCCCGGTCCGCAAGGTATCCTACAAGGTGGAAAATACCCGCGTTGGTCAGGTCACCGACTATGACAAGCTGTCCATGTCGCTGGAAACCAATGGCGCGGTTACCCCGGATGATGCCGTAGCCCTGGCCGCCCGCGTGTTGCAGGATCAGCTTCAGGTCTTCATCAACTTCGAAGAGCCGGAAATCCGTACCGAAGAAGATCGCCCGTCGGAACTGCCGTTCAACAAGAACATGCTGCGCAAGGTCGACGAATTGGAACTGTCGGTTCGCTCTGCCAACTGCCTGAAGAACGACAACATCGTCTATATCGGCGATCTGGTTCAGAAGACGGAATCGGAAATGCTCCGGACCCCGAATTTCGGTCGCAAGTCGCTGAACGAAATCAAGGAAGTGCTGGGCCAGATGGGTCTGTCACTGGGTATGGAAATCAACAATTGGCCGCCTGAGAATATCGAAGATCTGGCCAAGAAACTGGAAGAGCCCTTTTAAGAAGGACTTTCCCAGCGCGTAAGAGTACCGCGTTCAAGTCCCCCGTCGGCTGTAGCCTAGAGCGACCGGCGGAGACGCACCCGAAACCATTGTTATTTTAAAGGACGAAAGCCATGCGGCACCTGAAAGACGGACGGAAACTTAATCGGACAGCCGAACACCGCAAAGCGATGTTTGCCAATATGTCCAATGCCCTGATCAAACACGAGCAGATCGTGACCACGCTGCCGAAAGCCAAAGAGTTGAAGCGCGTCGCGGAAAAGCTGATCACGCTTGGCAAAAAGGGTGGCCTGCATCGCCGCCGCCAGGCCTATTCGCAACTGCGCGATGAAACCATGGTCAAGAAGCTGTTCGACGTATTGGGCCCGCGCTATGAATCGCGCCCGGGCGGTTATACCCGCGTTCTGAAGGCCGGTTTCCGCTATGGCGACAACGCGCCGATGGCCGTGATCGAACTGGTTGAACGCGACGAATTGGCCAAGGGTCAGGACAGCGGTCCTGTGGCTGAAAAGGTCGAAACTGAAGAATAAGGCGCAAGCCACTGAATTGACAGAAGGGCGGTTCCGAAATCGGGCCGCCCTTTTTCTTTAGGCTGATTTTCTGTCGGCGTCTGGTTCAGGAAGGATTGTCGCAATGCCTTCCCAAACACCGATGGAATGCTTAGATTACCGCCATGCGAGATACATTCATGAAATTCATTCCCCGCGTTGTTCTGCTCTTCGGACTGTTGGCCCTTCCTCAAGGGGCCATCGCCGAAACAACGCCTGTCGTCCCCCAATCAGCGCAACAGGTACGACTCAGCTATGCGCCCTTGGTGGATGCGGTTGCTCCTGCGGTTGTGAATATTTACACCCGCAAGACAGTGGCCGCCCGGGGACCGCAAAGTCCCTTGTTCAGCGATCCCTTCTTTCAGCGGTTTTTCGGCAATGCCTTTCCCGGTACCCAACAGCGCCGCCAGGAAAACTCCCTGGGGTCGGGCGTCATTGTTTCCGAGTCTGGACTGGTTGTGACAAACCATCATGTGATCGCCGATGCGGATGATATTCAGGTGATCCTGCGGGATCGGCGCGAATTTAAAGCAACAGTGCTGGTATCGGATGAGCGCACGGATCTGTCGGTCCTGCAATTGGTCGATGTAAAAGGGGCCTTGCCCGTTGGCAGGCTGGGGGATTCTGATGCCGTTGCGGTTGGGGATTTGGTGCTGGCGATTGGCAATCCCTTTGGCGTTGGTCAGACGGTGACCAGTGGGATTGTTTCGGGTCTGGCGCGAACATCGCTGGATATCTCGGACTATCAATCTTTTATCCAGACCGATGCCGCGATCAATCCCGGCAATTCCGGGGGCGCGTTGGTTGCAATGGATGGGTCGATCATCGGAATCAATACAGCGATATTCTCAAAGACCGGCGGGTCCCAGGGCATCGGGTTCGCCATTCCATCGATCATGGTAAAAGCCATTCTGACCAGCGCGACATCTGGAACGCCCCTGCTGCGCCCCTGGCTGGGTTTTGACAGCAAGGTGGTGGATTGGGATATTGCCAATGCCTTGGGAATGGATGTTCCCCATGGCCTGATCGTTGAACATGTGCGCCAGAACGGTCCTGCCGATCAGGCCGGCCTGAAATCGGGCGATATCATTCTCAGCGCAGATGGGAAGATTATTGAGGATGCCCAAAACCTGCGTTTCCGGGTGGCGACCAAAGGGGTCGGTCAGACTGTAAAACTGAGATTTCTGCGAGACGGCACCGCGATGGAAGCAAACTTTGTGTTGCAAGTGCCGCCGGAAGACCCCCCGAAAGACCCGGTCGTGGTGCGCAGCAATGCTCCCTTTGCGGGTGCGGTTTTTGTTAATCTGTCGCCGGCATTGACGGAGGAATTAAATCTGCGATTGGATCGCTCTGGGGTGATGGTGATGGAAGTTGCCCGTGGATCACCGGCCGCGCGGATGGGGCTGCGTCCGGGTGATTTGCTGAAATCTGTGAATGACTATGCGATCAAACTGACGGAAGATTTGCGCGACGTCTTGTCTGATCCGCCCAGAACATGGCGCATGGTGTTTGATCGCAACGGGGAAACCCGAACCATCGAAGCCCGGTGACAGCATGGCAACGCCGCCCCCCGGAGTGTCAGGTGGTGGACTGTCTGGTGGTCTGTTCGAAGCAGATGCCCCCCGCCCCCTGGCGGATCGGTTGCGCCCAAAGGACCTGACAGAAGTCTATGGTCAGGATCACCTGATCGGGCCCCAGGGCAGCCTGCGCCGGATGCTGGATAACAAGCGGCTGACCTCCATGATTCTGTGGGGTGGGCCGGGCTGTGGCAAGACCACATTGGCACGCCTGATCGCAGAAGGCAGCGGATTGGTGTTCGAGCCCCTGTCGGCTGTCTTTTCCGGCGTGGCGGATTTGCGCAAGGTTTTTGATCGCGCCCTTTCCCGTCGCCAGGCCGGGCAGGGAACGTTGCTTTTTGTTGATGAAATCCATCGCTTCAACCGCGCGCAACAGGATGGATTCCTGCCGGTGGTGGAAGATGGCACCATCATCCTGATCGGGGCGACCACGGAAAATCCCAGTTTTGAACTGAATGCTGCGCTCTTGTCGCGGTGTCAGGTCTTTGTCCTCAATCGGCTGGACGAGACCGCGATGGGTGAAATGCTGAAGCGTGCTGAGGAAACAGAAGGGCACAGCCTGCCCGTCGATGATGACGCGCGCACTGCCCTGATTGCCATGGCCGATGGCGATGGCCGGTATCTTTTGAACATGGCCGAAGCGCTGTTTGCCCTGGGCACCACGGAAAAGCTGACCCCGAAAGGCCTGGCCGGTGTGGTTCAGAAACGCCTGCCGGTCTATGACAAACATCAGGATAGCCATTTCAACCTGATCAGTGCCTTGCATAAATCCTTACGCGGATCGGATTGTGATGGGGCGCTGTATTGGTTCGCCCGAATTTTGGAAGGCGGCGAAGACCCTCTGTATGTCGCGCGGCGATTGGCGCGTTTTGCTTATGAAGATATCGGTCTTGCAGATCCTCAGGCGGCGCATCAGGCCTTGATGGCGTGGGATACCTATGAACGGCTGGGCAGCCCGGAAGGGGAACTGGCGCTGGCTCAGGCGGTAATCTATCTGGCGACCGCCCCGAAATCCAATGCTGCCTACACAGCCTATAAAGCGGCGCGGCGCACGGCGAAGGAAACCGGCTCCCTGATGCCGCCCAAACACATCCTGAATGCGCCGACATCGATGATGAAGGACCAGGGCTATGGCAAAGGCTATGCCTATGATCATGATGCCCCGGATGGTTTTTCGGGCCAGAATTACTTTCCAGAATCCATGTCGCGCGTTTCCCTGTACCAACCAGTGGAACGTGGGTTCGAGCGGGAAATCAAGAAGCGTTTAGAATACTGGGATGGCCTTCGGCGCAAACGCCGCGAAACAGATACGGATTAGGGGACCTGGAATGGAAGAGATACTCACATTAGTCGTCAGCCCAGCAGCCTGGATTGCGCTCTTGACCCTGATCGTTATGGAGATCGTGCTGGGGATCGACAATCTGGTCTTTGTCTCCATCCTGACCAATAAATTGCCGGAAGAAAACCGCGCCCGTGCCCGCACGATCGGGATCGGCGGGGCGCTGATCATGCGCCTGTTACTGTTGAGTCTGTTGTTCGTGCTGGTCGGGTTGACCGACCCGATATTTGCTGTTTTTGGGGAAGAGTTTTCCTGGCGTGACATTATACTGATTGCGGGCGGATTGTTCCTGGTCTGGAAGGCCACCACGGAAATTCACCATTCCGTTGACCCGGATGTGGAAGAAGAAATCGACCCCAAACGCGCTGTTGTGATGAATTTCGGCCTTACCATTGTCCAGATTCTGGCCTTGGATTTGGTCTTCTCTCTGGACAGTATCCTGACCGCCGTGGGGATGACTCCACATTTGCCCATCATGATCTGTGCTGTGATTGTGTCGGTCATTCTGATGCTGGTCGCCAGTGGTCCCCTGGCGCGGTTTATTGAGCAGAATCCCACAGTTGTGATGTTGGCGCTGGGCTTCCTGCTGATGATTGGGATGTTGTTGATTGCAGATGGCTTTGGCGTCCATGTTCCAAAAGGGTATGTCTATGCGGCGATGGCATTTTCTGGCGGTGTTGAGGCTTTGAATATGCTGGCCAGGCGCACCCGAAAGCGAAAGGGACAGGTGCACTAGTCTTGGCAGAGTTTCGAAATTGCCGATAGCAGCCCTTGCATCTGGCTGATTGGCGCAGCATAACGTCTTTTATGAACCCGATTATCGCCATTGCGGCGGGGGGCGCTGTTGGTGCGCTGGCCCGTCACTATTTCGCCGCCCAGGTTATGCGCTGGACCGGGGATGGGTTCCCGTGGGGAATTTTCGTCACGAATGTTCTGGGATCCTTTCTGATGGGCGTGCTGGTTCAGGTCTTTATGCATCTGGCGGAACCGATGCCAAATCTGCGCGCCTTTCTGGCGGTGGGTGTTCTGGGTGCCTTTACGACATTTTCGACATTCTCGCTGGAGATTGTCTCCCTGTTGAACCGGGGGCATCTTGGAATGGCGGCGCTTTACACTCTGGGGTCGGTTTGCCTTGCTGTGTTGGGCCTTTATGCCGGCATGATGCTGGCGCGCGCAATTCTGGGCTGACCCCTTATAATTTCTAGGAGAGACTGTGGTGCAAGGTGTTCAAACACTGGAAGTGCGCGATGATGAAGACGGCATGCGGCTGGATCGTTGGATCAAGTTGAAGTTTCCAGACATGCCCCACAGTCGCCTGCAAAAGGCGATGCGCAAGGGGGAACTGCGGATTGATGGCGGACGGGTGAAAAGCGATGCCCGCGTCGGTGCCGGTCAAACCGTGCGTGTACCACCCTATGAACCTGCCTCCACGGCCCCCCATAAACGCCCCCCCAAGCCGGTTGATCCAAAAGATGAAGCCTTTGCCAAGAAGCTGGTGATTTTCCGCAATGACGCCGTTCTGGCGATTGATAAGCCGCCGGGCCTGGCGGTCCAGGGTGGCAGCAAGACAGAGCGGCATGTCGATGCCATGCTGGAATTCCTGCATTTCGAGGAAATTGACCGGCCCCGCCTGGTGCACCGCCTGGATAAGGATACCAGCGGCGTGATGTTGCTGGCGCGGAACCGGAATTCCGCTGCGGCTCTTGGGCAGGCGCTAAAAGGGCGAGAGGTCAAAAAGATTTACTGGGCCATCACCGTTGGTGTTCCGACCCCTCACGAAGGATCAATCCATTTACCGCTGTCGAAGCTCGGTGGACCCGGGGGCGAGAAAGTCGTACCGGACGAGGAAAATGGCGATGTCGCCATCACCGAATTTAAGGTGCTGGACCAGGCAGCCCAGAAGATGGCGCTGGTGGCATTGTGGCCCAGGACTGGGCGCACCCATCAGATTCGCGCCCATCTGGCCGCCCTGGGCACGCCAATTCTGGGTGACGGGAAATATGGCGGCAAGGCGGCCTTTCCAGACGGGGATGAATTGCCCAAGGGGATGCATCTGCATGCGCGCTCCATCGTTCTGCCGCCCGGCATTTCTGGGGCGGGCACGTTGATCAAGGCGGCCCCGCCTTCCCATTTCCGGCGTACACTTGCGCTGTTTGAATTTGATACATCGGGTCCCGATATAGAAGATCCCTTCGCCGAACTTGAACAGTAAGACTGCGGGTGAGATGACCAATGAGTGAGCCGACACCCCGCCTGATCGTTTTTGATTGCGACGGAACCCTGGTTGATAGCGGGCATATCATTGTCGATACCATGACCCTGGTTTGGCAAGGGGCGGGATTGGTCCCGCCGACGCCCGACCAGATACGCCATCAGATCGGGACATCTCTGGATCACGCGATCGGGGCCCTGCATCCGGATGGGGACCCCGAAATTCTACAGCAATTGACTTTGGCCTGCCGCAAGGCCTTTGTCAGTGATCGCGCGGCTGGAAAGTATGAAGAACCGCTCTATGATTGCTGTAGTGGTGTCTTAGAGGCGCTGTCCGAGGTTGATCATTATGTTCTGGGTGTTGCGACCGGCAAGGGGCGACGCGGCCTGAACCACACTTTGCAGCGTCACGGCATTGCGCATCATTTCAGCATTCTGAAGACAAGTGAGGACGGACCCGGCAAGCCGCACCCCGAAATCTTAATAAATGCAATGGCGGAAATGGGCGTTTCCCCATGGCAAACCGTTGTGATTGGCGATACCATCTTTGATGTGACGATGGCGGTGCGCGCCGGGGCCAAGGCAATCGGCGTTTCCTGGGGGTATCATGCCCCGGAGATGCTGAAAGAGGCCGGGGCCAGTGTGATTGCCAATCACTTTGCTGAGTTGCCCGGCTTAATTGAAAACCTATGGAGCACGGAATAATGCGACGTTTTATTAAAATTCTTGGCGGATTTCTGGCGGTTCTGGTCGTCGTATCGGTCGGCGCAATCGTCTATATCCTGAATATTGATTTGAATGATTGGAAACCTGAAATCCAAAGCGCCGTCAAGGATGCGACCGGCCGCACATTGGTGATTGAGGGGCCGATTGAATTCGAATTGGGCACCGATACCCGGTTGAAGGCGACGGGCATTGCGCTCAGTAACGCCGATTGGGGGTCTCGCCCAAATATGGTGGAAGTGGATTCTGTTGAGGTCAGCCTGAAGCTGTTCTCTCTGTTGGGATCCACCCCGGATATCACGCTGGCCCATGTGGATGGCGTCCGTGCGATACTCGAAAAGAATGAACAAGGCGTCAGCAATACGCAGTTTCAGACGGCGGGCGCCAGCGACGCTGACATGAAATCCGATGCGGGTGAAAGCCATAGCGGTGGCGGATATAGTGGTGGTGGCGATCTGGTGTTACCGATTCTGCGCGACGTTCGCATTGCGGATGTCGAAGTGGTCATGAAAGACCCGGCCCTGGGTCCGGACCGGGTGTTTACCCTGACGGAACTAACCTTGGGCAGCCAATCGGAAACCGATCCATTGAAGCTTAATCTGGATGCCGCTTTTGATGATCTGGATCTGGTCATGTCTGGCGAAATGGGCTCCTTGCAAACAATGACGGATTCCGGTCAGCCAACGCCGATTGATTTTGTCGGTAATCTGGCGGGAATCGACGTCGCAATTCAGGGCCAGATTCAAGATCTGGCCGGGCAGGAAGGCATTGATGTTAAGGTATCTGCCTTGGGGCAAGAATTGGCTAATGTCGCCCAGATTGCGGGTATCGATGTGCCGCGGCTGGGTGGTTTCAAGGTTGATGCAACGCTGAAAGGCGACGGGGATAACCTGTCAGTCAACCCGCTTGTGGTTGATATGGGATCTCCCGATGTCATCCATGTGACGGTGAATGGGACAATTGAAAACGCGGTCGCGACCGAAGGTGTCGATCTGGCCGTTATGGTAAAAAGCAATCAGGTGGGCAATCTGTCACCCATTGCGCAGAAGTTTTCCGGTCAGAAAGTCCCGGCTTTGGGTCCATTGGATGTTTCATTGAATGTGCGCGGTGATTTGGCAGATGAACTGTCCGTCGAAGACCTATCGCTCAATCTTGGCACCCAGGAGATGGTCACGCTTGCCGTTAGCGGTGGTATCAAGGATATCATGAAGCAGAATGGCATCGCGTTGGATATTACGGCCGATTCACCGGAGCTTGGAAATCTGTCTCCAATTGCTAAGGAATTCTCTGGTCAAAGCATTCCCAACATGGGTCCGATGTCGATGACGGCGAAAGTCAATGGCGGCATGGAGGCTGGCCTGGGTCTGACAGATTTGGCGGTGGACTTTGGCAAGCCTGAAACCATTCAGGTTCAGGTCAATGGCGGTATAGAGGATTTGTTGGCGCAAAAGGGAGTTGATCTGTCGGTTAAGGCCGTGTCACCGGAAGTTGGCAATCTGTCTCCGTTGGTTAAGGCATTCTCCAATGCATCCGTTCCCGCATTGGGCCCGCTGAATTTGAATTTGAAGGTTGCAGGCGATGCACAGGATGTGCTGACGCTCAGCCAGCTTGACCTTAACCTTGGCACGGAAAAAACGCTGCTGGTCGAAGCCAAGGGCACGGTGACCGATTTAGTCAAACTGTCAGGGGCGGATGTCGCGTTTAAGGTGATCTCCCCCAATCTGTCGGTCCTGTCTGATCTGGCCCCGGGCATTCCACCGATTGGGCCGGTTGATGTGTCGGGCAGTTTGAAGGGGGATAATGGCAAGCCCATAACCCTGGACCCCTTCACAGCGAAAATTGGAGGCAGCGATATAGCTGGGACCGCGACCATTGATGCGACAGGCGACGTCCCCAGCATTGTGGCGCGGCTGTCTTCAACCCGGTTCGACATCAATGATGTCAATCCACCCGCCAAGGGGGGTGCCTCGAAGGCCTCAACATCTGGCGGAACAACGGGCGGGGGCACCTCTAGCGCTTCGTCTGATGGGCGCTTGATCCCGAATGATCCGCTGCCGTTGGATGTGATGAAGTCTGTGAATGCGGATATCGAATACAAGGCAGCAACCTTCGTTGCAGCGGTTGCGGAACTGACCGATTTTGAAATCAAAATCGTGCTTGAGGATGGCAAGCTGGATGTCAGCCCGTTTAAAGCGGGTGTCGGCGCAGGCACCCTGGATGGTGCGCTCTCGCTGGATGGCAGCCAGGACAACCCATCTGTCTCTGTGTCCATAGAGGGTAAGAAAATGGGTCTGGAGTCGCTGTTGGCCGGGGCCGGTATGCGGGACAAGATCGTTGGACCTTTGGATGTGAATATCGATTTGAAAGGGGCCGGGGCCTCGCCGCGTGCCATTGCAGGCTCTCTGACAGGCAATACCCTGGTCAGCCTGTATGACAGTCGCGTCTTGAAGAAGGCTTTTGAGGATGCGATGGGCGATACTCTGGCAGGTTTATTGGCGACCGAGAATGGCTGGGTCGTGATGGATTGCACCGTGTTGGACTATGATCTGAAAGATGGCCTGATGGAAACCAAGGCGGGTTATACAGCCTCTGGTCCAATCACAGTCATTACAGAAGGTAATATCAACCTTAAGACGGAAGAGCTGAACCTGACTGCAAAGCCTGCTGGTGGGGGTGGTTTGACCAGTGTTCCATTGTCAATTACAGGGACCTTTGCCAATCCATCCGTTATTCCGGATCCAAAGGCGATTGGTTTGGGAATTGTTACGGGCCTGTTGACGGGCGGTATTGCACCCGCCCTGCTGGCAGTGGTTGGTGACCTTCCGGCGGATCATCCGTGTAAGAAAGAGGTCGAGGAAAGCAAAGAACAGGTTGAGAATGCCCCAGCGCAGCAACAGTCTGCCCCGGCCGATGTTCTCAAGGATCCTGGCAAGGCCATCGAAGAAGGTGTTGGCGGTGCGCTGAAAGGCCTGTTTGGTAACTAAAGCGGGCTCTGGTTAGTTTGGGGTGGGCGTGGCTGCACGAACGCAGTTACGCCCATCATGCTTGGCCTTGTACAGCGCCCGATCTGCACGATCCACCAATGCCTCTGGCTGTTCGTTTCCAGACAATGTGGCAACACCGAAGCTGGCTGTTTGTTTCAGGGCCTTCAAGGTGTTGACGGGTGTGCTTTCGCTGAGTTTCCGGCGCAGTGAATCGGCGGCTTCAAGGGCGGCTTCCTGAGAGCAGTTTTCCATTAGGAGTACAAATTCCTCACCCCCCCATCGGGCCAGGATATCCGATGTGCGGACGGAGGCTTTCAGCAGGTTTGCAGAAGACTTCAGCACCTCATCCCCGGTCAGATGCCCGTGGCGATCATTGATCAGTTTAAAATGATCCAGGTCGATAATGATAATTGACAGCGGCTGTTTAGTCCGTTTGGCTCGTTCGACGGCGTGGCGCAAGGCAATGTCAAAAACCTGGCGATTGTTCAGCCCCGTCAGGGGGTCTGTCGTCGCCATTTCTTCCAATCGGTTTTGGAACCGCGCAATCGCCAGGAATATGGCCAGCCCCGTTACAAGAATCGCAACCAGGCCAATAATGACATTTAAGGTGATGCCGCGCCCCGCCGCTTTTGTGGCGTCCGACTCGCTTTGTTCCACCATCAGGATCCATTCAAGCTCTGGAATATAGCGCGTGTTCAGCAAAATTGTTTCGTCGTCCCGCTGAAACTCAAAGTTTTCTCCAGGATTTTTCAGGATGGTATTGGCAATGTCGCTTATGCCCGGAATGGCGGTGATGCTCTTTTTATAGCTGATCTCTCGATTGGGATGCAGTGTGACATTGCCGGTTTGATCAATGAAATAGACGGTGCGGCTGAAATCACTGCGATAGCGGTTAATAATCTGCCCCATCGTGTCCAGATCCATGCCGACACCGGTCACACCAATGAAACGGTTCTGGTAGTCATAAACACGATAATTAATGAAGATTGTGGTTTTGTCGTCTTGCTGTTGATTGGGGTCGACGTTGATTTCATAATCCGATGTCATCCCCCGTACCCGAAAGAACCATTCATCGCGGGGATCGTTTTCATCGACTGCTTTGGTAACGCCACTAAAGTGGTAATAGTGCCTGGAAAATTCAGAAACGAAAAAAGCAGTGAAAAATCCATATTTCGACCGCACCGACTCCAGATAGCGTGTAACAGCCTCGGGGTCTGTCTCGCCGGACAAAATCCAATCCCGCAAAAAAGTGTCATTGGCCATTTGCGAGGAAATAAAGATCGGCTGGACCAGGTCGGCCTGAATTTCAGAATAGATCGTATCGCCCGTCAGCGGCAGCTCTGTCTCTACAACGCTCTGTTTCAGGGCATCCCGGGTTACGTGATAACTGGTCGCTGTTGTGCCGATAAACGCCACTGCCAAAACCAAAGCAACAATTGAGAGCAATCGCCCTCGCATTGATCCAAATCCTATCACCCTATAAAATCCTATACCGTTTACTTAGGCGCACCTATCTGGCATGCACACAAGCGATTTCATCTGTAAGACCAAAACTCAATAATCTGACCATATGGGATAAAGTTTAAGAAAACCCAAAGATTTGGAGTAAATATGAAGCGATTTTATAAATCTGCTGCGACCGTGCAAACGGAAAGCGGGTACATGGTTAATTTGGATGGTCGCCCCGTGCGCACGCCGGCCCGCGCACCGCTTGTTTTGCCAGGTTTGGCTCTTGGGGAAGCCGTGGCGGCGGAATGGAATGCTCAGGGGGATAAAATCATCCCTGATACAATGCCCTTGATGTCTTTTGCTTCCACCGCGATTGATCGGGTTTCCGGAGCAATGGAGGCCGTTGCGGCGGAAGCGTCGGGTTTTGCGGCGTCGGACTTGCTGTGTTACCGCGCCGATCAACCAATCGAACTGGCGCAGCGTCAGGCAGACGCGTGGGATCCGCTCCTGGATTGGGCCAGGACCCGCTATGATGTCACTTTTTCAGTTACGACAGGGATCATGCCGGTTGAACAACCTGCTGAGAACAAGGCACGGTTCACCGCAGTCGCTCTGGCTTTTGATCCCCATACCCTGACAGCGTTGCATGTCATGACCACGGCCTATGGATCCTTCCTTCTGGCGCTTGCCGTGGTGGAGGGACGCCTGACAGCCCCGGAGGCCCTTGCGATCTCGCGTGTGGATGAGACATTCCAGGCTGAGTTATGGGGCACGGATGAAGAGGCGGAAAAACGGCATCAGCGATTATTGCGCGAAGTGACATCCGCGCAGCATTTCATCGAATTGCTTCGCTTAGAGCAAACCCCGAACAAACTGAATCATTTGTGACGACGTATTTTATTAAAAAACAAGTGGTTAGAGTATCCTGCCTGCGCTTATGCGAGCGCATGATGCTCTAGGCTGAGGCGGCGACCTTCGCGCTTTCAACTATCATCGGCACCTGAACCCCTGGCAGCAGAACAGTCGGATCCCAAGCCTTACGGGCGAAAACCTGACGCACCATGGGTTCAAAATGTGACAGCGGTGCACTTTTATAGCCGGGATCAAAGCAGTTTTCGTCCCAGCGCTCACAAAAAGTCACACAGGATTCATAATTCGGATCATCGATATATTTGGCGCGGCTTTCCGGGTCGGCGCCGATCTTGGCCCCATAATATTTCAACTGAAAAATGCCATGGTGTTTCAGGACCCAGGTGCATTCTTCCCGGACATAGGGGGCCAGGACAGCAGCAGCCATGGAATCATGGTTCATCGGGGACAGCGTGTCGCCCATATCGTGCAGCAGCGCCGTGACGATCCAATCAATATCCGCGCCATCGGCTTGGGCCCGTGTCGCTGATTGCAGAGAATGTTCAAAGCGGCTGATCTGATAGCCGCCCAGGGACCCGTCCAGCATTTTCAAATGGTCCAGCACGCGATCAGCCAGGCCATTGATGAATTCCTGCTCATAATGATGCAGCAGATCATAATCGGCTTGGGTGCCATCTCTCATGCGGGTGAAGGAAACCGTGCTCATCACTCTTCTCCTCAAATTACAATCGATCCCGTTTGTCGGGATTATGCAGCGGCCGTCTGGGCGTCCTGTGCCTGCCTTAGATGACGGCTTAACGTGCGATATTGGCTCTCGGGCCCATCATGGTCGATATAGCAGCCCTGAAGAAAGCGAAATCCGTCTTCGGCAAAGGCTGTCCTGCCATGCAGGGTGCGGTGATTGTCCATCATCAGGCAATCCCCCTTCTTTAACTTGAAGGAAAAGACGAAGCGGGGTTCCGCCGCAAGACGGGCCAGATGCCGACGCCCTGCATAAAAGGTTTTCAGAGTTTCCGGGTCAACGGCAGGGGCGAAATCCAGGCGGGTCGACAGGCGCAATTGGCGCAGATTGCCAAACGAATCCAATCGGATCATCGGCGCAGTCTCCCGGTCATTCACATCCTTGGACAGATATCGGAATGAAATCGGCAGGCTGCTTAGAACATCATATTCCGCAGGCGATTCTTGTTTCAGCGCGGTGCAGATCGACAATCCATCGACAATCGTACTTTCACCGCCCGTGGCGTCATTGGCCAGACAGTGCAGGAACTGAATCCCCGGCACTGACCGGCGATAGGGGTTGTCCGTGTGGGCGGTCAGCGCCAGCCCGGTATAGGCCAGATCCGTTGCCACGGCTTCAGTTCGGACATTGAACAGCCGCCCCCAATTGGTTTCGCGGATGGGGCCAAAGACCTGCGCGATATCCAACAGGCTGTCTTCCGTGCTGGGCGTGTCGCGCAACAGGGCAAATCCATATTTGAAGAATCCATCCAGAACCTGAAGCCGGGTCCAGGAGTCATGGCGGTTTTCCCAGTGCAGGGTTGGCGGCACTAGTGTGTCTATGGTCCAGGGGGTCGGTTGCGGCAGGTCGTCAGGATGGGTCTGTAACCCGGCCTCTATCATCATCCGCTCCAGCGGGTAGAAATGCCGGTGACCATCGGAAAACAGAAGGTCGACACCCTGGTCATTCGCCACCGCCTCCACAATTGCCAGGTCGATGGGCAATTGGGTTGGATCATAGAAACGCTGATAGCTGTTGTGATCAATCTGGTCTGGCGCATCGCTCAATTGCCGCAGCCATTCTGCTGTCAGGGGGATGACCTGACCCTGATGGTGCAATTCCAGAAACCCGGACTCCCAGTTCATTTGAAAACCAGCCACGGTACGCCCTTTCGCCATTATCTACTGTGGTGGAAAATTCAATAATTCGTGTCGCAAAAAAACCCATAAAATGGCAATGCCTATCATAACATAAAGTTATGAAAGAAATTCGACACAGCCTGCCTTCGTTGAATGCGCTGGCGGTCTTTGAGGCCGCCGGGCGTCTGGGTGGATTTACCAAGGCAGCAGAAGAGTTAAGGATCAGCCAGCCTGCGGTCACCCGTCATATTCGCGGGCTTGAAGACTCATTGGGTAGGCCGCTATTTGTGCGCAGTCATAACCGCATCGCCCTGACAGAGGCGGGTCTTCGACTGTGGCATGCCGTCAATACCGGGTTCGGGGATATCGCCCAGGTCGTGGAAGCATTGCGCCGACAGGATGAAGTGCGGTCCCTGACCTTTGCAACGCATTCAGGCTTTGGGCAGGAATGGCTGATGCCGCGCCTGAATGATTTGCGCGCGGATCTGGGGGGGCGCACGATCAACCTGGCGATTGTTGACAGTTCGACTGATTTTGACCGGACCGATTTTGACGTTGCGGTGCGCCATGGGCGGGGCGATTGGCCGGGTATGGAAGGCGTGCTGCTGCGCCCGGAAACCGTGCTGCCATTGATCAGTGCCGGACTGGCGGCGCAACGCCCGGAGCTTCTGGGGGCTACCCCGGAAGACCTGATGACGGAACGCCTGATCCATATGGACGAAGGGGACCGCCCCTGGATGAGCTGGGCTGTGTGGTTCCGTTTGGCCGGGGTCCATCGCACACCCCCGCCTGCAAACATTAGACTGAACAATTATCCATTGGTCATCCGGGAAATTCTGGTGGGAAATGGCGTTGGCCTGGGCTGGCGACCCCTGGTGGATGAGATGATACTGGCGGGGACGCTGGTGCCTGTTGGTCCGGAAGTGGTGCGGGAAGAATATGGCTGGTGGCTGGTCTGGCGCGACGGCGTGCGGGACCCCAGCTTTGATCAGATCCGGCGCTGGATACAGATTCAGTTAATCGACCCACCTTAAGCATTCCACCTGGCTGGGTCTTTTCGTCGCTGGTAAAGCAGAAAATGACGCGCTAAAACGGACGCCAAGGTTTAAAAACAGGGGGAAGCCCATGCAAGATATTCTTCAACGCCTTGAAGATATGCGCGAAGATGCGCGGCAAGGCGGCGGTGCCAAGCGAATTGAAGCCCAGCACAGCAAGGGAAAGCTGACCGCGCGGGAGCGGCTGGATCTGCTGCTGGATCCAGGCTCTTTTGAAGAATGGGACATGTTTGTCGAACATGATTGTACCGATTTCGGGATGCAGGATCAGAAAATCCGCGGCGATGGCGTTGTCACCGGCCATGGGCTGGTCAATGGTCGGCGGGTTTTCGTCTTTTCTCAGGATTTCACCGTGTTCGGTGGGTCCCTGTCCGCTGCCCATGCCCGCAAGATCTGTAAAATCATGGATCAAGCGATGAAGGTCGGTGTCCCGGTGATCGGCCTCAACGATTCCGGCGGCGCGCGCATTCAGGAAGGCGTTGCCTCTCTGGCGGGCTATGCCGATGTGTTTCAGCGCAATGTGATGGCGTCCGGCGTGGTGCCGCAGATTTCCATGATCATGGGCCCCTGTGCCGGGGGCGCGGTCTATTCACCCGCTATGACCGACTTTATCTTCATGGTCAAAGACTCCTCATACATGTTTGTCACCGGGCCGGAAGTGGTGAAAACCGTCACCAATGAGACCGTGACCGCTGAAGAATTGGGCGGGGCGACAAGCCATACCAGCAAATCGGGCGTTGCCGACCTGGCCTTCGAAAATGATGTGGAGGCACTGCTGCAACTGCGCCGCTTCCTGGGCTTCCTGCCGTTGAATAATAAGGAACAGCCGCCACACCGCCCGACCGACGATCCCCATGACCGGCTGGACATGTCGCTGGACACATTGGTCCCGCCCAATCCCAACAAGCCGTATGATATCAAGGAATTGATACACAAGATCGCTGATGAGGAAGATTTCTTTGAAATCCAGCCCAATAATGCAGGCAACATCGTAGTTGGCTTTGCGCGGATCGAAGGCCACCCGGTCGGCATCGTCGCCAATCAGCCCATGGTTCTGGCGGGCTGTCTGGACATTGCCAGTTCCATCAAGGCGGGTCGTTTCGTGCGCTTCTGCGATGCCTTTAACATTCCCATCGTGACCCTGGTCGATGTGCCAGGCTTCCTGCCCGGCACGGCCCAGGAATATGGCGGCATCATTAAACACGGCGCGAAGCTGCTCTATGCCTACGCCGAAGCAACGGTGCCCAAGGTCACCGTGATCACCCGCAAGGCCTATGGCGGGGCCTATGATGTGATGTCGTCCAAGCATCTGCGGGGCGATGTGAATTATGCCTGGCCGTCAGCGGAAATCGCCGTCATGGGCCCAAAGGGCGCGGTGGAAATTATCTTCCGCGGGGATCGTGATGATCCCGCGAAATTGGCGGAAAAGGAAGCGGAATACCGCGATAAATTCGCAAATCCCTTCGTGGCGGGCCAGCACGGTTTCATCGATGACGTCATCATGCCCCACAGCACACGCCGCCGCATCTCCCGCGCGCTCAGCATGCTGCGCACGAAAGACATCAAGAACCCGTGGAAAAAGCACGGCAATATTCCGCTGTAAGCCCTCCTTCGAGACGACGCTGACGCGTCTCCTCAGGATGAGAGTCGTGATGGTGGAGAAAGTTGAGAGTGCACATTGGTAAATCCCGCGTCGTGAGGGCCGCAAGTTGAACGGATGATCACGGGCCTTCCTTCGAGACGACGCTGACGCGTCTCCTCAGGATGAGAAGTGTGATGGTGGAGAAAGTTGAGAGTGCGCATTGGTAAATCCCGCGTCGTGAGGGTCGCAGGTTGAACGGATGATCACGGGCCTTCCTTCGAGACGACGCCTCTCTTTAGGATGAGAGTCGTGATGGTGGAGAGAATTGAGAGTGCACAATAGTAAATCCCTCATCCTGAGGAGCGGCAACGCCGCGTCTCGAAGGATGGGGGATGGCAGGAAAGTGAGGCAAGTTGGATTTCTGGGTCTATATGCTCCGATGCTCAGATGGAAGTTACTATGTCGGATCGGCTCGCGGGTCTTTGGATCGGCGCGTACAAGAGCATCAGCAGGGTGCCTATCCCGGATATACAACATCAAGACGCCCTGTTGCCCTTGTCTTTAGTGAGCGGTTTGTGCGTGTTGAAGATGCGATAGCTTCAGAGCAGCAGTTAAAAGGGTGGTCTCGGGCCAAGAAGGAAGCGTTGGTTTCTGGGGATTGGAAGAGGATAAGTGCTTTGGGAAAACGAGGTGCCTCGCGGGCCCTCCTTCGAGACGACGCTGACGCGTCTCCTCAGGATGAGAAGTGTGATGGTGGAGAAAAGTGAGGTTGAATAACTGTGGTCCCCTCATCCTAAGGAGCCGCAGTAAAAAAAGGGTAGTCGCTCTCTCTTTTGATACGACGCAGGAGTTTCTCCTCAGGATGAGAATGATGATGGTGGAGAGAACTGAGGGTTCACAATAGTAAATCCCTCATCCTGAGGAGCGGCAACGCCGCGTCTCGAAGGATGGGGGACGGGCACAGAGGCAGCCCAAAGGTTTAACAAAACGGGGTGTTGGTTAACATGTTTAAGAAAATCCTAATTGCCAATCGCGGGGAAATTGCCTGTCGGGTGATGCGCACGGCCCATAAGATGGGGATCGTGCCGGTCGCGGTGTATTCTGAGGCGGATGCGCAGGCGCTGCATGTGAAGACGGCCCTGGCGCTGGGTGGCGAAGCGGTGCTGGTCGGACCGGCGGCGTCTTCTGAAAGCTATCTGGTGATCGATAACATCGTTAAGGCCTGTAAGGAGACGGGCGCAGAGGCTGTGCATCCTGGCTATGGCTTCCTGTCGGAAAACAAGCGCTTTGCAGAGCGGCTGGAGAAAGAGGGCATTGCCTTCATCGGCCCGCCGGTCGGCGCGATTGAGGCGATGGGCGACAAGATCGAATCCAAGAAGCTGGCTTTGGCCGCGGGCGTCAGCACTGTGCCGGGATTCCTGGAGGCGATTACCGACCCCGAAGAGGCGGTGCGGATTTCTAACGACATCGGCTATCCGGTGATGCTGAAGGCGTCTGCCGGTGGTGGCGGTAAGGGCATGCGCCTGGCCTGGAATGATAAAGAGGCCCGGGAGGGTCTGGTATCGGCCATGAATGAAGGGCGCAGCAGCTTTGGCGACGACCGTGTCTTCATTGAAAAATTCATTGAAGAACCCCGCCATATCGAGATTCAGGTTCTGGCCGACGGTCACGGGACCTGCCTGTATCTGGGGGAGCGGGAATGTTCCATCCAGCGACGCCATCAGAAGGTGATCGAAGAAGCCCCATCCCCGTTCCTGGATGAGGCAACCCGCAAGGCGATGGGCGAACAGGCGGTCGCGCTGGCCCAACAGGTGAAATATCGCACCGCCGGGACGGTGGAATTCATCGTCGATAAGGATCGCAATTTCTATTTCCTGGAAATGAACACCCGCCTGCAGGTGGAACATCCGGTCACGGAACTGGTTACCGGCTATGATCTGGTTGAATGGATGATCCGCGTTGCCTATGGCGAGAAGCTGCCGATGAAGCAGTCTGACATCACACTGACCGGCTGGGCGATTGAGGCCCGGCTATATGCAGAAGATGCAGAGCGTGGCTTCCTGCCTTCGACAGGCCGCCTGAGCCGCTATATTGAGCCACAGGCGGTGGAAGGAAAGGTGCGGGTCGATAGCGGTTGCTATGATGGCGCTGAAATCTCCATGTTCTATGACCCGATGATCTCCAAACTGGTTGTCGGGGGCAAGGACCGGGCATCGGCCATCGCGGAAATGCGCCGGGCGATTGATGGCTATGTCGTGCGCGGCCTGAGCCATAACATGCCCTTCCTGGCCAATCTGGCGAAGCATCCCCGCTTTGCAGAGGGTCAGATCACCACCAATTTTATTGCGGAAGAATATCCAGACGGCCTGACAGAGGCACATCTGAAGCCGGATGATTCAGACCTGTTCGCGGCGATTGCAGCGGTCATTCAGGACCGGATTGAACAGCGGGAGCGGCGCATTTCTGGCCAGGAACAGGGCCGCGCGCCGGACCTGCCATCGGATTACACAGTATTTCTGGGCGATAAGGATGCGCAGGAAATCTCCCTGCATCTGGAACGGGGAGAGGATGGCGATCGCCTGACCCTGGGAGACCGAACCCTGTTCATTGAAAGCGGGTGGCGGCCGGGCATGATTATTTTCCGTGCCACGGTGGATGATGAATTGCGTCTGTTCCAGGTGGATCGGGACGGCGCTGGGTTTGTATTGAGCCATGATGGTGCGCGCATTCGGGCGCTGGTGCTGGAAGCCCGCCATGCCGGTCTGCGCCGGTTGATGCCCTACAAGCCGCCGCCAGACATGTCGAAATTCCTGCTGTCCCCCATGCCGGGCCTGTTGGTGCGGCTCAGTGTCTCACCCGGTGATGCGGTGGAGGCCGGACAGGAACTGGCGGTTGTTGAGGCGATGAAGATGGAAAATGTTCTGCGCGCCGTCAGCAATGGCACGGTCAAGACCGCCCACGCTGCCCAGGGGGATGGCCTTGCGGTGGATCAGATGATCCTGGAATTCGAATGATCTTGTCCGTGTGAGTGATTGACGGGGAACAGGCATTGGGGTCTAACCCTTTTCCATGAGCCGCGCGATCTATCTGGACAGTCGGATATGGTGCCTTGGGATTGCCGAAACCTTGGTTTGGGCAGGGATGTATTATCTTTTCCCGGCCCTGTTGGTGCATTGGGAATCCGATCTGGGGTGGTCCAAGACGGAGCTGACCCTGGCGGCAACCTGTGCCTTGCTGGTTTCTGCGGTGGTTGCGCCAAAGATCGGGGGATTGATTGATCAGGATGCAGGGCGCTGGATTCTGACAGGGTGTGCGGCTTTGGGCGGTGTGTTGCTGTTGCTGTTGACCCAGGTTGAGTCCTATCCCGTATTTTTTGTTATTTGGATCGGTATCGGTATCGCCATGGGGGGATGCCTGTACGAGCCCTGTTTCGCCTTTTTAACCCATCGTCGTGGGGCCGAAGCCAGAGGTGCGATTACGATGATCACCCTGATGGCAGGGTTTGCAGGAACGGTCTCTTTCCCGCTGTGTAACTGGATTGCAGTTTCCGTCAGTTGGCAGGCAGCGAGTGGCACGATGGCTGTTCTGATTCTGGGTATTGCGGTGCCCCTGTTCTGGTACGGCACACAACTGAGGACTGGAGATACTGCGCTTGATCATCTTGTGAATGGACCCGGCCAGAATTGGGAGGCCCTGCGCAAATCAGCGTTGCGCCAGACATTGTCACGCCCTGTATACTGGTTGCTGGCTGGCAGTTTTGCGCTTCTGGGCCTCAACCACGCCATTGTCGTTACGCATTTATTGCCCTTGTTGGATGAGCGCGGCATCTCACTGGCATCAGCAGTCTTTGCGATATCTCTGTTGGGGCCGATGCAGGTGGCTGGGCGCATTGTCATGTTGCTGACGGAACGATGGGTCGGAGTGATCGCATTATGCGGCTGTATCTTCGTCTCAATAGCGGTCGGCGGTACTTTTCTGGGTTTGGCGGCGGCAATTCCGATCCTGATCTATCTGTTCGTGCTGTTGCAGGGGGCAAGCCACGGCGTTGTTAGTATTCTGCGCCCGCTTGTAACCGCGCAGTTGCTGGGGCGCACAGGGTTCGGGGCCATTTCTGGCGCAGTGGCGGTGCCCTTTGTTGCTGCGACGGCATTGGGCCCCAGCGCGGGTAGTCTGATTTGGAGTTGGGGCGGCTATGATTTGGTCGTATGGGCCTTGATCGCTTTGGCGCTGATCGGGCTGTGTTGTTTTGGTCTGGCGGTCAGGATATCCGCCCGCCATCCGGTTTAAGTAGGTTTGAAAGGATACTGATTGTGCCGATTGAATTCGATTTCGCCTTTTTATTGCCGTTTGCCTTGGCCTTGCTGGCGACGGGGGCCTTTGCGGGTACCCTGGCCGGATTGCTGGGTGTTGGCGGTGGAATCGTGATCGTGCCCATCCTGTATATGCTGTTGCCTGCCTTTGGCGTGCCGGAGGATTTGCGCATGCATTTGGCGGTTGGGACGTCATTGGCGACAATCGTGCCGACCGGTCTGGTTTCTGCCCAGTCACACTGGAAACGGGGCGGGGTGGATGTTGACCTGTTGAAGAAGCTGGGCGCCTTTGTCGTGCTGGGCGTTGCAATTGGCATTTTCATCGGGACTCGGGCCGGTGGGGAAACCCTGAAGATCATCTTCGCCTCCGTCGCCTTGCTGGTCGCCGTGCATATGGGCCTGGGCAAGCAGGAATGGTGCCTCAGAAAATCCTTACCATCCTGGCCCGGTCGCGCCTTAATCGGCATGTTTATCGGGGGTTTCAGTGTCGTCATGGGGATTGGCGGGGGAACGCTGGGTGTGCCCACGCTCAGCCTGTTTAATGTGCCGATCCGACGGGCCGTGGGAACCGCAGCCGCACTGGGCCCGGTGATCGCATTGCCCGGCGTGATCGGTTTCATCATCAGTGGATTTGGAGAGCCTGGCCTGCCGCCTTTCAGCCTGGGTTATGCAAATCTGTTGGCCTTTGCGGTTATCGTGCCCTCAACGATCGCTTTTGCACCGCTGGGGGCAAAGCTGGCTCATACCATCTCTCCACCCCTTTTACGCCGGGCCTTCGCCGTGTTTTTGTTGATCACGGCCTGTCGCATGGCCTGGGCTGTTTTTGGGTAATCGGGCTGCGGGTGACCGGTTAATCGTCAGGCATTGATTATTCGACCGGACCCTGCCCTTCGCGGCTGTTGTCGGATGAAAAAACCGCATTCATTTCCGTATGGCGAATGGCGCGCTCCACCAGATTCAGAATGGTGTAAATTGGCACGGCGGTATTTGTGACGGTACCGTCTGTCAGCGGGACATTGGTCGCACTGTTCAAGCCAATCACCTGCAGGCCCGATTTTGTGCGGATTGCGATGGGTGCACCGGAATCGCCGCTGACAATCTCGCAACTGTGGCTTAATAATTCCCCATGCCCCAGGAATCCCAGGATACGGCAGGCATTGTCGACGGAAATTACATGGGCACGGTCCTTGGGATAGCCAGCCAAAGAGAAATACTGTTTTGTATCGATCATCTGCTTCAGGGTTTCTGCATCCAAGGCCTGAAAGCCCAGATACCCGGCTTTGCGGCCAATTGGATCTTTTAGAATCACGATCGCCCAGTCGTGTTCCATATTGGATGGATCTGCCCAAAGCTCCCCATTAAAATTGGGGGAGGGGATGATCTGAATGGCTGTTGAATGGGCAACATATTTTTCGCGCTGATAGCCTGCAACAAAGTTAATAAGCTGTGGTGCGGCATAGCGTTTTGTCGGGCGAAAATACAGGCAATGAGCGGCCGTCAGGACGATACGCTCCCCGATCAATGACCCTGTGCAATGGGACCTTGAACTGACGCCACTGATATTGACCCGTCCAACCGCGCTCCAAGGATACTGTGAGGCATCAACCACCGTGCGCGCCAGGGTCGAGGGGGCATTGGCAATCGATTCCGCATATCCGCTGCGAAAAGGCAGGCCAATGGCTAATCCAATCGCCCACAAGATCATGATCACGTGACAGTGACGAACGAACACGTGGGGTAACAGACTTGAAGAAAGACGCATATCATCAGTACCTACTGTTATCGCATTCGACTTTAGCATACTGTATGTACGTTGCGATCATATGTTTCTGACCAATTTGTTAGCACTTTTTTAGCGTTTCCTGGTTACGCTGCGAAGCTATTCTGAGTTCCAGACCGTGTTGGTCACAGATAGAAAGTTGTTTTGTTGAAGCCGGTTTTAAAATCTAGTTCTATCGGGTCGAATGCAAGCTGGTGGAGCGCAATGGCGTTGTCCATTGGAACCGCCGGACTTGTTGCCGTCTCAAGTTTAATTTTGTCTGGACTGTGGTTCTTCCGCAACCCGGAAGCATATTTCAGTGCAATTGATAGCGCGCCAACATATCCAGGTACAGCGGTCAGTCTGTTCGGCTTGTCGCTGGCTTTGCTTTTGCAGAATTTCCCCTTCAATCCGGGCTGGTATCGCGGTGGGGCGGTCTCTGCGTATCTGGGGCGGTGGCTTGCCGCGGGCCTGACAGTTCTTGCTCTGATCATATGTGTCTTGGCGCTGGGGCAGGACGTTTTCCGGCAGAATATTGGAAATGATCGCTTTTTTGTGTCTTCAATGACCACTGAAAATGTCCCCGTGATACAGCGCATGTCGCTGATCACGACGGCGTGCATCATTCTTCTGTGCGTCGCAGTGATTGCCACGTTTTTTGCGGGTCGCCTGTCTCTTATTATTCGTGGTGCGGTTAGTGTCTTTCTGGTTCCTGCGGGATTCAGTGGTGTCGCCGCCTGGATTTTCAGCACTAATTCTGGGACGCGGCTGGATCAACATTCGGATGTTGGCGTTTTCACATCCGCTAGCCTGATCTTCCTTGGAATAGCGGTTCTGGGTAATGTTTACCTGGCATTGCGTGTCTCAGGCATGCAAAGCCGCATAATAGGCAATGCCGCCAGCGTTGTGATTGGCCTGATTTTGAGCCTGATCGCCTGGCAGTTGGCCACGGAAAATCAGAAAGACGCTGAATCGCGAGAGTTACAGCTTGAAGCGAAAGCCGTTGCGGATGCGGTGTCCGGAATCGTGATTCGCCGCGCCAATGGGATTGAGCGTATGGCGGGTCGCTGGAACGCAAGCACCCCCCAGTTCGAAACCTTCTGGCGACGCGATGCTAGTGAATTGGTGCGGGATTTCCCAGGGATCCTGTCGATTGAACACACGGATCAGAATGGCATCATCAAGTGGATTGAACCCATTCGGGGAAATGCGGCGGCGATTGGTATGTCGGTATTTGAGTCACCCAGGGTTGGGGAGAGTTTCCGACACGCCATGCGCACTGGCAAGATGGCTTATTCAGGGTTCTTCAAACTGTTAACCGGAAATTTGGGATTTGTGGTTGTTGCTCCGCCCAATCGAAGCGTTCTTTTTTTCGGCCAGACTTTTGGCGTGTTTGACCTGCCGACATTGTTGACCGATGACCAGGAACTCCCATTTTCGGATGATCTGTCGATATTGCTGCAGGACAATACCGGAAAGGCATTTCATTTCGGCGCAGATCTAGAAGAAAGTGCGCCGCTGACAATTTCCATGCCGCTGGATCGGATTAATCGGGATTGGCGTATCACGGTCGGTCATGCCGCCCGCAGTGGGTTGATGAGCTGGTTTCCGGAATTGATCCTATTGATCGGGCTGACCGCGACGGTGTTGGTGTATCGGATGAGTGTTCTTTCGGGCATCGCGGCACAACGACAGCAGGATGCAGAGGCCGCATTGGCAACCTCACAATCCTCTCTGCGTGCTCAAAAGCGAGCAGAGCAGCAAATGAGTATCGCCCTGGAATCCTTAAGCGAGGGTTTCATGCTGTATGACACGGATGATCGCCTGCAAGTGTTCAATTCTCGATACGCGGATTTTTATGCCCTGACCAAGCCCGCGTTAAAAATTGGCAATACATTTGAGGAAATCATTCGGTATGGCGCGCAACACGGCCAATATTCGAATATTGCCACAGATCCCGCCTCTGTAGAGGCTTTTGTTCAGGAACGACTGGCGATGCACCAGAATCCCGGTGAGCCTGTTTTGCAGAATCTGGACGATGGTCGGTGGTTGCGTATTGAGGAGCGCCGCACACCCGATGGCGGAATTGTCGGTTTCCGTGTCGATGTCACTGAACTGGTGCAGCGGGAAAAAGAGCTGGAAAATGCGCTTGTGGCTCAGGCGCGCGCGGAAATGGTCCTGAAAACAGCTGTGGAATCGATTTCTGCAGGGTTTGTGATTTTCGACTCTGAAGATCGATTGGTGATGTGCAATACGCAATATCGAACCATGCATCCACTGGTTTCCGATAAATTTGTCCCTGGCGCCCGTTATGAAGATTTGTTGTGGGATGGTCTGGAAGCAGGCGTGTTCCAGATCGAACGAGAAGAGTGGGAAGATTTTATAAGAATGCGATTGGAAGCGCATAAATCTTCTCAAAGCTCCTTTATTCAGAAGAATGCAGACGGCACCTACACGCGTGTTGAGGAGCGCGCGTTGGATGATGGGGGGGTGGTAGGCCTGCGTATTGATGTCACTGAGGTTGTTGAGCGCGAGACCCGAATGGCCCAGGCTTCCGCCCGCGTCGAAGAGGCCCAGACCTTGGCACGGCTGGGTGATTTCTCCTATTCCCTGGAACAGGGACGCTTCACCCATCTGTCCGACCAGGCCTGCGCCTTGTTTGGCCTTCAGTCGCTGGGTGAAAATGTCGTTGATTATGACACTCTGGCTAACTTGGTGAGTGAAAGGGATGCCCAGCGAATTCGCAATCGGGCGGCTTCCGCAACGGCGACGCTGGAAGATTATGCAGACGAATACAAGATCACATTGCCCAGCGGGGAATGGCGCCATGTTCAGGAACGTGGTCGCCTCGCATTTGACGAGGCGGGAACCTGTATCGGTTTTGATGGCACTTTTCAGGACATTACGGATCGGAAACAGGCTGAATTAGAGCTGCAGCGCATTGTTGCAGAACAAAAGCTCGCCCAGCAGCGCCTTGAACGGCAAAGTGCGGAACTGGTGTCGATGACGGAAGACATCGCAGTCGCCCGTGATCAGGCAGAGGCGGCAACCCGGGCCAAGTCCGAGTTCCTGGCGGCGATGAGCCATGAAATCCGCACGCCGATGAATGGCATTCTGGGCATGACGGGCCTGTTGCTGGATACCGAAATGACGGAAGAACAGCGCCGGTTTACCGAGATTGCCCGTCAATCCGCATCCGACTTGTTGATCATCCTGAACGACATTCTGGATTTCTCCAAGTTGGAGGCGAAGAAAATTGAGATCGAACAGGAAGCCTTCCGCTTAGGCGATGTCTTGCAAAGCGTCGTGCAATTGCTGCGCCCCCAGGCAGAGCAGAAATCAGTATCGCTGGTAACGCAGGGGGATTCTGATGCAATTCAGAACCTGTTAGGGGATGCCACCAGAATACGGCAGATATTGTTCAATCTGGTGGGTAATGCGATCAAATTCACAAAGGAAGGTGAGGTGATTTTGCGTGTCGCGACCCAATCAGAAGGGACCGGAGACGCAGAAAGCATTCATATTCGATTTGAAGTCCAGGACAGCGGTGTGGGCATCAAGGAAGAAGCGCAAGGGCGCCTGTTTAACAGCTTTACCCAGGCGGACAGTTCCACGTCCCGGCAATATGGTGGCACCGGGCTTGGATTGGCGATCTGTAAGCAATTGGTTGAATTGATGGGCGGGCGGATTGGTTTTGACAGCCAGGAAGGCGTCGGTTCGACATTCTGGTTCGAATTGGAATGCAAGCCAGGCCCGGCATCTGTTCCGTTGGAGTCGGATTCCGTTCAGGTCGTATCGGATGAAACCCGTCGCCTGCGTCTGTTGCTGGTGGAAGACAACCATGTCAACCAGATCGTTATCGGCACCATGTTACAGAAGCTGGGTCATCATGTAGATACCGTATCCAATGGAGCCGAAGCGCTGCATACCTTACGGCTGGTTCCCTATGACCTGGTCTTCATGGATGTGCAAATGCCTGTTATGGATGGACCGACCGCAACACAATGGATTCGGGCCAGCGATGAACGATGGGCCGATATCCCAATCGTGGCCTTGACGGCGAATGCGCTGGAAGGCCAACGGGAACATTATATTGATAGCGGTATGTCCGATTACGTATCCAAACCGGTCCAGATGGAGGAATTGGCGGCGGCAATCCAGCGCCAGACAGGGGCGTCAGCGGCTATTGTCGCACAGGACACGGATAGTCAGGACACACAAGAGACACTTAGCGCCGATGCTCAGGCGGCTCTGTCCGATCTACTTTCCTCAATCAAAGGGCTGGGCGATTAGGCTTCTTTACTGTGGGGGCGGGTCAAAGACTCCGTCAAAAGCACTGATGTAGAAGCCCAGATATCCCTGGATGGATGTCATACCCTGGATTGGATTTTCATAACTCCAGGCGATGGGATCAATACCCTGACCATCGGCCAACGTTGCCTTCCAATGGGTCGCATCCCCTTTATAGGGACAATGCGTCACCTTTGATGCTTGTTCCAGCAGGTCCTTTGGAAGGGCTGATTTCGGGATGTAATAGGTGGGTGGATACCGCCCCTCCCGCAGGATCAGGGCATCGGCGGTTTCAGCCAGTTTCGTTCCTTTGGCGGAAAGCGTCACGCGACCGGGCGCGCGCTCCACCGTGATGGGATGGTCCGGCGTTCCGGCCTGTTCCAGGATGTCTTGGGGCATTCCGCATTCTCCTCAGGCCGAAAGGCGTTTCGCGTGCCAGGCGATGTGGTCGCCGATGAAGCTGGCAACGAAGTAATAGCTGTGATCGTAACCTGGCTGCAGGCGAAGCTCCAAGGGTACATTCGCATCCCGGCAGGCCTCTATCAGAAGCTGGGGCCGCAGCTGGTTTTCCAGGAAATTATCAGCATCCCCCTGATCTACCAATATGTCACCGGACCAGCCCTGTTGGGCGATCAACGCACAGGCGTCATGGGCCGCCCAGGTGGCGCGATCATCCCCCAGATATCGCCCAAGTGCCTTCTCGCCCCAGGGAACCTGGCTGGGGGCGACAATGGGGGAAAAGGCGGAAACACTGCTGTACTGATCCGGATTTCTCAGGGCCAGGGTCAATGCCCCATGGCCCCCCATGGAATGACCGGAAATGCCGCGCGCCGAAACCGGATTGCTGAGATGTGGCTCAATCACTGTGGGAAGCTCGCCGACCACATAGTCATACATATGATAGTTTTTCGACCAGGGTTGCTGGGTCGCATTGACGTAAAATCCGGCACCCTTGCCGAAATCATACTCGTCCGCGGCATCCGGTACGGTATCTCCGCGCGGACTGGTATCAGGACAGACGATGACGATGTTATGGGCGGCGGCATAGCGCTGCGCGCCCGCCTTGGTCACAAAATTCTCCCAATTGCAGGTCAGACCTGACAACCAGTACAGAACAGGGCTCGGGGCATCGCTGCTTTTTGCCGGTTCAAATACGGCAAATTCCATCCGCGTCCCGGTCGCCTTACTGTCATGCGCGTAAACAGATTGAGTTCCACCAAAGCATTTCCATTGATTAAGCGTCTCTAAGGGCATCGTTTTCCTGACTGGCTGAGATTGTTTGTATCGCTGTCTAGAATGTGGCCGGGCCGAACCAAATCTGCAAGGCCAAGCCGGTTTTCTGTTCCCATATTCGTTTTTTTAGCGCGAATTACTTAACCAATGTATTTTGGCACAAACTTTGCTGATCCATTGCGGGTTATCATGAGGGAGTAAAGTCAATGGATATAGATTTCAGTGCCAAGATGTATTCTGATCCGACAATGCGGCCGCATTTAAAAAAGCTGTATGACTCGCAATATGCAGCATTCTATGAACGTATTGATGCAATGCCTGAGACACCAACGACGGTGTCAATGACAATGCCCGATGGGCAGTCGGTCGAGTTACATGAGTTAAGTGCCGAACAATACCGTGCCGCCGTCCCCAGTTTTGACAAATGGCTGGAACTGCAAAGCAGGATAATGTCAGACACAGGTGACATCCCAGGCAGTCTGCAAAGTGTCGAACGGGCGCGACAGCATGTGCAAAATCTGGAGCAGAATGATCCTGGCTCGCCTTCCGGCGTTCGGACGGTATTCGCAACAGGATCTGAAATTCTGGGTTACATCAATATGGATGGCAGTGTGGCGACTCATGCCGGCGGCAGTGTCCTGCAAGATATTGCGAAAAAAGCCGATGCGATGGGCCTGAGCGGAGAGGCGAAAATTGCCTACCTTCAGGATGAAGGGAAAAAAGCTCTGTCGGCGCGATATGGAAACCTGCAGGTTTCCAATTACAACACGTCAAATATGCTAAATAAAACCGAATTCGCGAATAGATGGTATCCGCATCATGATACTTATGAGAGTTATCAAAGCGCGTTGGCGAGTGCGAGAGCGCATCTGGAAGAAACGGAGCAGCTGTATCAGCAACAAATGGAGCGTCGAAATGCGATGCAGGCTTTCCTGCTGCAAAGCATAGAGGACTCGCAATCCAGCCCGACGATTGAGGCGGAGGACGAAAACCCCCTGATGGCCCTATCTCAATCGACCACTTAGGGGTTAACGTGTGAATTGATTGATAGTGCTGGCGGCGGCGGGAGGCAGTGCTTCTTCCGCCAAAGCCGCATCGATCGCCGCCGACAATCGGTCTTCTGCAGATTTGCAAAGTTCTTGAGCAGCAGAATCAGGATCGCCCGATAGACTGGCGCGCAGGTTCGACCAGAGGGTCTCAATCACCTCTATTTCCCCCTGCGTATTTTCCGCAGGGGGCTGCGCATCAAGATCACGCACCTGATCGCATAATTGCTCTGCAAGTGTCGTTCTGGCCTTTGACTTGGCGCGCATATCAGCTGCGTCGCTGACCCCCTCCATGTCAGCGGCCCACGACCAGGCTCTAGCACTATCTCTGGCCGCTTTTATCACATCATTGATCGCAGCAATTTCCGGCGGGATTAGTAGAGACATTTGAGTTCCTCGCGGTATCAATTGGACCGTTCGGCAGGGGCAAAGATTGTCAGACTTTGAGGGCGAATTGTAATGTTAATCGGCGTACGCGCCACGATCTCTCCATCAACGTTTACTTTTTTGGCGCGCCCGGATGCGGTTTCAATCGTAACTTTCCGGGCGGTACCAGTATGGGCACCGTCCCCGTCTTTCAAGGTGCCACGCCACAGGCCAGGCAGAAACCACAGCCAATGTAGGGCATTGCGCGGTGCTACATAATATAGGTGCAGCATGCCATCGTTCAATTGCGCCTGTTCGTCCAGGGTCAGCCCGCCGCCATAGTGACGCCCGCATCCGACAGCCAATAAAGAGCATCGCGCGCGTCGGCTCTTGCCATCCGTTGTGATCTTCAGTTTCAGGGGGCGATGCTTGTGCCATGCTTCGGCCCAGCGAATGGGGTAGGCGAACCGGCCCAGCAGTTTCTTGGCACGATCTTCGTGCAGGCTGGCGATTTCAACACTGATCCCAAGGCTTGCGACATTCAGGAAGGGGCGGTCCGCAACCAGTCCGGTATCAACAGACAGGCGGTGCCCTTCGGATATGACCTTCGCGGCAGCTTGCGGCGTGGTTGGAATGCCGGCCCCACGGGCAAAGTCATTCGCGGTGCCCAGCGGCAGGATACCAATCGTTTCGCGCCGTTCCAGCAAGGCGGGCAGCAGCCCGCTGACCGTCCCATCGCCTCCACCGACCAGGATGGCGTCGGTTTCGGGCAGGTTGGCAATATCGTCCAGGGCCTGTTCACAGGACGACATCCAATGAACGGTGACGTCAATTCCAGCCTGTTCCAAAGCCTCAATGAACGTTTCGGCCATTTCCTGAGCGGCGCGCGCATTCGGATTGATGAAACAATCCACCTTGGTCGGGGGATGACCTCCGGATGTGGATTCAGGGGGGGCGGATTGAGACACCTAGTGAATCCGCCCCTGCCTATCAGTCAAAGACAACAACAGAGCGGATGCTGTCACCACTGTGCATCAGGTCAAAAGCCTTGTTGATATCGTTTAAGGGCATGGTGTGGGTGATCATCGGGTCGATGTCGATTTTGCCATCCATGTACCAGTCGACGATTTTGGGCACATCTGTGCGACCCCTGGCGCCGCCAAAGGCCGTGCCGCGCCAGGATCTGCCCGTCACCAGTTGGAAGGGACGGGTGGAGATTTCCTGACCCGCACCGGCAACGCCAATGATGATGCTTTCGCCCCAGCCTTTGTGACAGCATTCCAGGGCCTGGCGCATTGTGTCGGTGCGCCCGATGCATTCGAAACTGTAATCCGCGCCGCCCTTGGTCAGATCCACCAGATAGGGGACCAGATCGCCTTCGACCTCTTTCGGATTGACGAAATGGGTCATGCCAAACCGTTCTGCCATTTCCTTTTTCGCAGGGTTCAAATCAACCCCGACAATCATATTTGCGCCCGCCAGCCGGGCACCCTGAATGACATTCAGGCCGATCCCGCCCAGTCCAAAGACCACGACATTTGAGCCGATCTCAACCTTTGCCGTGTTGATAACCGCACCAATCCCAGTCGTCACGCCACAGCCGATGTAGCAAATCTTATCAAACGGGGCGTCTTCCCGCACTTTTGCCAGGGCGATTTCCGGCACAACCGTGTGATTGGCGAAGGTCGAAGTGCCCATATAATGCAGGATCGGCTCGCCATTCAGAGAGAAGCGAGAAGAGCCATCAGGCATCAGGCCCTGACCCTGGGTGGTGCGGATCGCCTGACACAGATTTGTCTTTGGGTTCAGGCAGTATTCGCAGACACGGCATTCCGGCGTGTACAGGGGGATAACATGATCGCCCTTCTTCAGGGTGGTCACACCCGGTCCGACATCGACCACGATACCAGCCCCTTCATGGCCCAGAATCGCTGGAAATGCGCCTTCAGGGTCGTCCCCGCTGCGGGTGAATTCGTCCGTGTGGCAAACGCCGGTCGCCTTGATTTCCACCAATACCTCGCCTGCACGCGGTCCTTCCAGTTCGACCTCTTCAATGCTCAGTGGTTTTCCAGCCTGAAAGGCAACAGCGGCACGGGTTTTCATTGGTGGTTTCTCCCTAAACTTGGAACAATTTTTCGGGCCAGAGACTGCCAGCCCTCTTCCGGTGGTGCAAGTATCTATGTCCTTACTTTTCCTGAGCAGCCTGGACACAGGCGGCGGCGGCCTGACCCAGAAAGGCGATGTCGGCGGCAATGGTGACAAAGCGGAAGCCCCAGGCGCGGCAGGCCCGCGCCATGGCGGCGTCGGAACAATGAATGCCCGCCAGCTTGCCATTGGCCTTGGCAATGTCGGCAATGCGGGTCAGGGCGGCGATAAAGTCCTTATCGGTCGGCATCGCCGGTTGCCAATTGCCCATGGCCAGGCTCAGGTCATTGGGTCCCACAAACAACGCATCCAGACCCGGCGTGGCGGCGATCTCTTCCAGATTCTCATAGCCGTCTTTGGTTTCAATCATGGCGGCCACGAACAGGGTGTCATTGGCCGCCTTGGTATAGCCAACCCCATCATCCATGCCTGCGCGGACAGGGCCCCAACTGCGTTCTCCCATCGGGGGATAGCGGCAGGCCCGAACCAGGGCCTCAGCCTCTTGGCGATTGCCGACCATGGGCGCGATGATGCCAGCCGCGCCACCATCCAGCGCCCGCATTGCGTCCGCCATCGTGTTCCAGGGCACCCGAACCCAGGGGCAGGCCTTGCCAATGCGCCCGATGGCGGCCATCTGCTGCCACAGGGTCGCGTCGTCAATCAGGCCGTGCTGACGATCCAGACATAAAAAATCGAAGCCTGATCGCGCCGCCACTTCTGCAGTCAGCATGCTGTCGGTCATGATCATGGTGCCGATGGCAAAATCCCCATCGCGCAAGCGGTCAAATGCGGTCATCTGAAAATTTCCTATTCAACAGTTATGGTGATTTTGTCAGAGGTGATCATCGGCTCAAACGGTACATGGTCGCCATCGCCCAGGACCATCATCAGCGTGTAGGTGCCGGGATCCAGGTTCAGTTCCACCTCTGTCTGACCGCCACCGAAATGCAGGTGGCGCGCATCCTGGGGAATGGAATATCCCTTATCTTCGGCGGTCAGTTCCGTATTGATCAGCAGATGGTGATGACCGGTGCCGGGGATGTTGATTCCTGCACGGGTGATTTTTACCCCTTCTGCGCCGAACTTAACCAGAAACGGGCTTTTGACGACCGCGCCATCCTGAAGATTGGCAAAGAAAACCTGTGCGCCTGGCGGCGGTGGGCTTTGTGCCCATACGCTGGGCGCCAACAGCACAATTGCCCCGACAAGCACGCTGCACAAAAGTCTCATCTTCAAGCCTTTCAAATCGTTTCTATGCGCATTGAACGTTATCATGGGTCCCTAGGCTTACCCAGGGTCATTGCCCAGTAATGCAGTGATTTTATGCGCCCTGGATCAAATGGGGCAAAGACATATCCTATACCAAGTTCGGTGACATCAGGGTTAAGCATGGCTTCCCGGTGGCCTTCTTTTGAGGCGATCCAGGCATTAACGACATCACGGGGGGTGGATTGGCCCGCTGCGATGTTTTCCAGCACCAGGGACCATTTGTACCCGGCCTTGGTTGCGCGTTCACCCGGCCCGACATTATCCGGGTTCGTATGGCTGAAAAAATCCCGCGCCAGCATATCCCGCGCCTGGGCCATACCGGCCCGGTTCAGAAAAGCGTTAGGCTGCAACGGTGGCAATTGATAAGTGGCGCGAAACTGGTTGACCAGTTGCAAGATCTGCTGTGCCCAATCTGAATCGGCGGGCCTGGCTGGGGCGGCAATTACAACAGTCCAGATGCTGGGTTCGATATCCGGCACCAGGGACCCTTCGCTGCTTAGATAGGCCACACCGATTTCTGTCGCAGTCTTGTTGGTCAGAATGCTCTGTTGACCGCCATCCTCCAGCCATTCAGTGACCATTTTCTCGACGGAATCCGAATTGATGGCATAGCGCCCCCCATACAATGTGTATGGGTACCCTTTTGATTTTAACAGGGTCTCCAACCCATCGGTCAGGGCGTCCAGTTTCTGACCTTGATAGATTGCCTGGGCCATCTGGCGGGCGATTTGCGTCAGACGGGGTTCATAACGCAGGGGGGCACGATTGCGCTCCGCCCGGGCCCGATTGATCACTTCAATCAGGCGGGGTTCCTTTTCATCCGCCTGCGCGCCTGCCGGACCTGTGGTCGAAATCTGCAAGGGCGCGATCAGAAGGGTCATCAGGATGACGGCGCAAGTGCCGCGTGCAATTCCCCTGATGATCCGTTGACCCGTCATGATCGCGCCCGGGGCTTATTCTGTTGTGAACAGGGGGGCCGCGCGCCCCGCACCTGGCCCATCCAATGCGGTTTGGATTTTCTCAGCAATCGCCAGATAGGCCTTGGCATGGGGGCTTTCAGGATCGGATACGACGATGGGATTGCCGCCATCGGCGGTCAGGCGGATTTCAATCTCCAGCGGGATTTCTCCCAGGAACGGCGTGCCCAGCTTCTCCGCCTCTTTCTTTGCGCCGCCATGGCCAAAGATATGGGCTTCGTGGCCGCAATTGGGGCAGATATACATCGACATGTTTTCAATAATCCCCAATACGGGCACATCGACCTTGCGGAACATGTTCAGCCCCTTGCGGGCATCCAGCAGGGCGATGTCCTGAGGGGTGGAAACAATCACGGCACCTGCCAACGGTACTTTTTGCGACATCGTCAATTGGGCATCCCCAGTACCGGGCGGCATATCGACGATCAGGATATCCAATTCACCCCAGATGACATCGTCCAGCATTTGTTGCAGCGCGCCCATAACCATCGGGCCGCGCCAGACAACGGGCTGATCTTCGGGGACCAGAAAGCCGATCGACATGACTTTGATGCCATAGCTTTCCAAGGGTTCCAGCGTCTTCCCATCGGGTGAATTGGGGCGGCTGCCGGAAATGCCCAGCATGCGCGGCTGCGACGGGCCAAAGATGTCGGCGTCCAGCATGCCCACCCGCAGGCCCAGTTGCTTTAAGGCCAGTGCGATATTGACCGCCGTGGTGGATTTCCCAACGCCGCCCTTGCCGCTGGCGACGGCGACGATATGGCGGATCTTGCCAGCGCCTTTCTCTATGGCCCCTTGATCTGATGCCGGTTTTGGCGATGTGGTGCTGCCGGAACCCTTTTCGGCAGTCAGCACAGCGGTTGCCGACAAGACATCGGGCATTGCGCCAACGACCTTTTCAACATCGCGCCGGGTTGGCTCATAACTTTCAGCCTTGGACGGGTCGCCGATTTCCAGGGAAATCTGGACCATGCGATCCCGGATGGCGATGCCTGATACCAGACCGGAACTGACGATATCGCCGCCGCCTGGCGCACGAATGCCCGCCAAAGCTTTTCGGACTGCGTCCTCAGTAATATCGGCCATAATTCAGAAACTCCTGTCATGAACGGGTGTGTGGTGAAAATTTGTTCAGAAATCTCGAAAAATCAACGCCACATGGTTGGGAACTTGTCTTGTCGTACATATATGAACAGGAAGCATGGCGCAAAGACCGCATATGATAAAACATGCGTGCAGGGTTGTTTGACCCGCAAAAATCAAGTGTTATGCGCCCGTCGCAGTCTGGATGGGCGTGCGAGGCTGAATTTGACGCGACCTGCAGCCGATAAGGGTAACAGGATCGATCGTGACAATTAGTGTATTAACGGCGGACGGATCGGAACAGGATGCCTTGGGAAAATAATGGTGGCGGCCCTTGGGGCGGCCAGGGCGGCGGCGGAAATCGCGGCGGTGGAAATCGTGGTGGCGGCAATGGCGGCGGCCCGAACAGCCCTTGGGGACGCCCGGGTGGCGGCGGCGGCGGGCGTGGTCCCGGCGGCCAGCCCCCTGATGTTGAGGAAATGGTGCGCAAGGGGCAGGAGAAGCTCCGCTCCATGATCCCCGGTGGCTTTGGTGTTAAGGGCGGGATCGCAGTGGGTCTTTTGCTGATCCTGATCTGGCTGGGAACCGGCTTTTATCGCGTTGAGGCCGACCAACAGGGCGTTGAACTGGTCTTTGGCAAGCTGACATCTGTTACCGGACCGGGTTTGAATTATAATGTTCCCGCCCCGCTGGGAGAGGTTCTGTTGCCGCGCGTGACGGCGGTCAATACGGTAGAGATCGGGTTTAACGGCAGCGCCGGACGTACCTCGGCCTCTGAATTGCGGGCGGAAAGTCTGATGCTGACGGGCGATGAAAATATCATCGACATTCAGTTCTCGGTCTTCTGGAAAATTCGCGATGCGGGGGAATTCCTGTTTAATGTACGCAATCCAGAGCAAAGCGTGAAGAACGCTGCTGAGGCGGCAATGCGGGAAATCGTCGGTAAAAGCGCATTTGAATATATCCGGACGCGCGGGCGGAATGCCGTGGCGCAGGATGCTCATCAACGCATTCAGCAAATTCTGGACAGCTATGGCGCGGGAATTGAAATCACTCAGGTGAACCCTCAGAAATTTGATCCGCCCAATCAGGTGATCGATGCCTTCCGCGATGTGCAGGCTGCGCAGGCGGATAAGGAAAAGAAAATCAACGAAGCAACGGGTCAGTTCAACGAAGTCACCCAGCGGGCAGAAGGTGAAGCGCAACAGATCCTGCGGGAGGCGGAAGCCTATCGTCAGGAACGCGTCAACCAGGCACAGGGGGACACTCAGCGGTTCCTGGCGATCCTGACGGAATACAAGCAGGCGCCCGACATCACCAAACGACGCATCTATCTTCAAACCATGGAAGATGTGCTCTCTAAAATGAACAAGGTTCTGATTGAACCAGGGGCAGAAGGCAGTGGGGTTGTTCCTTATCTGCCACTGGATCAACTGAAGACGGGAGCCGCCAAATGAAACGCAGTTCTCTCATAATTCTTGGCCTCCTGGTTGTGATCTTCATCACCGGGATCAGTGCCGCCTTTACCGTGCGGGAAACCGAACAGGTTCTTGTCATGCGCTTCGGGGAACCGCAGCGTGAAATCACGGAACCGGGCCTGCATTTTAAAGTACCCTTTGTCGACACAGCCCGTTTCTTTGACAAGCGCGTGTTGGACTATGACGCAGACCAACAGGAAATCCCGACGGCAGATCAGAAGCAATTGGTTGTGAACGCCTTTGCGCGCTATCGCATCACTGATCCTCTGCGGTTCTTCCAGACGGTTGGTACGGAACGCGGCATAGAGCAGCGGTTTAACTCATTGATCAACGCATCGCTTCGGGAAGTCATCGGGGAGGTAAACCTTTCTGTTGTCTTGACGCCGGAACGCGCCCGCCTGATGGAAGATTTCACCCGCATCGTTGCGCGTGAAGCGGCAACCTTTGGGATTGAAGTGGTTGATGTGCGCATCAAGCGTATTGATTTGCCGGAAGACAACAGCGAGGCAATCTTTCAGCGCATGACCACACAGCGCCAGCAGGAAGCACGTCTGGCGCGGGCCGAAGGGGATAAGGAAGCCCAGCGAATCCGTGCCGAAGGGGACAAGCGCCAGCGCGTGATTGTGTCCGAAGCCAGACGGGAAGCAGAAATCCTGCGTGGTAAGGGCGATGCGGAAGCCCAGGGCCTGTATAACAGTGCCTATGGTCAGAATGTTGCGTTCTTTGACTTCTGGCGGTCTATGCAGGCAATGCAGAAGGGGCTGGGGGGTGACACGACGACCTTTGTCGGTGCGCCCAACAGCGATTTCTTCCGCTATTTCCAGAACGAGACAGGTGCGGCACCAATTTCGCAGTAGCCTGTTGGATAATCAGTGCGGAAAAGCCCCGGTCCGAGACATCCTCTCAGGCCGGGGTTTTTTTTACCGGTGTTTTTCAGTTTCGCGGTGCACAACTTAGCGTTATATGAAATCTGCTGATACGCTACACCAACAAGGACTGTGCCATGGGCCCGGAAATCGCTTACATGATCCAAGAGTCGCTTTCTAGCATCATCGCCTTGATCCTTGTGGTCTTTGCATTGGTTCTGATCTCCAAGGGGGTCAAGGTTGTTTCTCAAAGTGAAGTTTATGTGGTTGAGCGGTTTGGAAAATATACAAAAACCCTGCCGGCGGGCCTGAACTTTATTGTCCCCTTTCTGGATCGTGTCGCGCATCGGGTCTCCATATTGGAACGGCAATTGCCGGAATTTGATATTTCTGTCATCACCCGCGACAATGTTGAGGTGCGGTTGGAAGCAACCGTGTTTTATCGCATCACCGATGCTGCCGCGTCGGTTTATCGTATTCGGGATATCAACCAGGCAATCTATACTGCGGCGACGTCCATTGTGCGCTCGGCAGCGGGTAAGCTGGAACTGGATGATCTGCAATCGTCGCGCGAATCGATGAATGAGGAAATTGCCCGCAATCTGCAACAGGCCGCCGAGGTCTGGGGGATTGAGATCACCCGCACGGAAATCACGGATGTCATTGTCGATGAACAGACCAAGGATGCTCAGCGCCAGCAATTGAACGCAGAACGGCAGCGCCGGGCCGCGATTGCCACGGCAGAAGGGGAGAAGCGCGCCGTCGAACTGGCTGCTGACGCCAGATTATATGAGGCCCAGCGCCATGCAGAGGCCGTGCGGGTTCAGGCGGATGCGGATGCCTATTCTGTAAAGGTCGCCGCAGAAGCAGATGCGGAGCAGACGAAACTGATTTCTCAGGCGATTGCTGCGAATGGTCAGCCTGCGATTGATTTTGAAATCATGAAACGACAGGTGGAAGCCCTGGGGGCGGTGGCGTCTTCGTCCAACACCAAAACCATCATCGTGCCAACGGATATAACCGGAGCCATCGGGTCGCTGCATACATTGGCGGAAAGCCTAGCTGGATCACGCAAGGGGGCGTAAGCGATGTCGATTACCTATTGGCTGTTTCAGGCGGAAGTCTGGTTGATCCTGGCGCTGGTCCTGATCATTGCCGACATCGTTGTTGGACTGGATTTCTTTGTGCTGCCCGTGGGAGTTGCCGCAGCCATCGTATCAGCCCTGCTGTTTGCAGAAAGCCGGTTCTGGTTCAGCGATACGATCCTGCTGGAAAGCTGGCGGGAGGTCCTGATCGCCTTTGCCATCCTCTCAGTCGCTGCCATCTTTCTGATCCGCAAGCTGTTCCAGCGACGCAACATCGATACGCCCGATATCAATCAGTATTGAACGTCATTGCGCGTCCAGACGCGCTTGCAGTTGCGGGCTGGTTCTAATCTTTCGGCCCATCGATCAGCAGATCCCGGTCCTGCAGGGGTTCGCGGACTTCGTGTTCTACGGGTTCCAGCTCCGGGACTTCGCCATAGCTGTCGCCGATGGACAGTTCGGTCATCTTGCGGGCCTGGGGCAGGACGCGGCCTTCCAGGCTGGCGACGAAGGCATTGTGTTTGCCGACATGGGCGTTCAAGGATTTTGTCATGCTGGCAACGTCATTGCCCAGTTTCACCAGCCGTTTATATAGCTCAATGCCCGCCTCATGCACCTTTTGCGCATCTTTAGAGGCCTTCTCCTGACGCCAGCCATAGGCGATGGCCTTTGCCAGGCCCAGCAATGTGGTGGGGGAGCAGATGATGACCTTCTTTTCCCAAGCGGTGTCGAACAGGCCGGGATCGCGGGCCATGGCGGCGCTGTACATCGGTTCGCCGGGCACGAACATGACGACGAAATCCACCGTATCCGACGGCAGGGTCTTCCAGTAATCCTTGCGACCCAATTGTTCCATATGGGTGCGGATCTGGCGGGCATGTTCGACCAGTTTCGCCTCTCGCGCTTCTTCAGTATCGGCCTCCATCGCCTCCAGATAGGCCGACAGGGAGGTCTTTGCATCGATCACCAGCGTGCGCCCGCCAGGCATTTTCAGAACCACATCGGGGCGTCTGGCCCCTTCTTCGGTCTCGAAATGCTTTTCCGTCTCGAAATCCACATATTCGGCCATCCCAGCCATTTCCAACAGGGTGCGCAATTGCTGCTCCCCCCAACGGCCACGGGTTTTGGGGGCGCTGCGCAGGGCATTGACCAGGCTGACAGTGGTGTCGTTCAGCCTGGTATGGCTGTTGGCGATATGCTGAATCTGTTGTGTCAGCGCGCCTTCATCCTGTTTGCGCTTGGTTTCCATCTCGTTGACCTGTTGCTGGAATTTATCCAGCGCCTCCTTCATCGGGCCAACCATGGATTTCATGCCTGTTTCACCCTTTTCCTGCTGCGCCTTCAGAACTTCGTTGGCGCGCTCCAGGAACTTGCTTGAAGACGTGTCCAGCAATCCATTCATCAGGACCTGCAAATCCTTTTCAATCTGGCCCCTGACATTGCTCAATTCCTGCAGCTTTTCGCCATGGGCCTTCTTTTCTGAGGACAGGGTGGTTTGCAGGTTTTCGATTTCCACGCGGCGGTTGGACAGGTCTGACTGCAACGCCTCCACCTTCTGGCGCAATTCATCCCGATCCGTTCGCAATTCACTGCGCGCTTCTTCCAGGGCCTTTTGATTGGCCAGGGCACCGGAAAGTTCAGATCTGATATCTTCAATGGTTTGCGACAGTTCGCGTTCCCGCGTCTGCAGGGCTTGCAGCTGCTCCTCTTTCCCTCGGACCATAAAGACCCAGGCCAGAAACAACCCGACCGACAACCCTCCGCCGGTTAGGGCAGCAATCGTTGCGATATCGATCAGCATGGCGGGTGCTCCTGTCATGATAGTGGGGCGGTCACGGGACCATCCTCAGAAAGCCTGATTCTCTGAGCAAGTGAAAGGAGGAAGCAGTGACTCCAAAGGATGATTAGGCACTTACCAGAAACAATAATATTCCAAATGGGCTGATTATTCTTTTGGTGTGCCGGGCTTACGTTTCGGGTGAAGAACAATCGCCCTTACAGGGGTTGGGCGGCCCGGAACAGTGAAAGGATTTTCAATATGTCTGATGCATCCCAAAAAGGTGACAAGGCGCTAAAGGTTTTACGCGTTGATTCCAGTGCGCGCGCGGAGAATTCGACAACGCGGAAGCTGACAGAGTCGCTTCTGTCGCATCTCTCAGAAAGCCATGACCTGGACATCACCCTGCGGAATGTTGCGGAAGGCCTGCCTTTCGTATCGCCCGATTGGGTCGGTGCGAATTTCACCGATCCCGCAGAGCGGAATGCGGAACAAAAGAAGGCTCTGGCGCAATCTGACGCCCTGATCGCAGAAGTGCGTGCGGCGGATATTCTGGTGATTGGCGTGCCGGTCTATAATTTTGGCGTTCCTGCAGCCTTGAAAGCCTGGATCGATATGATCGCCCGGGCGCGTGAGACTTTCAAATATACCGAAAACGGCCCCGTTGGTCTGTTGAGTGGCAAGAAGGCCTATCTTGTTGTTGCCTCTGGCGTCACCGAAGTGGAGTCGGGGATTGATTATGCGACGCCTTACATGAAGCACGTTCTTGGCTTTATTGGCGTTACCGACGTAACCGTGATTGCTGCTGGTCAACAAATGATGGACGAAAAAGCCTCAGAAAAGGCCGAAAAATCGATTGAGGCTCTGGCCGCCTGACCGTTGCGGTGATCGCGCGCCAGGCCAATTGATCCGGCGCTTTCACACCAAAGTGAGGTGACTTGATTCTTGCGCCGCCGCATTCCGGTGTACCGATACTGACAGATCGGTATTCAGGGATGCGGCGGTTTTTGCTCGTGTCCCAACCGGTTCTGATACCAACAACAATAGGGACAGCGAGATCATGAGCTTCAAGACACATCTTCTTTCAACAACGATTGCCTCCCTGATGGCAGGGGCGGCGTTTGCAGCAGGGGCGCAGGCCTCTTCGGTTGGCGTAGCGGGCGCCGTTTCAGCGACACCTCTGATGGTCGACGCCCAGCCACAGGAAACCCCGCTTCAAGGCGGCGGTTCGTGCAATCCCTGCAACCCTTGTGCGGCCAAGGCTTGTAACCCCTGTAATCCTTGTGCAGCAAAGAATGCCTGTAACCCGTGCAACCCTTGCGCGGCCAAGAATGCCTGTAACCCGTGCAATCCCTGTGCTGCGAAGAAAAACCCATGTGGCAGTGGTGCAGATAACCCCGATGCCAGCCAAGCATCCATGGATCAGGTGAATATGGATGCAATCCCTGCCTGACGCCCCGGCGTCTTGCCCGGATTTGAGGCGTCGCATCCCCTGCGACGCCTCAGTCTTGTGTGAAGCGGCGGGGAATGAAACACTTTGCGGATGGATGGTGGATTTGCCCGAGGGACATAGAGTGACACCCGATATTTCTGACCCGATGGATGCGACACAAAACCTTGATGCGGCCTTGTCAATGTTATCAAAGGCCAGCCTGCGGCGCATGTTGGCGGCGGGGGAAGAGGTGCTGACCTGTCAGCGTGTGCTGCGCAAAACGTCCAGCAATGTCGTAGCGGAACTATTGCGCCACCAGGGCACATTCTATGAATGGAACCATTTCCCCGCGGGCGATGCCATCGATTGGGAAACGCATTCGCAATACTATTATCATGCCCACCCCAAGGGGGAACGTCCGGGAGAGCACGGACATTTTCATACCTTCCTGCGTTATACCGGCATGCCAAAGGGTGTGGCTCCGGCGCCGCTGGTGCATCCTCAGGCTCCTAACGACAATCGGATCGGGGCGCATATCATTGCCGTATCGATGGATAAAAAGGGCTATGGGATCAAGATGTTCACGGTCAATCGCTGGGTTACGGACGAAACCTGGTATGCGGCGCCAGATGTCGCGCGCATGATCGACAAGTTTGAAATCGATCACACCTTTCCGTCCTGGGCCAGCAATCGCTGGCTGTCGCATATGCTGATCCTGTTCAAGCCCCAGATCCTGTCCTTGCTGGAGCAGCGCGATGCCCGCATCACGACCTGGACCGCCCGCAATCCCGGCCTGGATGTGTTTGAGGATCGCGCCCTGGAAGTCACATCGGAATGCAAGATCGATGTGGACAAGCAGATCAAGGCGATCCAGGCGGCGCTGGCATCTTAGGAGCTAAATCAAAAACGCCGACCCGGCCTGTGACCCGATCGGCGCTTTTGAAATTGGTGGAGTCGAGGAGGATCGAACTCCCGACCTTCGCATTGCGAACGCGACGCTCTCCCAGCTGAGCTACGACCCCATAAATCCGGCCCATAAATCCGGCCCATAAATCTGGCCCAGAACGCTGTCTGGACGGGCGGAATATCGGTCTGAGGGGCGTTTGTGTCAAGGTGTGAAATTGGTGGGGTTATACCGCTTTCTGGGATCATGACTTGCGCAGGAAGGTCTTGCGCCTTATCTCTGTTTTTACGGAAATGCAGAGGGGGGTCTCTCCGCACAGTGACAACGGCATGGTGGAAGCGGGTCGATGGATATTTTGCTTAACGCCTTGATACAGGTCGTCTTGGTGGCGCTGTCTCTTTATACATGGCTGATCATCGCATCGGCGATTTTAAGCTGGTTGGTGGCCTTTAATGTGGTCAATACCAGCAACCGTGTCGTCTATATGATCGGCGATTTTCTGTACCGCCTGACCGAACCAGCCTTGCGCCCGATCCGGCGTATTTTGCCGAATATGGGGCCAATTGATATTTCACCCATCGTGCTGCTCCTGATCCTGTTCTTCCTGCAGAAAGTACTGACCGACGTGGCCTATCGCATCTGATGCCGTTCCGATGGGATGCCGGGCGGGATGTGATGCTGTTGGCCGTCCGCCTGACCCCCAAAGCCTCTGCGGATCGCCTGCAAGCCATCGCCCAGGATGCCCAGGGTGCAAGCCACCTGAAAATCCAGGTAACCGCGATCCCTGAAGACGGCAAAGCCAACAAGGCGCTGATAAAGCTGTTGTCGAAGGCGTTGAAATGTCCAAAAACGTCGCTGAGTATCGTATCGGGCACAACGGATCGCACTAAGGTCATTGCGCTGTCAGGGGAAAGAGCGCGGCTGGAAGACAGCCTTCGCGCGGTCCTTGAGCGGCTTTAAGACACAAAGACACAATCGGGGGAGCATAGCGCATGGCGGAAGCACAGATCATCGATGGTAAGGCATTTGCAGCAGGCCTGCGCGAACGGGTTACAGCCGCGGTCGCCGCCTTGAAGGCCGATCATGGCAAAACGCCTGGCCTAGCGGTCGTGCTGGTCGGGGAAGATCCTGCCAGTCAGGTTTATGTCCGCAGCAAGGGCAAACAAACCGTCGAAGCAGGCATGGAAAGCTTCGAGTTCAAGATGGATACCAGCACCGATCAGGAAACCCTGTTGGCAAAAGTTCGGCAATTGAATGAAGACCCAACGGTCAATGGCATTCTGGTGCAACTGCCCCTGCCCAAGCAGATTGATGAACAGGCGGTGCTGACCGAAATTAACCCGGATAAGGATGTCGATGGGTTTCATGTGGTCAATGTCGGGCGGTTGAATACGGGAAATCCCAGCGCCTTGGTCCCCTGTACGCCTTTGGGCTGTGTGCTGCTGCTGCGCGACCATTTCAAGGGCTCTTTAGCGGGCAAGAAAGCCATCGTGCTGGGGCGGTCTAACATCGTTGGAAAGCCGATGACGACCCTGTTGGTGCAGGAAAGCTGTACCGTGACCGTTGCTCATTCCCGCACGGTGGATTTGCCCGCAGAAGTCGCTCAGGCTGATATTGTCATTGCTGCTGTTGGAAAGCCCGAAATGGTGCAGGGGTCCTGGCTAAAGCCCGGTGCTGTGGTGATCGATGTTGGCATTAACCGGATCGACAAGCCCGATGGTGGTACGCGCCTGGTTGGGGATGTGGATTTCGCTTCAGCCAGTCCGGTGGCGTCCGCCATTACGCCGGTACCAGGCGGTGTTGGCCCGATGACCATTGCCTGTCTGTTGCGCAACACGGTCACCGCCTTCTGCCGCCAAAATGGGTATCAAGAGCCTGAAATGTGATATCGCTTTATTGGCAAACGGGTCGTCTCAGCCTAACCCGACTGCTCGCGTTTGCTAAAGGCCGTCTTGAGAGTCTCAATGACGGTACGAATGGGGGCAGAATTTTGCAAATCATCATGGACGACCAACCATATTTCGCGATGAAATGGGGTGTTTTTCAGTGGAATACGTGTCAGGTCAGTTTCACTGTCTGCCAAGAATTCCGGTAGAATCGCAATTCCTGCCCCGGCTTTTGCTGCGGCCAATTGGATTTCAACGGAACTTGCCATCAGTCGAAAGGACCGTCCCTGCGCACGGGCATCCAAATCCAATTGCTGTGGGGCCGTTTTCATCGCGCCACCATAACCAATAAAGCGCCAATTCTTTTCATCGGTTTCGTTCAAATAGGCAGGTGTCGCGTATAGCCGAAACGGCATATCACCCAGTTTCAAGATTTTGAAGGGTCCTGTTTCCGGGCGGCTCAGGCGTATGGCTAGATCAGCTTCGCGCCGTTCCAGCGACGCTGTGCGGCTTTCACCGATAAGGGTGATGATCAAGTTTGGATGACGGCTTTGTAAGGCAACAAGTGGAGTCACAAGGCATAATGCGGTCAAGGCCGGTGGCGCGCTGATTATAACATGCCCTGACACCTCAGATCGCACGCCAGCGGCTATTCTGGTAATTTCTTCTGTATCGCGCGTCATCCGGCGCGCAATCTCTGCAATGCGGATCCCTTCTGCGGTCAAGGTGAGTTTGCGACCCCGCCGGTCTATCAATTTGAGCGCCAGCGTCTCTTCCAGTGACGCGATGCGCCGGGCAATTGTTGCGTGTTCAACGCCAATCTCTCGCGCCGCCGCTGACAAGCTTCCTGTCTCGGCAAAAGCTGCAAAATGCCGGAGATGCTCCCAATCCATTATGTTAAATCTTTCACAGTTATTGGGTAATTTTAGGGAATTTTTTGATGATAGGCCAGATGCAATTATCCGTGAATTGGTTGGCTGATGAGGTCAACGGAACATTGGAGACAAAAATTATGAATACAGTTATGGAAATCCACACAACGGGCGGCATCGAGCAATTCAAGATCGGGCAGCGTGCCGTTGAGGTCCCTGGACCCGGGGAAATTCGACTGCGGCATCAGGCGATTGGGGTCAACTTCATCGATATTTATCACCGGATTGGGGCGCATCCTGTCCCCTTGCCTGGGGTTTTGGGGGTTGAAGGCGCGGGGATCATTGAGGCGGTGGGAGAGGGCGTTACAGATTTGAAGATCGGTGATGCTATCGCCTATGCTGGCGCGCTTGGGGCGTATGCGAAAACACGACTTTTGCCCGCTTGGCGCGCGGTTCGCCTGCCGAACGCGGCGCGGATGGATGTGGTTGGTGGCAACATGTTGCGGGCGCTGACAGCCTATATGCTGTTAACGCTGGTCCATCCTGTATCGGCGAACAGTACCATATTCGTACATGCCGCAGCGGGCGGATTGGGGATAATTCTGACGCGCTGGGCCAAACATTTCGGGGCAACAGTAATCGGGACGGTCAGCACCGAGGGTAAAGCAGACATCGCGACAGCAAACGGCGTCGATGCAGTCATCGTCGGGCGAGAGGCCGATATTGCTGCCCGCGTAAATGAGCTGACACAGGGTCATGGTGTTGACTTGGTTGTTGATGGGATTGGAGGCGATATGGTTCGACAGTCGCTGCGCTGTGTGCGTCGTTTCGGGATGGTTGCCAATATTGGGTGGGTCGCCGGGCCCACACCTGCCCTTCAAATCAGTGAATTGGGGGATGCCTTTTTATCTAAACCTAGTGTCATGTCTTTATTGGCAGATTCGCATTTCTACGCGACGGGCGCGAAGGCGGTTTTTGACATTCTAGGGCCAGATTTGGGCGGCAGTGTCGGCGGCACGTATGCCTTGGAAGAAGTCGCGCGGGCGCAGTTTGATTTGGAAAATGGCCAGACCACAGGTTCCTTGGTTCTAATACCAAGCGCCTAAATTAAACCCCAGGGTACCAACGAAAAGCGCCGCCGCAAGATTATGCGGCGGCGCCTTTCATAGGCGGATGATCGCGCCTTAATCGGCGATGATTGTCATTTCCTGCTATGCTGGCTCTGAGCTTGCAGGGGCTTCCACAGCGGCACCGTCTTCCGAACTGGCAGATTTGCGCGGGGTGCGACGCGGGCGTCCTCGTGGGGCTTTTGGGGCCTCATCCGTATTGGCCGCCGGGGCTGCTGCTGGGGTGCTGGCCGGCTCTTTAGGTGCCGGATCTGCATCATTATTGGCGGGTTGGTTCTTGGTTTGAGTATCGGCAGAATTTGACGCCGGGGTTTCGCTGCCCTCCGCCGTATTCTGTTGCGGGCGACGCCCACGGCCGCGACCGCCATTGTTACGCGGGTTATTTCGGCCCCCGTTATTGCCCTGGCCGCCATTGCCTTGGCCGCCATTGCCCTGATTGCCGCCGCCTTGGCCGTTGTTACCCTGACTGTTGTTACCCTGGCCATTGTTGCCATGGCCGCTATTGGCATTGCGATTGCCGTTATAGCCGCCGGTATTGCCGTCGGCATCGTTGCTGTCGTCGCCATCGTCTTCGTAATTGGTGTCATCAAAGCTGTTCTGCTGATCTGATGCAGACTCGTCATGGCTTTGGCGCGGGCGGTCCCCCGTGTTGTTTTCATTCAGGATGCGGTAATAATGCTCCGCATGCTGCAACATGGTTTCTGCCATCACGCGGTCCCCGGACCCTTGCGAGTCACGTGCCAGCTGGATGTATTTTTCATACACCTGCGTAGCATTTCCACGAATACGAACGCCCGGTCCGTTAGAATCAAAATTCTGACGGGAAGGGTTACTACGCCGGGCATTGTTGCGATGCCGTCCGCGATTTTGTTTTGGATTATTCACGCGTTACCTCTTGAGGTGCGATTGAATCAAACGAGAGACAAGCTGAACCGTATCGTTGCAGCACCCGGTCAAAATGGGTCGATAAAGTCTTCTCTCTCGGAAAGTCGGTTTCGGAATGCCCATAATTACAGGCCGTCCCCCACGAAACGCGACGCACTGCAACCTAGCCCTTTGCCCGGTCCTTTCCAAGTGTTTTTTTTAAGGCTGTCGTGTCTGGTTTTTGCCCCAGCACGACACGGTCCCGCCCGGCAGTGTCTTGATGACAGGATATGCGTAAAAAACCGGCCTTATCCAGCAGATTTGGGACAGTTTGACCCTGATCCCAGCCAATTTCCAGGGCAATCCAGCCGCCGGGGCGCAACACTTTTGGCGCCGTTTCAATAATCGCGCGATAGGCATCCAAACCATCTGTGCCGCCATCTAGGGCTAGAATGGGATCATGATCCCGCACAGCAGGATCCAGATGCTGAATTTCCCCCTGAACGATGTAAGGCGGGTTGGAGACCAGGATATCGATCGATTGTGGCTTTAGAGCCGACAGCCAGTCACTTTCAACAAAGCGAACGCGACCGGAAAGACCCAGGGTGTCCGCATTGGATTGCGCTGTTTTCAGCGCCTCACTAGAAATGTCCAGGCCTATGCCTGTTGCCAAAGGGCAGTCATGCAGCAATGCCAGTATCAGGCAGCCGGTTCCGGTTCCTATATCAGCAATCTCGCATGTCTGATCCGTTGGTATAAGCGCCAATGCCTCTTTTACCAAAACCTCACTATCCATGCGCGGATCCAGCGTTGCGGGGGTGACATGAAATTCCAGTCCCCAAAAATTGCGGCGCCCGGTGATCCGGCTCATCGGAACCCCTGACGCGCGTAAGGCGACCCAATCCTGATATTGGGTGATATGATGCACGGGAAGGTCGGGATAAGCGATTATGTCGGTGGGCGTAATCCCTTCCAGATCACATAAGAGATGGCGGGCTTCCCATAACGGGGAGGGGATATCAGCGGCCTGCAATCGCGCCACTGCGGCGCGCAACGCAGTCTGGCGCGCCGTGTCTGGGCTCACACCGCTTCCCCTAATTCCGCCAAAAGAGAGGACTGGTCCTCCAGGATCAACGCATCCAGGATTTCATCCAGCGCTTCCCCCAGCATCATCCTGTCCAGTTTGTAAAGGGTTAGGTTGATGCGGTGGTCCGTGACGCGACCCTGGGGGAAATTATAGGTCCGGATGCGTTCGGACCGGTCCCCGCTGCCAACCATGGATTTGCGATCCGCAGCCCGTTCCGACGCCTGGCGTTCCCGTTCCTGATCATACAGACGCGCACGCAGAACCTTCATCGCTTTGGCGCGATTCTTGTGCTGGGACTTTTCATCCTGACAAGTCACGACAAGGCCGGTCGGCAAATGGGTGATGCGGATCGCGCTGTCGGTGGTGTTGACATGCTGACCGCCCGCACCCTGAGAGCGATAGGTATCCACCCGCAGGTCGCCTTCGTTGATTTCAATATCGACTTCCTGTGCTTCAGGCAGAACCGCGACTGTTGCGGCTGAGGTGTGGATGCGTCCACCGCTTTCGGTTGTTGGCACGCGCTGGACACGATGCACGCCGGATTCAAATTTTAGTTTCCCATAGGCGCCCGCCCCATTGATGGAGACTGTTACCTGGGCGATGCCGCCGACTTCATTCTCGCTGATATCGATCACTTCAAATGGCCAGCTATGATTCTGGCAATAGCGCTGATACATGCGTAAAAGGTCGCCTGCGAACAGGCCGGCCTCGTCCCCGCCGGTGCCCGCGCGGATTTCCATGATACAGGCGCGCCGGTCGGCCTCGTCCTTTGGCAGCAGCAACAGTTTCAGGTTCTGTTCAAGCTCTGGCAGGCGCTCGTCCAGGTTTTCCAATTCCTCGCGGGCCAGGCTGCGCATTTCCTTATCGCTGCTGTGATCCTCGATCATCGCCACCAGGTCTGTGCGTTCCGCCTCTGCCGCCCGAAATGTCTGGGCAGCCTCCACAATGGGTGTCAGTTCGGCATATTCCATGGAAACAGCCTGGAATTCTTCTGCAGGCAATGTGCCTGTAGACATGCGATCAGACAGTTCCATATGCCGTCTGATGACGCGGTCAATATTATCGGTCCAACTCATTCTGTATCGCTTCTTTCATCCTGAATGCGCAGCGCGAACAGGCGCTCCAGCACGCGGTTTACTGTAATTGTGTCACGCAGGTCTGCCGCCCCGCCTTCGCTGGCGATGGCGCGCAGGGTTTCGCTGGGTTCGTGCAAAATGCGGTTGACCAGAAGGCGGGTCGCCTCTGCTGCATCGGCACTGGGATGGCGGTTTAGCACATCTTCACGCAGGCGGTCGAATTGTTCTCTCAAGGCGATCAGGCCGGGAACGCCTTCCCGCTCTGCCTGGCTGCGCCGCCAATCGATCAGCGCGCTGTCGACCATAGCGGCGGCTTCCGCAGCCTCTGCCTTGCGGTCTAACTGGCCCTTTTCTGCCAGCCGTTCAATATCTTCCATCGTATAAAGGAAGGCATCGGGCAGAGTGTCCACGGCTGGATCGATATCCAGCGGAATCCCGGCATCAATCAGCAGGATCGGTTTTGATCGGCGGGCTTCTAATGCTTTGGTGACACTATCGCTGTCCAACAGATATCGGCCCCGACCGGCAGCGGTGATCACGATGTCAGAATGCGCCAGGGCGCGGTCCAGTTTTTCATAATCCTGATAGGTCAACCCGCGCCGCGCTGCTTCCCGCTCTGTCCGGCGTGATGGACCGGTTAAATCCAGCACCCCGATCCCCGCACGCTGAAACTGTTCTGCGATCAGTCCGCCGGTCTCTCCCAACCCGATCAGCAAGGCGCGGCATCGGGCCATCGTGCCGTGCAGGTCCTGGGCGACCTTTACCGCGGCGGCGGCGGCGGAAACGGCCCCTTCTCCAATTCGGGTGGTGCTGCGGACCCGCTTTGCTAATGCGAAGCTGGTTTGCATCAACCGGTCCAGTTCTCCCTGGATCATTCCGGCATCGCTTGCAACCTGCACAGCGTCCTTCAATTGACCCAGAATTTGGGACTCCCCGATCATCTGGCTGTCCAGGGCGCTGGCGATGCGAAAGACATGGGCGACGGCATCCACATCATACAGGCGGTAGAAGGTGGATTCGGGGACGCTCATTCCCTCTAACCGACTGCGCAAGCGCCGTTCTGCTGTGCCACTGGCCCGTTCCGGGTCGGTGGATGTGCCAATCAACTCTACCCGGTCACAGGTCGACAGTGACACCAATTGCGTCAGTCCCGCATCGCGACAGGCTGCCAGGAATTCAGGCTGGGCAGGCGGTTCAACAAACAGGCGGTCCCGGATCCGCGCGTCGGCCGTGCGAAAGCTGGCCCCCACGATGTAAGGTCTATCCATTGGGGCCGGGCCAGCGCCATCGACACTTGTCCCAGCGGTTGTCCCAGCGGATATCCCGGCCATGGTCTACCCCCGATCTTCAACCCGCATCACAGTCAAGGTTGCCGCCAGGTCGGTCATCGCCACTTCTTTCTGTTCGCCATCATCCAGGGTTTTGACCTGGGCCACGCCCTTGGACAATTCCTCATCTCCTAAAATAATCGCCGCCCAGGCATTGACCTTGTTGGCGTGCTTCATGCGCTTCTTCATATTGCCGGAAAAGGCGAATTCGGTGCGCAGGCTGCTGCCGCGCAGGGTCTTTGCAATGGCCAGAGCCTGTGCTTCCGCTGCGTCCCCCATTGGGACGATGACCAGCGGGCGGTCCACAGGCGGAGCTTCAGCCGATAACATTGCCAGGCGTTCTATGCCAGCGGCCCAGCCAACACCTGGCGTTTCCTGTCCGCCCAGCATGCCAATCAACCCGTCATAGCGGCCGCCTGCCATTACCGCACTTTGTGCGCCCAGCGCATCGGTGGTGAATTCAAAGGCGGTATGGCAATAGTAATCCAGACCCCGCACCAAACGGGGGTTCAGCGTGTATTCGATGCCCAGTGCATCCAGGCCGGTTTTGACCGCGGCGAAAAACTCGATGCTCGCCATGTTCAGATAATCTGAAAAAATCGGGGCATCGGCGACGATCTTTCGGTCGTCCTCATCCTTGCTGTCCAGGATACGCATCGGGTTGCGGGTCAGGCGGTCTTTTGATTCAACAGACAATTTCTCCAGATGACCTTGGAAATATTCAACCAAGGCCTCGCGATAGGCGGCGCGGCTTTCCGTGTCGCCCAATGTGTTCAACTCCAGCACGGTCTTATCAACAATGCCCAGATCCGTCAGGATGGCGTGGCCGCAGGCAATCGCCTCCACATCGGCCAGGGGCTGTGCGGCCCCGATCAGTTCGATGCCGATCTGGTGGAACTGGCGCAGACGACCTTTCTGGGGGCGTTCATGGCGGAACATGGGGCCGGAATAGAAGTATTTCACCGGGGCATGCTGCGCCAAGCCATTGGAGATGAAAGCCCGACACACGCCCGCTGTATTTTCCGGGCGCAGGGTCAGCATATCGCCGCCCTTATCTTCGAATGTGTACATTTCCTTGGTCACGACATCAGAGGTATCGCCCAAGGTGCGCGCAAAGACGTTGGTGAATTCAAAGATCGGTGTGGCGATCTCGTCAAAGCCATGCAATGCGGCTGTACCCCGCGCTGTATCGCTGACATGGCGATGCGCGCGCATGTCATCGGGCAGGAGGTCATGGGTGCCGCGTACCGGCTGTAAATCTGCCATGGGTCAGAATCCTTAACGTCTACAAATTGTGGAGAATGGGTCGCTATTCCGCCGCGATGGTGGCGGTTTCGGGTTTCTCAGCCTCAATTTCCGCCGCCTTCTGTTCCACCAGTTCAACCAGATGGTCAACGATGGATTGGTCTTTCAGGCGATGATGGGGCATCCCTGCAATGTAAACCTGATGGGTGCCTTTGCCGCCACCGGTAAAGCCAATATCGGTTTCACGCGCTTCGCCAGGGCCATTCACGACACAGCCGATCACACTGACAGTCATCGGCGTGGTAATATGGGCCAGCCGCTCTTCCAGCACTTTTACTGTTTCGATTACATTGAATTGCTGCCGGGCACAGGATGGGCAGGAAATCACATTCACGCCGCGATGCCGCAGATTCAAGGCTTTCAGCATGTCAAAGCCGACTTTTACTTCCTCTTCAGGCTCTGCAGACAGGCTGACGCGGATCGTATCGCCAATGCCAGCCCAAAGTAGGGAGCCCATGCCGATGGAAGATTTGATCGTGCCGGATCGCAATCCGCCCGCTTCGGTAATTCCCAGATGCAGGGGGTAATCGCAGGCTTCGGCCAATCCATGATAGGCCGCGACTGCCAGGAAGACATCGGATGCCTTCACACTGATCTTGAATTCGGTGAAATCGGCATCTTCCAGAATGCGGGCATGCTCCAGGCCGCTTTCCACCATCGCTTCGGGGCAGGGTTCGCCATATTTCTCCAGCAGGTGCTTTTCCAGTGATCCGGCATTCACCCCAATCCGCATGGAACAGCCGTGATCCTTTGCGGCCTGAACCACGTCTTTCACGCGCTGGGCGGACCCGATATTGCCCGGATTGATCCGCAGACAGGCAGCCCCCGCTTTGGCGGCTTCTATCGCACGTTTGTAATGGAAATGGATGTCCGCGACGACCGGCACCGTCACTTCGGGAATAATTTTGACCAGGGCGGCGGTGGAGTCTTCGTCAGGGCAGGACACCCGAATGATATCCACCCCGGCAATTTCACAGCGACGGATCTGATCAATTGTTGCCTGTACGTCCGATGTCAGCGTATTGGTCATCGTCTGCACGGTGATTGGTGCATCGCCCCCCACGGCGACCGGGCCAACCATGATCTTGCGCGACGGTCGGCGGTGTATTTCGCGATAGGGTCTAACGCTCATGATCACTCTCTTTCAGGGTCGGCGGCGACCACCAGAAAATGCGCGCTTTTACCCGGAAGATCAAGGTTGCCCTGAACTTTTAACACAAGCTTGATGAAGACGGATACTCTAAGGCAGTAAATTCTCTGGCGTCAATGGAATGTCCCGGCGGACTTCGCCCAATGTCCCAAGCGTTGGGGCCATGGTGCCGTTCACAATCAGTTTCAGTGCGCCGATATTGCCGGAACTGAGCGTCAGGCCGGGACGGTCCGGCACGCGGTAGATTTCCCCCATCAGCATCAGCTTTTCAATCAGCACCTGACCCTGAGCATTCTTCACCTGGATCCAGGATTCCTGGGTTGCCTGAATGATGATGCGGGAATCAGAGGGGGAGGCAGCCGTTTGGGAGTCGTTTGTGTTCTGTGTCACAGCGGGGGGGGCTGGCGTTGTCGGCGCTGGATCTGTCACAGGCCCCTGCACGGTTTCAGGCTGTGCCGCATCCGTTGAGTTTTCAGGTGGTGCAGGCTGTGGCGGAGGTGCCAGATCCTGTGTCGTGATCGCCGAACTTTCTGACTGGGGCGCGTTTGACGCGGCGCCCGTATCAGCGGTTGGTGATTCTTGCGCTGAGTTGGGTTCAGGCTGGCTGGGTTGAGTCGGGCTGGGTTGAGGTGGCGGCGCAGGTACTTCTGGTTCCGGCAGGGCATCTACACGCTGTTGTTCTGTCGATGCACTCTCTGCCGCGCCGGATTGCGTTTCCGCTTGTGTTGATGTGGCGGTCGCGTCTTGTGTCGCAGCCTCAGTCTCCGCGCCATCAGAACTTGCTGTTGCCTGGGGTGCCGCTGCACTGGGTGTTTCTGTGCTGGTTGGTTCCGTGCTGGTTGGTGCTTCGGAACTTGGTACCTCAGATGGGGCGGTTTCTGCTGGCGTTGTTTCAGTGGATGGCAGTGTCGGTGTCGCCGCTATATCCGAAGTGGCCGGTGCGATCGCGTCCGCAGTATTGGCAGTATCTGTCTCACCTGTTGACGTTTCCGGCGCGGGCACGGCGTTGGAAGCGTCGGCTTCTGATGGTGTGACGGACGGTTCAGACTCTGTTTCCGCGCCGTCTGCGAAAGGGGTATCGCTGCTTTCAGGGGTGCTGGGGGTGTCCACAGCGGTTTCAACTGGCGCCGATGTGTCCGGTGTCGATTCCTGTTCAACCAACGCCATCAACCGGGCTGGCACAGCTTCGACAGCTTCAACAATGGTCATATTCTGGGAGGAACTGTAAAGCCAGACACCATAAACCCCGCCTGCCAACAGCAATACAATTAGCAGCAGGGCCGCACCCGGTACCCGATTGCCGGGCAGGGGTTCTGGGAACTGCAATTGGGTTCGATGGCTAATGCCACGCGCTTCAACTTTGAACCGGTCGACGATTTCGGCGCTGTCCAGGTCCAGATAGCTGGCATAGGCGCGGACAAAACCGATACCATAGGTCACACCGGGCAGGTCTTCTATGGCCCCGGATTCAAGGGCTTGAAGATAGGGTAGGCGAATGCGCAGCGCTGCAGCCACTTCGCGCAGGTCCTCATCGCGCGCCAGTCGCGCTCCACGTAAGATCGCCCCAACACCGGCACCCGGATTTTCGGGATTGACGCCCTTACGCGCCTGTTCCTGATCTTCAGACGCTTTCATATACCCCAACCATAACAAAATTGCCCACGCCCATTCTGTTTTCTCAGCATGGGCAATCGACGAAAAACGTTCCTGTCTCAATACTATGGCGCGATTGGTGCCGGATTGCAAAGACCCAAAACGACGCTGGTACCAGGTCTTGTTCCTAAACTGTTATGCCATGGTCGCGGGCAAAGTTGGCCATTGCACCGCGCAGGGACCGATCCGGTCGATGGGTCAGGGCTTCTGTAAAGTCAGACAAGGCGGAAACAGTGCAGGCCCGAACCGTATCACGCAGCGGGCCGATATTGGCCGGAGACATCGATAATGTGCGGATTCCAAGCCCGATCAGGGCCAGGGCTTCCAGCGGCTGTCCGGCCATTTCGCCACAGACGGACAGTTCCAGGCCATTCTGCTGGGCGCGGTGCACGACTTCTTTCACGACATTCAGGACCGGTGCGGACAATGCGTCATATCGACCGTCCATGCGGGGATTGCCGCGGTCGCTGGCAAACAGAAATTGCAACAGGTCATTGCTGCCGATGGAGATAAAATCCGCCTTTTTTGCCAGGGCGTCCAATTGGAATATCAAGGACGGCACTTCCAGCATTGCGCCGATTTTCAATTCTGACGGCAGCGGCAAACCACGCCGGGCGGCGCGTGATAATTCCTTATCCAGCATGGCGCGCGCCTGTACAAATTCATCGGCATTGGCGACCATTGGGAACATCACCCGCAAAGGGCGTCCGTTGCTGGCCTGGATCAGGGCGCGCAATTGCCCGCGCATCAGACCCGGCCGATCAATCGCGATGCGAATGGCGCGCCAGCCCATCGCCGGGTTTTCTTCCTGCATCTCGTGAAAATAGGGCAGAACCTTGTCGCCGCCGATATCCAGGGTGCGAAAGGTAACAGGCTTGCCTTCTGCCTGGTCCAGAATGGCGCTGTACAGTTCGGCCTGGGTCGCCGTGTCGGGAAAGTCAGATCGCACCATAAAGGGTACTTCGGTGCGATACAGGCCGATGCCCGCAGCGCCGGAATCTTGCAGATGTCCCATATCGATCAACAGGCCGGCATTCATCATCAGAGAGATTTCGACGCCATCTTTCGTGATCGACGGTAAATCCTTTGCGGCCCGATAATGGGCGCGCTTTTCTTCAAACATCCGCATCGATGCTTTAAAAGCAGACCGTACTTCATCGCCGGGGCGGATGTAACACAGTCCATTCCCGCCATCGACCAGGATTGGATCCATCGGTTCGACGCGGTCCAGAATGCCTTTTACGCGCCCGATCACTGGTATTTGCAGGGCCCGCGCGACAATCGCGACATGGGATGTTGATGATCCTTCTTCCAGGATCAGCGCTTTCAGATTGCTGCGGTTATAATCCAGCAGGTCCGCCGGTCCCATATTGCGGGCGACCAGGATGGTCTCTTCCGGCAGCATATGGGCGCGGGTGCCATCCGCATCCCCGGTCAGGTGCTGCAACAGACGAAACGCCAGATCTTCCAGGTCCAGCAACCGTTCCCGCAGATAGGCGTCATCGACCTTTTTCATCCGTGCGCGTGTATCATCCTGTACGCGTACGACGGCGCCTTCTGCGGTCAGGCCATTGTCGATATTCTCCACAATGCGCCGGATCCAACCCTTATCTTCCGCAAACATCCGATAGGTTTTCAGGATGTCAATGTGATCGCCTGGTCCTTCGGCATCCGCTTGGGCCAGCAATTCATCCAGCCTTTTATGCATGCTGGCCAGGGCTTCTTTCAGCCGCAACTTTTCAGTTTCGGAATCCTCAGCGACGGTACGCCCGACAGGGATGGCGGGTCGATGCAAAACCGCATGCCCCATGGCAAGGCCGCCATTCAGCTTGATCCCGTCCAGGCGCAAAGGGGCAATTCCGATGCCATCGGCAGGACGCTGTTCAGAGGTTTCGATCAATTCCCCGCTGGCAACCATTTCCGCGACGACCATGGAGACGGTTTCCATCGTCTCCACTTCCTCATCGGTATAGTCACGCTGCGTTCGGTTTTGAATCGCCAGAACCCCCAGCATACGGCCACCGCGCAGGATCGGTACCCCCATCATGGAGGTATAGATTTCTTCCCCGGTTTCCGGGCGATAGGCGAAGCTGGGGTGTTTACGGGCCTCTGCCAGAGCCATTGGGCGGCTGTCAGCGGCAACGGCCCCGACAATCCCTTCACCAATGCGCAGGCGGGTATTATGGACGGCTTCCGGTTTCAGGCCCTGGGTGGCAAACAGTTCCAATACATCCCCGGCGCGCCTGACATAGATGGAGCACACTTCAGCGACCATATCCCCGGCGATCAGCTTGGCAATGCGGTCCAGTCGGTCCTGAGCATCGCCGGGACCGGCCATAACGTCGCGCAGCCGCCGAAGCAACTTGCGAGGTCCTGCCCAAACTGTAGGGGATGGTGCCGCTTCTCTGGCCATTCGCCCTGTAGTCTCCCATCGTTATGCCCGTTGTGACTGTTCAGAACGGGTTCTGCCTGTTCAAACCGGATAGAGCCGGATCCTGATCGCGATCCAGCCCCGCCAAACCGGGTTTTTTTGTTCCTGCCCCAGAGCATCATGCGCTCGCAAGAGCTCACACAGGATGCTCTTATCTCTCTTTTCAGCAAATACGTCGTCGCAAACGTCCTCGTTTGCGAAGGCTTTGCCCTAGGCGGCGTCGAGGCCATAGGCGGTATGAAGCGCCCGGATCGCCAGTTCAGCGTATTCCTCTGCAACCAGGGTGGATATCTTTATCTCACTGGTTGAGATGACCTGGATGTTGATCCCCTTCTCAGCGAGGGTTTTAAACATCGTTTGAGCGACCCCGGCATGGCTGCGCATGCCAACCCCGATGACGGAGATCTTAGCAACGGCGCCATCCGATAGCAGCGTTTCATATCCGATCTTATCGTGATTCCCTTTCAGCACGGAAATTGCGCGATCAATGTCCGCGCGGGCCACTGTGAAGGTCATATCGGTGCGTTCCCCATCGGGAGAGACGGATTGCACAATCATATCAACATTGATCGATGCATCGGTCAGCGGGCCAAAGATATGGGCTGCAACGCCTGGTTTGTCGGCAACCTTCACCAGTGTGATCTTGGCTTCATCCCGACTATAGGCGATGCCGCTTACGACTTGCTTTTCCACGATCTCATCCTCATCGACAACCAATGTGCCCGGCTTATCTTCAAAGGAAGACAAGACCTGAAGGCGCACGCCATGGTTCATGGCAATTTCCACACAACGTGTTTGTAACACTTTGGCACCCAGAGACGCCATTTCCAGCATTTCTTCATGGGCGATACGATCAATTTTTCGCGCCTTCGGCACAATGCGCGGGTCGGTGGTATAGACCCCGTCAACATCGGTATAGATATCGCAGCGATCCGCCTTCAGCGCGGCCGCCAGCGCAACTGCCGTCGTATCCGACCCGCCCCGCCCCAGGGTTGCAATGCGATTGCGGGGTGTCACCCCCTGAAATCCTGCAACGACGGCGACCTGATTCTCCGAAAAGCGTTTAACGATCTCAGAGGTGTCGATATCCTCAATGCGGGCCTTTCCATGCATTTCATTGGTGGTAATCGGGATTTGCCAACCCAGCCAGGAGCGGGCTGATATCCCCATTTCCTGCAGTCGCAATGCCATCAGACCTGCGGTGACCTGCTCGCCAGAGGCAACAATGGAATCATATTCGCGCACATCATAAATGCGCGATGTTTCCTGAACATAACCGACCAGCTGATTGGTGACTCCGGACATGGCGGAAACCACGACGGCCACTTCATTGCCTGCATCCACTTCACGCTTCACACGTTGGGCTGCATTGGCGATGCGATTTATGTCAGCGACGGAGGTTCCGCCAAACTTCATAACAATACGCGCCATCTCTTCGGGATCGCCTTCTTCAAGAATAACCAGAAAAACCTTGGCTGTTGCGGCATGCGACCGCTTGCCCCGCGCGGGCGGCGTATCCATACTCGCTACAGGTTTCGCGTGCAAGAATTACCAACCTGAATCGGAAATTCCCTATGACTGAACGTGCTGCATCAACAGTTGATCCGAAAGAGATCGAAAAATTTGCCGCCATTGCAGACCAATGGTGGGACCCGGATGGGGAATTCAAACCGCTGCACATGTTAAATCCCGTGCGTATCGGCTATATCCGTGATCGCCTGTGTGCCCGGTTCGGGCGCGATCCTCTGGGGCCAAAGCCGCTGTCAGGCCTTACGATATGCGATATCGGCTGTGGCGGTGGCTTGATTTGTGAGCCCTTAAGCCGCCTTGGTGCAGCCGTGACGGGCGTGGACGCCACAGGGCAGTCTATTGATGTTGCCTATAACCATGCCCAACGCATGGGGTTGGATATCCGCTATCGCCACACAACCGCCGATGATCTGGTGGCGCAAGGCGAACAGTTTGACGCCGTTGTGAATATGGAAGTGGTCGAACATGTGTCCGATTTGCAGGCCTTTATTGAAGATGCTGCGGCATTGGTTCGACCGGGTGGCGCGATGGCGCTGTCGACATTCAACCGGACGGCAAAATCCTTTGCCTTAGGCGTTGTTGGGGCCGAATACGTGCTGCGCTGGTTGCCGCGTGGCACCCATGATTGGCGAAAATTTGTAAAACCAAGCGAACTGGCTGCTGCGTTGCGCCCGGCCGGGATGATCGTCAGTGATATCTGTGGGATGGCGTATAATCCAATTCAGGATGACTTCCATCTGGCCCCACGTGATATAGACGTGAATTATCTGGCCTTTGCTGTGAAAGGATAGTTGTGGGTTTTCTGATAACGCTGAAATACGCCATTGGCGAAGTTTTCAAGATACGGGCCCTGGCGACGATTCCTGGTGTCATTGCCATTTCGATCTGGCTGTTTTCGATGCTCCTTCTGTACCTGGATCGCACGCTGCAGCCGCATCTGCCGGATTTTTTGCAGGCGGGTTGGTTCTGGGTCGCAAAGGATACAGCGGAAAGTGTTCTGTCGGTTATCTCTGGTGCGGCCATCACGACTTTGGGTCTGGTTTACTCACTGGTCCTGATTGTATTCACACTGGCGGCAGGAAACATTGGGCCGCGCCTGTTGCAGCGTTTTACCGGTGATCGTGTCAATCAGATTACCGCGGGACTATTGGGCGCTACGTTTCTGGTTTCCTTGACGGTGCTGCACCAGACATCAGAAACCAACGTCCCGGTCCTGTCGGTCAATTTTTCGTTCCTGCTGGCGGTTTTGTCGGTTTTGCAGCTGATCTACTTTGTTCAATCCGTGTCGCGCAGCGTGATGATTGACGAAGAAGTCGCGGAAATTTCACGACGCTTGGAAGATAAACTGTCCCAGATCGTGAAAAGTGTTGAGAAACAGGCCGACAAGACCAGCAAGTCTCTCAAAGAGAAAGACTGTATCCCCCTCAAAAGCGTTGAAAACGGGTATCTGACCATCGTGGAACAGGAAACCCTGTATTCACTGGCCTGTGAGCATGACCTGGAAGTAAAATTGCTGAAAAAGATTGGCACCTTCGTGTTGAAAGACCAGCAGTTTATTACTGTAACCGCCGGCAGAAAGCTGGACGATGAGCCCCGCGAGTCAATCCATGAGCAGATAATCAATTGTGTGTATCTGACCAAATCGCGCAGTGCCGTTGATGACATCGAATATGCGATCAATGTTCTGATCGAGATCGCGTTGCGTGCGCTGTCGCCCGGTGTGAATGACACTTTTACCGCAATCAGTTGCATTGACCGGCTGACCGGTGCGCTGAACAGCAGCGTCCAATGTGGCCTGACAGAACAAAGTATTGTCGATGATGATGGCTGTGTGCGGGTTCTAATACCGGGTTACACTGCCGATAGCCTGATCGATGCCGTATTTCATCCGCTGCGTCGGTCTTCCTCGGACAATTTGCTGATGCTGGTGACACTGGCAAATGCCCTGTCCCGTTTAAGCGAAATCGCCCATCCCAAGCTGGGCGATTTGCTGCGGGTCCATGGTCAGTTGGTCTATGACAGTTATGCCAGCAGCAATCCCCTGCCTGAAGATCTGGCGCATTTGAAGACACGACTGGATTTTGTGGATATCAAGCAATAGCATTAAAGCTGGCTTTAAATGCAAAAACGCCCTCGAACCTAGGGCTCAAGAGCGTTTCCACTGTAACGATCAACCGATCCTTTGCAGGGTCGGTGACAGGTCCGTTAATCTAGAACCCTTCACGCTCCAGGCGCTTCCGTAAGAGTTTACGGTGGCGCCGCTGCGCTTCTGCCTTTTCACGGGCTTTCTTTTCCGACGGCTTTTCAAAATGCCGACGAAGCTTCATTTCCCGGAAGACGCCTTCACGCTGCAACTTTTTCTTGAGCGCACGAAGAGCCTGATCGACGTTATTATCGCGTACGATGACCTGCACTTGCTTTCACCCGCCTTTCAAGCGATTGAAGTTTAATCCATAGACACCGAGAGCGTATCCCTCGGAGATGAGGGCGGCGTATAGCACTTCATTAGGGGTTTGTGAACCCTTAAAGACAGCCAGACAGGGAAAGGGCTTAATTATGGCAATTCTTAAGATCGCGCGTATGGGTCATCCGGTCCTGCGACAGGTCGCACAGCCAATATCTGATCCCGCTTCGCCAGACATGAAACGCCTGCTGGCGGATATGATCGAGACAATGGAAGATGCCGAAGGGACAGGGCTGGCGGCCCCCCAGGTATACGCGCCGCTGCGAGCGGTTGTCTATTACGTGTCAGCAGGCCGGGCCGGGAAGGATAAACCCGCTGTGCCCTTGACCTGTTTGATCAACCCGATCATCACCCCAATTGGGGAAGAAATCGCCTATGATTGGGAAGGGTGCCTGTCTGTGCCCGATATGGTGGGGGTCGTCCCGCGCCCGACCCGCATTCGCCTGCAGGCCGAAACCCCGGATGGGGGTTCGATTGATGAACACTATGACGGATTTCATGCCCGGGTGTTGCAACATGAATGTGACCATCTTGATGGAATCCTCTACCCTCAGCGTATGGATGATCTAAGTTTATTGATCTTTCGGGAAGAGTTGCGCCATGGTGTGCCCGAGAAAGCCCAGCGTTTGCTGTCGGCACAGGCGTCTGTGCCAAAAGACTAGGCAAAGCAGAAGGAGAGATGCAGCAATGGTAAAAATCCCTGACGCCGATCAATCGGATATCAGAGCCCAGCGCGATCAATTGATCACAGCCGTTGTGACGCATGTCCCATTTGACGGCTGGACCCGTGCCGCATTGCTGCGCGGGGCGGAAGATATCGGCCTGGATAAATCAGACGCCCAAGCGCTGTTTCCAGGCGATGCCCGCGACATGATCGCCTGGCACAGTCAGATGGCCGACCGGCGCATGATGGTCGCATTGGAGAAGGCAAATCTGGACAGCCTGAAAATTCGCGAAAGGATCGCCACCGCCGTGATGACACGGCTGGAGCAGAATGCCCAGGACCGAGAAGCCATTCGACGGGGGCTGGCCATCCTGTCAAAACCTCAGAATGCCGGTCTGGCCCTGCAACTGCTGTATCGGACGGTTGACGATATGTGGTTTGCGGCGGGGGATCGCTCCACGGATTGGAATTTCTATTCCAAGCGGATGTTGTTGAGCGGGGTTTACTCTTCGACCCTGATGGTCTGGTTGAATGATCAGACGGAGGATTTTTCCGAAACACGCGCGTTTCTGGATCGTCGGATCGAAAACGTGATGCAAATCCCGAAACTGAAAAGCCGTGTTTCTGCTGTGGCGCAAAGCTTGCCGTTGAATGTTCCAGGTCGTGTGGCTGCCCGGATGAAGGCCTTTCGGTCGTTCGGGCGCGGCGGTATGCGCGGCACTTGGTAAGCCTGCCCAATGTTGATCAAGCATCTGCGGGAGGAATTGCAAGACGCGAAGGCCAAGGGATGGCGGGAAGAGGCGCAATTGGTCTCTCGCAATGCCATCGTTATTGCCGCAGCGGCCTTGTGTCCCCTGGGTGTGCTGATGGCTGTTGTGGTGATGATCCTTTGGGATTCACTGCGCAATATGCCCTGGGGGATGGCGGATGCGGCAATTTACTATCCGGTCAGCGGTTTAACCCTGATCGGTTTGGCTGTTCTGTTGCATAGCCGGAAAATTTATACGCTGTCGTTGCTGTTTGCGCTGGCCCCGTTCCTATGGGTACCGGTCTTCATTGGCTCTGGGATTTACTGGGCCGTACGGTGATCGTTGGGCTGTGAAGCGTCGTCACATGGCCCATTTTGCGGCCAGGGCGGCTTTCGGCCTTGCCATACAGATGCAGCCGCGCGCCGGGCTGTACCAGAATTTCACGCCAATCATTGACTTCATCGCCAATCAGGTTGCGCATCTCACAATCGCTGATCCGCGTCGTATCGCCCAAGGGCAGGCCGCAAATTGCCCGTACCGTTTGTTCGAACTGACAAGTCGCTGCGCCATCGATTGACCAATGCCCGGAATTATGGGGCCGGGGGGCCATTTCATTGACCAGCACACGCCCATCGCGGCAGACAAACATTTCCACCGCCAGCAAGCCGATGTAATCCAGCGCCTCAATCGTCTGGGTTGCGATTTGGGTCGCGCGCTGGGCGATGGCCGCATCAATGCGCGCCGGGACAAGGGTTCTGTGCAGAATGTGATCGCGATGAATATTCTCTACCGGCTCAAAACAGGCGATAGATCCATCCAGACCGCGCGCAGCAAGGACGGAAATTTCCAGCGCAAAATCGACAAACCCTTCCAGGACACAGGGCACGGACCCCAGTTTCTCATGCGCGCCCATCGCATCCGTTGCGCTCTGCAGGGTTGCCTGTCCCTTGCCGTCATAGCCCAGGCGGGCCGTTTTCAGAACGCCGGGCAGACCGATGTTCTGCAAGGCAGCATCCAAATCTGATTGTGACTGGACTGCGGCCCAGGGGGCGGTTTCGATCCCGGCCTTATTCAGGAAGGATTTCTCTGTCACCCGGTCCTGCGCGATGGCCAGGGCAGTGGCCCCCGGGCGGACCGGCACGGTTTTAGCCAAACGCTGAACCGCAGCAATCGGGACATTTTCAAATTCCAGGGTGACAACATCAACCGATTGGGCAAAGGCATCCAGGGCGGCGGTATCATCATATCCAGCGGCGGTATGCTGGGCGACATGGCTGGCCGGGCAATCGATCTGGGGTTCAAAAATATGACAGCGATAGCCCAGACGTGCAGCAGCGATTGCCAGCATGCGGCCCAATTGCCCGCCACCCAGAATGCCAATCGTGCTGCCGGGGGGAAGCGTGCCATCATTCATCACGGTTGGGTTCCTCAGCAATGGCTGCAGTTTGTGTCGCGCGATACGTGTCCAGGGCAGCAGCGACCTTTGGATCGTTCAGGGCGATCACGGATCCTGCCAGCAGGCCGGCATTCACCGCGCCGGAACGCCCGATGGCCAGCGTCCCGACAGGAATGCCCGCTGGCATCTGGACGATGGATAACAGGCTGTCCTGGCCCTTCATGACAGTGGATTCTACCGGGACGCCAAAAACCGGCAGCGGGGTCATTGAGGCGATCATACCTGGCAAGTGGGCGGCTCCCCCGGCCCCGGCGATGATAACCTTTAACCCGCGGTCCCGCGCGGTTTCGGCATAGCTGACCATGCGTTTTGGCGTGCGGTGGGCGGAAACGATTTTGACTTCATGGGCGATTCCCAGAGTCTCCAGAACGGCGGCGGCGTGTTTCATCGTTGGCCAGTCCGACTGACTGCCCATAACAATGCCGACCAGGGGCACAATGCCGATCAGGGGCGCATCGCTCATCGTCTTTCCTCACCTTTGTGCTAGTATGTAAAAACCCGGAAAGTAACCGGGAAGGGCGCGAGTATAAGGACGCGGCGCGCGGGCGCAAGTGGTGTATGGTGACAGCATGAAGACAGACGAAACCAACCTTGTGAAGCATGAAATTCCGTTCGTTCAGCGCAGCGGTGTCTCTGCATATGCGGGCATCACATCGACCCATTTAAAATCACCAGCGGAGCGGGAGCGGGATGCCCTGGACGCATGGCGGGACCGACAGGCGGAAGGGAGGGCTGAAGAAGATCCGATTGAGATTCATCAATTGGATCTGGACTCCACAGAGCCCAATGCACGAGCCGCGCTGCAGGCCTTCACCGATACACTAAAGCAGTTACAGGATGCCTTACAGGCGGCGGATCGACGGGTGGCCTGGCTGGAAGATGAGCGGCATCATGACCCCGACACGCGGCTGTTGCGTCATGATACCTTGCTGGCGGAAATCCGGCATTTGGAAATGCTGGACCGTCAGGAAGGGCGCGCCAGTGAAATCGCCTTATTGCGGGTGACCGGCTTTGCCCGGTTTCGCGATAAGGTCGGTCGATCTGGGGCGGAAAAAACCATGATTGCCCTGGGCAAGGCCCTGCGGGCAGCGCTGGAAGACAGTGAACCTGCGGGTAGAATTGGGGATGGGGAGTTCCTGGTTCTGCTGACCGGTCTTGCTGGTACCGCAGCGGAAGAACGCGTCCTGGCCCTGGCCCAGGCAATAACGGCCGAAATCGATTCCAATTCGGATGCGGTGGAATTGCGACCGGGGGAAGTTGCGATTGGTCAGGCAGTTCTGGGGCCACGGGAAGATCCGATGGCGGCCCTGGCCCGCGCGGATAAGGATGCGCGTTAGAACATCCGTTTTAATTCAGCCGGATATCCTAACGATGCATGCGCCATAGATCATACAGGTGGGCGGCAAAACTGCCCGCCAGACAGGCCAGCAGCGTCAGCCAATGGGCCCCCCCCAAAGCCAGGCGCAGGGCCAGAACCAGAAAGGCGCCTGAAATCAGATTTGGCAGAAACCGTGCCAAAGCCGGTCCCCCCCTGGTGGCGCGATGAGTCAGAAACAGCGCTTCTGCTGCGATGATAAGTAAAATCGCATCTGCGATATGGACCAGGGGGAAGGGGGGCATCATCCGCCAAAAGGCCCATTCAGGCGCACGACGCCACAATTCAAATGCGACGCATAGCCGACCCACAGCAGGTATGGGATCAATATCAGCATCGCACGCCGCGAATAGGGAGCAACCACCCACATCATCCACGCGACCGACAGCCACAGAAAGACGACCTCAATCCGACCCCAATCCGGTCGTTGCAGAGTAAAGAACAGCCCGCTCCATCCCGCATTCAACACACCGTTCAGGATAAAGGCGGCTATAATGCGGCGGCGCTGTCGGGCGGTTTCACTGTCGCGCCAGGCCCAGACACCGGCAATGGCAGTCAGCGTGAAGATAAGGGTCCAGGCGGGACCGAACGCCCAATCGGGGGGCTGCCCCACCGGCTTTGTCAGATCGTGATACCAGGGGCCAATCGTGGTCAGGGCCCCGCCGACCCCGGCAGTGACAACAGCCCAGGCCGCCGCCGCCAGGGTTGGTTTCCAGGGGCGGAAACTCTGCAAACGCATCATATGCCTAAGCTTTGGAGGATACGAACCCGCATAAATGGGCCATATCTTTAAAGAAGATTTTGATATGGGCCATGGGGTCCCGCCGGGTCAGCTTCTTGTTCATATACGATTCCCAGGTCAGTCGCTGCACATCCGCATCGTTGCACATGGAAACGAACCGTTCCCGGCGTTTGTCGCTGCTGTACCAGAATTTCTGCATGATTCCCAGAATCCAGAAGACACGCCCATGGTCTTTCATAAACCGTTTGCGACAGCGCGCCAGAGCTTTCACATCGCCGGTCGCCAGCAATTCCTCAACCGCCTCAGCCGCAAAGCGACCACAGATCATGGCGTAATATATCCCCTCACCCGATGCCGGCGCGACAACCCCCGCCGCATCGCCCGCCAATAGGACATCCTTGCCATTATCCCAGCATTTGCGGGGACGCATGGGGATTGGCGCGCCTTCCCGCCTTACGGTTTCCAGCCCAGCCATGCCGTTCTGTTCCCGCAAGGTGGCCACCGCACCACGCAGGGAAAACCCCTTATTGGCGCTGCCGGTGCCGATGCTGGCCGTGTCGCCATGCGGGAAGACCCAGGCATAAAAATCAGGGGACAGCCCGCCCTGATAATAGACATCACAGCGTTGACCGTCATACCGCGCAGGGGTGCCGCTGTCATTGGCAGGCGCGCGGACAATTTCATGATAGGCGAAGACGCAGGGGACATGTTCTTCCCGCAACGCCTGTTTGGCGACCACGGAACGCGCACCATCGGCCCCGATGACGGCACGACAACGCACCGTTTCCAGGGGCCCGTCTTTTCCCATGCGATAGCAGATGATCGCGGTCCCATCGGTGTCGCGCTCCAGACGCTCAAACGTGCCCGTCGCCCGCATCGCCCCGGACAGGCCCGCCCGGCGGCGCAGATACTCGTCGAAATGTTCCCGGTCCACCATCGCGACATAGCCATCATCAATGGGCATATCAACCAGCCGGTCGCTGGGGGAGATGATGCGCGCGCCCCGCACTTTGGCAACCAGTTGCCGTTCATCGATATTAAAATCTCTCACCAGCCGCGGGGGAATTGCACCGCCACAGGGTTTGATCCGGCCCGCCCTGTCCAGCAACAGGACTGAGCGTCCAGCCCGCGCGAGATCCTCAGCAGCAGTCGCGCCACACGGGCCACCACCGATCACCACAACATCATAAATGTGTAACGAGTTCATTGATCAAACTCCCCTACGGGCCGCCTATTCTGCGGGGGCGGCCATAAAACGCTGTGCCGGACGATCCGGACTATCAATGCGCGCGGCCAAGATGGCCGAGATAAGAAACAGCACTCCCTCAAAAGCGAAAACACTGCCATAGGCAAGGGCTGGGTCCCGAAACACGGCCTGTGTGATATCGACCAGTATCGTTCCCATGAATCCGCCGATCCCAAAGGCAAGCGCCTGGGCTGCGCCCCAGACCCCCATGCGAATTCCTTCCCGCCCCGGACGGCCATACCCGGCCAGTTTCATCATCGATCCGATGGCGGCAACGGCGAAGGCCCCGTTTGCCAGCCCCAGCAGGAAGACGGCGATCTGTAGTGGGAAATCGGGACCGATACGTCCTGCCAGTGCCAGGCTGGTCATCATCACGCCAGATCCAATGCACCCCCAGACCGTCCACCCCTTTAAAGACCCGATCCAACGGCGTAAGGGGCTGCTGCCCGCCAATGCGACCAGGATCATGCCCAGAAAAACGCCGCCATGCTGCACGCCGGTCAGTTGTGTTGATTCGCCTGGCGTCATGCCAAAGACCAGCCCTGCGAAAGGCTCAAGGATCAGATCCTGGGTATTATAGGCAAGCATGGAAACAAAGACGAAAATTGAAAACCGGCGGGCCTCTGGTTCGGCCCATACTTCGGCAAAGACCTGCCGGAAGGGGGGCTTCTGGGATGGTTCTGATTGGTCTGCGGGAAATGAATTGGATCGTTCCAGCCGCCATGTCGCCAACAGGGTGACCAGTAAGGCGATGCCTGCGATGCTGGCGGCAACCGCGATCAGGCGTTCCGGGCTGAACGGGTCCAGCATTTTCCCTGCAATCGTGGCAGTGACTGCAATGCCCAGAATCATCATCAACCAGGTTATGGTGGCGGCCGCGGCCCGTCTGGCGGGGTCCACCTGTGTTGCCAGCAAGGCCAGCAGGGATGTTCCCGCCGCCCCGACACCGGCCCCGATCAACACGAAGCTGAACACGGCCAGCACCATGCCTGCCGTTGCGGCTGTTTGCATCCAGCCGGTTGCGATGGCAGCCAGCACGGCCCCGATGCCTAAAATCGCAACACCGCCGATAATCCAGTTTGTGCGCCTGGCCCCCATGTCAGAGCCATAGCCCCAGCGGGGGCGCGATAATTGAATGGCGTAATGCAGCGCGACCAGAGCCCCTGGCACCATGGCGGGCAGGGCCAGTTCCACGACCATGACGCGGTTATAGGTAGAGGTGGTTAAGACGACGATGGCCCCAAGCGCAGTCTGCACAAGGCCACACCGCAGAATATCAATCCATCCCATGCCGGATGATCGGGCCGTGCTCATCTACAGCCCTCCGTCCAACAGGTTTTGCAAGGCAAAGGCAGAGGCCATCATGCCGCTGACATACAGGCTGATGCCGGTTGCATTATACCAGGGCGCCTTTTCCCGGGGAGATTCCAATAGCTGGAACATCAGATAAATCTGAACCGTCAGCACCGCAGCGACCAACGCGCCAAACAGCGGCGCACCCCAGTAAATTAATAGGCCGATGACAACAACCTGCGGAATGCCCATGACCCAGCAGGCCAATCGGGCGGCCTTGTCCGTTCCCAGCATGGCGGGCAGGGACTTCAGGCCCATCTGGCGATCCCCATCGATGGATTTGAAATCATTCAGGGTCATGATGCCATGCGCCCCGATGCTGTAGAGCGCGGCGATCAGGATGATCTTGGTATCGGGCAGGGTTGCAGCCATGACAGCCGCACCAGTGAACCAGGGAAGCCCTTCATAACAGGCCCCCACGGCGGAATTTCCCCACCAGCCATTGCGCTTTAACCGGAACGGGGGCGCGCTATAGGCCCAGGCCAGTGCCATGCCGATACAGGCAGCGGAAAAAACCCAAATCCCAAGACTGTAGGCGACGACCAGCGACAGCACCGTCCAGACCAGCGCCATATACAGGCCCCAGCGTCCGGGGACGCGACCGGATGGAATAGGGCGTCCGGGTTCATTGATGGCATCGACATGACGGTCGAACCAGTCATTTACAACCTGACTGGTGCCACAAACCAGAGGGCCTGCCAGCAATATGCCCAGCAAGATGACGTCCCATCGTTCCATGAAAGGGACAGGGGAAGAAACAGCGCCACAGGCAAAGGCCCACATCGGCGGAAACCAGGTGATTGGCTTCAGCAATTCCAACAACGCGCCGGGCGTTGGCAGGGATGATTGTGCTTTCAAGGCAATCTGTTCTGTCATGCAATCAGCCTAGGGCTGAGACAGAATTATGTCAATCTAAGTTGACAATAAAATGTAAATTTAAAATGACACACAGGGTAAGGATTTCGACGACAATGATAGCGCTTTTCAGCCCTCATTCCCGTTGGCTCAGGCCATGCCGGCGCAGCTTCACATACAAGCTTTGGCGGCTCAACCCCAGCATTTCCGCAGCAGAGGCACGATTGTCACCGGTTAGTTCCAGGGCCGCCTCAATGCACATGCTTTCGATAATGTCCGTCGATTCCTGTACCAGGTCTTTCAGCGGCACTCGTCCGACCAGTTTGGACAATTGCTCAACCGACCGGGGGCCTGTTCCAGCTCGGGTTTCCGGCAAGGTGACGCGCCCTTCCAGATTGCGAATGATAAAGCCGATACAGGGAATTTCACCCTCTTCAACCGAAACGGCAGAAATTTCGATATCGATTGAACTGCCAAATTCATTACGCAATACGGTGGCGAAGAACCGGACAGAACCATGCTCTTTCAAATTCGCCATCAGGACATTCAGGTCAACGGAGGACCGACCGATCCATCGATTGATCGCACGTCCCTTGATCTGTTCTTCCGTGCCGACCTGGGCCATATCCAGAAAGGCGTCATTTGCCTTCAGGATTTCACCATTCATATCGGTGACGACAAACCCTTCCGGCAGCGTTTCCATCACATTCTGAACGACATTGCTGCTATGGGACGATGCCTCGCCCGCTGACGTCGCATCCTTTGAAACCAGTCGGATCAGAAAGAATGAATTGCCATCCTGACGGAAGAACGATCCGGCCAGTGTCAGGTCGGCATGGCTTTCCGCCGTCACAGCCGATATTGTTTCACCCGTCGCGCCGTCGCGAATCTTGGTAACAAGATCCTGCACCCGGCCTCGGCTTTCGCTGTCAAAAGCGGAAGCAACGGAACTGCCGACCAGCCGCTTTTCCTCACGCGATAACAGTTTGCATGCTGCGGGATTGGCTTCGACAATTTTATTGGTCGTGGCATCCAGAATAAGAATTGCTTCGGATGCCAATTGGAATAGCAGGCGATAGCGGGTTTCGGCCCGGCGCATGCGCGCATATTCCCGTTCCATCGACATCTGGGCTTCGACCAGACGTTGCTGCATTTCCGCCATGGCCTGCATGTTGCGGCCAATTGCCAGAACCCGACCATCCCCCAGCGAGATGGTGGCATACCGGACGGGAATTTCCGTACCATTGTCTGTCTTATGGGTGATTTGTCGCCATCTCAGTGCCGCAGCATTTGCAGCGCTTTCCAGCATATCCTTCAGTTTTGGTTTGCTTTCAATAGTGACAACATCAAACCAAGATTTGCCCAGCCATTGATCAAAACCAAATTGGGTAAGGTCTTCTGAGCCGCCTGCCAGATCGCGAATCGTGCCATCGCTGTCCATCACCAATGTAATATCGGCCGCAGCGGCGACAACGGACCCGGCTTGTTGTGGGTTAAGGCTTAGCAGCATGGGTTTGGCGGAGGGGGTTCCGCCATTCATGCTGCTGTCTGCTCGCGTGTCCATCCTCAACCCTTTTCTTGTGATGGCTTTCGCCACCATTACCCTCGCATTGCTACGCCACAAAGTGCATTTGCGATTGAGACGGCTTCCCGACCGTCAGAAGCAGTTCCATCTGCGCCAATTCTCTCCACCAAGACCGGGTCATCGCGGAAACAACGGCCTCCTACAAGTATTCGAACATCTCTATTCTTGGAAACCCTATAAAGACTACGGACATCCGATGCAAGTTGATCCAACAAATCGTCTCGTCCGGTGGAAAAGCCAATAATGGAGAATTCTTCCATAGAGGCCAGCTCCAGTAATTCTTCTGACGATTCCAAAACGCATGTCACGACGTCCCAGCCACCGCGGCGGAAAAATTCCTCCACCATAAAGACACCGAATGTATGCTGGTCTCCCGGTACCGATGCCAATAAGGCGCGGTGCCCAACCGATAGCTCATCCAGTGTGGTGTCTGTGCTTGGGCTCAACTCTCTTAGAATCTGTTGCAGGCGGGACAGCCCAACCGTCACATCCGCAAAATTGACTGTATCTTCTTCCCACATTGTCCCCAGATTTCTTGCCGCCGGGGCCAGTAAATCCAGGAAAACCGATTCCAGCTTCATCCCCTGGCTCTGTATCGCCTCTATGTAAGAGAAGGCGATGGGGACCTCTTGTTTCAAGATCAATTGACAAAAGTCTTTTATCTCTGCGTCGTCCAGAGTGGCCGCCACTGGCGGATCCTGATAGGCCTCCACGCCAACCGATACACTATGCGCGACCATCAGGCGCGGAATGATTTCTGCTTCAATGACAAGATCTAGGCGTGATTTCTGTGCACCATTATTTGATGTCGTCACCCGTCGTCTATCGCGGTTTACCGCGATCCCCCCAAGGCCAAATCGGCCTTCTACTCGATCGTCTTGTGCGATCGTGCTACGCAGCATTAGGCTCGCCATTTCTGACCTCCCGTATAGTTGGAATCGCGCCCCGGGAGCGGGAACATGGTCTGCCAATCACTGCTGTTTGAATTGGTCGGGTTGTATTTTTCCTGGGTCAGCCTGATTTTTTCGGGGCTGTTTTCCAGGAATTGCCTGTGTCAGGCAACCTCTTTCCCAATCCGCGTTCGTTTCCAGTAATTAGTTAACCACACTTTATGGTGAATGCAGAAGCAGGATTTTCCTGAATCGTCATCCGTGACGAAAATTTCTGGTGGCGCGCCTTCTTAGACTTCCTAACAAGCCGTCCTATAACGTCATCCACCCGAATTTTAATGCCGTCAGTCCTACCAAAACGCGATACGGGCGCCTCCCTTTGGCGCTGTCTGTCGACTGTACACCAATAAAATTCAGAATGTAAGTTTTCTTTTACGTCAACTTTAATTGACACTCGCGCCTATTCCGATTTAGACTTGTCGGTAATAAGGCGACATGCAGGAGAAGCAGGCCGATGAAAACAGGCTATAAGCCAAATAGGGTGGTGCGGGAGCTTTACACGCCAGAACAGCGCAAACGTCGTGATGCGTCGGTTTGGACGCTGGTCCAAGGTGTTCTGGCGCCAGCGCAATTCGTTATCTTCCTGGTCAGCCTGTATTTTGTTCTCGCCTATCTTGCGACGGGGCAGGGCTATGAGATCGCCACCGCGTCCGTCGTGGTCAAGACTTTCGCGCTATACACAATCATGATTACCGGATCGATCTGGGAAAAGGTCGTGTTCGGTGAATGGCTTTTTGCCAAGGCTTTCTTCTGGGAAGATGTGTTCAGCATGTTGGTGCTGGCGTTGCACACTGCCTATCTGGCAATGGTGTTTTTTGGTCTGGCAACGCCTTTTGAGCTGATGCTTCTGGCTTTGGCGGCCTATGCGACCTACGTCATCAACGCCGCGCAATTCATCTGGAAATTGCGGGCCGCGCGCCTTCAGCATGCAAGACTTCAGGCGCAACCGGCACGCACTGAAACAGACACGAATAAGGCTTTCCCCGATCAGTTGAGGATAGCCTTATGAGCAGTTCTGTTCTGGACCAACCAATCGCCTGCACCACGGCACCCGCACTTCGGCAGGATTCAGAAAAGCCTGTGATCCGGGAGCGGGGGCAGCGGGAAGTCTTCTGTGGACTGACCGGAATTGTCTGGCTGCATCGTAAAATCCAGGACGCTTTCTTTCTGGTGGTCGGGTCGCGAACCTGTGCGCATCTGATCCAATCAGCCGCCGGCGTGATGATCTTTGCGGAACCCCGGTTTGGTACGGCGATCATTGACGAGCGGGATTTGGCCGGTCTGGCCGATATGAATGAAGAATTGGACCGGGTGGTAACGCGCCTGTTGCAGCGCCGCCCGGATATCAAACTGCTGTTCCTTGTCGGATCCTGTCCTTCAGAAGTGATCAAGCTGGACCTGTCCCGCGCGGCGCAACGGTTGTCGCGCCAATATATGCCAGATGTCCGAATCCTGAATTATTCTGGCAGTGGGATCGAAACCACGTTCACTCAGGGGGAAGACGCCTGTCTGGCCTCTCTGGTTCCGGAATTGCCGATGGAAGACGCCGATGCGCCCGCCTCGTTGATGATCGTGGGGTCGTTGGCGGATGTGGTGGAAGATCAATTCCGTCGTTTGTTCGAAGAATTGGGGATTGGTCCTGTTTATTTTCTGCCGCCGCGCAACAGCCGCTATCTGCCGCCGGTTGGCCCCAATACCCGATATCTTCTGGCCCAGCCCTTTTTGGGCGATACCGGTCGGATATTGGAAGATCGCGGCGCCAAACGACTTTCAGCGCCATTCCCTTTGGGCGCGGAAGGAACAACGCGGTGGCTGAAAGCTGCGGCACAGGCATTTGCTGTCGATCCGGAGCATTTCCAGAAGGTTGTCGCACCGGGGCAGGAACGGGCCCGGGTTGCTGTTGACCGCCAGAAGAAAACGCTGGGCGGGAAGAGTGTTTTCTTTTTCCCGGATTCTCAATTGGAGCCGCCGCTGGCCCGATTCCTGGCCCGTGAATTGGACATGAAACTGATCGAAGTCGGTACCCCCTTCCTGCATCGCCAGCACCTGGAACAGGAACTTGATCTGTTGCCGGAGGGTGTGCAGTTGAGCGAAGGGCAGGATGTTGAGAAGCAATTGGACCGATGCCGCGACAGCAATCCGGACCTGATCGTCTGTGGTCTTGGTCTGGCCAACCCGTTAGAGGCGGAAGGCCGCGCTACGAAATGGTCCATCGAACTGGTCTTTACGCCGATCCAGGGCTTTGAGCAGGCGGGCGATCTGGCAGAACTTTTCGCGCGCCCCCTGGTGCGCCGCACCCGGCTGGAGGTCTGACGCGATGCAACTGACCGTCTGGACATATGAAGGCCCGCCCCATGTTGGGGCAATGCGCATCGCAACTGCAATGCAGGACGTTCATTATGTTCTGCATGCGCCGCAGGGGGATACCTATGCGGATCTGTTGTTCACGATGATTGAACGCCGCCAGAAACGCCCGCCGGTCACCTATACGACGTTCCAGGCCCGCGATCTGGGAACGGATACAGCGGAACTGTTCAAATCTGCCATGGCCGAGGCCTATGAGCGGTTCAAGCCAGCGGCTATGCTGGTAGGATCTTCCTGCACCGCTGAATTAATTCAGGACGATCCTGCGGGTCTTGCGAAAGCCCTAAATCTGCCCATTCCTGTGGTTCCCCTGGAACTGCCATCTTATCAGCGTAAGGAAAACTGGGGCGCGTCGGAAACCTTTTATCATCTGGTGCGCGGACTTGCCGGGGCGAAGGCCCCGGAAGCCGGTTGGCAGCGCCCTGCACGCCCACAGGGACAGCGCCCACGCTGTAACCTGCTGGGCCCAACGGCATTGGGTTTCCGTCACCGCGATGACATAACCGAAATCACGCGGCTGCTGACATCATTGGGGGTAGAGGTTGCATGCGTCGCGCCAATGGATGCGACTGCGGCTGATATTCAGAATTTGGGTGATGCGGATTTCAACGTCGTACTGTATCCGGAAATCGCTGAAACAGCAGCGAAATGGCTGCACCGCACCTTCAAGCAACCCTATACACGGACGGTGCCGATTGGCGTTGGCGCAACACGCGATTTCATCGCGGAAGTCGCAGAAATAGCCGATATCGACCCAAGTGAGGTTTTGGCCCAATCCCCGACACGGCTGCCGTGGTATTCCCGGTCTGTGGATTCGAATTACCTGACCGGCAAGCGGGTTTTCATCTTCGGTGATGCGACCCATGCCATTGCTGCTGCTCGTATCGCAGATAAGGAATTCGGCTTTAACGTTGTGGGTCTGGGCACCTATAGCCGGGAGCAGGCGCGCGATGTCCGTGATGCCGCGAAACTATACGGTCTGGAAGCACTTATCAGCGACGATTATCTGGAAGTCGAAGCTGCCATCGAAGCGCTGGAGCCGGAAATGGTTCTGGGGTCCCAGATGGAGCGCCATATTGCCAAGCGGTTGGGGATTGGCTGTGCGGTGATTTCCGCCCCGGTTCATGTTCAGGATTTCCCGGCGCGTTACTCCCCTCAGATGGGATTTGAAGGCGCGAATGTCATTTTTGATAGCTGGGTGCATCCCCTGATGATGGGGCTGGAAGAACATCTGCTGGGCATGTTCCGGGAAGATTTCGAATTTCATGGCGATGCGCAGGCGTCGCATCTGGGACATGGCGCGGTGAAAGAGCGCCCGGAAACCCAGGACCCGATTTCCCCCTCTCCAGCAGGCGACAGTACGGCGACCCTTACAGAATGGACCGCAGACTGGCTGCCAGATGCAGAAGCAGAGTTGAAGAAAATACCCTTTTTCGTGCGGGGCAAGGCACGGAAGAACACAGAGCTTTACGCGCGGGAAAAGGGCATTTCCCCGATCACTTTAGAGACATTGTATGATGCAAAAGCGCATTTCGGACGGTAACGCCGTCCCGATCAATGTTGTGATTATCGGCCTCGACAGCGTGTTGCGCGGGGCGATGGACCGCGCCCGTCCGGTCCTTGAGCAAGAATTGCCCGGCCTTAACCTGAAATTCCATGCCGCCGTTGATTGGGACAAATCGGAAAAGGCCTTGGCATCCTGCCGGGCGGATATCGCAACGGGGGATATCATTCTGGTGGCGATGCTGTTTGTTGAAAACCAGATCCAGGCCGTTATGCCTGATCTGATGGCCCGCCGGGAAAATTGTGATGCGATGATTGCCTGCATGTCTGCGGCAGAAATCGTGAAGCTGACACGCCTGGGCCGGTTCGACATGCAGGCAAAGCCGTCAGCTGCAATCAATCTGTTGAAAAAGCTGAAAGGGTCCGGTGGCCAGAAAGACCGGAAATGCAATCAGCCGATCCCCTGTAAGTCGCAACAGGCCTGTCGCGGATTGTGTAATTCCGGCGAAAACCGGATGGCGATGCTGCGTCGGCTGCCAGCCATTTTGAAATATATTCCAGGTTCCGCCCAGGATGTGCGGGCCTATTTCATGGTCATGCAATACTGGCTGGCCTGCAGTGATGTGAACCTGGCCAGCCTGGTTCGCTTCCTGATCCAGACCTGCGCGGCGGGGGATCGGTTACCCTTGCGCAGCATGGTTCAGGCGGCCCCGCCTATCGATTATCCAGATGTTGGTCTGTATCACCCCAGATTGGGCGCGCGCACTGTCACGGAAGTTGCAGATCTGCCGGAAATGGCCGTGCCCGAAAAAGGCCGCGTCGGTTTGATCCTGTTGCGCTCCTACGTGCTGGCAGGCGATGCCGGCCATTATGACGGCGTGATTACGGCGCTGGAACGGCGCGGTCTGCGGGCGATCCCTGCTTTTGCCAATGGTCTGGATTCGCGCCCGGCGGTGGAGAAGTTCTTCCAAAAGGATGGCACGGCGACGGTGGATGCGATGATCTGCCTGACCGGGTTCTCTCTGGTTGGTGGGCCAGCTTATAATGACTCCGTCGCCGCATCGAAAATGCTGGATGGATTAAATGTACCCTGCCTGTCGGGCCATGCGCTGGAATTCCAGACCCTGGATCAGTGGCGTGGGTCGGATCAGGGATTGATGCCATTTGAGGCAACGATCATGGTCGCGATCCCTGAACTGGATGGTGTGATCGCGCCCAGTGTCTATGGCGGGCGCCGCGGTGGAGAAGTGGAAGGCGGCAGTTCCATGGTCGCTGATCCGGTCCAGGTCGATGTCATGGTCCGCCGGGTCGAAAAGATCGTATCCCTGCGCCAGACCGAACGGGCGAAGAAGAAAATCGCGGTTGTTCTGTTCAATTTCCCCCCAAATTCCGGGGCGACGGGAACTGCGGCCTTCCTGTCTGTATTCGAATCCCTGTTCAACACGCTGACGGAAATGAAGGCCCAGGGATACAAAGTGGGCGATCTGCCTCAGGATGCCGACGCCCTGCGCGCACTGGTTCTCAGCGGGAACAGCGACAGATACGGAACCGATGCCAATGTCCATGCGACGATATCGGTCGATGATCACGTTCGGAATGAACCCTATCTGAAACAGATCGAAGCCTGTTGGGGGCCCGCGCCGGGTCGGCAATTGACCGATGGTCGGTCCCTTTTCGTGCTGGGCATGCAGTTCGGCAATGTCCTGGTCGCGGTTCAGCCGGGTTTTGGCTATGAAGGGGATCCGATGCGGATGCTCTTTGAAAAAGACTTCGCCCCGACCCATGCCTTTTCCGCCTTCTATCGCTATCTGCGGGAAGAGTTCCAGGCCGATGCGGCGCTGCATTTTGGCACCCATGGTGCCTTGGAATTCATGCCGGGCAAACAGGCGGGCATGTCGGCAACCTGCTGGCCGGAACGGCTGATCGGGTCCATGCCGAATTTCTATCTGTATGCCGCAAACAACCCGTCAGAAGGGACGATTGCCAAGCGCCGGTCCGCTGCGACGTTGATCAGCTATATGACCCCACCGGTACATAAGGCAGGTCTGTATAAAGGGCTGATCGATTTGAAGGCCTCGCTGGATCGGTGGCGGTCGTCACATCCAGATGACGTCGAATCGCGCATGGGTCTGGCGGAAATCATTCAAAGTCAGGCTGTCGCCCTGGACCTGGCGGAAGACCACCCACAGTGGGGCGTTTCCTCCGAACCGGAAATCTTTGAATTACAGACCCGGTTGCGGGAATTGGAAGCGACCCTGATCCCGGATGGTCTGCATATTGTCGGCCAGGGCATGTCACAAGACGCCCGTATAGATCTGTTGGAATTGATGAGCCAGTCGGCCTATGACCAGGCCCTGCCGCGCAGTGCCATTCAGGCGATTGTTGCCGGGGCGGATGCCAAGGCGGCGGCGAAAATGGCCGGATTATCTGGATCCGCTGAAGAAATGGCGGCTTTGGCGGGCTTGGTTCGGTCAAATGCTCTGCTGGCAAAAGATCATGAACTGGGTGCCCTAATCCATGCCCTGGACGGCGGTTATGTGCGGCCTGTTCCGGGAGGCGATATCCTGCGCACGCCTGAAATCATACCAACCGGGCGGAATCTTCATGGCTTCGACCCCTTCCGCCTGCCCAGCGCCTTTGCGGTTGAAGATGGGGCGCGGCAAGCAACACGCTTGATCGAACGCCATGTGGCTGACGGCAATGGCTTCCCGGAATCGGTCGCCATGGTTCTGTGGGGTACCGACAATCTGAAAAGCGAAGGTGGGCCGATTGGTCAGGCCCTGGCATTGTTTGGGGCTAAACCCCGCTTTGACAGTTTCGGGCGTTTGGTTGGGGCCTCTTTGATCCCGCTGGAAGAGCTTGGGCGTCCCCGGATTGATGTTGTTATGACCCTGTCTGGCATCTTCCGGGATCTGTTGCCCTTGCAGACCAAGTTGTTGGCGCAAGCAGCCCTTATGGCATCCAAGGCGGATGAGCCGCTGGATATGAATTTCGTTCGCAAGCATTCGCTGGCCTATCAGGTGGAAAAGGGCTGCGACATGGACACGGCAGCCCTGCGCGTGTTCAGCAATTCCGATGGCAATTATGGTTCCAACGTTAATGGTCTGGTCGGCAGCGGCCAATGGCAGGACGAAGGCGAACTGGGCGCCATGTTCACGGAACATAAAAGCTTCGCCTATGGCGTGAATGGCAGCCCGCAGCCGCAAAAGGCATTGATGAATACGATGCTGGCCGGTGTGCAACTGGCCTATCAAAATCTGGAATCGGTGGAAGTGGGTGTGACCACCATCGATCATTACTTTGATACGCTGGGCGGCATTACCAGGGCCGCAAAAACCGCCTCCGGCGGCGTGGGCATTCCCGTCTATATCGGGGATCAGACCAGCAATGACGGCAAAATCCGTACATTGACGGAACAGGTTTCCCTGGAAGCGCGCACCCGCATGCTGAACCCGACCTGGTATGAAGGCATGCTGAAGCATGGCTATGAAGGCGTGCGCGAGATTGAAGCCTGCGTCACCAACACACTGGGCTGGTCGGCGACGACCGGTCAAGTCACCCCCTGGGTCTTTAAACAGATCACAGAAACATACGTCCTGGATCCAGACATGCGTCGCCGGATGGCGGAGCTTAATCCAAAGGCATCGGCGCGCGTCGCCAACCGTCTGCTGGAAGCGCATGAGCGCAATTACTGGACACCAGATCCCGAAACGCTCGCTGCCCTTCAGGCAGCGGGAGACGAGTTGGAAGACCGGCTCGAAGGCATTAACGCGGAGGCAGCGGCATGAGTTTTGTACTCGACACAATGAAGCGCGACGGATCGACCCTAGCGAAATCGACGGTGGCCAAGCCTCAAGGATTGCGCCGTGGCATGGATGGCGATGGCAGCGTTCAGGTGCATCTGGACCCGGCCATGCAGATTGACACGGCCAAGGTCTTTTCCGTCTATGGCAAGGGGGGGATTGGGAAATCAACGACATCTTCCAACCTGTCGGTTGCTTTTTCAAAGCTGGGCCTGCGGGTGCTGCAGATCGGCTGTGATCCCAAGCATGACTCCACCTTCACCCTGACCAAAAAACTGCAACCCACCGTGATTGATGCGCTGGAGCAGGTTGATTTCCATGCCGAAGAGCTGCGCATCGAAGATTTCGTTTTCGAAGGCTATAACGGTGTGATGTGTGTGGAGGCCGGTGGCCCGCCCGCTGGCACCGGCTGTGGCGGCTATGTCGTCGGCCAGACCGTAAAACTGCTGAAGGAACATCATCTGCTGGAAGATACCGATGTGGTGATCTTCGATGTGTTGGGTGATGTGGTTTGCGGCGGATTTGCCGCGCCGCTGCAGCATGCCGAACGCGCGGTGATCGTGACTGCGAATGACTTTGACTCGATCTTTGCGATGAACCGCATTGTCCAGGCGATCAATGCCAAGGCCAAGAATTATGATGTTCGCGTCGGCGGCGTCATCGCCAATCGCAGCGATGCCACCGATGAGATAGACCGCTTCAACGCGGCCGTGGGCCTGAAGACCCTGGCCCATTTCCCACAATTGGATGTCATTCGTCGCAGCCGATTGAAGAAAAGTGTGCTGTTTGAAATGGAACCATCGCCGGAACTTGAGGCGGTTCAGAACGAGTATATGAAGCTGGCTGCTACTTTGTATGCCGGGGTGGAACCGCTGGATGCGATCCCGATGAAGGACCGCGATATTTTTGACTTTCTGGGCTTTGATTGAGAAAGGCCGGACCAATGGAAACCGGAACCTATATTGCACGCCGGGGTCAGTTAGAGACCTATTTTGATCGCACTGCGGTTGAAGCCTGGGCGAAGCTGACCACCGATGCCCCGGTCAGCAAGATCCGCGCGACCGTTCGGGCTGGTCGGGATCAGATTCGCAATGCCCTGCTGTCCTGGTTGCCACAAGATTTGACTGGTGTGACAATCCTGGATGCAGGCTGTGGCACCGGTGCTCTGTCGATAGAGGCGGCCAGACGGGGCGCGGATGTGACGGCAATTGATCTGTCCCCGACCCTGGTGGAATTGGCGCGGGAGCGCGCACCGACGGATCTGGCGGGCACCGTGGCCTGGTTGTCTGGCGATATGCTGTCCCCTGATCTGGGGTCATTTGATCATGTCGTCGGGATGGACAGTATGATCCATTATAAGGCCGCAGATATGGCAGCGATGCTGGCTGGTTTGGCCAAGCGCACACGCAAGTCGATCCTGTTCACCCATGCGCCGCGCACCCCGATGCTGACAGTGATGCATGCGGTCGGGCGGATGTTTCCGCAAGGCAACCGCGCACCCTTCATTGAGCCGATCAGCAACACCAAAATCCGTCAGTTATTCCTGGCCCGTCCTGAAATTCAGGGATGGAGCACTGGGCGTGATTTGCGGGTTACGACCGGATTTTACATGTCCCACGCACAGGAGCTTGTGGTGCGATGAAACGCAGCCGGGTCAAAAAGATTCAGCGGTTCTGGTCTCAGTTAGGACCAAAATATCTGCCTTTCGCGGATGCCGCCTCAACGGAACTACCACTGGGTCGCCTGTTGCGCTTATCCCTGTTTCAGATCAGCGTTGGATTGGCAGCCGTGCTGCTGACCGGGACATTGAACCGCGTAATGATCGTTGAATTAAATGTGCCGGCCTGGGTTGTGGCGGTGATGGTCTCCCTGCCCCTATTGGTTGCCCCGTTCCGGGCTTTGATCGGGTTTAAGTCCGATACCTATAAATCCTATCTGGGCGTTCGGCGCCTGCCTTATATCTGGTACGGGTCGCTGTTGCAGTTTGGCGGCTTGGCGATCATGCCCTTCGCACTGTTGGTTCTGTCGGGTGATGTGCGCGGCGGGCCGCAGGAGCTTGGCGTCGTTGGCGCAGCCCTGGCCTTCCTGATGGTTGGCCTGGGCATGCATACGACCCAGACTGCCGGTCTGGCGCTGGCGACAGACATTTCCCCGGAAGACAAGCGCCCCCGCGTTGTGGCGCTGCTGTATGTCATGCTGTTGGTCGGCATGGTCGGGGCGTCTTTGGTCTATGGCTTTCTGTTGCAGAATTATAATCCAAAACTGCTGATCCAACTGGTTCAGGGCGCAGCGGCGGTGACCGTCGTCTTGAACCTGATTGCGGTCTGGAAACAGGAAACCCGCGATCCGGCACAAACCGCACCTGATCTGGAACGCCCCAGTTTTAAGGAAAGCTGGAACGAATTTCTGGCGGCGGGTCGGGTGAAGCGTCTGTTGATTGCGGTTGGTTTGGGAACCGCCGCCTTTAGTATGCAGGATATCCTGTTAGAGCCCTATGGCGGCGAAATCCTGGGTCTCAGCGTCAGTGCAACCACTTTGTTGACGGCATTGCTGGCGGGGGGGACCCTGTTGGGTCTGGCCTATTCGGCACGCAAATTGGGCCAGGGCGGTGACGTGCATCGGTTGGCTGGGTTCGGTGCGGTAATAGGTGTTTTTGCCTTTTCCGCTGTAATTTTCTCTGCGCCGTTTCATTCGCCGACCTTGTTCCGCATCGGCACGTTTATGATTGGTGTGGGCGGCGGGCTGTTTGTCACAGGAACATTAACGGCGGCGATGGCCCTTGCACGGGATGGCTACAGCGGTCTGGCGCTGGGGGCTTGGGGCGCGGTGACCGCGACCGCAACCGGTGTCGCCGCCTTCCTGGGCGGGGCATTGCGGGACTTTGTCGGCACATTGTCTGCCAAGGGTGCTTTGGGTGTGGCCCTGACCGATCCGTCGGTGGGGTATTCGGTCGTCTATCATTTAGAAATTTTGCTGTTGTTTGCCACGCTGGCGGCGATCGGGCCGTTGGTCAATTACCGGTCTGAAAAGTCCGTACCTGTTGGAACAAAATTTGGCCTGGTTCAATTTCCGGGCTAGCCGAGAGCGGCTTAGACCATAAAGAAAGGGAGGTTTCCCATGGAAGTCGGAGCGATAACAGGATACATCGATGCAGCGCAGATCGTGCTGTATGTATTCTGGGTATTCTTTGCATTTTTGGTTCTCCATCTGCATCAGGAAAGCAAGCGGGAAGGTTATCCGCTGCAGAATGATCTGACGGAGCGCAATCCCCGCGCGTCCAGTCGGGGTTATCCCGATGTACCATCCCCCAAGACCTTCCGTATGGCGGATGGGTCTACGGTGATGGCCCCCAATGGCCTGTCTGATGATCGCCCGATAGCAGCCAAGCCGTCGGCCGGTCATCCTGGTGCACCCCTGGTTCCCACCGGCAATCCGATGGTCGACGGGGTTGGTCCCGCTGCCTATGCGCAGCGTCAGGATATTCCAGACGCCGCGATCGACGGGTCTCCAAAACTGAAGCCGCTGCGGATCGCGGGCAGCTTCCATGTGGATGAAGATGATCCTGATCCCCGTGGCATGGATGTTGTCGGGGCCGATGGCGTTGTTGGTGGCACGGTTGCCGATATCTGGGTCGATACCGGCGAATACATCATTCGTTATCTGGAAGTCGATGTCCCAGGTGCGGGCATGCGTCTGTTGCCGATGACCCTGTCGCGGGTCGATGCCAAGCGCCGGCAGATCAAGGTCAAATCGATCCTGGGTGGACATTTCGTTCAGGTTCCCGCGACCAAGAATCCAGATGTGGTGACACGCCTGGAAGAAGATAAGATCTGTGGCTTCTATGGCGGCGGCACCCTGTATGCGACGCCGTCCCGGTCGGAGCCGTTGCTATGAAATCGGCCCCTGTCATTGGCGAGCACGAGTTTGAACCCGTAGAGGGCCTGCCGGAAGCCCCGCCGGAGGATGAGCGCATCCTGTGGCGGGGCAAGCCGAGCTGGACCGGGCTTGCCTATCGCGTCTTTCATGTTCGAAAGGTTGCGATCTATTTCGCCATCCTGCTGGCCTGGGGCGCGGCCTCTGGGTATCATGATGGGCAGACATTGGCAGATGTCGGCAGGACTTTTGCGATGATGGCCCCCATCGCGGCGGTGACGGTTGGTGTTCTGTGTTTGCTGGCATGGTTCTATGCCCGCACCACGGTCTACACGATCACGTCAAAGCGACTGGTGATGCGGTTCGGCATGGCCCTGACGCTGACGGTTAATTTGCCATTCTCTCTCGTTAAATCTGCAGATATGCGAATTTGCGGGGATGGGACAGGGGATCTGCCTCTGGATTTCGGGGGACAGCATCGGGTTGGCTATATTCACATGTGGCCCTTTGTTCGTCCGATGAAATTTGCTCGTCCGCAGCCAATGCTGCGTGCAGTGAAGAATCCAGAAAAAGTGGCACAGCTATTGGCTGACGCGATTGCTGGCAACCCTGTCACCTTCATGGAAGAGAAGACAGAAGCCCAGCAAGCGCCAGGCATGATGCCGGAACCAGCGGAGTAGAGCTTGATGACTCCGCGTCACGCTAAAGGAACGATCCGATGAAGCCAGTTCATCATCATCATGACACCGCCGTCCCGCGGCCCTTGTTGATCGCAGTCGCGGTGATGGTGGCTTTGACACTTATCCTATCGGCCTGGTCCAGCTATCAGAAGCATCAGACCACCGCCCAGCGTGACGCGGATATTCAAGAAATCATCCAGGCGGGTGAAACCCGTATCCGCGCCATTGGATTTGCGGATCAACCCAATGGCGCGATTGCTGTTCTGGATGGTGAAACCTCTGCCATCATTACCGCCGTGGAGCCAAAGGAAGATGGCTTCGTGCGAGGTGTCTTGCGGGGGTTTGCCAGAGAGCGCCGGTCGATGGGAATTGGCCCGACGCCCCCGTTTCACCTGATCCTGACGGCAGATGGCGCCTTGATCTTGTCGGACCCACAGACCAATCGGGAAGTGTTCCTGAACGCTTTCGGGCCAACAAATGCACAAGCGTTCAGCCGCCTGTTTTTTGCCCACGCGTCATAAGGATGAGACTGAGATGAGCCCTGATTTAGACCCTCAACCCGCTGCAAACCCGCACTTCTTTAAGCGCCTTGTGTCAGAAGTGCCCTGTGTCGTGGATGTCGAAAACACATTTGATGGTGTCTATGCCCATGTCGATTTGAAGGCGAATGTGCCCGTCGGTCCAGGGGATACGGTGCGTGTTCTGGGGGACAAGATCGTTGCCCCTTACGGGTCCAAATTCACTCTGTTTCGGACAGCGGAAGTACAACGGGCCGGACGGGTGGAGCGCGCCTGGACCAAGCTTACAGGACGTCTTGAATGCCTGGAGCTTTTGGAAGTCAGCTTTTCAGCAGGAGATGCATAATGACCATCACCAGCATGTCGATCACGACCGATGACACTTTAAATATCGCCAAGGAATCAACGGTGTTGAGCCCGCGCTTTTACACCACGGATTTCGATGCTCTGGACAAGATGGATGTCACCCCAGTGCGCAAGGAATGGGATGCGCTGATCGCGGAAATGCGCAGCGACCCGAACCGCCTGCATTTCAAGAAGGACGAAAACTGGGAAGCGCCCAGTCTGGACGATCTGCCGCCAGCCTTGCGCAAAGAGTTCGTCGATTTCCTGGTCAGTTCCATGACGTCGGAATTTTCGGGCTGCATCCTGTATGCGGAAATGCGCAAGCGTGGTTCCAATCCGGATATGTGCGAATTGTTCAAACTGATGGCGCGGGACGAAAGCCGCCATGCCGGTTTCATCAATGACGCGCTGAAAGAATATAATATCGGGATTGATCTGGGCTTCCTGACCAAGGCGAAGAAATACACCTATTTCCGGCCCAAATTCATCTTCTATGCCACCTATCTGTCAGAGAAGATCGGTTATGCCCGTTACATCGTGATCTTCCGCCAGTTTGAACGGCATCCGGAACTGCGCTTCCATCCGATCTTCAAATGGTTTGAGCGCTGGTGTAATGACGAATTCCGCCATGGGGAGGCTTTTGCCCTGTTGATGCGTTCCCAACCGGAATTGTTGAAAGGCCACAACAAGTTGTGGATCCGATTCTTCCTGATGGCGGTCTACGCGACCATGTATGTACGCGATCACAACCGCCCGGAATTCCATAAGGCGGCGCAACTTGACCCAACCGAGTATGACTACAAAGTCTTCAATATCTGCTCTGAAATCACCAAGCAGGTTTTTCCCTTCACACTGGATACGGACAATCCGAAACTTCGGGCAGGGTTTGAGCGTCTGCGGGTGCTGAATGACCGGATGAAGGGGGCTGGACGGATTAAGAAGGCAGCATTGACCCTGGCAGCGGCTGCGACCTTTGCGCGTCTGTATATGTTGCCGACGATCAGCAACGAAATCCCGGAAACCAGCCGCATGCAGCCGGCCTGGTAGGAGGTTACAGACAGGATGGACACATATCTGATCCCTCTGTTTTTTGCGGTCTTCATCTGGTGGTTTTCCACTGGACTGGTCTTTATGACCGATGGTCGCGCGCCCAAGGCACGGGGTTGGATTCTGATCGGTGTTACCGTCCTTCTATTTGCAAGCCTTATCGGCGTCTGGTTGACCCGGGATATGACAACGGTTGCCGGGGCTTATCTGGCCTTTGGCTGTGGTCTGGGAATCTGGGCCTGGAACGAGGTTATGTTCCTTCTGGGCTATGTCACTGGTCCGGTTCAACATGCATTGCCCAAGGGTACTGGCGCGGGGAAGAAATTCCTGTTGGCGGCGGGGACGGTGCTGTACCACGAGTTGGCCATTCTGGTCTCCGGGCTGGTCATCATTCTATTGTCAGAGAATGGTACCAATCGCGTTGCATGGTGGACATTTGGCGTTTTGTGGATCATGCGGCTCAGTGCGAAACTGAATGTCTTTTTTGGCGTTGCCAATTTGGCCGCTGATCTTTTGCCACCGCATCTGGCTTACCTGAAAAGTTACTTTGGGACCCGGCGTATCTCCGCTTTCTTTGCCCTGTCTGTCACTGCGGGAACAGTGTTGGCCGCGTTGATCTATCATGGTGCTCATGGCAGTGCGTTTCAGATCACAGCCGCGATGCTGGTCGGCACCATGATGGCGCTGGCCTTGCTGGAACATTGGTTGCTGGTGCTGCCCATTCAGGACGCAGCCCTTTGGAAATGGGCAATTTCGCCCAAGTCAGAAACCCGGCCGGTGGAACCGGCTCCCGACACTGTGAAACGCAACGCCACTGTTGCGGGAACGCCGTAGAGGGATAACACAGGCCAGATAAGGCCCAAGAACCCGAGTGGGAGGTTGAACCATGGATTATGAAGGCTATTTCCAGGATGCCTTGAGCGATTTGCGCGAAGAGGGGAACTATCGGATCTTTGCCGATCTGGAACGCCAACGTGGGAACTTTCCCCGGGCCACGCATCATGCCGAAGACGGAGAGCGCGACGTCACGGTCTGGTGCTCCAACGACTATCTGGGTATGGGCCAGAATCAGACGGTTCTGAATGCCATGCACGAGGCGATGGACAAATGCGGCGCGGGTGCGGGGGGCACCCGGAACATTTCCGGCACTAATCACTATCACGTATTGTTGGAGCAGGAATTGGCCGATCTGCATGGCAAGGAATCCGCCCTGCTGTTTACATCGGGCTTTGTCTCGAACTGGGCGACCCTGTCGACGCTGGCCTCAAAAATTCCAGGCTGCATCGTGATATCAGACGAAAAGAACCATTCGTCGATGATCGAAGGCATCCGCCATTCTCGCGCAGATAAGGTCGTCTTCAAACATAATGATGTGGCGGATCTGGAACGGGTGCTGAAATCCCTGCCAGCGGATCGTCCCAAACTGATCGCTTTTGAAAGTGTCTATTCAATGGATGGCTGTATCGCACCGATCAAGGAAATCTGTGATCTGGCCGATAAATACAATGCCATGACCTATCTGGACGAGGTGCATGCGGTGGGCCTGTACGGTCCGCGCGGCGGCGGCATATCAGAACGGGAAGGCCTGGCCCATCGGTTGACTGTGATCGAAGGTACCCTGGCCAAAGCCTTTGGGGTGATTGGGGGGTATATTGCCGCGTCGGAAGCCCTGTGTGATTTTGTCCGCAGTTTTTCCGCAGGCTTTATCTTCACAACCGCCCTGCCGCCGGCAATCGCCGCTGGTGCGCGCGCCAGTGTGAAGCATTTAAAGGTCAGCCAGATCGAGCGGCACCGCAAGGAAGAGCGTGTCGCCCTGGTGCGCCGTCGCCTTGATGCCGCGGGTCTGCCGCATCTGCCCAATCCCAGCCATATCGTGCCGGTCATGGTGGGGGATCCGGTTCTGTGTAAACAGATCAGCGATCAATTGCTGCATGAACATGGCATTTATGTTCAGCCGATCAATTATCCGACCGTCGCCCGGGGAACGGAGCGTTTGCGCGTTACCCCATCTCCGCTGCATACCAATGAGGATATCGATAAGCTGATCAATGCCCTGTCAGAAATCTGGTCCCAGATGGGCCTGAACCGGGCAACGGCGTGACCTATGTTCCGCCCAAATCAGGCGCTGTGCGCGCATCCGGGATGATCCCCGCGATTGCGGCGGATCAGTCGCTATATCCGATTGAGAAGATGGAGGCCCATCGCTTGGGTGTGTTCCATCAGGCGATTTCGGCCTTTGTCTTCTCTCTATCAGGGGAATTGCTGATCCAGCGGCGGGCAGCGGAAAAGTATCATTGCGGTGGCTTATGGGCGAATACCTGCTGCACCCATCCACATTTCGGGGAAAGCCATGAGGAGTGCGCAGCAAGGCGCATGCGGGAGGAATTGGGCCTGACGATTCCCCTGGAACGCCGGACAACTGTCGAGTATCGCGCGGATGTGGGCGGCGGCCTGTGGGAGCATGAACAGGTCGTTGTGTTTCGTGGGCAGGCGGATCCAAAACGTATCACCCTTGCTATCAATCCTGATGAAGTCAGCGAGACTCGATGGGTTTCCCTGGATCATCTGTGCGCCGAAGTATCCGCAACACCCCAGGCGTTTACCCCCTGGTTCCGGATATATTTGCGCCGCTGGGAAGAGCTTTCGTTATAATCCGGTAAATTCCGATAAAATCCCCCTCAATTCGCTTGCCGAGTTGTGGCGGGGCGCGTACATCGCGGGGCATGGCAAGACAACTCCTGACACTAGACGATATTCACCTGACATTTGGCGGTCACGCACTGCTGGATGGGGCCAGCCTGTCCATTGGACCGGGCGAACGCCTGTGCCTGGTCGGGCGTAATGGGTCTGGCAAATCGACCCTGTTGAAAATCGCAGCAGCACAGATTGAGCCCGATTCCGGCAAGCGGTGGGTTCATCCCGGAACGACGGTGCGCTATCTGCCGCAAGAACCGGACTTGTCTGGATATAAGACCGTGCTGGAGTATGCCCAGGATGGGCTGGATCTGGACATGGAAGGCTATCGCGTTTCCTATCTGTTGGAGCGTTTGGGCCTGACAGGGGCAGAAGATCCGATGACCCTGTCTGGAGGAGAGGCCCGCCGCGCCGCCCTGGCGCGGGTCCTGGCCGCAGAGCCCGATATCCTGCTGTTGGATGAGCCGACCAATCATCTGGATCTGGAAGCCATCGAATGGTTGGAAGAAGAGATCCTGGGCTTGCGCTCTGCCCTGATCCTGATCAGCCACGATCGGCGTTTTCTGACACGATTGTCCAAAGCGACTTTGTGGCTGGATCGGGGTCGCGCCCGGCGTATGGATCGTGGTTTCGAAGCCTTTGAGGCCTGGCGCGACCAGACGCTGGAGGAAGAAGAGCGGGACCGACATAAGCTGGATCGCAAGATTGCAATGGAAGAAGACTGGCTGCGCTATGGCGTTACCGCCCGGCGCAAGCGCAACCAGAAACGCCTGGGCAATCTGGTCAGCATGCGCCAGGACCGGCGTGACTATCGTCGTGCCCAGGGCACGGTAACGCTGGCCGCCGGGGATGCGGGTACCTCTGGCAAGCGGGTGATGGAAACCGAGGATATGTCGAAATCCTTTGGCAGCCGCGCGATTGTTAAAGACCTGTCGCTGCGGGTGCTGCGGGGCGACCGGTTGGGAATCATCGGGCCGAATGGGGCGGGCAAAACGACCCTGTTGAAGCTTTTGACCGGAGAACTGGCACCAGACAGTGGCACGGCCATTCAGGGCACCGCGCTGGAGATTGCGACATTGGATCAGCGCCGCGCGGAACTGGAACCCGATGTCACCTTGCAGGATGCCCTGACCGGCGGTGACAGCGACAAGGTGATCGTGAACGGTCAATCCCGCCATGTCATCGGCTATATGAAAGACTTTCTGTTCACCCCGGAACAGGCGCGCCAGCCCATTGGGCGGCTGTCAGGGGGAGAGCGGGGGCGATTAATGCTGGCCCGGGCGCTGACGCGGCCGTCCAATCTGTTGATCCTGGACGAACCGACCAATGATCTGGACCTTGAAACCCTGGACCTGTTGCAGGAGTTGCTGAACGACTATCCAGGCACCGTCATTCTGGTCAGCCATGACCGCGATTTCCTGGATCGTGTCGCCACATCGGTTCTGGTTGCCGAAGGGAAGGGCCATTGGCAGGAATATGCGGGCGGCTATAGCGATATGCTGGACCAGCGTGGCAGCGCCATTCGCGATATCAAAGAAAACGCAACGGCCCAGAAATCCACCAAATCAGCGGCGAAACCAATGCTGTCGGCCACCACATCCGATGCCAAGCGCAAGTTTTCGATGAAAGAGCGCGAAGCCCTGAAAACCTTGCCGGGTCAGATTGAAACCCTGCGCGCTCAGAAGGCTAAGCTGGAGGCCGTATTGGCTGACCCTAAAGTTTTTACAGAAAAACGGGAATTGGCGGAAAAATCCTCAAAGGCTCTGGAAACAACGATATCTGCCCTGGCCGTGGCAGAGGAAAAATGGCTGGAACTGGAAATTCTGCGGGAAGAGATCGAAGGGTAACAACCCCATCCGCTCATGCGACCGCATGATGCGTGGTTTTCTTCCGCTCATGCGACCGCATGATGCGTTATAGCACAGTGATCGTATCGCCCAGCTTGATCGTGCCGCTGCGGACAACCTTCGTATGAATACCGCAATCAATGTGACCAAAGCCTTTTCGCAGGCTCAGCGGGATGTTCATATCGATGGTGCCGGTCTGTGGATTGACATTGGTTGCCGCACAGCGGTCAATGCGCTCCAGAACCTGTAAGACACAGTCCCCGATTTGAATTTGCTTGTCGACCCAGTCGAACTCTCTCCAGGCATCCAGGCCTTCCAGATACAGATTGCCGCGAAACCGCATCGGGTCAACGGGTTCGCGCGTTACACGCTCAATATCCCGGACGCTGGCCATGTTGATGATCGAAACTTTAGCGGCTTCGACATCGGTGAAGGCAACACCTTGCGGGGCCTCAACAACCTTCGGGTTGCCCCGTGGGCCGTCGGGCATAAAGCCTGCTAGGAATGTCTGTAACAGGGTTCGCCCCATATGGTCGTCCAGCCTGGCGCGGCTGATCTGTTTTCCCTTGCGCAGAACCGTCAGGGTGCGGGTTTCTTCATCAAAAGCGATATCCAGTTGCGCCAGTTTTTCATCCCGGGCCAGACACAGAAAATTCGCCTTCTTTGCCCAGGTCGGGGCGGCGGGGTCGACCTTGCTGGAGCCATGCACAACCGCCCAATGACGGTCAAAGGGCAGTCCATCGCCCTCTTGCAAGGCGACGCTGTCCAAAGGGTCCGGCCCCATTCCCTTAACGGGAAAACGATAGATTTGATCAAGTGTCACTGTCATGACACCGACAGTATCCGATGCCATCGAACAGACAAGACTTTCTGCACGACCTGGCTGTGTCAAAATATCCGGCTTTTCCAATGTGCTGTAACGGCCTAGCCTGCCAGTGTATCAAGGTGACAGTGTTATGTGTTTAGACAGTCTGTTCTGGTGGAGGATTTTATGGTCGCGCGCAGTTTGAAAGCCGACAAGGTTGGTATTCCGCGCTTTAAATGGAAGGCGCGCAAGGCGGCGACCTTGTTCGATCTTTCCAGCCATGAGCGCGCCCGCGCTGCCCTGGACTTTGGATTGTCGATGCAAACGCCCGGTTTCAATATCTTTGTTCTGGGGCCGGATCGGGCCGGACGGATGACGGAAACCCTGGCCTATCTGCGTGACTGCAACGCGTCGAAAAAGCCGGCCAGCGACTGGGTCTATCTAAACAATTTTCTGCGCCCACATCGGCCCAAACCCTTCGAACTGCCTGCTGGATCTGGCAGGAAATTGCGACAGTCGATGGAACATTTCATCGCCCAGCTACGCACCGCCCTGAAACAGACATTCGAGGGGGAGACCTATCAGGCGCGTGTTCAGGCCGTCACACAGCGTTTGACCAAAAAGGCGGAAGCTGCCCTGGCTGGCCTGCGGCAGGAAGCAGCTCAGCTTGGTCTGGGCATATTCCAGGGCGAACAGGGACCGGCCCTGGCCCCGGTGGATCCTCAGGGGGCCGCGCTGCCCTGGGATAAAGTCCCCGCGGAAGATCGGGAGGCGATGACCGCCAATGCCAAGCAATTGATTGCGAAGTTACAGGCGATCAATGAGGAAATCACTCAGGATCGTGCCGGCCTCATGCAGGCGATTGGCGACATTACACAGGATGTCGCCCGCGATGCTTGCGATATTTTGTTGCGACCTTTGATTGCGCAGTTTTCTGGACAGGGGCTGAATAGATGGTTCGTTGAACTGGAACAGGATATTCTGGATCACCTGCGCAGCTTCGGGCCTGCGGTCGACCCTCAGGGGCAGCCCATTGCGGTGGAAAAGCCAGAACGACGGTATGCGGTTAATCTGTTGGTCGATAATGGCGATACCAAATGCCCGCCGGTCATACTGGAATCGACCCCTGATTATGAGAACCTGTTTGGCGAAATTCAGTATCGGCCCGGCGCGTCCCATCTGGAAACGGATTTCACCCTGATCCGGCCGGGCGCATTGCATCGGGCCAATGGCGGGGTGCTGGTATTGCGTGCCGATGCACTGGCGGCGCTGCCTGGCAGTTGGCAGGCGTTGATATCTGCCCTGCGGGATGGATATATCCGCATTGAAGAACGCCACCGCCAGAAGGCCATGCCGGTGACAGGCGCGCCCTCGCCAAAGGCCATTCCTTTGTCGTTGAAGGTGGTTATCGTGGGAACGCCTGCACTGTATTATGGTGGATATTCTCCCTCCCCTGATTTTCGCGCTTTGTTTAAGGTGAAGGCGGATATCGCCCAGGATATGCCCGCCAGTGCAGCGAATTTGTCGATCTATGGCACCGTGTTGCAGACGCGGGCCAAGGCCCAGACCGGCCGGGGGCTGAAGGACGGGGCGATTTCTTATTTGCTGGGGCTTGCGGCGCGCATGATCGGCGATCGGACCCGCCTGTCTGCCAGCCTTGAATTGCTGGATGATCTGATATCAGAAGCCGCTGCCCGGACATCGGGGAAGGGGGCCCTGACAGAGGCGGACCTGATCAAGGCGCGTCGGGAACAGGAGCAACGCAATAACCGTGTTGAGGTCAGCAGTCAGGATATGATTGACCGTGGCGTGGTGATGATCGCGACCGAAGGATCGGTGATTGGTCAAATTAACGGCCTTACAGTCCGCGACACCGGTGATCACGCCTTTGGTGGCCCGTCGCGCATCACGGCCCGGGCCAGTGTCGGGCGTCACGGTGTCTTGAATATTGAACGCCAGATCGCGATGAGCGGCCCTATCCAGCAAAAGGGCGCTTTGGTGTTGCAGGGCTATCTTTCCGGCCTATTCGCCCGTACCGCGCCCCTATCCTTTAATTGCTCCATCACTTTTGAGCAGAATTATGGCGGTGTAGAAGGGGACAGTGCCTCTATGGCGGAACTGATTGCCGTTCTATCAGATCTGGCGGGTGCCCCTTTGCGACAGGATCTTGCGATTACCGGATCGGTCAATCAGCGCGGGGATGCCCAGGCGGTAGGCGGTGTTCATCATAAGGTTGAAGGGTTCTTCAAGCTGTGTGCGGCACGGGGTCTGACCGGCAGTCAGGGGGTTATCGTGCCGGATTCTGTGGCTGATGGGCTGGTGGTCGATGATGCTGTGCGCGATGCCATTGCCGCAGGTAAATTCCACCTGCATACCGTCCAGACGGTGGAAGAAGCCGCCAGTCTTATGACCGGGCTTAAGATTGGAAAGTCGGGTAAGTCCGGCGACTATCCGGCCGACACGCTGTATGGGCGCGTGCAACGCCAATTGGCCGCTTTTGACGCAGCCCTGTTTCAGCGTGAAGCGGCACTTGTTCGCACGGCAGACGCAGAGTAATCTGCGCGCATGAGCGTTTCTGAGACCTTCTTTGACGATGAATTTGCCGAACATGCCTCTGTCCTGGCGCGGACACATGAGGCATGCCGTGAGGATATGGCGAAGATGCTGTCCGTCTGGGCCAGTTGTATTCGCCGGGGCGGCAAGATTCTGTTTTTTGGCAATGGTGGCAGCGCCGGGGATGCCCAGCATCTGGCGACAGAACTGGCCGTGCGCTATCGCGCGGACCGGTCGCCCATTTCGGCCCTGGCGCTCAGCGTTGATACGTCTGCCCTGACCGCCATTGGCAATGATATGGGCTTCAATCACGTCTTTTCGCGACAGATTGAAGCGATTGGCCGGGCCGGGGATGTGGCCGTTGGCATTACCACATCAGGGCAAAGTCCGAATGTGACCCTTGCCCTGGAAATGGCGCGCCGCAAAGGCCTGACCCCCGCGGCGCTGACCGGGCGCGATGGCGGTAAACTGGTTGGACTGGCAGAACCGATGATCATCGTGCCGTCCAATACAACGGCGCGTATTCAGGAAATGCATATCCTGATCGGCCAAATGCTGTGCGCCGCCCTGGAAATTGACCTGGGTCTGGTCTCCGAATAATTCCATTCCTGCCGGATAGGTCGGCGGCTGCCGCTCTGGACCCCGGATCAAGTCCGGGGTGACGGTGGCGCACAACACAAATCCTGACGTTCCCGCACAGGCAGGTGACCGGGGCGGCCTGCATCACTTTCGCCTGCCGCTGTTGGGGGGCGGTGGTATATAAATCTCGTCATTCCCGCGAAGGCGGGAATCCAGGGCTGCATAGCAATCTATAGCCCCATAGTTGACGAACCGGGCTGCCAAGCCTAGTTTCCGGCGCGTTTGGCGCATTATGCCCATTATCCTTAACAGAATGAGAAAAAGCGATGACAACAACACTGCGCGACAGAGCCCTCAATGCCCGAGCCTGGCCTTTCGAAGAAGCGCGCAAAGTGTTGAAACGCTATGAGAATAAGCAGCCGGAAAAAGGCTATGTTCTGTTTGAAACAGGCTATGGCCCGTCGGGCCTGCCCCATATCGGTACCTTTGGGGAAGTGCTGCGCACGACCATGGTACGCCGTGCCTTTGAATTGATGAGCGATATTCCGACCAAATTGCTGGCCTTTTCCGACGATATGGACGGGCTGCGCAAGGTGCCGACCAATGTGCCCAATCAGGACATGCTGACGGCCGCGTTGAACAAGCGCCTGACCAAAGTGCCCGATCCATTTGGCACCCATGACAGTTTCGGAGCCCATAACAATGCCAGGCTGCGGGATTTTCTGGATGGTTTTGGCTTTGAATATGAATTTGCCAGTTCGACGGAATATTACTTCTCTGGCCGGTTCGATGATGCCCTGATCCGCATGCTGGAATGTTATGAGGCGATCCAGAAGATCATGCTGCCGTCTCTGCGCGACGAAAGACGGGAAACCTATTCCCCCTTTCTGCCGGTCGATCCGGATACGCATGAAGTTTATCAGGTGCCCGTGCTGCATACGGATGCCAAGGCGGGGACCATCGTCTATCGCCATCCCGATGGGCGCGAGGTGGAAACACCGGTCACGGGCGGGCGTTGCAAACTGCAATGGAAACCGGATTGGGGCATGCGCTGGTATGCGCTGGGCGTTGATTACGAAATGTCTGGAAAGGATTTGATTGACTCTGTCAAGCTGTCCACCCGGATTTGCCAGGCTTTGGGTGCGCCGCCGCCCGAGACCCAGATCAATGAACTTTTCCTGGATGATCAGGGACAGAAGATTTCCAAATCCAAAGGAAACGGCCTGTCGATGGAAGAATGGCTGGCCTATGCGCCCGACGAAAGCCTGGGCCTGTTCATGTTCCAAAAACCCCGCACGGCCAAACGTCTGTATTTCGACGTCATCCCTAAGGCCGTGGATGATTACCTGACATTCCGGGCAAAATTTCCGGAGGAAACGCCCGAACAGCAGTTGGAGAATCCCGCGTTTCATATCCACCAGGGGGATGTGCCCAAGGATGTACCGCCGGTCAGTTTCAGCCTTCTGCTGAATTTGGCAGCGGTCTGTAACACAGAAGACAAGGATGTGTTGTGGGGCTTTATCACGCGCTATGCACCACAGGCGTCCCCGGAAAATGATCCGCTTTTGGATCAGTTGGTGGGTTTCGCTATTCGTTATTACCAAGATTTTGTGAAGCCGCATAAGACGTTCAAAGTGCCGGAGGAAAATGATCGAGCTGCCTTAATGGATTTGCGCGACGTTTTGTCTGGCTTTGATGCAACGGCCTCCGCAGAGGAAATTCAGACCCAAGTCTATGAAGTTGGTAAACGCCACGGATATGAAAACCTGCGTGACTGGTTCAAGGCGCAGTATCAGATTCTGCTGGGTCAGGAACAGGGGCCGCGCATTGGCTCGTTCTTTGCGCTGTATGGCCTGCCGGAAACCATCGCCTTGATTGATCAGGCACTGGCGGGGCAGGATATGTCAGCATAGCTTCGGCACGCTGCAGACTTGCCGAAATCAGTTTGTGACAGTAAGGGTATCGGGGTTCAGGCTGTGTGTCTGGACCCCCTTTTCTGTGAAAGGACGACCATGCGCCCTGATTTAAGCCGGATACTGTCGACACTTTTTAAACTGGCGGTGATCAGCTTCATCATTGGATGGCTGTTGGTGCAATTTGATGTCACGCCGGAAGACATTTTTAATAACTTTGGCGAGACCGTCCGTCGGATCTATGACATGGCCAAGGGCGCGATTGAATGGAGCGCCGGTTACATTGTCATCGGGGCCGTCATTGTCATTCCGTTATGGCTGATTTCTGTCCTGTTCAATGTCTTGAAAGGGCGCGGGCGTCGCAATGATTGATCAGGCAGGATAAATGGTCCGACTTGCGCTGATCTCTGGACTGATAAGCCTGCTGTTGGGCTGTGCCGGAATGCCCGCCAGTTTGCCCTATGCACCCCCCACTTATTTCGCCTATCGCTGTCCCGATGGCGCCTTCGAGGTCAAATTGGGGGATGATGAAGCGCGGGTCCTGCACCTGGGATCGCAGATTGTTTTGCCATTAGTGCCCTCCGCATCCGGCCAGAAGTATCAGGATGGGGTCGGAAATCTGCTATTCATGAAAGGCCGGGAGGCCTTGTTTGAAGGCGCCCGAGGTATGCCCTTGAAAGACTGCAAGGGGCAGTTGGTCGATACCCCCTGGCGTGGCGCGGCGGTGCGGGGTGTCGATTTGCGCGCCGTCGGCAATGAACCAGGTTGGTTGCTGGAATTAGATCAGGAGCGGGGTGTCTTCATCCTGTTGGATTATGGATCCAGGATTATTCAGACGCCACCCCCGCGCCTGAAAATCTATCCCCTGACGATTGAGACACAGGCTCATCGCATCACCATCGCCTATCGCGAGGATGGATGCCGCGATCCGATGAGTGGGGAATACTCCCCCCTGACAGTGACGCTGACGGTGGATGACACGACCTATACCGGCTGTGGCCGTCGCCTGCAAAACGTGCCCTAATCGTAGCTTAAGTCCCTCGCTTTGCCGCGAAAAACGTAATACGCGAAGGCGGTGTAAATCAAAATGGCGGGCAGCACGAACAATGTGCCAATCAGAATGATCATCAGGCTTTCCGGCGCGGCGGCGGCTTCGTAAATCGTCAGTTTGTCAGGCACGACATAGGGATAGAAGGAATAGGCCAGCCCCAGGAACCCCAGCACGAAGATGTTGCCGGTCAGAAAAAGCGGCAGCCAGGCATGCCGGTCCTTGTCTTTTGGCAGCTTACGCAGAATCAGAACCAGCCCCAGGAACAGGGCACCCGCCCCCAAAGGCAAGGGCGCCAGGGCCAGTATCTCCGGGAAGGTGAACCATTTGTCAAAAATGCGCGGACTGACCAGCGGGGTTGCCAAGGATATCGTCCCCATACCAAGGGCAGTAAAAATCAGCGTCCGTTTGGCCCAGGTAACGGCCTTTTTCTGCAAGATATCTTCCATCTTATAGATCAACCATGTGGATCCGATGGTCATATAGGCGGCCGCCAGACAACAGGCGATCAGCGCCGCGAAGGCGACATGGGCCAGGGTCCAATCCAGCCCCATCACATACATGCCCAGCATGAAACCCTGCGACAAGGCGGTGACCAGCGACCCCAGAAAGAACAGGAAGTTCCATAGGGGCTTTCTCGGCGGCGATACCTTTGCGCGGAAATCAAAGGCGACGCCCCGCAATATCAACCCGATCAGCATCAATGCGACAGGCAGATATAAGGCGGTCAGGATTGTTCCGTGGGCGACGGGGAACGCGACCAGCAACAGACCGACCGCCAGGACCAGCCAGGTTTCATTCGCATCCCAGAAGGGTCCAATAGAGGCAATCATGCGGTCTTTTTCATCATCCTCTGCGACGACCATCAACATGCCAATGCCCAGGTCATACCCATCCAGGACCACATAGATCAGGATCGACAATCCCATTAACCCCGCAAAAACAAGCGGCAGCCAAACAGTCGGATCGGATAAATCGCCCATAATGCCTACTCCGCTGGTGAGGATGAGAAGCCCGGTTGGTACCCTTTATCGGATTGGGCACCAGAGGATTGCCTGGCCGCCTTGTCAGAGACATACATCAGCGTCGCGATATAGGCGATGATCAGCCCTGCATAGACCACAAGATAGGCAATAAATGTGCTGGCGATCATTCCAACGGCAACGTCAGACGCGGCCTGACTGGTCGTTAGAACACCGGTGACCAGCCAGGGTTGGCGCCCAATTTCTGTTGTGTACCAGCCAGCCAGGGTCGCAATCCAACCGGAAAACGCCATCCCGACCAGGATCCAGGCCAACCAGGGCCGCAAATCCCGACCGTTGCGCAGATACCATGTCGCAAACCAGGAAACGACCAGCATGGCCAGACCAACGCCGACCATGATCCGGAAGGCGAAAAAGACAGGGGCGACCGGGGGATGATTAATTGTCCCATCGGCGGCGACAAAATCATTCAGGCCTGGAACAACGCCATCAGGGTCGTGTTTCAGGATCAGACTGGCCCCGTTGGGAATTGCGACCTCAAACTTGTTCTCGCGTGTTTCCTGATCTGGAATTGCAAACAGCACCAGCGGCACATTGCTTTGGGTGGTCCAGTTCGCTTCCATCGCCGCGACCTTGGCTGGCTGATGTTCCAGCGTGTTCAAGCCGTGCAGATCGCCTGCATAAATCTGGATGGGGATCAGGATCGCAGCCAATGTGGTGCCGGTTTTCAGGGCGACGCGGTTGCCGGGGCTGCGATCGCTGCGCAACCATCGGAATGCAGATAGGCCGGCAATCAGGAAGGAGACGGTCAAGCCTGAGGCCAGCAGCATATGGACAAGCCGATAGGGCATGGAGGGGTTGAAGACGATGGCAAACCAGTCCGTCGCATGGGCGACGCCGTCGCGCATCTCAAACCCTGTCGGGGTCTGCATCCAGGAATTCAGTGCGATAATCCAGAAGGCAGATACCGTGGTGCCAAAGGCGACCAGGAACGTCGCAATCGTATGGACACGATTGGAAACACGGCTGAACCCAAACAGCATGATTCCCAGGAACACGGCCTCCAGGAAAAAGGCCGTCAAAACCTCATAGGCCAGTAAAGGGCCTGCAATATTGCCGACGCGCTCCATATATCCGGGCCAGTTGGTCCCGAATTGGAAGCTCATCGTGATGCCGGAAACGACACCCATGGCAAAGGACAGTGCGAAAATCTTTACCCAGAAGAAATAGGCATCCATCCATTTGCTGTCGCCGCTGCGCGCATAGGCCATTTTGAAATACAGTAACACCCAACCCAGCGCGATGGTGATCGTCGGAAACAGGATATGGAATGAGATATTCGCACCAAATTGCATGCGGGCGAGTGTTATGGCATCCATTTCAAAATACCCCTAATATTTCACGGGTTTAAAGCCATTCCTCTTATCAATGCATCGTGCAGAGATGTCCACTTGACACCGTGTCGCATTCAGCACTCAGGATGCTTCTGGCGTATCAATCCCTTTGCGCCGCAGGATTTCTCTGACCCGTTGCGCCACGGACAGGGTATCATTTAGGGCGTTAAATTCCCAGTCAACCAATGCGCCTTCAAATTTGCGCGTGGCCCCGGCGTCTTCCATGGCGCGATGAAAGCGTTCAAATTTCGTGGCGCGGCCGGTAATGGGCAGATGAATGACCTGAACCGGACGACCTGTGGCTGCGGCCTCTGATACCATATTTACGGAATCCCCGGTGACAATGATCCGTTCCGCCAATCCCAGATACCCAAAATAGGGGTTTTCTCCATCACCGGACCAGACCACCGCAGGGGCGCCCGCCAGGGCCGTGCGAATGGCAGCAATTGCGGTGGGATCAGTGCGGCGCGATGTCGTGACCATCAGACCTGCGCCGGAAGTTTGGGCCAAACTGGCCAGATCCTGGGCGATTTGCGTGCCGGTTTCTGCATCCAGTCGATAGGCGCTGTTGCTGCCGCCAATAAGGACAGCAATTCTGGGCTGCGGCAGATGCGACAGTCTGGATTGCCAGTGGGTGGCGGCTTCATCCAGTTTCGCGCGGGTCACGCCATGCAGCGATCCCATCGTCACGGCGATATTTTCCCCTGTGATCCCATCATGGGCTGGCGCAGCGATCAAATCGAAGGCATCGGTATTCATGCGCGGATTTTGGATATGAACAATGCTGGTGCGGCCCTTGCTGCGGCGCTTTATCGCAAGGGATGGACCGATGCTGCGGCGTCCACAGGAAATAATAAGCGCAGGCCAGGGGGGCATCAGCGGGTCGGAAGCTGCAGGGCGGGTCCCCATGTATTTCCCAATCAGACATTTTGGCCAATAGTTGGCGGGCAGCCATTGCCATGGCTTGGCCAGTGTAATGACCTTTTCCACAATCGGCAGGCCCACGGCTTCCGCCAGGCCGCGCGCAGGGGATCGGTTGCCGGCCCGACCATCGGTCAGAACCCAACAACAGGTCGGCGCTTGCGGGCCAAAAGGGGCGTTATCTGTTATCATATCAGCGGTTATGCCCCGCCTGCCATGGCAGGGCAAGTATCTCTGGCTGGATATCTGTTATGAATAAGATAGATAATAATATTGCGCGAACGGGGCAAAAAGGGTAATTCTTGTTATCTTGGTAAGCGGTAAAATTCCAATAGGACGGTGCATGAATGCGACGGGCAAAACTGGATAAAATTGATAAGAAAATCCTGCGTGATCTTCAGGCGGATGGTCGGATCACGAATGTTGAATTGGCCCATAATGCTGGAATCTCTGCACCGCCCTGCCTGCGTCGCGTGCGGGCGTTGGAAGAAGCCGGGTTTATCCGGGGCTATCATGCAGATCTTGATGGGGAAATGCTGGGCTTTGACGTTACAGTTTTCGCCTTTGTTGGACTGGTCAGCCAGGCTGAAAGCGACCTGCGCAAATTTGAAGAAATGGCGGCGGATTGGCCCCTGGTTCGGGAATGTCACATGTTACAGGGTGATACGGACTTCTTATTGAAGGTCGTTGCCCGGGACCTGGACAGCTATAATCGCTTTCTGACAAGCCAACTGACCGCCGCCCCGAATGTTGCCAATGTGCGCTCTGCCATCGGGATTCGCACGTCTAAGCGGGAATATGGCGTGCCGGTCGGCCCCGATGTCGATATCGAGGACCTTGTTTAAGGTTCGGCGATTGCGTTTCGCTTTTTGCGTTAAGACCCGGAATCCGGCTGTCGCGTTTGCGGCTTTGCCGTGCACATGTGTGTCATTCGAACGCCAAAGCTAATCTGCCGCTATCGGTTAATTCTCCGGTTCAGACAATCACGAAGCTTTCCTGCTGGTGGGGGGAAAGCGCGCTGGCCAGTGTCTTCAGGTTCATGCGCAGGAAGGCCTTAAAAGAGCTGGAAACAGGACTTAGAAAGCCGGATTTTCGCTCCAACAGGCCGACAACGCGCTCTGCCGATGTGTCGGCAAGATCCAAGGCGCAGATACCCTCTGGCAGGTTCAGGGTGGTCAGCGCTGGCAAAAGGGTGATCCCGACACCGGCCTTCGCCAGGGCGAAAAGGGACGTGACATTCCGGACCACCATCGTCGATTTTTCCGTCAACTGCAGGAACTGCGGGGCCATGATGGCGTCGGATGATCCGTTTTTTATCAGGGCCTGTTCCTGAAGATTACGCCATTGCAAAGGCCCCGTGATCGCCGTCAGGTCAGACTCAGCGTTGCAGATCACTTTGAACCGATCCCGGAACAGGGGCGTGAAGGCAACAGGCGCGGATGCCTTTGGTGTGCTGGCAATACCCAGATCCGCCTGTCCGGATTCTACCATGGCACAGACATTACGGCTGTCCAGGTCGAACAGTTCGACGGTGATGCCGGGTCGTTCATTGATAAAGCGTGGTAGCAAAAGCGGGATCAGATTAGCCGCAACAGACGGCACAGAAGCAAGCGCCAGATGGCCGATCTTGTCGTGGGCATAGTCCTGTATCATTCGAATGGACTTGTCATAACTCTGGATCTGTTCGCGCCCGGTTTCCAATGTGAATTGACCCAGTGCGGTCAGGCTGTTCTTGCGGTCACTTTCAAATAGCGGATTGCCAAGTTCTTCCTCCAATTGCTTCAAGGTCATGGAGATGGCTGACGCCGTGCGGCCCAATCGGTCAGAGGCGTCCCGAATGTTCCCCAATTCCGCGACAGTAACAAAAACACGCAAAGCTTCTAATTTGATCATGATGTCGAACTTCAGTTATTTTGAAATAAGTAACAGAAATTTCGGTTTGATTGAAGTTGTTTCTTGTCCGATTTTGATTTTCGTATTTTGAAAGGAAGGTCATGGCAGAGACATACAACAATCTGATCGGGGGCGAATGGGTGCCAGGTGCGGACCCTATCGCCAACATCAATCCATCTGATGTGACGGATACAATCGGCCTTTATGCTCAGGCGACTGCCGCGCAACTTGATCATGCGGTTGCGGTTGCCAAGAATGCCCAGCGCGAATGGCAAAAGACTGGTCTGGAACAGCGGCAACAGGTGCTGGATGCAGTCGGTCGGGAATTAATGGATCGGTCGGAAGAATTAGGTCGCCTGTTAAGTCGGGAAGAGGGAAAGCCGCTGGCGGAAGGTAAGGGCGAGGTTTTTCGTGCCGGACAGTTCTTCTGCTATTATGCCGCCGAAGTCCTGCGACAGATTGGGGAAACAGCGGATTCCGTGCGCCCGGGAATAGAGATTGATATCCGGCGGGAGCCTATGGGCGTCGTTGCGGTGATTTCCCCCTGGAATTTTCCAATTGCAACGGCAAGCTGGAAGATCGCCCCGGCCTTGGCCTATGGCAATGCCGTGATCTGGAAGCCGGCAAACCAAACCCCGGCTTCCGCCTGGGCGTTGGCGGAAATACTGACGCGGGTTGGTTTGCCTGTGGGCACGTTTCAATTGCTGATGGGGCCTGGCGCTGCGATTGGGAACGCCCTGGTCGGGCATCGGGATGTGGATGCCGTCACGTTTACAGGATCCTACGCCGTTGGGCGACAGGTAGCCGCTGCCGTGGCGGGAAATCTTGGGAAGTACCAGTTGGAACTGGGCTCTAAGAATGCCCTGCTGGTGATGGATGATGCGGATCTGGATCTTGCCGTTGCCGCTGCCGTTAGCGGGGGCTATTCAGGAACCGGTCAGAAATGCACGGCATCGTCCAGATTGTTGGTCCACAGTGCGGTTCATGACGCTTTTGTCGACCGGCTGGCGGACGCCCTAAAATCCATGAAGGTCGGGCCTGCCCTGGCACCACAGACTCAGATGGGACCTGTCGTCAGTGATACGCAATTGGCGGCAAATCTGCGCTGGATGGGCCAGATCAAGCAGTCGGGGGCCAGGATCGTTTATGGTGGGGAGCGAATAACCCTGGAACAGGATGGTTTTTATATGACCCCAGCCCTGATCAGCGAATCGACCAATGATATGCCGTTCAATCGCGAAGAAATGTTTGGGCCAATCGCAGCGGTCCAGAGAATTGAGTCCTATGAAGAAGGACTCGCCGTCGCAAATGACACTGATTATGGATTGGTCGCGGGTATCTTTACCGCATCCCTGGCGCGCGCGACCCATTTTCGGAGACATATTCAAACCGGGTGTGTCACTGTGAACCTGCCAACCGCCGGGACGGATTATCATGTTCCCTTTGGAGGCAGAAAGAATTCCAGCTCTGGCCCCAGAGAACAGGGGCGTGCAGCGGCAGAGTTCTATACGCAAGTGAAAACCGCTTATATCCGAGCGGGCGAGCCGGAGTGATGTCTATGCCCTTAAAACCGTCGATGCTGATTGTTGATTGTCTTCAATATTCCAATTGGTCGGAGTCTATTTTCCGTGAAATGCGGGAAGGGGGTGTTAGTGCCGTCCATGTGACGATCGCCTATCACGAGACGTTTCAGGAAATGGTCCAAAAGGTTGCCCATTGGAACCGCTTGTTTGAGCAACACGCTGACCTGATTTTTCTGGGCCGCACGGGCGACGATATAAGGCGCGCGCAGGCAGAGGGGCGCACGGCTATTTTCTTTGGCTTCCAGAATCCCTCCCCCATTGAAAGTGATATCGGTCTGGTGGAAATCTGCCATCAGTTGGGTGTTCGGTTCATGCAGTTGACCTATAATAATCAGTCTCTGCTGGCGACAGGCTGTTATGAAGTGAATGATACCGGTATCACCCGATTTGGCAGGCAAGTGATCGGCGAAATGAACCGGGTTGGTCTGGTGGTGGATATGAGCCATTCAGCGGAACGCTCTACCCTGGAAGCAATCGAAATTTCAACACGTCCCATCGCGATCACCCATGCTAATCCTGCTTGGTGGCATGGGGCTTTGCGCAATAAAACCGATGATGTTCTGAAAGCATTGTCGCAATCAGGCGGCATGTTGGGCTTTTCCCTATATCCCCATCACCTCAGGCAGGGCAGTGATTGCCCCCTGGATGACTTCTGCACCATGGCGGCAGAAGCGGCCAGTCGATATGGTGTCGCAAGTCTGGGGCTGGGATCAGACCTGTGTCAGTCCCAGCCGGATTCCGTTGTAACCTGGATGCGCAATGGGCGATGGTCCAAACAAACTGATTATGGGGAAGGCAGCGCCAAGAGCCCGGGCTTTCCAGATCAACCCAGCTGGTTTTCTGATAATCGTGATTTTCTGAATGTTGCCGAAGGACTGAAAGCTGTCGGGTTTAATGATGGGGAAGTGGCGGGATTGATGGGGGAAAACTGGCTTCGATTCTTTGATCTGTCTTTTGGAAGCGCCGCTTCAGGGAATGCGTCCTTCGAAGATACCCCCATTGGGGTCGCGAGGGGATAATGCATCCATCGCCAGCCCACGTTCCCGTCCAGCAACCAAAGGCCTTGCGCGATCCGGACACTGTGATGCGGTTGGCGCGTATGGGGGCATCCTTTCCGACCCGGTTGAGCTTTATGCGAGCCCTGATACGGCGTATGGCGGCACAGAAGGTCACGGTTACACGACCGGTTTGGGAGATGAATGCGGCCGGATATGGGCGCGCGGTATATTCGCTTCACCTGTCGGGCCATACATACAGTCTGGTCGCCTTTTCCACCGAACTGGCGGATGAAGATCGAACCGATCGTGTAATCGCACAGGCCTGGGACAGCTCTTATGTTCTGTTTGATGGCACCCCGACTCGGGCAGACCTGGATCGACTGCAGGAGAATGCTCCTCGTCAGGAAGCCGGGCGCTTTGAGGAGACGGACCTGGTCTTAAGCCGGGCCAATAAATCTGTCCGACTTTTTAATCATGTCGTGGAGTGTCTGGCGGCTGGACAGCAACCGGCGGTGGACCTGGTGTCGGCAACCGGCTATCTGATGCGTACAACGGCCGTTTATGGGAATGGAAAATTCGGCATTGCGGATCGGGCGGTCATTCAAGATCGACCGGCCCTGGCCGGGCCGTTCCAGGCCGAAATGCTGACAGTCTGGCTGATCCGTGGATTTACTCATGATCTGGTCAGTCACATCGCCGCCTGTCGGGCACCCGATACGGCGGTGTCATTATCCCCTGCCTTCAGGCGGGCCCTGGGTATTGGCAATTCGACAGGTCTTGGCATGGCACCGTTTCTGGTCAGCCATCCAATCCTGATGAACAACTGGATTCTTGCCCGGGAAACCGCCCTGGCGGAGGTTCGAGGGCTGGAATCGACAACAGAAGCGACCCGTGCAGACTGTGTTTCATTGATTGCACGGGTTGCGCGGCACCTGGATCAATGGGTAGTTCCAGATGAACAGCATATGAACCGGATCACGGTTCTGCGTCGGGAATGGCAAGAATTACAGCAAATCGTGACGTTGGATTGGCTGTTGGGAAACGCCTATCCCTGGGACCGATTGATGGCATTGTCGGAAAACTGGGGGCTGGATTGTCAGGAACTGGTTGTGGCCCTGATTCTGGAACCCCACGGTGATCTGGTTGATGGGTATACGGAGTGTATGGACAGCTCCCATACTCCTCGCCTGGACCCCACAATGACGGTGGAAGTGCTGCAAGAGTATGTGCAGACAGGATGCATTTGGGCACTGAAGATTGATTTTCAGACCCCGGTGTCTACCAGCCAATTCTGGTATGTGTCCGAAGAAAAGCTGGAGCCGCGCCTTGGGCTGCGGGAGGAAGAGCCCGGTGCGGATAGGGAATTGCCGCTGGATATCGCCCGTCAGATACAGGCCCTATACAGAGATTTACAGGCGGCAATACCGGGCCACACTGTGGCGCAGTTTCTGTTAATCCACCCGGAACATCGCTATTGTGTGCGACGGGTTCAGACGATGATGCGCTATCCATATTCTGAAATCCGGGACAATCTGATCGGCCAGGCATGTCGCCCTATCGACATGCTGCGGTGCAAGCTGGCCTTCTTCGGGGCGGCTAAATTCGATCCAAAATCGGATCGGTGGACTCGTATCACCCTGTATCAAGGCGCACCGCTGGCTGAGGATATCCAAACAGGCGCAGCGGCTTGTGATGATTGGTGGCTGCCTGTTCTGGCGCTGAACCCATGACATATTCATTGAATGAGATTTCCAGCCTGATGCTGAAAGCGGCGCGAGGATCCGGACTGCCCATGGGCTTGGCGGAAGACTGCGCCGCAGCAGGAACCTGGTTGATTTGCCACGGTCAGGATGGGGCCGCTGCTGTCTGGGAGGGCCTGGTATCCAGGGGTGTGATTTGGAAGGGGCCGTCGCTTCTGGATCAGGTCATTGCCCGCGGAATTGATAACCCTCAGACTGTTCAGATCATGGATGCCCCCCTGTTGTTTCTGGGCATGGCCGGTGTTGTTTCAGCTCAGACCGGTACGCAGATCCGAATTGAATTCTTAAATGGCTGCCACGCGGTCCTTGACCCTGATGGAATGACCGTTACCGGCATTTTGAGCGGTGGCGGTGATGCTGTTGTAACGATGGTGCGGGGCTCTGGCGCGCCGCCGGGAATTCATACCCCCCGGACAACGCGTGTGGATATCTCCCCTGCATTAATCCGGTCCCTGACTGAACGTGCGGCCTTAACCTATGTCCCTGCAACGGCGGAATCACGCCAGCGCGGCGCCGGGGCAGGCCTGACCGATAATGATTAGAGTATCGCCATGCATGAATGCGTGGCACGTATTGCCGATTGTTGTAGCGCGAGAGTTCGAGTTCTCGGAATGCGCTGTGGTTTTCAACGGTTGGGGTTTTCGACGGTTGGACAGTGTCACAGGGTGATTTGTCCGGCATTCTCATTATTTCAATAAATCTGAAATTAAAATAAATTATTTCGATTTGTCTGAAATAAATTCATGGGTCATCCTTATTGCAAGCAAACAAGTCTGCTGTTCTGGCGGGCGCATGGGAACAGGTATTGCAAGGGGATTGAGACGATGAAGGGTTTTAAAACGATTTTCGCTGGGGCACTTGTGGCCGCAGCCCTTGGCACGACGACACCGGCTTTTGCAACGGAATGCGGAACCACGGACAAAATTACGATTGCAGAGATGACCTGGCTATCCGCCAGCACTTTGGCGCATATCACCAATAAGATTCTGGCGGACGGGTATGGCTGCACGACAGAGGTTGTGCCGGGCGATACCGTACCGACCGCAACATCGATGCTGTCAAAAAGTGAGCCTGATATCGCACCGGAACTGTGGGTTTCGACCGCTGCCTCCATCTGGGAACAGATGATGGAAAAAGGCAATGTCTATAAGGCGGGTGACATTTTTGAAAGCGGCGGTGAAGAGGGCTGGTGGATTCCAGATTATGTTGCAAAAGAACATCCTGAAATTCGCTCGGTGATGGATTTGAAAGCAAATGCGAAAGTCTTCGCGGATGTGTCCAATCCGGATATGGGACGGCTGTATGGCTGCCCTCCAGGCTGGGGATGTGAAATCATCACCAACAATCTTTTCAAGGCTTTGGGGCTGGGCGAGACTTTCGAGCTGTTTTCGCCGGGGTCGGGAGCAAATCTGAAAGCCTCCTTTGCGCGCCAGGTTACCCGTGACAAGGCAATAGTCGGCTATTACTGGGGCCCGACCGACGTGATTGGGAAATACAATTTGGTCAAGTTGGAAATGCCTGCCTATGACGCCGACAAATTCAAATGTCTGACGGATATGAATTGTGCGGATCCTCAGGTGTCGGGTTGGGCTGTTGGCGAAGTGGCCGTGGCCGTCGTGACGGAACTGAAAAACAAGGCCCCCAATGTGGCCGAATTCCTGTCCAAGCTGCAGGTTCCGAATGCGGATATCAGCAAGGTCTTGGCCTGGGGCGATGACAACAAGGCCTCCCCGGAAGAAGTCGCGGCATATTTCTTCAAGAATTATGAGCCGATCTGGACCAAATGGGTGCCCGCAGATGTAGCGGATAAAGTGAAAGCGTCCCTGTAACGGTCGCCGAGTATTTCACGCTGAACCAGGTGGACAATGATGTAGAGTATTGAGGCGGGTTTTAACTGAAGCCCGCCTCGATCTTTCGGGCCCCACGTTTTTAGAGGAATAGGATCGTGACCCAGGATTTCCCTGAAATTATTGATACCAGAGCGCTGCGTATCTTCATCGATGACGCTTTTAACCAGGTCGTCATCAATTATGGCGAGGCGCTGGAAATAGCATTCCTGCCGGTCCTGCGCATGCTGTCTGGTATTGAAAGCTTCCTGTTGTGGTTGCCGTGGTATGTCGTGCTGATTTTGTTATGTGGGGCGACCTATTGGGCGGCGCGCAGTTGGGCCGCGACGATGGGCACAGCTGTGATGCTGTTTCTGATCGGCGTGGTGGGGATCTGGGAACCGGCGATGGCAACGATCGCGCTGATGCTGACGGCAACCCTGATGGCAGTCCTGATCGGCATTCCTGTCGGAATCGCCATGTCCAGATCCAATGTGATGCAATCGGTCGCGTTGCCTTTGTTGGACATTATGCAAACGATGCCAATATTTGTGTATTTGATCCCCTTTGTCATGTTGTTCGGTCCAGGTAAAATTCCGGCCCTGCTGGCAACAATCGTTTTTGCCATTCCGCCGGTCATCCGATTGACCAATCTGGGCATACGGCAGGTGGATGCCGAGATTATTGAGGCAGTAAGTGCCTTTGGGGCGACACCGGGCCAGCGATTGCTGACGGCGCAAATTCCCCTGGCTTTGCCAACCATCATGGCAGGCATCAACCAGACTACGATGATGGCGCTGTCCATGGTCGTGATCGCGTCGATGATCGGGGCTGGTGGACTGGGATATCAGGTGCTGCAGGGCATTCAGCGACTGGAAGTCAGCCGTGGCCTGTTGTCTGGTCTGGGAATTGTCTTTCTGGCCATCGTGTTTGATCGCATTGCCCAGGCCTATGGCCGTCGGGTTCAACGTCATCTGAAGCTGGAATCATAACGGTCATGACAAAAGACATAAAAATCCAGGTCGACAATATCTATAAGATCTTCGGTCCCGACCCGGCCAGTGTTCTGGAACAGGTCAAGGCCGGAACAATCAGCAAATCGGAACTGTTGGCACAAAGCGATCATGTGATCGGGCTGCGGGACATCAGTTTGCAGATACCGGCGGGGGAAACCTTTGTCATTATGGGTCTTTCCGGTTCCGGGAAGTCTACATTGATCCGCCATTTCAACCGCCTGATTGAACCGACAGCCGGGCGCATTCTGATTGATGGTGTTGATGTCTTGGGCCTTAGCACACGGGAGTTGAGGGATTTCAGGCGGCATAAGATATCCATGGTGTTTCAGCGGTTTGCCTTATTGCCGCACAAGACCGTCCTGGAGAATGTGATTTATGGTCTGCGGATCAGTGGCATGGATCGGAAATCGGCCCTTGAAAAAGGACGGGAGCAGATAGAGCTGGTCGGGTTGAGCGGATTTGCCAATCAATATCCCAGCCAATTGTCGGGTGGCATGCAACAGCGTGTCGGGTTGGCCCGGGCATTGGCGACGGATGCAGATATCCTGTTGATGGACGAGGCGTTCAGTGCCCTGGACCCGCTGATCCGAAACGAAATGCAGGATCAATTGAAAGACCTGCAGGCCCGGTTGCATAAGACGATCCTGTTTATCACCCATGATCTGGATGAAGCGCTGCGCATTGGTGATACAATTGCCATTCTGAAGGATGGAGAATTGCGGCAGGTTGGCAAAGGGGCCGATATTCTGATCAATCCAGCGGATGACTATGTGCGTCGTTTTGTGAAGGATGTGAACCGAAGCCGGGTCGTTAAGATTGGCGCGTTGATGAAGCCGGTTGAGATGATGTCCCTGCATAATGCCAATTATCGCCAGTGCCAGGAAATCCTGGATCGTGATACCGGTGTCGCCCTGTGTCGGGATGATGATCCGGTGCAGGTTTTCAGCCCGGATATGAAAAACACCCTGACGCCAAGCTGTATTGACGATTGCGCCACAAGGCAGGAAATGACACCGGTCGTGTTGGAAACATTGTCCCTTGAAGAATGCTTCCCAAGCTTTGCCAAAGGGGATGGCGCGCTTCTGGTCCGGGATGAAAAGGGGGCGGTTAAAGGAATGGTCTCCATGAAATCGGTTATGGCCGCCCTCTAGGCGGACCAGGTCTTTTCAATTATTGAAATAGCGGGTGTTTCAGTGCCCCCCACAGGATTGCCCTGTGGGGGTAAATTGCCTTTGAACGCCGTATATCTCAAAATAAGATTTTATAGACAAATCCCATAATGTGAGATAACCTTAATTTATAAAGTAAGTAAGAACGCGCTTAAGCGCGGATTATGGAGGAAATTATGGCGATTGAAACGCCCGGTCTGGCTGGTCAGGAAAAACTGACGCCGCTTGATTCCCGATATGTGACCGTGGACGATTTGTCTTGGAAACCAACCCAGGTGCCCGGGATCGATATGAAGATTCTGATGCAGGACAAGGAAGCTGGACTTCTGACGGCATTGTTCCGTTGGGAACCCAATACGCGCTTGCCGCTGCATGAACATGTTGAGGTGGAACAAACCTATGTTCTATCCGGCTCCATCGAAGATGATGAAGGCACTGTCAGTGAAGGTAATTATGTCTGGCGCCCAAAAGGCAACCAGCACTATGCCTATTCACCCAATGGCGCTCTTGTCCTGTCCTTCTTCCTGCGACCGAACGTCTTTTTAGAGCAGTTCGCTGGAGAGAAGTTGGAGTAGGGAGTTGGTCCAGGACCATCCCTGATCCACAGAAAAAGTTCAATTAAAACACCCAAATCAAAAAAGATGGGAGGAAACTATGCGTAAACTAGCCCTATATGCAGGCCTTGTTACGGCCCTTTTTGTTGGAAGCGCTCAGGCGCAAGTGTCTGATGACGTCATTAAAATCGGCGTGTTGAATGACCAGTCCGGCAGCTTCGCCGATCTGTCTGGTCCCAATGGCGTGATCGCTGCGGAAATGGCGGTCGAAGATTTCGGTGGTACGGTTCTTGGCAAGAAGATTGAAGTTGTCTCTGCCGATCACCAGAACAAGGTTGATATCGGCCTGGATATCGCTCGCAAATGGTATGAAAGTGAAGGCGTTGATCTGATCATCGATGTGCCGAATTCGGCAATTGCTATTGGTGTGAACGATTTGACTCGTGATCTGGACAAGATTGCGATTTTCACCAGTGCTGGCTCATCGGCTCTCACGGGGGCGAAATGCTCTCCGAATGGTATTCACTGGACCTATGACACCTATGCCCTGGCGCGCGGTGTTGCCACGGCCATGCTGGAAAATGGTGACAAGAGCTGGTTCTTCCTGGTCAGTGACTATGCGTTTGGCCATGCGCTGCGGGCAGATGCCGGACAGGTCGTGGAAAACAATGGTGGCACCATCGTTGGTGAAGTGAAGCATCCGCTGAACACCGCTGATTTTGCTTCTTACCTCTTGCAGGCTCAGGCTTCGGGCGCACAGGTTATCGGTCTTGCCAATGGCAGTGCCGACACCGTGAACTCGATCAAACAGGCCAATGAATTCGGGATTACCCAATCTGGTCAGAAATTGGCGGCCCTGTTGTTCTTCCTGACCGATGTGCATTCCTTGGGCCTGGATCTGGCCGCAGGCGTGAACCTGGTGGAAGCCTTCTATTGGGATCAGACGGACGAAACCCGTGCCTGGTCTGAACGGTTCTACAAGCGTACCGGTGTGATGCCGACCATGCTGCATGCCAGCGATTATGCGGCTGTTATGCATTACCTGAAGGCCGTCAAGGCTGCCGGTACCGATGCCAGTGGCCCGGTTCTGGAGAAAATGAAAGGCACGAAGATCAACGACTTCTTCACCAAGGATGCCTATATCCGTGAAGATGGCCGCGTGATCCGCGATATGTATCTCTACAGCGTGAAGAACAAATCCGACTCCAAGCGCGATTGGGATTATTATAACGTCGTGCGCACCATTCCGGGTGAGCAAGCTTTCCGTCCCTTGGCTGAAAGCGAGTGCCCGTTGGTCAAGAAGTAAGGGTTTACTTTCTTCATGACCCTCTTGCCTCAGACTAGAGCGATCGTCACCGGTGCCGCCCGAAAGGACGGCATCGGTTGGGCGGTCGCTCAACTTTTTCTTTCAAATGGTGCACAGGTTGTTCTGATTGACATGGATCAGGACGCCGTCCAGTCCTCAGCGACAGAGATGGGGGCCTTGGGTGCAATTGCCTGTGATGTCTCTGACCAAGGCGCGGTTCGGACTGCGGTTGCCCAAGCTGTTGCCCTGTTGGGCGGCCTGGACTGCGTGGTCAACAGCGCAGGGATCGTGAATGCAACCCGCCTGAGTGACATTACCGACGCCGATTGGCATCGCATGATTGATGTCAATCTGGGGGGAACTTTCAATCTTCTGCAAGCCGCAATCCCTGCTATGACAGAGGGTAGAAACGCCAGTTTTGTGGCCATATCCTCCATGGCGGGAATGCGCGGCGGTGGCTTGTTGGGCAGCAGCCATTATGCTGCATCAAAGGCCGGAATTCTGGGGTTGGTCAAAGGGGCCGCGCGGGAATTGGGCCCGGCAAAGATACGCGTCAATGCCCTGGCGCCTGGAATAGTCGATACCAGCATGACCCGCGGCAAATTCGGGCCGGATTGGGAAAAAATGCTGTTGGATCAAATTCCCCTGGGACGGTTCGCAAGTCCCGATGACATTGCCAAAGCATGCCTGTTTCTGGCCAGCGACCTTTCATGCTATATGACGGGTGTCACACTGGATGTGAATGGTGGATATTTCCTGCATTAAGTGGACAGAAGTGTCGGTTCAGCTAAATAATACTCTATGATGCAAAATTCGAATGATTGGGCCCTGCGGTTAGGGCAGATGTTTTTGAATGGCTTCTTAAGGAATTATCATTTTGGCGACTAAGATGGACGATACGGCAGCGCGGCGGGGCAGCAGCGCTGATCGCATGTTGGGAATTCTCGATTACTTCACGACGGAAACCCCGGCCTGGACCGTTGACGCCCTGCAAGCAGAAATGGGTGGATCCCGCGCCACCACCTATCGCTATGTTAAGGCGCTGGTGGATGCGGGTCTGTTGGCACCAGCGGCTGGCGGGGCCTATGTTCTGGGCGCGCGCATCATTGAACTGGATCGGCAAATACGGCTGTGTGATCCGCTATTGGCGGCGGCGCGTGATGTTATGTCGCGTGTTTGTGATGAGTATCAGGCCAATCTGATGCTGTGCAGTTTCTATGGTGAAAAGGTGATGTGCGTTCATCAGGAATGGATCGATGCGAAGGTCCAGTCCAGCTATGAACGCGGCCGCCCGATGCCGCTGTTTCGCGGTGCGACCGCCCGGATGATCCTAGCCTATCTGCCAACCTATCAGCAAAAGAACCTGCTGTTGAATCACGCAAAGGAGATTGCGGATTCTGGCCTGGGCGAAACGTGGGAAGAGTTTCGTGGCAACCTGAAGGCAATGCGGCGGGATGGAAGTTGTGTGTCTTTTGGACAAATCGATAACACTTTGGTGGGAATTGGTGCGCCGATTTTCCTGGGTCAGGGGGATGTCACAGGCAGCCTGTCTTTCATCGTGTCGCGCGCGGGCTTGAAAGACACCCGTATTGAAGAATTGCGGGCTGCGGTAAAAGTCGCAGCGGCGGAGATATCAGAGCGTTTGGATCTGGTGATGTCTGTCACGAATGGCGGAAATCAGGCGTCGCGATCCCCCCGCCGATTGGCGGCGGGAACGCATTAATATTTGATTTCTTTCTATAAACCCATTCAAAATTCATATTGCAATAATTCATAAAAATCTTATATAGTGAGATTAAGGCAAATGACTTAACGAATTGCCAAGATGGATGGGCATGAATGCCCGCCGCTATATAGGAAGGAACGCCAGATTATGATCGACGCAGAATATTTGCGCCGTACATTCGGGTTGGAAGGGCGTGTTGCTCTTGTGACCGGCGCTGCACGGGGATTGGGCTTTGCCATATCTGAGGCGCTTGCCAAAGCAGGTGCTCATGTTGTGATCAACGATGTTGGCGCGCAAGCCGCAGACGAAGCCGTTGCCGCGCTTCGTAATCAAGGATTTTCAGCGGAACCTGCCGTGTTCAGCGTCTCTGATGAGGCGGCTGCGGATGCAGGCGTAAAGGCGATTATCGAAAAGCACGGCCATTTGGACATCATTGTCAGCAATGCCGGCAATCAGAATCGCAAACCTTTTCATGACTATACCCGCGACGAATGGGACTCATTGTTTGATGTCCATATCAACGGGGCGTTCCATGTGTTGCGGGCGGCATTGCCATCAATGCAGAAGAATGGCTTTGGCCGCGTCGTCATGATGTCGTCCGTTGCCAGCCGTGCATCGCGTGGCGCCATCTCTCTGTATGCGACGGTGAAGGGTGGCTTGGCATCAATGACCCGGGCGCTGGCGGTGGAATATGCGGGTCAGGGGATTACAGTCAACGCCCTGGCACCAGGCTTCATGCAGACGGAATTTACCACGGCGCTGCAATCCAATGAAGAGTTTCAGGATTACATCAAACGCGACGTGCCGCTGGGACGCTGGGGCAAGGCTGAAGAGCTTGGCCCGGCTGTGATCTATCTGACCAGCCAGGCTGGCGACTTTGTAAATGGGGAGGTGCTGACAATCGACGGCGGCCTTCTGGCGAAGTTCTGAGGCCGTCATGTCAGATTATATCTTAGAAACACAAGGCCTTGTGAAGGCCTTTGGTGGCTTTACGGCAGTCAAGGATGTTGCCCTAAAGGTTCGCTCCAACACGGTCCATGCCCTGATTGGCCCCAATGGCGCAGGCAAGACCACAGTTTTCAATCTTCTAACCAAATTTATGCCACCAACCAGCGGGCAGATCTTTTTCAAGGGCAAAGAGATTACCAATAAGACCCCCGTGCAGGTTGCGCGGCAGGGGCTGGTTCGGTCTTTTCAGATTTCGGCGGTGTTCTCTGGCCTGACGGTGTTTGAAAATTTGCGTGTCGCCTTAGCGCGACCTTTGGGTTTGTCGTATAAGTTCTGGCGGCATCTGGACAGTTTGAAATCGACCGATGCACGGGCCACTGAGTTGATGGAAGCCGTTGGCCTGACGGAATTTCGCGATATCCGGGCGGCCGATCTTGCCTATGGCCGAAAGCGTGCGCTGGAATTGGCGACGACTTTGGCCCTGGATCCTGAACTGGTGCTGTTGGATGAACCAATGGCGGGCCTGGGTCAGGAAGATATCGCCGGTATCAGCAAGCTGATTCATGCCCTTAAGGCCGACCGCACGGTCATTATGGTGGAACACAACCTGTCCGTCGTGGCGGATCTGTCTGACACGATCACGGTCCTGCAACGGGGTGAAATTCTGGCGGAAGGCAACTATGCCAGCGTCTCCACCGATAAGCGCGTCGTGGAAGCCTATCTGGGAGGTGACTATGAGTGATACATCCTCCAACAAATCGGCCGTGCTGAAGGTTGAGAATCTGCAAGCCTGGTATGGGGAATCCCACATTCTGCATGGCATGACATTCGATGTGAACGAAGGCGAGGTTGTGACATTGCTGGGGCGCAATGGCGCGGGCAAGACGACGACGTTGCGATCGATCATGGGGATTGTTGAAACGCGCACGGGCATGGTTGAAATCAATGGCAAATCCGCTTTGTCTGTTCCTGCCCATATGATCAGTCCCATGGGTATAGCCTATTGCCCGGAAGAACGCGGGATATACAAATCGCTGACCGTCCGGGAAAACCTGATGTTGCCGCCAGTGATCGCACCGGGTGGTATGACCGTTGACGAGATATTTGAGCTGTTCCCCAATATCGCGGAACGGTTGAACAGCGGCGGTGGCAACCTGTCTGGTGGGGAGCAGCAAATGCTGGCCATCGCCCGCATTCTGCGCACGGGCTGCCGCTTGCTGTTGCTGGATGAGCCGACGGAAGGTTTGGCCCCCGTCATTGTTCAGGCCATCGGGCGGGTTTTGAAAACGCTGAAATCCCGTGGCTATACGATCCTGCTGGTTGAACAGAATTTCCGGTTCGCCGCGACCGTGGCTGATCGTCATTACGTCGTCGAACATGGACAGGTGATCGATCAGATAGCCAATTCCGATATCGGACGTGAAAGCGGTCGATTGCACGAATATCTGGGCATTTAAGGGGGGGCGTGGATATGGATATTTTCGGTGTGCCGATCCAGGCCTTGCTGGGGCAAGTTCTTATCGGTCTGATCAATGGGGGATTCTATGCGATCCTCAGCTTGGGTTTGGCACTGATCTTCGGATTGCTGAACATCATCAACTTTGCCCATGGGGCTGTCTATACTGCTGGGGCGTTTGTCGCCTGGCTGTTGCTGGAACATCTGGGGATTGGCTATTGGGGGGCGTTGCTGTTCGCGCCGGGCATCATCGCCTTGATTGGCATATTCCTGGAAAAGACACTTGTATCGCAGATCTATCGACAGGATCATCTGTATGGCCTGTTATTGACCTATGGTATGGCGCTGATCATCGAAGGTGGCTTCCGTCAAGGCTATGGCGTATCGGGTATTCCCTATAACCTGCCAGAGACGTTATCGGGTGGGGTTAATCTGGGATTCATGTATCTGCCGATCTATCGCGGTTGGGTCGTGGTTGTTTCCTTCGTGGTCTGTTTCCTGGTCTGGTATGTGATTGAGCGCACGAAGCTTGGCTCCACATTGCGGGCGGCGACGGAAAACCCGGCTTTGACCAAGGCCTTTGGCATCAATGTGCCCAGACTGATCACGCTGATCTATGCCCTGGGGGTTGGATTGGCGGCCTTTGCCGGTGTGTTGGCGGCCCCGATCTATCAGGTCAATCCTTTGATGGGGTCCAATCTGATCATTGTTGTCTTTGCCGTCGTGGTGATTGGCGGCATGGGGTCGATCATGGGCGCCATCGTCAGCGGCTTTGCGCTCGGGGTTGTAGAGGGACTGACCAAGGTCTTCTACCCGCCGGCCTCGCAACTGGTGATCTTTATATTCATGGCGGCCATTCTGCTGATCCGGCCCGCTGGACTGTTTGGGAGGAAGCAATGAACCAGGTCAATCTCTCCAGCCCGGCGGCAAATCCACGTCGTGGCACGATGCAGCGGACAGTGTTTACAGGCGCTTTGATCCTGCTGGCCTGTCTGGCACCTGCAGTGCTGTACCCGACCTTCCTGATGAAGGGGTTGTGCTTTGCCCTGTTCGCCATGGCCTTCAATCTGCTGATTGGCTATGTGGGGCTGCTATCTTTTGGTCATGCGGCCTTTTTCGGGGCGGCGGCTTATATCGTGGGGCATGCGTTGAAGGTCTGGGGCCTGCCCATTGAACTGGCCTTAGTGATCGCCACCCTGTCTTCGGCTTTTCTGGGCACGATTGTCGGCTGGCTGGCCATTCGACGCCAAGGCATCTATTTCGCAATGATAACCCTGGCCTTGTCACAGGTGGTCTATTTCGTTGCCTTGCAGGCACCCCAGACCGGTGGAGAGGATGGTTTGCAGGCCATTCCGCGCGGTGTCCTGTTCGGCCTGTTTGATCTGTCGGACAGCCTGGTTCTGTACTATGTCGTGCTGGCGATTTTCCTGGTCTGTTTCTTCATGATGCAGCGGATTGTATCCTCCCCCTTTGGGGAAGTGCTGCGCGCCATTCGCGATAATGAACCCCGGGCGGTGTCATTGGGGTATCAGGTTGATAATTACAAATTGCTGGCCTTTACCCTATCCGCGGGCCTGTCAGGACTGGCCGGGGCATTGAAGGCCATCGTGTTTCAGATCGCATCCCTGTCGGATGTGCATTGGCATGCCTCGGGAGAGGTGGTGCTGATGACCCTTTTGGGTGGCATTGGGACGGCTATGGGACCCGTGGTTGGCGCGTTCACTTATGTCGCGTTACAGAACTATCTGGCACCGTTTGGATCCTGGGTCTTCATCATCCAGGGGGTGGTGTTTGTTCTGTGTGTCCTGGTCTTCCGGGATGGCATTGTGGGTCTATTGGGTCGCATCCGGAAACGCATTGGCTTCAATTAACAGTCTCTAGAGGTGGGAATTCCTATGTCAGTCTTTTATCACGTCGTTATGATGAAATATCGCGACGGTGCGGATGCGGCCTTTCATGAAAAGGTTCAGGAGTATTGCCAGGCCATACAAGAGGCCTGCGCCGGCGTGCTGTCTTATGATTATGCGACGAACAAGGCGACCCGATCCCAAGGGTACGATTATGCCATTCTGGCGCGGTTTGAAAGCGAAGCCCATCATGATGCCTATCAGATCGACCCCAATCATGTCGCGATGAAGACATTCATGGCGACCCAGATCGAAAAGATGGTCGTGCTGGATTGCACCGCGTCTTAAGGCTGACTGCATTAGGGGACGGAGATGGATCTTAACCTGGCGGGTAAGACGGCCTTGATCACGGGGGCCAGCAAAGGGATCGGTCGTGCCATTGCTGTGGCTTTGGCTCAGGAAGGCTGTGATCTGATCCTGGTGGCACGGGATGGGGTGGCATTGAACACCCTTAAGGCTGAATTGCTGCGGCGATTTTCCTGTTCTGTCACTGTATTCAGCGGGGATCTGTCCCAATCTGCCGATCAGGATAAACTGCATGAAACCCACGAGGAAATCGACGTCCTGGTGAACAATGCCGGGGCGATACCGGCGGGGTCATTAGACGCGGCGGATGAGGATCAATGGCGACGCGCCTGGGACCTGAAGGTTTATGGCTATATCAATCTGTGTCGTTTGTATTTGACCGCTCTGCAACGTCGGGGATCGGGCGTCATCGTCAATGTGATCGGCAATTCTGGCGAGCGCGTGAATCCGAATTACATCATGGGCAGCAGCGGCAATGCGGCCCTGATGGCCATGACCAAGGCATTGGGCGCAAAGTCACCCGATTTTGGGGTGCGCGTTCTAGGCGTAAATCCCGGTGTCACCGCCACAGAACGGGCGGAAACCATGGTGCGATCCTACAGCCAGACCCGGTTTGGCACGCCCGATCGGGGGGCGGAGATCCTGGCCGACATGAACCTGCCTTTCGGGCGCATGGCAAAGCCTGAAGAAGTGGCAGATCTTGTCACTTTCCTGGCCTCTGACCGCGCCCGCTATATCAGCGGCACAATCGTCACAATCGACGGCGGCAGTGCCAACCGGAATTTTTAAGACGACCTCTCTTACCGTGATATCTTGCCAAAGCTGGTTTACGCTCGACGCTTAGGGTTTGAGCTACCGGTTCAGGATTTGATATAGGAGTGACTGACCCTTGTATGAAAACAGGGGCAGGCACAGACAACGGATTTTCTCGTATCGATGCTCATGACCGGTTAGAGAGGATATGTGATGCTCCTCTCTATTGTGGCAGGGTTGGGTATTGTCAGTATTTTGTGGAAGGGTAGGCCTAAATGAGTTCCGAGGCTAAGAATTTTGCGTTGATTGGGGCGGCTGGTTATGTCGCGCCCCGCCATATGCGCGCGATCAAGGAGACGGGGAACAATTTGTTGATCGCCCTGGATCCCAATGACAGTGTTGGCGTCATCGATTCCTATTTCCCGAATGCAGATTTCTTCGTCGAGTTTGAGCGGTTCGACCGGGGCTTTGACAAGCTGCGCCGCAACGGTAAGCGTATTGAATATGTCTCAATCTGCTCGCCCAACTATCTGCATGACGCCCATATTCGATTCGCGCTGCGCAATGGGGCGAATGCGATCTGTGAAAAGCCGGTTGTGCTGAACCCCTGGAACCTGGAAGCGCTGATCGATATTGAAAGTGAGTTTAACAGCACGGCCAATTGTATCTTACAACTGCGCCTGCACCCGCAGATTCAGGCGTTGAAAGCACAAATTGCGGCGGCCCCAAAAGATCAGATCTTTGATGTCGATCTCAGCTACATCACGTCGCGTGGGCATTGGTACTTTACCTCCTGGAAGGGTCAGGACAATAAATCAGGCGGCATTGCGGCCAATATTGGCGTTCATTTCTTTGACATGCTGGCCTGGGTGTTTGGCGATGTGACGAAGAATGACGTGCATATCCATTCAGGCGATGTCGCGGCAGGCTATCTGGAATTTGAACGGGCGCGGGTCCGTTGGTTCCTGTCGATCAATTCCAAATACCTACCGGATACTGCCAAGGCAGCGGGACGAACCACCCACAGATCCCTGACCCTTGAAGGCAAAGAGATTGAATTTTCAGAAGGCTTCGTGGATCTGCATACCAGAAGCTATGAAGAAGTCTTTGCTGGGAATGGCTTCACCTTGAAAGACGCCCGCGCCAGTATTGGGATCGTCAGCGATATCCGGAAAATAGCACCAAAGGGACTGACCGGAGAATTCCATCCCTTCTGTTCACTGGTTCAAGACTGATCGTCCCGGACGTTATCCTTGTGCGTCTTCCAGAATCATTGACGCTCCTTTTGCGCCGATCATCATCGCAGACGCATTTGTATTGCCGGAAATGATTGTCGGATAGATGGACAGGTCGATGACCCGCAATCCCTGCAATCCATGGACTCGCAGCCGCGAATCCACAACGGCGGCGGCGGGGTCGGGACCCATGCGACAGGTGCCGCTGGGATGGAAGACCGTGCCGCCGCGCTGGCGGATATCTTCGATCAGGTCCTCATCGCTTTGGCACTGTGGGCCGGGGACAATTTCATCCTCAATCAGGGCGGCCAGGGCGGGATGTTGGGCCAGTTGACGCACGAATTTCACGCCTTGCAGCATTTCCTGCATGTCTTCCTCATCCTCGAAGGGATTGGCGACAATGCGCGGCGGGGCAAAGGGATCATTGGACGTGATTTCCAGATATCCCCGGCTGCGCGGATGACAGTTTGACAGGCCCAGCGAAAACCCTGGAAACGGATCTGGCGTCAGTAATGGCCGCTCCCCCAGCCGGGGCTGAAGCGTCGAGAAGGCCTGCAGATACAGTTGCATATTCGGGCGGTTGCGGCTGGGATTAGTGCGAAAGAATCCCCCCGCCTGATTGATGCTTCGGCTCAACGGGCCAGACCGCGTCAGCAGATAGCGCATGCCAACCCATAGCTTACCCCACCAGGGCCGCAGGATTGTGTTCAAGGTCGGGATGCGGGCCTTAAAGGTGATGTTCAGTCCCTGATGATCCTGCAGATTTGCCCCGACCTGCGGCTGGTCCAGCACGGGGTCTATGCCATGCTTGCGCAACAAATCCGCTGGCCCGACACCAGACAATTGCAGCAATTGGGGGGAGTTGATCGCCCCGGCGGAAACAATAACTTCCCGCCCGGCATGCAGGGTCTTTTCCTGCCCACCCTGTTGAAACACCACGCCGGTCGCTCGTTTGCCGTCAAACAGGATGCGTTTCGCCTGAGCCCCGGTCAGTACGGTCAAATTCTTGCGACCCATGGCGGGACGCAGGAAGGCCTTTGCTGAGGAATGGCGGCGGCCTTTTCGGGTCGTTACCTGATAGAAGCCGACGCCTTCCTGGCTGGGTCCGTTAAAGTCCTCATTCAGGGGCAGGCCCAACGCCTGACCGGCCTCGAAATAGGCGGCGCATAATGGATGGGCATCCCGATCGGCGCGGGATACATGCAAAGGCCCCTTGTCCCCGCGAAAGTGATTGGACCCCCCATCATAGGTTTCCATTTCCTTGAAGATGGGCAACACACTGTCCCAATCCCAACCGGGATTGCCAGCCTCTGCCCAACCATCGAAATCCTGCTGTTGGCCGCGGATATAGACCATGGCGTTGATCGAACTGGACCCGCCCAGTAATTTCCCGCGCGGCCAGAAATCAGGACGCCCACCCAGGCCTTTGCTGGGTTCGGTCGTGTAGCACCAATTTACGGCCTTGTTATAGAACAGCTTGCCATAGCCCAGAGGGACGGTGACCCAAAATCGCCGGTCTGTACCCCCCGCTTCCAACAGGCAGACAGTATAGCGACCATCTGCTGACAGGCGGTCTGCCAGGACGCATCCAGCTGATCCAGCCCCGATGATAATGTAATCGTAATCGGAGGAATGTGAGGCCAAGGAACCCTCATATGGTGACGGTTGAGAGCGTTAGAGAAAACAGACGACACACTGACAGTTCCGCAATCGCAATCCATAAGAAAAGCGGTGTAAATTATCATTCTCAAGACATTAGTGTGGTGCGCGATTATTTGGAATCACCAGGATCTCTTTATCGGCCTGTCGGCTAGAAGAGAGCGTGCAGGCGATGTGGTTCATGGTCAAACGCTCTCGACGCCGTCCGACGGGCCGATAAAGGGACCAAAGGCGCTGTTTGCGGCGCTCCGGGCCGCGTCGCCTTCCGCTTGCGATGCCCCGCATCGGTTCGCGAAACGCTCCTAACCGGAGCACCGCAAACAGCGTCCTGGTCGATCCCAAATAACCGCGCACCACACTAGTGAAAGACACCTTGTTCTTAGATCGCGTCCTTGTGGATGAAATCCATATAGATGTCTTGCAGGCGGCGCGTGACCGGGCCGGGTTTGCCGGTGCCCAGAACCGCCTCATCAATCTGCACCACCGGGCAGACAAAGGTGGAAGCCCCAGTGATAAAGGCTTCATCGGCACTATGTGCCTCGTCGAGTGTGTACAGCCGCTCATCCAGTCCGATATCCCCGTCTTCCAGGATTTTCAGCAGTGCCTTGCGGGTACAGCCATGCAGAATGTCGTTCGATAGGGGGCGGGTGATGATGGTGTTGTCCTTGATAATATAGAAGCTGGTCGCGCCGCCTTCGGTTACATAGCCATCCTGATGCATCAGGACCTCCGCACCGCCCGCTTCTTTTGCTGTCCATTTTGCAAAGACGCTGCCCATCAGGCCAACGGTTTTGATATCGCGGCGGCCCCAGCGGATATCAGGCGCGCTGATCATTTTGATGCCGTCCTGGAATTCCTGGCGGGTGACGTCGCTCTTGTGCTGCGCAAACATGAAAACCGTGGGTTTCATGCCTTCCGGTGGCAGGAAATCCCTATCCCCGGTGGAGCCTCGGCTGATCTGCATATAGACGAGGCCTTCCTCCACCTGATCACGTTTCACCAATTCGCGCATTACGCCCAGAATATCGTCATGGGTCAGGGGGGCAGGCATCCGCATTTCATCCAGGGACCGATCCAGCCGCTGCATATGGGACGCGAAATCCAGCAGCTTGCCATTGATGACCCCAGCGACTTCATAGATCGCATCGGCAAACAACAGGCCCCGATCAAAGATGGACACCGTGGCGTCTTCCGGCGCGCAATAGCTGCCGTTGATGTAAACTGTGCGTGGCATGATATCCCCTTAGAAACTTTCGATGGGTGGCAAAGGGTCGCCGGCCCCGACCCGCTCTGTAATCAATCCATAGGCTTCCGGGCGGCGATGGCGGGCGAAATTGAAAATCTCCCGCTTGAAATATTGTGCCTGGTCGAAGTCACAGCGGGCGCTGATCACCTCATCTTCCAGGCTGGAACATTGCGCTACAACCTCGCCAGTCGGGGCAATGATCATGCTCTGGCCAATCATCTCAAAGCCTTCTTCATTGCCACATTTCGCAGCAGCGGCAACCCAGCAGGCATTGTGATAGGCCCCGGCCTGCATGGTCAGGGAATTGTGGAAATTAGCCAGGGCCTCAGCCTGAAACGGCTCCCCCAATCCGACCGGGGTGTTATAGCCAAGAGTAATTAACTCGGCCCCTTGCAGGCCCATGACGCGATAGGTTTCCGGCCAGCGACGGTCATTACAGATCGCCATGCCAACGCGCCCCTCCAGGGCCTCATAGACCGGGAAGCCCAGATTGCCGATATCAAAATAGCGCTTTTCCAGATGCTCCCCTTTGCGGCTGGGGTCCGGCTCAACATGGCCCGGCAGATGAACCTTGCGATACTTGCCAATGATCTTACCGGTCCCATCGGTCAGGATGGCTGTGTTATAGTGCTTTCCCTTGGTCTTCTCTGCATAGCCCAGATAGAATCCGATCCCCAATTCCGCGGCCGTTTCAAACAGGGGTTTTGTTTCCGGGCCGGGCATTTCCGCTTCAAAAAAGGCTTCCAGTTCCGGGTCGCCCAATTGATAGACCCAGCGGGGGAAAAAGGTTGTCAGCGCCAGTTCCGGAAAGACGAGGAAGCGGCAATTGCGCCCCTTCGCCTCTTTCAGCATTTCGATCAGTCGCTTGACCACCTGCGGGCGGGATTCACTTTTAGCAATCGGGCCCATTTGGGCCACACCAATAACGCCGCCACGCATTTATGTCTCCTTAAGCAATGGCCTGCCGGGTCAGTTGAACATTTCCGGTTTCGTGGCCAGGATGTTTTCGTAAAGGGGTTGGAAGTGCAGCCAGCCGATATATTCACTGCCGACATGTTCGCGGCTATAGCGGGCGCGGTCTTCCGGGATATGAATGGGCTTATGGCCGGTCGCTTCGATCAGCAATTGCTGTTGGCAGCACCGCTCTAGTGCGATGAACCAGAAGGCGGCGGAATCGATGCTGTGGCGGCTGGCGGTCAGCAGGCCATGATTCTGGTGGATCGCGGCCTTCACACCGGTAAAGGCCTTGGCAAAATTGGCCCCGGCATCGGCCTCGACGGCCACCTGTCCGGCCTCTTCCAGAACCACCGCGTGGTCTTCAAAAAAGGCACAGGCATCCTGTGTGATCGGCTCCAGCGGGCGACCCAGGGCCGCGAAGGCAGTGCCATAGATTGAATGGGCATGGCACATTGCCAGAATATCGGGATGGGCGGCATGGATCGCAGCATGCAGGACAAAGCCCGCCCGGTTGACCGCATAATCACCTTCGATAACCATTCCGTCATGATCGACCAGGATCAGGTTGGACATGGATACCTGGGCAAAATGGACCGCCATTGGATTTGTCCAATAAAGCTCCGGGTGTTCCGGGTCGCGCACGGTCAGATGACCGGCAAACCCATAATCCAGCCCGTGTTCGGCAAAGGCATGACAGGCAGCGACAAGCCGTTTCTTGCGATCCATACGCAATTCTTCGGGGGAGTTGAATTTAGGTTCTTCCGGAAAAATACGACCGGGTTGTTCCGGTTGATAAATCGATGTGCGTGTTCCTAGGTCAGGCATGACTCTCTCTCCCGATTTGGCTGCTTGTTTTGGCCAATATGTTCACGCTATGTGAACAAATTAGCGTGCGATCTTCTATTACAGGCATCATTGTGTCCCGATGCGACGTTTATCGCCGCTGCGAATAACTCTACGCAGGGTCCAAGCCTGGATCAATGGCGTTAGCGGCACAACTTTTGTAACGGCCTGACAGGGATGCTGGGGCTGAGATCGGGGAGGAAAGACAATGGACATTCAGAAAAATAAGTTTAAGGCAGCCCTTGCGGCAGGACAATTGCAGCGTGGCTTGTGGAGCAGCCTGTGCAGCCCGATTGTCGCTGAAATACTATCCCGGTCCGGTTTTGACTGGATATTATTTGATGGTGAACACGCCCCGTCTGAAATTGCCGATCAGCAACCCTTGCTGCAGGCCGCTGCAGCGGGTACGGCAACGTCTGTGGTGCGGCCCGCTTGGAATGACCCTGTGATGATCAAGCGGGTTTTGGATATCGGTGCGCAATCTGTGTTGCTGCCCTTTGTCCAAACACCTGAAGAGGCGCAGAGCGCGGTGCGTGCCTGTCGCTATCCCCCGCACGGTATTCGCGGTGTCGGCGGGATGCATCGCGCCAGTGCGTATGGTCGCATTCAGAACTATGCCCAGAATGCCAATGATCAAATCTGTATCCTGGTTCAGGTCGAAACCATGGAGGCAATGGGGCAGATATCAGAGATCGCTTCGGTCGAGGGTGTGGATGGTGTGTTTATCGGGCCTGCGGATCTGTCCGCTTCTATGGGATATCTGGGCAATCCCGGTCATCCAGAGGTGCAGGAGGTCATAAAACAAGCCGCACAAAAAATCCGCGCCGCTGGCAAGGCCCCTGGTATTCTGGCGACGACTGCGGTAGATGCGAAGCGCTATATCGACTGGGGCTTCCTGTTTGTTGCCTGCGGGATGGATTTAAAACTGTTGGTCCAGGGCGCTGACGATCTGTTGGCGGAAGTACGGTAAGGAGGAAAGACCATGGATGAAGACCTGTTCAAAAAGGGACTGGAAAAACGTCGCGCGACGCTGGGGGCGGATTATGTTGATAAGAACCTGGCCGCCGCAGATGATTTTACCCGCCCGTTTCAGGAGGCGATGACCGCCTGGTGCTGGGGCTTTGGCTGGGGTGATGAGGTGATCGACGCCAAGACCCGTTCTATGATGAACCTGGCGATGATCGGGGCGCTTGGCAAAATGCACGAATGGGAAATCCATTGCCGGGGCGCGATCACCAATGGTGTCTCAAAGGAAGAAATCCGGGCCATCATTCATGTTGTTGGCATTTATTGCGGCGTTCCCCAGGCCCTGGAATGTTTCCGCACCGCCCAGAAAGTCTTCAATGAGTAGCGGCAGCCTGTTGAACAGGCAGGAAAGGCTGGACCGCTGTGATGGCGCGCGCCACATAGTCTTCTTTCTGTCCAACGGGCGCGACATAGTGGATCGCCGCTTTCGCAGCGTCGGTTCCAGCGCCCCGCATCAGAATCCAGGTCGCCAGATACTGGGATGCCAGGCATCCCCCCGCTGTCGCGATGTTACCATCGGCATAGAAAGGTTGATCCAGAACCTCTACGCCGGCCTCGATCACCCAAGGCTTGGTGGTCAGGTCGGTGCAAGCGGGCCGGCCCCCCAACAATCCTAATTTCGATAACAGCAGCGTTCCCGAGCATTGTGCGCCAATCAACTGACGGGTCGGGTCCAGCTGGATTTGCGCCAACAGGGCGGCGTCTTTTGCGATGTCGCGGGTTTTCATGCCGCTGCCGATCAGGACCGCATCGGCCTGTGCAGCAAATTCCAGCGGCTTTTCCGCTTGAATAGTGACGCCATTCATCGAGGTGACGGTTTCTGAAGGGCAGGTGATAAAAGCTTTCCACCCCTGTGGTCGCATCCGGTTCAATATGCCAGCCGCGATGAATGAATCCAATTCATTGAAGCCATCAAATGTCAGCACCGCGATTTGCATGGCCATCTCCCTTACCAATGGTTCTCGTCGGTAAGCAGGCTAGGGTGATCTTTTCTCACCGGCAATCGCTAGAATGTCACCATGACATTAAAAACCTGACAGCAAATGCGCGTTGTTACGCACGAAACTGAAGAGAAAATGTATGTCTAAAAGAGAATGAAGTTATCTAGGCTCAGGACCCATAAACTGGGTTCCCTTGGCGCTGCAAATCTGATTCAGACCTTCCATGAACAAGGAGGTTCTGATGAGCACTCATCACTTTTGGCTATCGGATTCACAATTCGAGCGTCTTC
>NZ_JBLZHT010000005.1:0-414120 GCF_048892525.1 Hwanghaeella sp. LZ110 | reverse complement strand
TCCTTCAGATCGTCAACAATCAGATGGCAGATCTTATCCGCAAGGTGACAATCGAGAAGGGACATGATCCAGGGGATTTCGTTCTGTTGGCCTATGGCGGCAGCGGTCCAGCGCATTGCACGGCCTATGGCGCAGAGATCGGGGCGAAGAAAATCGTTATTCCGCCCTATGCATCGGTCTTTTCGGCCTATGGAATTGCCCAGGCCGATGTTCAGTTTTCCGTCACAGGTTCGGTCCTGCAAGTGATTGCTCAGGATGCAGAAATTCCAGATGAGACTGTTCAAACCGTCAATGACATTCTGACACGCATTGCCGATCAGGCCCAGGATCAAATCGGGGACGATTTCTCTATCAGTGGCGCAGACCCTCAATTGCGGCTTTCCATTGATATTCACTATATCGGACAAATGACTGATATTGCCGTTCCGGTTGATGCGCCGCTTCCCTTGGATCGTGCCGCGATCAAGGATCTGATGGCAACGTTCCGGAAACTCTATGACATGAACTATGGTTCAGGCGCCAGTTCTCCTGCTTCGCCGATAGAATTGGTGAATGCACGGGCCGATGTTCTGATCCCACTGCCGTCTAAATATCAACCAGTCGAACTGCCGGTTGCAGATCGCGATCCATCTGCTGCGCGGTCTGGGTCCCGCTCTGTCTATTGGGGCGGAGAAATCGGCTGGCGTGAAACAGACATTTATAAGGCCGATCTAATGCAGCCGGGAAATCAAATTTCCGGGCCTGCCTTGATTGAACTGTTTCGCACCACGGTGCCAATTTATCGCAACCAACTGGCCGACAAAGATGTGTTCGGGAATCTGGTTGTGACTGCGGCTTCTAAAGACAGATAGGACCCTGCGCGATGACACATCCCATTGAAGTTGACATCAATCCAGTCGACCAGAGCTTTACACCGCGTGTTGACCGGGTCACATATGAAATACTGAAGCACCGTCTTTGGCAGATCAATGAGGAGCAGGCGACGACGATCCGACGCGTGTCTGGATCTCCCATCGCATCAGAGGTCCAGGATTACAACGTTGGGATCGCCACCGCAGAAGGCAAACTGGTTGCCTGCGGTATGTCGGTCCTGGCGCATGTCACGGCCCTGTCGCATGTCATCAAAAATTGTATGAAGATCATTGGCGAAGGCAAATTGCGTGATGGGGATATGTTCATCACGAATGATCCCTGGATGGGGGCGGTGCATCAAAACGATGTCGCACTGGTCGCACCGATCATTATTGATGGCGCGCTTGTCGCCTGGACCAGCTCGGTAATCCATCATGCCGATGTCGGGGGTCCTGTGCCTGGCAGCTGGAATCTGGATGCATATGATGCCTTTCAGGAGGCACCGCGCTACCGTTTCTTGCGTATCGTTCGGGATGGAGAGATCGCCGATGAAGTGATGGCGACGCTGATGACAAATTCCCGCACTCCCGCACTGGCGGAACTTGATCTCAGGGCTCAGGTTGCCGCTGCAGGCGTCGTGCGCCGTCGGATGACAGAACTGTTCGATAAATATGGCGCACGGATTGTTGTCGACGTCATGGCCGATAGCTTGCGGGATTCTGAAATCATGCTTCGCAATAGAATTCGGGCCCTGCCGGATGGTGTTTGGAAAACCGAAGAGCATGTTGATCATGATGGTCATTCTGACAGCCTGACAACCATTCGCCTGACCCTGACAAAATCCGGTGACACCCTGATATTTGACTTTACTGACAGTGATGACGAGGCGGCGGGCCTGATTAACTGTACCAGACCGACACTGGAGTCCGGTCCATTCAGTGCCGTCCTGACACATTTATGTGCGGGCATGACCTGGAATGAAGGGATCATGGACCGAATCCGGATCGACAGCCGTCCGGGCAGTATCGTGGATTGCAATTTCCCGGCACCAGTGGCGTCCGGGGTTATCAATTCGGGCTGGGCCGCCTTGGATGCCTCTGCCGCTGCGGTTGCCCGCATGATGTTGGATGGACAGGAAAGTCGAAAGCTCACGATGGCCGGATGGGCGGGCGCCCCTTATGGCGTAAACATCTTTGGCAAGCGCGAGAATGGTCGATCCTTTGCGACCATGTTGGGTCTGTCCGGGCTACAGGGCGGTGGTGCGCGCAGTTTTGCCGATGGGTATGATGCGGCAGGCTATCTGCATTCACCGCGATGTGGCGCAATGAATGTGGAAACAGCGGAAGCCAGATTTCCAATCCTGCATCTGTTCCGCCGCCTTGCTCCTGATTCAGGGGGGGCTGGCCAGTATCGTGGGGGCCGCAGTGTTGAAATGGCAATCACCTCCCACGGCGCAACCCAGGCAGAAGTTATTGTCACAAGCTTTGGCAGTGATCATTCAGGATCGCCGGGATTGGCAGGCGGGATGCCTGGCGCTGGCGCGTTGGGCGCGTTGGTTCATACCAAATCCGACAGAACCGGGTTGATCCGCCAATGCGCGGATCGAACGACAACGCTGTCGGCAGGGGATGTCAAACCTTTGCCGTCGAAGGCCCGTGTGGCGCTGAATTCGGGCGATGTGTTTCTGTCCGTTACCCATGGTGGGGGCGGGTTTGGTGACCCGCGCCGACGGTCTGTCGACGCTGTCGCACAAGATTTGGCAAGTGGCGCAGTTACAGGGGAGTGGGCCGCCCGTTTGTACAATGTGCATATGGCGTCAGATGGCACCATCGATATTGATGAGACCAACCGATTGCGGCAGGCCCCAGTTTCGACCCCAGTTTTGACCCCAGTTTTGACCCCAGTTCCGGCCCCTGTTCAGGCGGATGACGGGCGTCCCCTGACACAGGATGAATTGCCCGTCACCCTGCCGCAAAACTGTCCCCATTGCGAAGAGCCGATATGGGGACAAAACGGCAAAGCCAGCACGCCAATGATGACAACAGCGGACCTGGCGGCGGCGGGTCCTCTTGTCGCGGCCAGAGTGGCGGGCATCAGCCCACGGTTTCGACTGGTTACGCTGTCTTGCGCGCAGTGCGCCGGCAGAATTGAGGTCTTTCAGCAACGGATTGACAAGTAAATGACAACGATGCGGGTGCTTATCACAGGTGGGCTTGGTGTTAACGGCGCGTGGGTAACGCGGGAATTGGTAGATCGCGGCATCGAAACGATTGTCATCGACAATCGAGAAGATTTTTCTCTGCTTGGCGCGCGCTATGTCGAACGCATCGTTTTTGAAAAGGTCGACATTCGAATACGCGATCATATCCTGGATGTGCTGGAGCGGCACAAAATCTCGGCAGTTGTTCATATGGCCGCCGCTGTCGGTCATCAGGACATTGATCCCAATCCAGCCGGAACATTCGAAATTAATGCATTGGCTACCATTAACCTTTTGGAGGCTGCCCGTTGTGTTGGGGTTAACCGGTTTATTTTCGCCTCATCACGGGCGGTTTATGGCAGTCTGAATGGTTGCTTCGGCCCACCGACCTACCGCCCTGTCGACGAGACCAACGCCACCCATCACGAAGCGACCTATGATCTTTGCAAAATCATTGGAGAGAGGTTTGGCGAGGCATTTGCAGCAATCTCCGATATGGAATTCGCTGCCCTTCGTTTCTCAACCATCTTTGGGCCGGGCAAGACCACACGGCATGGCCGTTTCGGCGCCTTGAGCAAATTAATCGAGAATCCGTTTTACGGGGAGCCGGTGACCATTCCTGTTGGCGGTGATCAAGTCGATGATATGATCTATGCTCAGGAAGCCGCACGGGGGGTCGTAGCGGCCTTATTGGCCCCAACGTTACCGAATAGTATTTACAATATCGCAACAGGTAGGGGGTATACTCTGCACGATGTTGCCAGGGCTGTTCGGCAATATTATCCGAACGCTGAAATCTCTATTGGTGACGGGCTGAATTATCTCGGATCGAGTGTCAACTATTCAGGTATTCTAAGTCCAGAGCGGGCACAACACGATCTCGGTTTCAGTGCCAACACTGATCTTTCTTCGGCCATCGGAAAATACTACGAGGCGCTGTCTTAAGACTTGTTCGAACTGATCCATTCGATTTTCGGTGCGACGGCCTGCTGCATAGCAAGGCCCCGACAAGCCCTCCCTGCGCTCCACGGCTTTGCCTCGGTCTTCATTCCCCCGATTTACGAAACTGTGAATCGAGTCCAAGAGAGTGGAAGAAGGTTTAGATTTTCTGGCATCTCAGTCAGCGATTGAGACACCACAGGTAAACGAAAGCCGACGCTTTATGAAAAGCGTCGGCTCTTGTTTTAAGGTTGGTTCTACAATCACATGTTTATGAAAGTGTCTGCACGAACTCGTTCTTGCCGTCTTTGATGACGCGGTGGAGGAAGTGGCGATTCAGCTGATCCCCTTGGCTGTCAAAATCACAATCAGCGCCGGCACCGACATAGGCTATCGTCTCACCGGCCCGCAGCATCTTTAATGCTTCGATCCCGTCGCTGACCAGTGCCCCAGGAGGATTGGCGATTTCGGGGACGGATTTTGTCCAGACCGCGCTTTCGTCGGTTCCCGCCTTCTCGATAGCAAGTGCGGCGGTCCACACCTGATCAAAGGCATTTCCGGCAAAGAGGAATACCGTATCCTCAGGTTCCCCCATATCTTTGATAAACTTCTTGTAAACAGGACTCTTCAGTGGTGGCGCCGGTTGGTAGTGATCGATGCCTTCCGCGACTTCCGCACCAACACTTTCCAGGAAACGGCCATTTGCATCTGCTGCAATCGACAGCGAGCAAATCTTGCTGGTAAAGCCACCGCGATAGACTTCTTTCATGATCGAAGAAAAATCCGTCAGCAGGCCGGGGATGAAAACGGCATCTGGTTCCGCGCTGAAAATCTTTTCGACTTCCGCACGATAAGAGGGTTGTTCCGGCAGATAGGTGAGATTGTCTACGATCTCGCCGCCGCCCTTTTTTACTTCCGCAACAAACGGGTCAATCATGCTATCGATGAAAGGGTTCTGCTGTGACAGAACCGATATTTTCTTATGGCCGCGCTGTAGCAGGATTTTGCCACCAACCGGGCCCCATTGGGTTGATTTGGCCTGGAAGCGCCAGATCAAACCGCCATGTTCCTGCTCTGTCACGGCATTGGCTGCACAACTGATCATCATTACTTTTTTCGCATCAATCAGAAGCTGTTTGGACGCCATGGCAATCGGGCTGCCCCAATAGCCAATGATGCAATTCACATCATTCACTTCCAGCAACTTCTTAGTCGCTGCTGCACCGGCTGTCGGGTTGGATTCTGAGTCCTCGATAAAGAGCTCAATCATCCGTCCGCCCAGCAATCCACCATTTTTGTTGATGGTATCAACCGCCAGTTTTGCAGCTTTCTCCATTTCGGGCCCATAGGCACCCGTGGATCCCGTGAAGGGGATAACCATACCGATTTTGATGGGGCCTTCCGCTGCCCAGGAGGGTCGGATGAAAGGCGTTGAGAGGGTCGCGACACCGGCAACTGCCACGCCCGTTTTCAAGAGGTGACGGCGGCTGAGAGTGGAAAGGAAAACATCTTTGGTCTTCATATCGGCTATTCCTTTGTTTGAGTGTAGGGAAGGTACATGGAATGGGTTATCAGGTTGGCGCCTGGGTAAGTTCTGGTTCGATTTCCAGCATCAAGGCATCGTTAAAGCGATTGAAGAAGCCACACAGGGCGATGCGCAGTGTCAGTTCGACGATTTCCGCCTCGGTGAATTCCGCCCGAAGTCGGTCAAACATCGCATCCCGGATACGCCCAGGTGTGTTGGTAACAGCGATTGTGTATTCGACGACAAGCTTGTCGACAGGGCTCAGCTCCGGATGCTCCTGATAGTCCAGTAATGTCTCGATTCCGGCTTCTGAAATGCCATCTACCCGCAAATGCGGTGAATGATGGGCGACGCAGTAATCGCAGGCATTCAGTTTTGAGACGCAGACGACGGCAAGTTCAATGTAACGCCAGGTAATGCCCTGGCGCTGTTTCAATTCCATCAGCATGGCGGCCAGATGCTGTGTTGGGGGAACATGGGCCAGAACCTGGGCCTGATTGTTGAATGGTCCATATTCCGTACCGTATTTTTTCAGCACGGCCCCTGCATCCGGCGGCAAGTTTTCGTAAGGCATAGGGCTGATACGGGTCATGGTTGATCCTTCCGGTCATTTGGCAAATGGGTGGGGGTCGTGGGGGCGGTGGCTCGATATTCACGGACCAAACCCTGAGGGCGGTAGATCAACAGCAGGATCAGGCCGCCCCCGATCAATATCAGGCGGATTGCTGCAATCTGACTGTTGTCCAGAATGTCGATGACATCCTTCAGGAAGCGGGTTGCTTCCAGCAGCACCATGATGGAACAGGCACCCAGAATAAGGCCCGAATGCGACCCGCGCCCGCCGGCGATAACAGCCATAAAGGCATAGACGGTCATGATGGCACTGAACTGGCTGGGATCAATGTAACTGAACTGGAACGCCTGCAGAGATCCCGCAATACCGGTAATTCCGCCCCCGATCGCGAAAGCCTTCACCCGCATAAGCAGGACATTCCGGCCCAGGCTTGCGGCGACTACCTCATCATCGCGAATGGCGCGCAATGCCCGCCCGAATGGCGCGCGGGTTGCCAGTTCAAGGCCAGCAAACACAACAAGAACGACCAGAACACAGACTGCCAGATAAAATTTCTCGTAATGATCGGTTCCAATGACATCCACCAGAGGGCGGGGAATGCCCGGCAATCCAAGTGCGCCGCCGGTCAACCAAGCCTCATTCAGCGTGATAAGACGGATCACTTCTCCAAAGCCAAGCGTGACGATGGCCAGATAATCATCCGATAATCGGAGGGATATCAGCGATAACAGCGCGCCCATCACGGAACAGATCACAATCGCGGCGGCAACTGCCACGAAAACGCCTGTGCCATTCAGCATCAGAATTGCCGTTGTATAGGCACCCAGCGCGACAAAGCCTGACAATCCGAAATTGACCATACCGCACATGCCCCATTGGACATTCAAGGCCATGGCGATCAGGACTGCGATAGAGACCAGGGTCATGATTGTTGTCAGATATCCGATCATTTGACGATCTCCCGCCGCCCCAGAAGGCCTGTTGGACGCACAAGCAGGACCAGGGCCACGACCATAAAGGCAATGGCGCTGCGATAATTTGGATCGACGATCAGTGTCGCCAGTTCCCCAACAATACCTAAAGTCAGGGCACCAATGACGGCCCCTACAGGACTGCCAAGACCGCCCAGGATGGCTGCAGCGAAACAGACGATGATGTAATTCCACCCCAATTGTGGGTCGATCGCACGGTCCATGCCGATCAAAACACCAGACGCGGCGATCAGCATTCCAGACAGGCACCAGGTGGCACCAATAACCCAATTGGCATCAATGCCACGGGCTGCGGCCAGGTTTGGGTTGTCTGCCACGGCCCGCATCGCCCGCCCCAGAGAGGTGTGCTGAAGAATGAAATAGACCATTGCCATGGCACTGATGCTGACCCCGGCGGTCACCAGCAACTCATAATTTATCCGCAGTCCCATAACGCGATAGGGGCGCGCCAACGGTATTTCGAAGCTGCGTGCATCATTGCCAAAGAACAGCCTGCAAATATTTTCCAAAACAAAGGACAGGCCCATGCTGGCCACCAACAACGTGACGGGGCCCCGGGTCCGTAAAGGTTTAAAAACGGACAGGTCACAGATCAGGGCGATCAGCGGGAACAGCAAGAGTGTCAGGGCGGCAGCCAGGATCAGGGACATTCCCAGAAGTGTGTTGAAACTCCATGCCATATATGCCGCCATGGTCAACATTGCGCCAATCGCAAAATTGGGGAACCGTAAAATCCCGAATGTCAGCGAAAGGGCCATTGCTGGTAGTGCAATGATCAATCCCGTTCCCAAACCATTGATAATCAGCTGACCCACGTCTTATGACTCCCGAAGAAATAGTTCATGCAGATCACCTCGTTCGCGCAGTGTTTTTGCATCGGATTGATATCGGACCGATCCATTGACCAGGACCAGCGCGCGATCTGAATAGGGCAGGGCCATGGCCACATTCTGTTCGACCATAATCACGGTTGTGCCCAGATTGTTGACGGCTTTGACCTTGTCGAAAATCTCGATTACCAGCTTTGGTGAAAGACCTGCGGAAGGTTCGTCCAGCAGCAGGATATCGGGAGAGGATATAAGCGCGCAGGCAAAAGCCAGCATTTGCCGTTGCCCGCCGCTCAAGTTTCCAGCCAAAAGAGTCTGTCGGTTTGCTATGTCTGGAAACAGTTCCAGAACGCGCTCTCGTTCCAGGTAACCGGCGCGCCCCCTGAGCCCTAGAAACTCTGTCGACAGCTTCAGGTTTTCCGCAATTGTCATATTCCGGAATACATTGAATTCCTGAGGAACATAGGCCATGCCCTCACCGACACGCTGGGGTGCCTTGAACGTCGTCACATCTTTCCCAAACAGCGTGATGGCGCCTTTCCGAATGGGAACGATCCCGGCCAGCACCTTGATCAGGGTGGATTTTCCAGAACCATTCGGGCCAATGATGGTGAATATTTCTCCTGGAACCACCGACAGGCTGACGCCGTTGACGATGTCATCACCGCCATATCCTGCGCGCAAATCTGATGCGATCAACAAGGGCGCCGTCACAGCACACCCCCCAGATACGCATCTGCAACCCTGCGATCGCTGGTCACATCTTTGAAGGTGCCCTCAACAAGTTTTTTTCCTTCAGCCATAACGACGACGTGGTCACTCAACGCGGCAACCATATCCATGTTGTGTTCGACCAGGATGAAGCTGACACCCTTGCCCTGCAGGCCTTTGATAACCTCAATCAGGACCTGAACCATCGGGGGGGCGACGCCTGCAGCGGGCTCATCCAACAGCACGACCCTGGGGTTCAGCATCAATGCGCGGGCAAGTTCCAGAAGCTTCTTCTGCCCCCCTGACAGGACGCTGGCGGTTTCATCTGCCAGCCGTTCCAGGCCGACACGGGTCAGCAGTTGCATCGCGCGCTGTGTGGCTTCTTTTTCTTCCTTCAGGATTCGACCGCGCAGAAAAATAGGGGCAAAAAAGTGTTCATCGGATTGACTTTGCTGCGCCAGAAGAACGTTTTCTAAAAGCGTCAGGCTGGAAAGCTCGCGTGAAATCTGGAACGTTCTGGCAAGGCCGGCACGGGCGAGCCGATGCGGCTTTTCACCGGTGACATTGTTATCGAACAATGTAATCCGACCGCAATCCGGCTTGGTTGCACCGCTGATACAATTCAGCAATGTGGATTTACCCGCACCGTTCGGCCCGATAATGGCGGTGATATGCGACTCTGCGGCCTTGAAGGAACAACCATCCAGTGCCGCGACACCACCAAAACTCTTTTGTAACTGTTCAACCATCAACACAGACAGGCAATCCTTTCTGGAAAATATCCAGGCTTACGGACCCCATGATCCGCAGCGTTTATTGCCCGCATTGGTAATTTCTATCCCAGAAGGCCGAAGCCTCTCCATGACGCTCCGTCAGTCATTGGTGCTGACGGTTTTAACCGGTGTAGGATCGATCCCCTACATCACGCATCCACAGTCGTATCAAATGTCTCCTGTTTTCTGGTTCTTCGAAATCTTCGAACTCTGTCCGGCTATGACCGATGACCTTGTTGTTCACATATTGGAACTGGCCGGCGGACATTGTAAAATGGAACTGCAGATCTGGATCCGCAAACACCCTTTCCAGCGCCGATATTGCCTTGCGGGTGGACTCGTCCATTTCCGCATTTTGCATCTCATAGCCATTCCTGACCTGATGAATGCCCAGCCGCGCGGTGAGGCCTCCCTTGTTGATAAAGACCGGCTCTGAAATCGTAGGAGGGTCATTCTCCAAATGCTCTCTTTGACGGTCGAAAATGAACGGCTCATAGAGACGCGGCAGCACATCAGGATCACGCTTCAACAGTGCATTGTGGGCCGTTTCAAAACTCATCACCCGACTGACGCCCCCACTTTTTGCAGGCTTCAAACACAACAGACCAACAAAATCAGGCATTGGGTTGTTGTAGGAATTATCATTGTGGAAGGTAAGGTCGATATTCGTTTTATCCGGTCGAACACCTGATCCCGCGACGGCCTTTTTGCCTGTATCCTGGACATCATAGATCATTGTGCCATCCAGCTTTTGAGCCACCGGACGACTGATCATGGAAGACAGTAACCAATAAGATAATTTTGCGTCTTCGCTATGAAGCCGATCCATTGGCAATCGGTCTACCAGGGCAAATCCGCATCCAGCGACAAGCGCTTCTCGCACTTTAGACATCACAATCTGGCAGCAGGGCATGTCAAATCGACCGGCATCCAGCAGCTCTATTGGCAGACGATGACTTTTGTGATGGGCAACGGCCAACTCGATTTCATTCAGACATGCCTCGTCCAGGCAAAACTTCCAATCATCCTCTTTCAGGTCAGCGGCGCGCCATACCAGGGGGCCAGTTAAGACTGTGTTGATTGGTTCGCCGCGCGTGACTTTCTCGGTACCCATTAAGGATTAACTTTCCGCTTTCAGGTGGAGGGGATGTCTGACTTTGGAAAAACCTTAACAGTCGGATTTCATAAAAAGAAATTATTTTTCTTTAATATAAATATAAGCTATTCTTATAATTATGTCTTATCGCAACCTTGATTTGTCCTTGCTTCGAACCTTCTCTACCGTTGTGGAGTCTGGCAGCGTTACAGCCAGCGCCAGGCGCCTGAATGTCAGTCAGCCTGCGGTTAGCCAACAGTTGCGACGGTTGGAAGAACTGGTGCAAAAGCCCTTGTTCAAGGCAACAAGAAGGCCCAGTGACCTTACCTCAGAGGGAGAGATTCTTCTTGGCTATTGTCGGGCCATCCTTCGCCTGAATGATGAGGCGTTGAGCCGGTTTGCGCGACCAGAGGTGACGGGTCGCATTGTTTTGGGAAGCCCGGATCTTTATGCGAGCTTTTTTCTGCCAGACATTCTGGCAGATTTTGGTCGTGCCTATCCGACAGTTCAGATTGATTTGAGATGCGCCCTGACCGTTCCATTGTTGAAAGACTATGCGGCGGGACGGATGGATCTGGTCCTCGCCACCCAAATGCCAGATAACATACCCGGTCGATTTCTAAGGGCTGAACCACTGCATTTTGTAACGGGCGAGAACAGCACGGCTCATTCCAGGTCACCGTTGCCTTTGGCGATGTTGCCACCCGGTAATTTATACAGGGATCACGCAATCGCTGCTCTTGAAGCACATGGTAGACCCTGGCGGATTGCCTGTGAAAGTGAAAGCATCGCCGGTCTATTGGCGTCGGTGCAAGCAGGCTTGGCAATCACAGTTCTCACCCGGCCCGCCGTCGGCGCAGGTCTGAGGATCTGTTCAGGATTTGATGGGGTGCCCGCACTGCCCAGCGTGGACCTGGTCCTGTATCACGAGTTTTCCGAAACAAATGAGCCCGCAGGCCATCTTGCGGATTATCTCATCACTCGATTGGCATGAATCCCCAAAGTCAAATTCGCAAGAACAAAACTTAGGTCGGTGTCTCAGCCAGATAATCTGAAACATGTCCGATGACGCTCTGCTAATCCTCTTAAGAGGCAAAAAAACTTATCCCTTACACCCATTTTCCTTCGTTTGCTTTTCCCTGGAGACGCCATGAAAGTCTGCCTGATGTGATATTCGGTGTAGGCTTAGGGGGGGTGTCTTTATGGAGGCGGATTACATAATTGTTGGGGCAGGGTCGGCTGGATGTGTCCTGGCCGAAAAGTTAAGCGCCCATCCGAACAACCGTGTAATCGTCGTCGAAGCCGGGGGCGCGGACAGTTCTTTCTGGATATCAACGCCCATCGGTTACGGTCGTCTGTTCTATGATAAGGCTGTTAACTGGTGTTACACAACAGAGCCTGATCCCAGCTTAGATGGCCGGACGAGCCATTGGCCCCGAGGGCGTGTCCTGGGGGGATCCAGTTCGATTAATGCGCTGGTCTGTATTCGCGGACGCGCAGAAGATTATGAAGATTGGGCCGCGGCGACCGGGGATACCCGATGGGGCCCCGATGCGATGGCAGCGTGCTTCCGTACATTGGATGACAATGATCAGGGGGCGAATGAATGGCGCAATTCTGGCGGTGTTTTTCCCATTCACAGCATTAAAGGGGCCTCCCATCCAATTACCCAGAATTTTCTGGATGCCTGTGCGGAAACTGGTGTTCCTCGTAACCCGGATTTCAATGGAGAGCGTCAGGAAGGCGCCGGGTTGTACCAAATTAATACGCGAGGCGGTAAACGTGTTTCCGCCGCTGATGCCTTCTTGCGCCCGGCAATGCGCCGACCAAATCTGACAGTGCTGAAACGAACCCAGGCGCTGCGTTTGACCTTCTCTGAAAATCGATGCACCGGCATTGTGGTTCAGCGAAATGGTGAGCAAGTAAATCTGGTCGCCCGCAAGGAAATCCTTCTGGCAGCGGGCGCCATTGAGTCACCGAAACTGCTTCAACTGTCAGGAATTGGTGATGCAGGTCATTTGTCAAAACTGGGCATCAATGTGCGTGTCGATAACCCCAATGTTGGGGCCAACCTTCAGGACCATGTCGGACTGAACTACTATTTCCGATCCAAGGTGCCGACCTTGAATCAGGAACTTTCCCCCATCATTCGGCGGTTTTGGAATGGTGCGCGGTATTTGCTGACACGGTCTGGCCCCCTTTCCCTGTCTGTTAATCAGGGGGGGGCATTCTTTAAGACATCACCAGACCGGCCCCTGCCAAACATGCAATTGTATTTGCAATTGATCACCACACTGAATGGCCGGGGACAGGCCCGACCGTTGCTTGCGCCCGATCCGTTTCCGGCATTTGCGCTGGGCCTGTCCAACATCCGCCCGAAAAGCCGGGGCAGCATTCAGATCAACAGCGCCGATCCTTTGGCTCCGCCGATGATTAACGCCCGTGCCTATAGCGCGTCAGAAGACCTGGATGAGATGCTGGAGGCCGTTCAGTTCATCCGGAAACTGGTTTCGACCAAAGCCTTCTCCGGCATCACGGAGTCAGAGATCGTGCCGGGCCCTGATGTCCAATCGCGTTCGGATTTGTTGCAAGATATCAGGCAACGGACGGGAACTGTCTATCATCCCAGTTGCACCTGTGCGATGGGGCTGGACCCCAAGGCCAGTGTTTTGGATTCAGAATTAAGGGTGCGCGGTCTAGACGGGTTGAGAGTCGTCGATGCCTCCAGTTTCCCCAATATCGTTAGTGGGAATTTGAATGTGCCGGTGATGATGCTGGCAGTTCAGGCATCGGAGATCATTTCGAAGGGTTGAAGCCTAGCCTCCAGTTGAGATCAATCATCTGGATCAAATCGATTGAATTTGATCAATCAACCACGATCTGAACAAAACCATTTCAGGTTTTGCAATTTTCCGTTTATGGGGCGTTAACAAATAATGCGCCTCTTCGATGGGCAGCGGGAAATCGAATGGCATGGCAAGTGGCAGCGTCTCGGCGGCGGCCATCGCATGGGAGCGCAGCACGATTGCAGCACCCGCCCCATTGGCGACCAGGGTTAACGCGGCCAGGGAGTTATCGACCCGCAATGATCTTGGGATCGATGGATCTTCCAATCCCAAAATCTCAAAAGCCTTTTTCCAATGATCCTCATATCCCACGATGTGAATTAAGGCTGAACTCGCGATAATTTCGCGAAGTTTGGAAGCATCCCGCTTACATTTTTCCGCCAAAGACTTTTGGATGACGATCACGGAGTGATCTTGCATCAATCGTTCTGCAGAATATCCGGGCCATTTTCCAGATCCAAACCGTATGTCCAAATCCGTCGTTTCGTCGGCCAGAGCATCTGCCCAGACGAGGGAATAGAGTTGTATTGGTATCTGCGGATAGAGCGCCTGAAAGTTCGCGATTCGGGGGGCTAGAAACAGGGCCACAAAGGACAGGGGCGCACTGATGGTTAAGACAGAGCCGGTGCCAAGTCCAAACAGCTTTACGGTCGTTGCAGACAGGCGTTCCAAGGCTTCACGGACTTCTGGCAGGTAGGACGCGCCCATCCCCGTCAGCCGCACACTCCGAGCACGGCGTTCAAACAAGGGGTGCCCAATCTGCTGTTCCAGGGACCGAATTTGATGACTGATTGCGGTTGCAGTCAGGTTCAATTCGCGGGCGGCAGCCGCAAAACTGCTATGCCGCGCACTGGCTTCAAAAGCCCGAATCCAGTTGAGTGGGGGAAGCCGATAACTCATTTGAGACCCAATTTTAATTATGCCTAAGCGCCATAAAACTTCACTTGTGTTGGGCAAGCAAGTGGCAAATACTTTTCCTAAGAAAAAAGCAATTAGCTCTGTGTATGGGTTGAGGTCTTAAAAAAGGACCTTTGGTGGGGATGGAAATGAAAATTGTAAAGTTAGAGACATTTTGTAACCGTTTTGTCGGTTTCCTGGTTGTGACAGATGAAGCTGGCAATCAGGGCTGGGGGCAATTCTCCACCTATAATTCTGATATCACGGCGACCGTGTTCCACCGCCAGGTCGCGCCGCATGCTTTGGGGCAGGATACAGACAGCCTGGAACAGCTTTTAACCCTTGTGCCGGAGCGGGAGCATAAGTTTCCTGGTGCCTATTTGAAGCGGGCGTTGGGGGGGCTGGATACCGCGATTTGGGACCTGCGGGGCAAGATTGCTGGCGTTCCGGTCACGGTGCTGCTGGGCGGAACACCAGGAAAATTGCGCGCCTATGCGTCATCGATGAAACGCAGCATTTCCCCTGAAGATGAAGCCCAACGTTTCCTTAAACTGCGCGATGAGTTCGGGTTTGATGCGTTCAAGTTTCGGGTCGCCAATGAATACGGCCATGATGTTGATGTGTATCCAGGCCGCAGCGAAGGCATGGCCCCAACCATCCGCAAAGCGCTGGGGGATAAAGTATCGCTTCTGGCAGATGCCAATAGCGGTTTTTCCCCCAAGCGCGCGATTGAGATCGGCCGGATGCTGGAGCAGAACGGCGTCGAACATTTCGAAGAGCCGTGCCTGTACTGGGAACTGGAGCAAACCAAAGAGGTTACCCAAACACTGGACCTGAATGTAACTGGCGGCGAACAGGATTGTGAATTTGTTGTCTGGAAGGAAATCACCGAACGCAAAATCGTCGATATCGCGCAGCCTGATATCCTCTATCTCGGGGGTATGTGTCGCACGATGGAGGTCTGCAAAATGGCGGCAGAGGCGGGAATGTCGGTCACCCCGCATTCGGCCAATCTGGGCCTGGTCACGCTGTTTACCATGCACCTTTTGCGCGCCATTCCCAATGCTGGGAAATATCTGGAATTCTCGATTGAGCAGGCGGATTTCTATCCCTGGCAATATGGTGTTCTGAGGAACGATCCCTACAAGATTGAAGATGGAATGGCGACCGTTGGGGAAGAACCCGGATGGGGCTTTGAGGTTGAGCCGAATTGGTTGGCACGGTCTGAGTACAAGATCAGCGAGCATACTTCATGAGCAATACTGTAAGCATACGGGCCTGTAAGCATACGAGATTGTGTATCGGTCGCACCGGCTTCGAGATTGGTTAGGGCACATTATGGCATCCATTGAACTGCAGGACGTAACAAAGCGATTTGGCAACATGACTGTTGTCGACAAGGTGAATCTGTCGATTGACGATGGTGAGTTGATGGTCTTTGTCGGCCCATCCGGGTGCGGAAAATCAACCACGTTACGGATGGTTGCCGGTCTAGAAACAACGACGTCCGGCACGATTCTGATTGGTGGTCGTGATGTCACCAGGCTTGATCCGAAAGATCGCAATATCGCGATGGTGTTTCAGAACTATGCGCTTTATGCCCATAAAAATGTTTATGGGAATCTGGACTTTGGGCTGCGCATGCGTGGGGTCCCAAAGCAGGAAGCGGAGCGACGGGTCCGGGAGGCCGCCGAAATACTTGGCCTGACGGATTTGCTGCATCGGAAGCCCAAACATTTGTCGGGTGGTCAGCGCCAGCGTGTGGCCCTGGGGCGGGCACTGGTTCGTGATCCGGATGCCTTTCTGCTGGACGAGCCGCTGAGCAATCTGGATGCAAAACTGCGCGTTAAAATGCGCGAAGAGATCGGCGGCCTGCATTCCAGACTGGGCAAAAGCATGTTGTATGTGACCCACGATCAAGTCGAGGCCATGACGCTTGGCAGCCGGATCGCCGTGATGAAGGACGGTGAGATGCAGCAGGTCGGAGCCCCCTTGGAGGTCTATGACAACCCGGCAAACCTGTTCGTTGCTGGCTTTATTGGATCACCAGAAATGAATCAGGTTTCTGCGACGGTGATCGAAAAGGATGGCGGGTTGTGTATCGCCGGGGATGGTTTCTGCTTTGTGGTGCCCAAGGGTGACTCGAATGGGCTGACGCCTGGAACAAAGGGTATTTTTGGTGTTCGCCCCGAGCATTTGGAGATTGTCTCAACCCAGCCGCATACGGACGCGCCCTTCAAGATGCGCGTCGATCTGGTTGAGCCGATGGGCGCCCAGACATTGTTGTTATGTCGCGATGGGGAAACGTCGCTTCGTGTGTTGATTGCCCGCAATGACAAGATCACACGCGGTGATCACGTTGGTATGCAATTGGGCAATGGTCGCTGTCATTTCTTCGACTCAGCGACAGGGAAGACCCTGAAGTCAATTGGGACGACAGGTTCATAAGGGAGACCTAACGGTCGGAAGGAGGAGCATCATGGCTGATACGAATGATACAAATTTGCCACGGTCCGGTAAAAAACTGATGGGGAACGGCATTTCAAGACGGTCCGTGGTAAAGGGGCTGGGCGCGGCGTCCATGGTACCTTTTGCTTTGTCTGCACCCAATGTTCTGGCGGCGGATAAAACCATCCGCTTTCTGAATGCAGAACCCAGCGCTGATAGTGTCCGGGCCATGCGTTTCGCGGCGGCACAGTATGAAAAGGAAACCGGCATCAAGGTTCAGATGGACAGCGTGCCGGGCGGCAAGGCTTTTGAGAAGCTGCAGACGTCAATTCAATCAGGTCGTCCTTATGACATTGGGACGTTAAGTTTCTTTGGTGACGTGCTGTTGCTGGCCAATGAAAAGAAGATCGTGCCGCTGAACAGCATCATCAAGAAATATGAATGGGGTCCGAAGATTCTCTACCCCGTGAATGGGGACAACTTCTGGTATCCGTACGATTACAATCTGTGCTGGATCAACTATCGGAAAGATATGTATGCCGCAAAAAGCCTGTCTGAGCCCCAGAATTGGGACCAGTATATGGGCAACCTTGCCAGCGTGACAGGAACTGGTGAAGGCCAATTGGCAAGCGGTGTTGTCCACCCGATTGGCAGTAATGGCGCAACGAACTACACCGCCTTTGGTTATATGTGGGCAAATGGCGTTAAGTTGTTTGACGACAATTGGAATGTTATCTTGGATTCGCCGGAAATTCTTCCCAAGGCAGCGGAATATGTCGACTTCATGGCGGACCTTACCCAGTATATGCCGCCATCGCCAATGCAGGCTGGCTGGGCCAATCTGGTCGGGGATTTCCAGGGCGGGATCATTTCCCATACACCAGGAACCGGTCGCCTGATTGACCAGATGAATATGACCATGCCGGACAAGGCGCAGCAGGTTTCGTCCTTCCTGTTCCCGTCGAAAGATGGCAAGAAGTTTGCGGTCAATCATGGGTATGATGGCTGGGTTGTCTTGGACACAGCGATGACAGATGAGGCGTTGAAGTTCCTGGAATGGTTCTCCGACGAACATCTGATCAACTTCCTGCACAGCTCTCCCGTGCATTATCAGCCAACCCGTCTGGACATCTATGAAGATGCCCGATGGCTGGCGCATCCTGCACTGGAAACCTTTGCGGATATCATCGCGATGCAAAAGCGTGTGTTGAATGACCCAGATGTCATCATTCGGTCTATCGATACAGAAGGGCCTGAGCCTGATGTGCGTGCAGGTAAGGTCTTCCGGTCTTACGCCCTGCCGGAAATGCTGCAGGATCGTATTCTGAACGGATTGTCCGGTGAAGACAGCGTGAAGGCGGCTGCGGCCAAAATTCGCAAAGTCATCGCCTCTTAAGGAAGCGGGAGGTGCCGGTTGCTCTTATGCAACCGGCACCTCTGTGCTACCCCTATACGGGACCTACCCCTATGCCCAGTGATCGCGTCATTTATGTAATTCTATTTCTGGCTTTGGCCTTCACGGCCGTGCTGGTGCTTTATCCGGCATTCTATGCCCTGGAACTGAGTTTCCAGCATCGGGAGTCTCTGGTTTCCGAACCCGAATGGGTCTGGTTTGCAAATTATATAAAAGTGCTGGCAATGCCTGAATTCTGGCAAGCGCTGGGGCGTGGCGTTGTTTTTGCGGGACTGACAATATTCCTTCAAATTGTGTTGGGTATCGGCTTTGCGCTTTTGCTGGCGCGGGAGTTTCCCGGCATGCCGGTCATTCGGGGCCTTGCGGTTCTTCCCTATCTATTGCCCACAGTCGTGGTTGCCTTAACTTTTCGTTGGATGCTGGACGGGTCGGTTGGGATCCTGACCGTGGTCGCGAAGGTCTTTGGATTCGACTATATCCCCTGGGGTGAAGACCCGACCCTGGCGATGTTGACGGTCGTACTCATCAGTGTCTGGATCTGGACACCCTTTGTGACGCTGACCTGTCTTGCGGGCCTGCAATCCATTCCAGAGGAGTTGTATGAGGCTGCGCGCATCGATGGCGCTGGTCCCTGGCAGCGGTTTTGGCATGTAACCTTGCCACAGCTTCGCTCCGTTCTGCTTGTCGTGTTGCTGTTGCGCGCGATCTGGATGTTCAACAAATTCGACATCATCTGGCTGATGACCCAGGGCGGGCCACAGCATGCGACGGAACAATTGCCCGTCTTCTCTTATCGCCTGGCGTTCGAAATGTATGACGTGGGCCTTGGGGCCGCAGTGTCGTCCATATCCTTCTTAATTCTGTCGGCAATCATCCTTTTGTATTTCCACTTTTTTCCCTTAGAGCAGAAGGATTGATCGACGATGACCAAGCCGATTTCTCGAACAATCTATTGGCTTCTGCTGTTGTGCATGGTCGTGTATTCCGTGTTCCCGGTTTACTGGATGATCAATACCAGTTTTCGTGACGCACGGACCATTTACAGTTCAATCGATTTCATTCCTGTGCCGTTTACGCTGGAAAACTTTTCGACCTTGTTGGAACTGACGGACTATCCAACCTGGTTCATGAATTCAGTCATTGTGGCCTCTGGCACGGTGGCGGTGACAATCGTGTTGTCTGTGCTGATTGCCTATTCGGTTACCCGGCTTCAGTTTCGCGGTAAGAGCCTGGTAATCGGCACTATGCTGTATGCGTATATGTTTCCGCCCCTTTTGCTGGCGATCCCGCTGGCAACATTGTTCGTCCAGATCGGTATTCCAGACACATTGCTGTCGCTGATCATTTCACACACGACCCTGGCGCTGCCGCTGGGTGTTTGGCTGCTGTGGGGCTTTTTCAAACAGATTCCAACAGATGTGGAAGAAGCCGCCATGGTGGATGGGTGTTCCCGGTTGAAGGCCTTTATCCTGGTGGTCCTGCCCCTGACTTTGCCAGGGATCGTAACCGTCGCGATTTTTGCCTTCTTATTATCCTGGACCGACTATGTCTTCGCACTGGTCATGATCAGCAGTGATGTCAACAAAACCCTGCCAGTCGGCCTTGATACAATGGTGGGATTGTATGAATTGCGGTGGGGGGAATTGATGGCGGGGTCGACATTAATCGCATTGCCGTTGTTTGTGATGTTCACCTTCCTCAGTCGGTTCTTCATACGTGGCTTGGCAGCTGGGGCGGTGAAAGGATGATCCCGCTAATCGGCTATGCCAATGAGCTTGGCGCCCGCCCAGGTGAAAGCCTTGGCTTCAAAGTCAGTTCCACCAGCGATCAACCCTATGACGTTCAAGTGGTCCGAATTATATCGGCAGATCCGAATCCCGATGGTCCAGGTATCATCCATGAAGAAGTCCATGCCACCTGTAATGGGCAGTATCCCTCACGGTTCCAGGACTATGCATTGGGCTCTTATGCTGTGGTGCCGCTCAATCGTGCAACCGAACATCAGCAGCTGACGCTTGCCGTTATGGTATGCCCGTTCCTGTTGGATCGTGATCGCCAGACGCTTATTGCCATCGGGGATCCTGCGACTGGGGTGGTGTTGGAGCTTTGCCTTGATCGTGATGGTCCGGCCCTTGCTCTAGCGCGGGAGGGTCAGACAGATCGCTTGTGCCTTAAGACGCAGCCACGTCTGCGCCAATGGTATCGCCTTACGGCGTCTATCGACTTCATGACCGGCAATGCCAAATTGGTGTTTCAGGATGCCCGGAAAATCACGACTGTGATGACCGTTTCCGGCCGGCTGTCCACCAAGGATGCATTGAAACTGTCTGATCTGTCCCAGGTTACGATTGCGGCCAGGAATATAGTCGGGACGCCCGATAATCTGTTCAATGGCCGTTTAGAAGCTCCTAGACTCTATTCAAGCCACGCAGTCGGCGCAGATCCCTTTGCTGAAAATGTACCGACAGGATGTTTCGCCGCCTGGGATTTTTCTAAGGGAATTGGTAGTGACAGGATTTCAGATATTGGCCCGAATGGATTTCACGGAACTCTGGTGAACATGCCGACCAGAGGCGTCACTGGCGTGAGTTGGCGGGGGCGCGAAATGTGCTGGCGTCATGCGCCGCAGGACTATGCAGCCATTCATTTTCATGAAGACGATTGTTACGATTGTGGATGGGAAGATGATTTCACTTTTGAAATCCCGAAGGATTTTAAAAGCGGCAACTATGCCATGCGGTTGCGGTGTGGGGAGGAGACGGACTTTGTTCCGTTCTTTGTTGCCGCCCCGTTGGGTCATCCGCGTGCGTCGATCTGCGTCGTCATTCCCACCTATACCTATGTCATGTACGGCAATAATGGGCGTTATGATTATGGCCCTGCAATTGAGCAACGGATGAAAGACTGGGGTGCTTATCCGTATAATCCAGAGCGCCAAAGCCAGTTCAGCCAATCCAGCTATAATCTGCATCCCGATGGGTCTGGCATCAGCCTATGCTCCTGGCGCAGGCCATTGATAAACTTACGCTCTGGCTATTTGACCCTGCTGGCGCCTCGTTGTGGGTCAGGATTGCGTCACTATCAGGCGGACAGCCATCTGTGGTCCTGGCTGGAGAATAAGGGGTTGGATTTTGATGTGGTCACAGATCATCAACTGGAACGCGATGGCGCGGACGCATTAAATCCATATCGGACGGTTCTGACCTGTACCCACCCCGAATACCATACTGAACGATCCCTGGATGCCTTTCAGGGATATACGGATCAGGGGGGGAATCTGTGTTATCTGGGGGGGAACGGATTTTACTGGCGGATTGCGGTGTCTGATACTATTCCCGGGATTGCGGAAATCCGACGCAATGAAGGCGGCATCCGAACCTGGGCGGCACAGCCCGGTGAATATTATAATGCCCTGGACGGCCAGTATGGTGGCCTGTGGCGACGCAATGGGCGCCCGCCGCAGATTTTGACGGGTGTCGGGTTTTCCGCTCAGGGTACCTTTAATGGATCCTATTATCGTCGCACAGCGCAGTCCTATTGCGACGAGGCGCAATGGATGTTTGAGGGTGTTGAGGGGGATGTCTTTGGGAATGAGGGCCTGTCTGGCAGTGGTGCCGCAGGTTATGAACTGGACCGTTATGATCCGCTGCTGGGATCACCAGAGAATGCAATTATTGTCGCCCAATCCGAAGCCCATGCCGACACTTATGTCGTCGCGCCAGAAGAAATGCTGACCCATGTCAGCACAACGACCGGTGACCCTCCCGCGGACCTGATCCGTTCAGATATCATTTATTTCGACACGCCATCCGGGGGCGGGGTTTTTTCTGTCGGGTCGATCACCTTTTGCGGCAGTCTGCCCTGCAATAATTATGATAACGCCGTCTCCCGCCTGTTGGAGAATGTCGTACGGCGGTTTTCGGGGTCTTAGAGCCTCTGCCTTTATCAAGTAATATACGGTCATTTCCGGCTTCGTATGGCCATTCCGTCGCCATGGAATGCGTCGGTGTGGCCGCGGCACCCCGTCACAGATTCTCGTTGCCCTCAAAAATATAGGGGTTGAGGAATATCCGCTCCCAGAACAGGTTTCGATCCACGTCTGAGAGGCAGGCCTCATTGCAGGTTGCTTCCCATTCCGTTCGCAGGATTGCCAGCATGTCCTGAATAACTCCCGCAGCGGTTTGTTTATCGAGCAGGAAGTTGGGAGCCGCCTCGATGCAGGTCGCGAGCGTGCTGCGCCGATTGTTATCGGTAATCAGCATGGCCTGGCTGGCCTCGTTGCCGGTTCTGCTTTGCGGGCAGATATCATAGGCGGGGGTCAGGTGGAGTGACTTGCCATCCCAGAAGGCGGCATGGTTGCGGGCATGGTCGTCGGTATTGCCGCACAGGATGTTGAACACCAGTCGCCCGAACAATTCGCGCAATGTGTCCTTTGGCTGGCTGAAACGATGCCGGATCACTTCGGTCAGATCGGCATAGCTGGCATAGCGGGCCATCATCTCATCGAGCCCGAATATCGTCAGCGCCGAGACCATGGCTTTCCGCTGCCAGGCGTCACCTATGTGCAGGCGGTCAAAACGTTCGACCAGCAGCACATCCTTCCCCGCGACATGGGCCAGGCGCACCGGCGCAACGTTGAGACCGGCCTTGGCAGCAAGCCGCATGGCGATGAATTCCGCCTTCACCACGTTGTAGGTGTCCGAGGACGAGGAGAACTTGGCGATCAGCTTCTTTTCGTCTTCCTCAATCATGGCCTTGGGTCGTGCGCCGCCCAGCGAACTGCCATGAAACAGGGCCTGATCCAGCTCAGGAGTGAGGGGAATGCCCCTTTCGACCTTCTCAGCGGCGGTGAGCAATTCCTCCAGAGTGGCGGCCTGTACAGAACGGGGAACATATCTTGTCGGGGATAGCTGAAAGTCGAGCGCACCAATGCGGTCGGAGCCAGATTCAAGCAGATAGGTCAGTTCGTCGATTGCGCCGATATCGGCATCCTCGCCCTTGATGCCAAAGGTTCTATTCAGGATCACACGCCGCCCCCAGGCATCTGGTGCGCCATCGCGCAGGCAGCCTGCCATGTTCAGGCCCGGCTCAGGGGGGATTGCACCTGTACGTAAGGGCAGCTCAGGCAGATAGAGGGGAATAGCTCCTTCAAGCTCCAGGTAGCGACGGCCATAGTTGAAAATCAGGCCATCGCCATCACGGGCGAGGCGACCAGCGACAACCGGCTGGGTTGCGTCGGGCAGCCATACCCAGACATACGCTTCATCATGACGGGGCTTAGAAATCATCCTTCACCGCCTTTGTGCTTTTGCGCACTTTCTTCGGCAACAGGGTCAGCTTGCTTCGTGCCGCTGCAAGATGGCGGGTCAGGGTGGAGGGCTCCGGTTCAAAGAGCGGCACGCCAACGATGGCAGCGAGCTCAAAGACGGCACCGATGGAGCAGCCCATCTCGCCATTCTCGATCCTGTGGACCAGCCCGCGTGATATGCCTGCGCGTTCAGCAGCTTCCGCGACCGTCAGTCCTCGCTCAGTGCGCGCGTCGTGAATCAACAGCCCCAGCAGTTCAGCGGCTTCCAGTCCGTAACGGGAATAAGGTCGGGTGTTCGGCTTTGCCATTGCGATTAATCCTGTTCCATTAACAGGGCGTAAAAACCCTTAAAGGATTATTTATGGGTCAAGATAGCATATTTCAAGTCAGTTTTGCAATGATTTGTTCTATAAAAAGGGCTTTAGGATTTTTAAAGACCTGTTTATAGATCGTTTATGCAACTTGGGTCGCTATCTCCTCGCCCCCTTGATAAGAACATTAGTAGACTATATTAAAGAACATAGTATGAATAAATTGATTGGAGATGCACCCCATGCGGTTGGAGGAAGCGCAGGAGGACCGGCGGCGTTCGGCGCTTGATAGGGCGCGGGGGCTGATGCGGCGCATTGAGGCGCGGGATCGCCCCCGGTGTCATCGCTCTGTGGCGCTGGGCTGGGAGGAACCGGATGCGGCGCTGGGGGGCGGGCTTGGCCTGGGCGCGTTGCATGAGGTTGGGGGTAGGGCGGCAACAGGGTTTGCCATACGGCTGTTGGGGCGGCTGAAGGGGGCAGTGCTGTGGTGCCATCCAGCCGGGCAGAAGACCACACTTTACGGGCCGGGACTGGTGCAGATCGGCCAGGGCGATCTGCCGGATCGGCTGATCATCGCCCGGGCCCGAAATGGCAGCGAAGGCTGCTGGATCGCTGAAGAAGCCCTGCGTTCTGGCGCTTTCACGGCTGTGGTGCTGCAGCCCGCCGACCCGGTTGGCTTGATCCCCAGCCGCCGCCTGCATCTGGCGGCCGGGCGCGGGGGCGCGCTGGGCCTGATCCTGCGTGAGGTGCAGGGACATGGTCCGGTGCTGGCCCCTGGCATCGCGGCAAGCCGATGGCAAGTCGACCCGATACCCTCCATCCGGCAGGGGGCAATGATCGATCCCCATTGGCGCCTGGTACTGCAACGGCAGCGCGGGGGAAGTGCGGACAGGATTGGCGAAGAAGGGTGCTGGAGCGTCCCGGCATGACGACAGCCCCCATCTCCCGTCTGAATCCGCTGTATCTTGCGCTCTGGTTTCCCTGTCTATCGACGGACCGCTTACGCCGGGAGAAGCAGATCAATACAGAGCGGGCACTGGTTGCAACGCGCCGCGCAGGATCAGGCGTCTTCCTGGCCGCTGTCGATGCACTGGCGGCGCGTGAGGGGCTGTCCCCCGGCATGACACTGGCAAGCGCCCGCGCGATCCATCCAGAACTTCGCGCTGAACCGTTGGACCCCATTGCCGATGCGGCCCTGGTGCAGCGTCTGGCGGACTGGTGCGACCGTTATTCGCCGCTTGTGGCGGTTGCGGGCAGCGACAGATTGGTGATTGAAGCAACAGGCTGCACACATCTTTTCGGGGGGGAGAAGGCGATGTTGGAGGATGTCCGTGATCGGCTGCGTCGCACCGGCCTGTCGGTACGTGCCGCCCTGGCTGCCAGTCCCGCCGCGGCCATCGCGCTGGCGCTCCATGGGCCGCAGGATTGTGTGGTCAGCAAACGCCGTGGTCTGAGCACGGCCCTTGCCGATCTGCCGGTCTCAGCCCTTGCGCTGGCAGAAGGGGCGATGGATCGTGATGCGCTGTCAGGAATGCACCGGGTCGGTCTGCACTATTTGGGGGATCTGTATCAACTGCCCCGTGCGGCGCTGGCCACCCGCTTTGGACCAGTGGTGGTCTCCGCCCTCGACCGGTTGCTTGGACAGGCATCGCATCCGATAGCCCCCCGGCGTCCAGCCACGCCCTATCGTCTCCGCCTTGCCTTCGCCGATCCGATTGGCCTGCGCAGTGATATTGATGCCGCGCTTACCCAGCTGCTCTCGGACCTCTCGGTACAGCTACAGGCGAAGGCCATGGGCTGCCGACGCCTGACCCTGACCGCCTGCCGCGCCGACGGCACGGTGCAGGAGATCACCATCGGCACCAGCCGTCCGGTCCGGGCCGTCCCGCCGCTGATGCGCTTGCTGGCAGAGAAACTGGAAAGCCTGGACCCCGGCTTTGGGATCGACTGCCTGATCCTGACCGCCCCGATTGTTGAGCCTTTTGAGCATGACCAGATCGACAGCGGGGCCCTGACTGAGGATAGCGGAACCGAGGATACAGTTGCAGACGACCGGCTGGCATCGGTCTGTGACCGGCTGATAAACCGGCTGGGAGCAGAGAATCTGTTCCGCCTCGCCTCGGTCGATAGCCGCCTGCCGGATACCGCCCAGGGGCCGCGCCCCGCAGTGTCGTCGCGACGGGACCCGGCAGGCGGTTGGCCCCGTACTGTCGGTCGCCCGACCCGCCTGCTGGGTCAACCGATCCCGCTGGTGCCGCTGCACGCGCCAAGGCCCGGCGATCCGCTGGTGCGCTTTCGCTTGCAGGGGCGTGAGCATAGGGTTCGGATCGCACAGGGACCGGAGCGGATCGCGCCTGACTGGTGGCGGCGGGATGCGGCCTGGGCCGCAGGCGCACGGGATTATTGGCAGGTTGAGGACGAAGCGGGTCAGCGGTTCTGGATCTACCGCGACGGAACCGCAGGGTCGCATGCAGGATCAGGCGCGGAATCGGGGAAAGCTGATACGCCCCGGTCGCACTGGTTCCTGCACGGTTTGTGGTGATCTGCGATGCAACGCTATGCCGAACTGTGTTGCATGACCAATTTCAGTTTCCTGGAAGGGGCCTCCCATGCTGATGAACTGGTGGTGCAGGCAAAAGCGCTGGGCCTGGCGGGCCTTGGCGTTGCAGACCGCAACAGTTTGGCGGGCGTGGTGCGGGCCCATAAGGCGGCAAAGCAGGCGGGCCTGCCGCTGCTGATCGGTGCCCGTCTGGATCTGCAGGATGCCCCCCCTCTGATCGCCTATCCCAGAGACCGCGCCGCCTATGGCCGTCTGTCGCAATTGATCACCCTGGGCCGCCGCCGGGCGGAGAAGGGGTCTTGCCTGCTGTATCTGGACGACGTGCTGGCTGCCGCCCAGGATACTGTGCTGATCGTACTGGCCGATGAAAGTATGGACAGGGCCGCCCTTTCCAAACAGCTTCTGCGCCTGAAAGCCGTTGCCTGTCCGCAGGATCTCTATCTCGCCGCCAGCCACTTGCATCGTGGCGACGATGACCGGCGCATTGCCCGTCATGCGGCAATCGCCCGGGCATTGGGCCTGCGTCTGGTCGCGGTCAATGATGTCCTGATGCACAGCCCCACCCGCCGTCCGCTGGCCGATGTGCTGACCTGTATCCGAGAGAAGCAGGTTATCGATACCGCAGGCACCTTGTTGGCCCGCAATGGAGAGCGGCATCTGAAGAGTGCAGCAGAGATGGCGCGGTTGTTCCAGGGCTATGAGGAAGCCTGTGCGGCAACGCTTGATATCCTGGAGCGCTGCTGCTTCTCGCTGGACGAACTTTCCAGCGATTATCCCAGCGAGGTTTTGGGCACAGAGGAAACACCCCAGGCGGTCCTGGAGCGGATGACCTGGGATGGTGCCGCACAGCGCTATCCGGGCGGCATTCCGGCCAAGGTGCGCAGCATTGTCGAGCATGAATTGCGGTTGATTGGAGAATTGGGCTATGCCCCCTATTTTCTGACGGTGGAGGATCTGGTCCGTTTCGCCCGCAGCCGGGATATTCTTTGTCAGGGGCGCGGCTCGGCGGCCAATTCCGCGGTCTGCTATTGTCTTGGCATCACCGCTATTGATCCGAACCGGCTGGACCTGTTGTTCGAACGTTTCATCTCTGCCGCTCGTAATGAGCCCCCTGATATTGATGTCGATTTCGAACACGAACGCCGGGAGGAGGTGATCCAGTACATCTATGCAAAATACGGTCGTGACCGCGCCTCGATGACGGCCACTGTCACCCGCTATCGGGCGCGCGGTGCGATCCGCGACGTTGGCAAGGCGATGGGGCTGAGTGAGGATACGGTGACACTGATGGCCTCTCAGGTTTGGGGCTCATCTGATCCGTCCGCCATGACCGAACGGCTGGTGGAGATCGGGCTGGATCCCTGTGACGAACGCCTGCACCTGACCCTGGCCCTGATTGGACAGATCACCGGCGTCCCGCGCCATCTGGGCCAGCATGTCGGCGGTTTCGTGATCACCGACAGCCGCCTCGACAGTATCGTGCCGGTTGAGAATGCCGCGATGGAAAACCGCACCGTCATCCAGTGGGACAAGGATGACCTTGATACGCTGGGCATTCTTAAGGTGGATGTTCTGGCGCTTGGCATGTTGAGCTGTATCCGCCGCTGTTTCGATCTGATCCGTGGGCATCATGGCCGCAGTGTTGATTTGGCCGGGGTGCCACCGGGGGACACGGCGACTTATGATATGCTGTGCCGGGCGGATTCCCTGGGTGTTTTCCAGGTCGAGAGCCGGGCGCAGATGAGCTTCCTGCCGCGTATGAAGCCGCGCAATTTCTATGACCTGGTGATCGAGGTTGCCATCGTTCGCCCCGGTCCGATTCAGGGTGATATGGTTCATCCCTATCTGCGTCGCCGCAATGGGGAGGAGGTGGTGGATTATCCTTCTCCCGAATTGCGTGCCGTGCTGGAGAAGACGCTGGGCGTGCCACTGTTTCAGGAACAGGCGATGAAGATCGCCATTGTCGGAGCCAGGTTCAGCCCGGAGGAGGCCGATCAATTACGCCGTGCGATGGCGACCTTCCGCAAGGTCGGTACGATTGAAAACTTTCGTGGCAAGTTCCTTAACGGAATGGCCCAGAACGGCTACCCGCCGGACTTTGCAGAGCGATGCTGGCGGCAGATCGAAGGCTTCGGGGAATACGGTTTTCCTGAGAGCCATGCCGCCAGTTTCGCACTGCTGGTCTATGTCTCGGCCTGGATGAAGCGGCATTATCCCGCCGCCTTCGCTTGTGCGCTGTTGAACAGCCAGCCGATGGGCTTCTATGCCCCGGCCCAGATCGTGCGGGATGCGCAGGACCATGGTGTCGCGGTGCGCCCGCCTGATATCAATCATTCCGACTGGGATTGTACGCTGGAACCGGCGGAAGGGGGCTTTGCGCTGCGTTTGGGGCTGCGTCAGGTGAAGGGGTTGAAGCAGACAGAGGCGGAATGGGTTACCGCCGCCCGCGCCAACGGCTATCGCCACCCCGCCGATCTGTGGCGACGCGCGGGCCTGAAGCGGCGCAGCCTGACAGCATTGGCGGAGGCGGATGCGTTTACCTCACTGCATCTCTCGCGGCGTCAGGTGATCTGGGCCCTGCGTGGGATTGGTGGCGACAGGCCCCTGCCGCTGTTCGAGGCCGCGAATGAAAGCGATCGGGGGCGGGAATTGCCCGTCGACCTGCCGAAGGCAACACTGGGCGAGGAGGTCGCAGAGGATTACGCCAGTTTACGCCTCAGCCTGAAGGCGCATCCGCTCACCCTGGTGCGCGATCAGGCCGATGCGCCCCTGGCGGGCTGTCTACCTGCCCTGCACCTTGCAGACACGGAGGACGGGACGACTGTCTCGGTCGCCGGACTGGTGCTGGTTCGGCAACGTCCCGGCAGCGCCCATGGCGTTATCTTCGCGACCATCGAGGATGAAACCGGCACCGCCAATATCGTTGTCTGGACCGATGTCTTCGAGCGCTACCGCCGTCCCCTTTTGACCGCGCGGTTGATGCGTGTCACGGGTAAGCTGCAGCGCGAGGGCATTGTCATCCACGTCATCGCCCAAACCATCGAAGATCGCTCCGACCTGCTCGACCGTCTGCTGACTCCAGGCACACGGGCGGGCGCATGCCTGAATACCCTTGCCCGCGCAGATGAGGTCCGCCGCCCGATCCATACCGAAGACTTCCGCGGCACCGGCTATCATCCGCCAAAACTGGGGCCTTCGCGGGAGCGTCGGTAAGGCCATATCTTGAAGCGATTGCCATGACCCGGCACGGGTCTCTATCCCAACAGGGATTTGATCGACGCTTTTGCGATTATGCCAGTATCAGAAACAGTGATGAACAGGGTGTCGCAATCAGCCCCCCCAAATGTCAGGTTCGTGGTCGTCAACCCAAAGGCCTGACAATCGATGCGGGCGATTTGGTCGCCATGCGGGTTATAGACAAAAACCGAACCACGGCTGGCATGGCAGACATACAGGTTCCCCAGCCGGTCCAGGGCCAACCCATCCGGCCCGCTGCGCCCGGCAGGCAGACGCGCAAAAAGGCCGACTTTGCTGGTTCCCGTGGCAAATAACGGCATGCGCCAGATTTCACAACTGCGGGTCATGGCGACATATAATTCCGTGCCGGCATGATTGGTGACTAGGCCATTGGGGCTGGGTCCGGTATCCAGAAGCACCTCAAGGTCGCTGAGACCCGGTCCGGCGCGATAGACACGACCGCTGGGATCATGCAGCCCTGTTTGACCCTGATCGGTGAAAAACAGCGTGCCGTCCTGGGCGAACCAAAGATCGTTGCAGCCCTTGAACCCCTCACTGCGATAACTCTCAAAAAGGGGTGTTATGGTCCCGGTTTGCGGGTCCAGGCGCAGAATGCCACGTTTATAGTCGGCGATGCATAACGTACCGCCGGGTCGATAGCGCATGCCGTTGGGCCAGCCATCATAGTCGGCCATAACCGTCCAGGTACCATCCGGTGTGATGCGCAGAATCCGACCATACGGGATATCAACCACCCATAATGCACCATCGGGTGCCATGGTTGGTCCCTCCAGAAAGCTGTCAACCTTGGCGCCGGGTTTATTTGCTGTCACCCAACCGGAGGGCCGATCCTGTAGGCGCAGGGCGTCTGGCATGCTGCTCCACAACTCTGCCTGAAGAATTTGAATTTCTGGGGTCATCCGATCGTCCTTCAGGCCAGTCTGGTGCGGCGTTGAGCGATATAACGGTCCGCAAGGATCAGCAGGATCATGCCGCATGCAACCGCTTGTATCCAGGGATCTGTGTAAACCGCACCGGCCGCGCCAAGTGTTAATACCAATCGATGCCACAGCCGCAAGGGGCTGAAGAAATACCCTATATGGGCGGCATTGAACCCGATGATTGCGCAGGTCAGGGCGGCAAATACGGCCAAAGCCGGCCCAATCATGTCGGCACTGAGAGTATCCAGGAAGATTTCCGGGTGATAGATCCAGACAATCGGTAAAACGAAGGCAACAGCACATAGCCTTAGGGAATTGCCCGCAATGACTAAAGGCTTCTCTCGCGCGATGGCGGCGGCGGCAAAGACAGCCAATGCCACGGGGGGCGTGATTGCTGACAGGACGGCGTAATAGAAGACGAAGAAATGCGTCTGTAGCTGGCTGACCCCCAATTCCATCAGCGATGGACCGGCGACAAAGACGACCATCAAATAAGACGCTGCAGTCGGCAGCCCCATACCCAACACAATCGAACAGATCGCCGCCAGGATAAGCGCGGGCAGCAGGTCTCCCGATCCCATGGAGACAATCAGCTGATTCAGTTTCACACCCAGACCGGTGGAACTTACCGCGCCGATAACCACACCAATGGCGGCACACGCGATCAGCACAGACAGGCCATCCCGGCCTGAATCCACAAGGAATTCCCAGGTGGCTTCCCATCCGAAACGGGTTTTCGGTAATACGAATCCGGTAAACAGAGTAACGCCCGCCGCGCTGAGACCGCTGAAGGTTGGGGAAAAGCCAGAAAACAGCATGCCCAGCAAAGTGCCGAAACCCAATACCAGTACAAGTGCTTGCGACGCCCGTTGTCCGGTCCACATGTCAGTGGTGGCTTCTCCCTGCGCTTTGATTCCCAGACGCTGGGCTTCCAGTATGGCTGCGACTGACAGTGAGAAAATGAACAGGAACGCAGGAACGATGGCGACCAACATGATTGTCGCATACGGAATGCCGGTTATCTCCGACATGATGAAGGCGCCAACGCCCATGATGGGCGGAATGATCTGACCAACGCAGGATGCGGTCGCTTCTACCCCACCCGCAAAACCGGCGGTATATCCCGCCCGTTTCATCATTGGGATCGTCAATACACCGGTCGACGCCACATTGGCGGGGGCCGACCCGTTGACCGATCCAAACAATGTCGACGCTATGATGGCGGCCTGGGCCGGGCCGGAGCGCAAGCCACTGGTTGCCCGCATGGCGATGAAATTGAAAAAATCGCCAGCTCCCGAAATTCGAATGGCCGCTCCCAGAATGACAAAGACCATCACAACATCGACCACCGCGCCCAGGGCGATGCCATAGATCCCTTTGTAACTATAGGCGACTTCCAGGGCATTGGAGAATGGCATTGCACGGTGGTTCAACACGCCTGGCATCCAATGGCCATAGGCAAGGTAAAGAAAGGCCGCGATGACGATACCAACCAGAACCCAACCCTCGACCCGTCGCGCGGCCTCGACAACCACAAGCGTACCAATGGCATAGCAGGTCAAATCAGCAGTGTTGGGGATGCCTTCCCGAAACGCCGCAATTTCGTAATAGTTCATCAGGTAATAGCCGCCGGTCCCCAGCGCCGCCAGGATCCACATCGAATTGACCACGGCCATACGCATGGTCAGTTCGCCATTTCCGTGAAATACACCGGGCTTTAACAGGAAAACCGCGACCATGCTTAATGTCAGGGCGATGCTGTATTGAGCCTCAGCGGGCAGTTTCCCAAAAACCGTTGTCGCGGCGATGAACACCGCCAATGCTACACAGCACAGTTTGCCCAAGGCGGGAAAAAGGACCCGCAGCGCCTTTGGGGCTGCTGCGGGGTTAGATGGGGTGTCTTGCATTGAAACAGACCCTTAAACAGAAAACTTTGCCAGTCTTACTGCATTAATCCTACTTCGCGGTAGTATTTTGCCGCGCCAGGATGAACCGGCGCAGACAGCGCCGTCAGGGCATTTTTCATTTGGATCAGCGCCAATGCCGGGCTCATGTCATTCACCTTTGCGATGTTATCCCAAAAGGTCTTCACCAGCGTATAAGCCGTTTCTTCTGGCATATCATTGCGCACAACCATCATGAAAGGGAAGGTCCAGAAATACGCAGGGCTGTCGGCTTGCACGCGCCCTTCATAGGCCTTGTTCAGGATTTCCGGGGAGACTTCCTGAAAAACATAGTATTCGCCGTTGGTGATATTGTTGCGGAAGTCATCTAACTTATCCGGGTCTGGCGAAACAAAGCGCAGCTTCATCTGGCGCGATGCATTGTCAACACCCGCATGGGGCACACCACCCCACACCAGCGTCGCATCCATTGTACCATCCGCCATCTGATCCAGTGCGGGTTGGTATTTCAGATATTGGCCGTCGGCATCCCCGGCTTCCAGATCAATGCCATGGGCTTTGAACAGCGCCATTGTCACGCGGCCTGCATTCCCGCCGGGTCGACCGATTGCCAGGGTTTTGCCTTTGAAATCCGCAATGGTTTTGATGTCGCTTTCAACGCGGGCAACATATTGGGCAGCACTGGTCGTGATCGCAAACAGCGTGCTCATGTCTTTATATTTTTCGACCAAATCTTCAGGGTCTTCATTGAATTTACCACTGCGCTGAATGGCATCTTTGTAATGGGGGGAGCCGATGGCGACGATGTCGGCCTGGCCCGCCGCGACCTGCCGCAAGCCCTTTACGGAGCCATTGTCGACAACAGTCAGTTTGATATCCGATCCGGATTCCGCCATTAAGTTCGACCAGGCGACCCCCATCTGATAATCTTGGGTTGTCGGACCAACGGCACTGAAAATTACTTCCTGGGCGTTTGCGCCCACACCGAAACTCAAGCTTATTGGAAACGCAACAACAACTGTCGCAAGGAACTTACGCATGATTTCCTCCCTTTTTCAGGCTGGTCTTAGCCGACCTGTTGTTTCACCACACTTGTGCGTGGCTTTAGAATTTATTTGTTCTATCTGACAGAACACCGTTCTATAATACACTTGGGTTAAGTTTGAAGTAAAGTAAAAATCCCAAAGACAGGAGGCGTGGTGATTATGCGTTCAAGAAATGAGCGATAAGGGGGTCGCGGCCGTAGAGCGCGCGTTGGCGATCCTGGATTGTTTCGAATCGGATCATGAGAGTCTTCCGCTAAAGACAATCGCGCAAAAGACCGGGCTTTATAAAAGCACGATACTTCGGTTGTGCGTGTCGCTGGAAAGCTACGGCTATCTGCGTCGGCGGGAGGACGGGGATTTTCAGCTTGGACCGACGCTTTGGCGTCTGGGCGCGCTGTACCGCAATCGATTTGACGTCGCAACGCATGTCCGTCCGGTCCTGAAGCGGCTGTCTGAAACAACCGGGGAAAGCGCATCCTTTTATGTGCGCGATGGCGATGCGCGGATTTGCTTGATGCGCCATAACAGCAGTCAGGCCATTCGGCATCACCTGGAAGAAGGCGTTCGCCTGCCGCTAAATTTAGGGGCGGCCGGACATTTAATTCTGGCCTATTCTGATGGCAGTGACCCAAAGACCGAGGAGATAAAGTCCTGCGGCTATGCAATAAGTTTGGGAGAGCGCGACCCCAATACCGTATCGATTGCGGTTCCCGTTCTGGGTCGAGGCGATGCCTTCATGGGCGCGCTTGTCGTGTCTGGCTTGGGAACACGGTTTGACGAAGCGGCCCGCTATCAGGCGATTGACCTGGCCAAGGACGAGGCGCGCCGTCTGTCACAGGAGATATATGGTTAGACCAAAGTCAGTCTGAGAAATTTATAATTCCAGACTGCTTCAAGGCATCAATTTCCTCGTTACTGAAGCCGAGTTCCTGTGCCAGTTCCTGGCTATGTTGACCGCTGCGGGGAATGTTCAGTCGAACACCAGGGCGCCAACCGCCAACGGAAATTGGCAAGGCAGGGACCTGCGTTTCCGTTCCATCGGGCAGGGTTATATCCAGCAGGCCGCCGGATTGTTGCAGATGGGGATCGTCAAACAGATCTTCAGGTCGGCGGATCGGCGCATAGGGCAAGCCCGATTTCTCACAGTTTGCCATCAGGGTTTCTGACGGAATGGTCAGAAACAGGCGGCGGATTTGGGGCAGGAAGGCATCTCTGGCATGGCACCGTTTGGCGTTTGTATCCAGGGCCGGATCAGCCAGCAGATCCAGCAGATGAAAATCCTCACAAAAGGTCTTCCATTGTCTGTCAGACACAACGCCGACAAAAACCTGTTCGCCATCGCTGCAATCAAAGACGTCATAAACAGCCCAGGCCGAAAGCCGTGCAGGCATGGGGGCGGCGGGCTTTCCTGTCATGGCAAATTGCGTCATGTGCTGACCACTGAGGAAGGCGCAGTTCTCAAATAAGGCCGAAATCACTTCACTGCCTTGCCCCGTAACATCCCGTTGTCGAAGCGCAGCCATTACGCCAATGGCGCCGAACATACCGCCCATCACATCATTGACTGATGCGCCGGCGCGCAGGGGACGGCCGGGTGGCCCTGTCATATAGGCCAGGCCGCCCATCATCTGAACCACTTCGTCCAGGGCGGTGCGCTTTTCGTAAGGTCCCGCCAGGAACCCCTTCGCGGAACAATAAACCAAGCCGGGGTTGGTTTGTTTCAGTTTCTCATACCCTAGCCCCATCCCATCCAGCGCGCCGGGGCGAAAATTTTCAACCAGCACGTCTGCCGTCGCGATCAGGCGTTCGACAAACGCTTTGCCTTCCACAGATTTAACGTCCACTGCGACGGACCGCTTGTTGCGATTATAGGCGGTAAAGAAGCCAGCCCCGGATCCCGTAAGCTTGCGGGTCTTATCCCCCTCTGGCGCAGGTTCCACCTTGATCACATCCGCACCAAGATCGGCCAGAATCAGACCACAGGTCGGCCCCATAACCATATGGCTGAACTCAATTACCCGGATGCCCGCGAGCGGTAAGGTGGATTGAGTTCCTGATTGCTTGAGATGATCAAGGGTTTCTTCTGGCATTCTGGCATCCTCCATATACTTGTCATTCTCGAATTTAGTTGATATTTTAGAACGACGTTACGTAGAATAGAACGAATGCATGTTATCACGCAACTCCCTTTGCACGATCATAAAGGACCTGACCATGACCGATATCGACATTCTGATCAGCGAAGTTGGCCCGCGAGATGGCTTGCAGATGGCAAAATCAATCATGTCCACGGCTGACAAGAAGCGTTGGATTACGGATGCACATGCTGCCGGGTTGCGGGAGATTGAAGTCTGTTCCTTCGTGCCACCGAAATTGGTGCCTGGCATGGCCGATGCTGATGAGATCACGCGTTTCTCTAAAACACTGCCTGGATTGCATGTGGCGGTTCTGGCCCCGAATTATCGCGGTGCAGAGGCCGCAATGGCTGCCGGGGCAGATAAGATCACGGTCCCGATTTCCGTCAGTGCCCCCCATAACCGTGCCAATGTGAACAGAACCCCAGAGGAAAGCATTGTGGAGATTGCCCGGATCTGTGCCCTGCGCGACAGTCTGCCTGAAGGACAGCGCCCCGCAATTGAAGGCGGTTTATCCACTGTCTGGGGTTGTACCATTGCGGGTCCGGTCGCCCAGGATGAAGTTGTCCGTCTGTCGGTTGCCTTGGTGGAAGCGGGGGTGGATGAAGTTGGGCTGGCCGATACAACAGGCATGGCGGACCCTGCCGGTATCCGGCGTGTCTTCAAGGCGGTACGTGCGGAAATTGGTGATGATAAGTTAGGGGGGGCCCATTTGCATAATACCCGTGGACTGGGCCTGGCGAATGTTCTGGCGGCTTTGGATATCGGGATTACAACCTTTGACGGATCTCTTGCAGGATTGGGCGGTTGCCCCTTTGCACCAGGGGCTTCTGGCAACATTGTGACGGAAGACCTGGTCTATATGCTGGAAGAAATGGGACTGCGAACTGGCATTGATCTGGAAAAATTGATTGCCGTGCGCAAGGTATTGGAATCCGGCCTGCCCGACGAACCGCTTTATGGCTTCATCGCACAAGTCGGCCTGCAAAAAGGTGGCAAACGCCCGGACCGTCTGGCTGTCGCATCATAGATCGTGATGCGCAGAGGAACGAACTTGCACAGTCAGGCGGAGTTCAAATGAAGCTCTTACGCCCCGGATTGCGATAGAATTCCATTCAGGAGTCTCTCAGAGGTCATGGGAATGCGCGTCATTCGTGCGCCGGTCGCGTTATAGATTGCATTGGCAATCGCGGGGGCAACGCCAACGATACCGGCTTCTCCAATGCTTTTGGCACCATACGGTCCCGTTGTTTCCGGGGCGTCTTCAATCAGCATGACCACGATTTCATCAGGAGAATCCAATCCGTCAGGAATTTTGTAATCCATAAAGGATGGATTGGTTAGATGGCCGTTTTCCCACACCAATTCTTCCAGCAGGGCATAGCCAACGCCCTGAACGACAGCGCCATGCACCTGTCCCTCGACACTTTGTGGATTGATGGCACGCCCAATGTCGTGGGCGGACCAGACTTTCTGAACCACAGCCTTGCCGGTCACTGTATCGACATCCACGACGGCCCCCACGGCCCCAAAAACATAGACGCCCAGATTATCAAAGGCAAAATTCGACATCTCGGCCCGTTTGGGATCAAAGCGGGGCCCGTCGAAGGCAAAGGCATGGTGTCCCATAATTGGACCCCCGACGCGATTGAAGGCCCGGGCTGCGATTTCCCTGAAACTCGTCTGCCGGTCCGATCCGACAACCCGGACCGTACCGCCTATTTCCAGTTCCAGATCATCCTTGCTGCATTCCAGCATATCCGCAGCATCATTCAGGATTCGATCCCGCATTTCCACGGTCGCCTGCATCACAGCCCGTCCCGCGGTATAGGTGATACGGCTGGCCGCAGTTTTCCAATTATATGGGGAACTGTCTGTGTCCTGGGTCGCATAGGCGATGGATTCTAGGGGAAGGCGCAATGTCTCCGCACATATTTGCGGTAACACGGTATCCGACCCTTGCCCGATATCCACCACGCCGGTTTGCAGGGCAACCGTGCCATCAGCGCGCAAATTGACAAAGGCGCTGGTGCCCATCAGGCCGGAAATATGCGACAGGCCTGATACGCCAACGCCCCTGACCCACCCGTCCTGGAGGGCAGGCAAAGCGGAGACATCTTTCTTCAGTGCCGCATCCAGCGCATCCAGACATTCGGTCATTGCACAGGACGGCACTGTTTGGCCCCCCAACCAAGCGTCACCGGCCTTCATGGCATTGCGGCGGCGCAATTCTATCGGGTCCATATCAAGTTTTGCGGCAAGTGCGTCCAATTGGCTTTCACTGGCGAATGTTGCCTGTGGATTGCCAAACCCCCGGAAGGAGCCCGCTTTCAGTTTGTTGGTGTAAACGGCATGGCCCTTAACACGAACATTGGGGCAGTTATAGGGGCCTCTGGAACACAGCATCCCGAAGCTCAGCACCGCTGGGCTCTCGTCTGAATAGGCACCAGCATCGAACCAAAGCTCTGCTTCTCGCGCGACAAGGGTGCCATCCTGTTTTGCGCCTGTGCGCATTTTAATGCGCGTAGGATGGCGGGAACGCAGCATTTCCATATCCTGCGCCCGGGTCAGAGTGATTTTAACAGGGCGTCCTGATGCGCGTGCAAGAGCAACCGCAATGGGCTGAACACTAACGCCATTTTTGCCGCCAAAGCCTCCGCCGATCTTGGGGGCGATACAGCGGATCTTGGACATCGGGATATCCAGTTCCTCGCTAATGCGACCCTGTAGATAAAAGATTGATTGTGCGGTTGAACGCACAGTAATGCGACCGGCGAGGTCCGGTTCTGCCAAGGCGCTACAGGGTTCCATATAGGCGTGATACTGGGCGGGTGTCTCATAGACATCTTCGACAATGACATCACAGGCCCCCCAGGCTGAATCTGGATCACCTTCCAGAATACCGGCGGACCAGAAGATATTGCCGTTGGTTTCTGTATCGCTGTTACGCGTATAGCGATCCTGATCTGGATGCACCAAGGGGGCGTCTTGCGCCAAGGCGTCATCCAGAGAGCAGACAGCTGTGTAATCTTCATAGTCAACCGAGATCATTTGTGCTGCGAGGTCGGCTGCTTCCTTGGTTTCCGCTGCGACGGCCGCTACAGGCTCCCCAACATAGCGGACGTGGCCGCGCGCCAATGTTACTTCATCTTTGATAAAGGAGCCGACCAATTTGTCGGGTAAGTCATCCGCCGTTATGATCGATATAACCCCCGGCACGGCAAGGGCGTCGGTCAAATCAATGGCTTTGATGCGCCCGCTTGCAATCGGACTGGCGGTGATTGTTCCATACAGCATGCCGGGCACAGTGTAATCATCCGCATATTTTGCCGCCCCACCCACTTTTTCTGATGAATCCAGACGAGCGGAAGACATCCCAACTGCACTAAAAGAATTCGTCATGATCCTGCCTTCCCCGCGACAGCCTCGGCGGCATCCACAATTTTTACATATCCTGTGCATCGGCAAAGATGACCTGACAGAGCCTCCCTTATCTTTGTGCGATCCGGCTTGGGGTCTTCGCGTAGCAAGGATGTCAGGGCGATGGTCACACCCGCCGTGCAAAAACCGCATTGTACGCCGCCGCTGTCGACCAGGGCCTGCTGTAAGACGGACAGTTTTCCATTCTCCAACAACCCCTCTACCGTTTCCACATCCCGCCCGTTGCAGGTCGCAGCCATCGTCAGGCAGGACCGCATTGGCTTGCCATCAATCAGAACCGTGCAGGCGCCACAAAGGCCCTGGTTGCAGCCTCGTTTCGATCCGGTCAGTCCAAAACCTTCCCGCAACAGGGACAGCAACGTTTCCGTTGATTTGCAGAAGATATTCTTAGGGCTTTTGTTCAGCGTAAAGCGAATTGGAATCTCATCGGTATCGGTCATGCCGTTCCCTCCAGATCAGAGGTCAATTGGGTCTTCAATGCCTGGCTCAGGGCCCGGTGGATCAATCGCGGCATTAACATCAAACGATAGTCGGCACTGCCCCGCATGTCGTCGATCGGATTGCACAACGGTTCCAGGGAAGCACTGAAATCATGGATCGCATCTTCTGTCAGGGGATGTCCGATCAGGCTGTTTTCATCAGACGGACTGCGCACCGGCTTTTCAGCGATGCCCCCCACAGCGATCCGGGCTGTTTTTACAACATCTTCTAAAATACGCAGACACACGGCGACAGAAACTGTGGCAAAATCCCCATCCGCGCGGGTAAATTTTTCATAATGTACCGAAGCACCGCTTGGATCAGGCGGAATGACAACGGATACAACAATCTCCCCCGGTTCAAGGGCAGTTTCCAGCCAATCAACAAAGAATTCCGACGCCGGGATCTGACGTGTCGTCCCAGATCCGGCAATGTTAACGATGGCATCGGCGGCGGTGATCGCTGTCGGGTAATCTGCTGATGGATCCGCGTGACAGATAGAGCCACCGATGGTTCCCATATTGCGGATTGCGGGATGTCCGATCCGTCGGGCCGCTGCGGCAACGATCCTTTGCGCCCCGGTAAATCCATCATAGCGGGCGACATCGGCGTGACGGGCCATTGCCCCAATCTGGACGGAACCATCGGGTAAGGCTTGAATATTCGCCAGATCCGGTATCTTCCGAAGGCTGATCAAATGGGACGGTGCCAGCAACCCTGCATTCATCATGGCAACCAAACTGGCGCCGCCGGCCAAACAGCGGGCGTCCGGCTGTTCGGAGAGCAGATGACAAACCTCTTCTAATGTTTCTGGTTCTGAAAAAACCATTTAGGGTCCTACCTTGATCACGGACGAAATATTTTATGCATAAAATGGTTTCATATAGACATTTTCTGGTCAATGCTTAATACCGATTGGTAATCGTTTTCTGTAAACTAAATCTGTTCTGTGACAGCAACGCGAGGCACGACATGTTCGAATATTTTGGTGAGAATTATTCTTGGGACCTCGCCGTTTTGATGGCGATGCAACTGGGGGGACATCCATCCGAGATTGATGAGGCGTGTCGACCACTGCGTGCTTTGGCTGCTGCGCCGGATGCCAAGACGAATACCACTATTCAGGTCGCGTGGCTGGAGGCCTGGTTGGCACTGGCCAAAAAATTGGAAAGCAAGGCTGATCAGGATGTTTCTGAGAACCATCGCTTGAGTGCGGCAGGAAAATACCGACGCGCCTGCGTCTATTATCAACAGGCGGACCGTATGGCCCCCCATGATGATCCACGCAAGGCGCTTGCCTATGATGCGATGCGCGGAACATTTCAAAAATCGATCCAGAATGCGGATATTCCTATGGAATGGGTTGAGATTCCCTATGAGGGAACAACGCTGCCGGCTCTGTTCCTGCGGGGTCAGGGGGATGGTCCGCAACCCTGTATGATTGGTTTCGATGGATTTGATGTGACCAAGGAATGGACGTATCTGTCTGGTCTGGCAGATGCCTTACGCGCACGGGGGGTATCGACCTTATTGGTTGATCATCCAGGCGTTGGTCTGGCGTTGCGCGATCGTGGCCTGCCCGCCGTGGTAGAGACGGAGCGTCCAGCCTCAGCCTGCGTCGATTATCTGATGGGGCGGGATGACACCAATGATGAGATTGGCATCGTCGCCATGAGCCTGGGTGGATACTATGCCCCGCGCGCGGCTGCATTCGAAAAACGTTTGAAAGCCTGTATTGCCTGGGGTGCACGATGGGATAACACGGAATCGCATGGCCGAATCTTGCGCGATCCCAATGCGGCCAGGTCCATTCCGGGTTGGATTGATCATGCCCTAAAGGTCTATGGCCAGCCTGATATTGAAAGCTGTGCTGCGATGATTGCCAAGATGAGCTTGGCAGGCGTTGCGGATAGGATCGAATGTCCGTTGCTGGTGGTTCATGGCGAAAATGACCGCCAGGTTCCCTTCGATCAGGCACAGAAGACCATTGATGGCGCAGTGAATGCCCGACGCAGGGATTTACGAGTCTTCACCAAAGAGGAAGGCGGGTGCGAACATGTGAATGGCGACAATTTCAGTCTAGCCATTGATGTAATCGCTGATTGGTCTGCCGATGTCTTATTGGGGCGGCTTTAAGGGCTGGTTAGAGATACCAATCCCGTTGCCAGTTCCGGCACAAATATGATGCATAACAACAGCAATAATCCCAAACCGACGAAAGGGGCTGCGGCCACATAGACCTGCCGCATCGTGATTTCCGGCGGGGCAACCCCTTTCATCACAAATAACAGCAGTCCGAATGGCGGGGTCGTCAGGCTGATCTCCATCACCAGCAGCAGGATCACACCAAACCATACAGGCTCATATCCTGCCGCCGTCGCCATTGGCATGAAGAATGGCAGCGTGATCAGCAACATGCTGAGCTGATCCATGAACGCCCCCAGGAACAGCAGGATACCGATCATCGCGAACAGCTGAACCATCGGGTCCAGACCCAGGGCATTCACCATGGTCAATAGGCCGGAAGTTGCCCCCGAGAAAGCAAGAATCTGAGAGAAGGTCAGGGACCCTGCAATGATCAGTAAGATGGTGACAGTAATTTTTGTCGTTTCCATCAAGGCCAGCTTCAGTGAGTCCCAGGTTAACTGGCGGTACAGCATTGCTGCGATTAACGCGCCGATGGCTCCTAATGCAGCGGATTCACTGGGGGTGGCGACACCGGTCAGAATCCCGCCGACGACCAGAACAAACAACCCGAACAAAGGAACGACATGTTTCAGGAAAGGATTAATGCGCTGCCTGAACGACATCGCCTGCACGTCCTGGCTGGGGGCAAGGCTGGGATTCAGATGGCATCGAATGACAACATAGCCAATGCATAGGCATGCCATTAACAAGCCAGGCACGATGCCTGCGATTAACAATTTACCAATCGAGATACCAGCCAGACTGCCTAACAGCACGGCCAGGGCAGAAGGGGGAATCAACATTGCGATACCGCCCGTTGCCATGATCGGCCCCATGGCGATGGTGGGATGATATCCACGCTTGCGCATGTCGGGTAACAAGGTGCTGCCCAGAAGAGCGGTATTGGCCATGGTTGAGCCGGAAAGCGTCGAAAACACCGTCCCCCCACAGATCGCCACCAGGGACAACCGACCGGGCACACGCAGGATCAATCGATCCACGGCATCAATGGCACGATGGGCAAGGCGGGTCTGAAACAGAATCTCTCCCATCAGCACAAACATTGCGATGGGGGCCAAAGAGAAGGATGAGACGGCATCAACCGCATTGCGGGCCAACTGGACCAGTCCCCCATTGCCCCCCAGAAAGACCAGGGCCCCAACGACATTGACCCCCAGAAAGGCAAATGCAACTGGTGTGCCCAACATCATCAGAAAAATCACGCCACCCAGCAAAAGGGGAAGGGCAAAATACCATTCCATTTGAATTTAACCTTCTTGGATTTGGTGTTTCAGGGTGGGGGGCGTGCGCCCGCGTATGCCAGACAAGCGCAGCAGAAATTCTATCAACAACAACAACGCACCGATTGGTAGGGGAAGCAGCAGCCAGAACTGTGGAAAGATGAATGATTTGAACACCAATGTGCCAGCCATCCATGCTTTCCAGGTGGCAAGGCCGCCCGCGTAAATCAGGGTTGCAGACACGATAAGGCCGATCAGATTGACCAGGATCGCCGCAACGGATTTCCCTTTCGGGGACAGTGAGTCGGTTACAATTTCGACCATGATATGTGCGCCCAGCCGCAGCGCCCAGGGAGACGCCAGAACGGTAACGATGTAGAGCGCATATTCGGTCAGTTCGATGACACCGTTCAGGCGCGGAGCAAATGGGATATGGCGCGTTAAGGCATCAAAGGCGATGAGAAAAGTGATCGCGAAAAGAATGCACGCTGCAAGAACTGCCAGCCCATCAATCAGGCGGTCAAACAGTCTTACAGCGCGCATTTTAATTTTCCGATTGATCAGAGACTAAGTTACTTCGACAGGAGTGGCCGCAATTTGCCAATGCTGTCCGCGTTTTCACCTTCCAGAAGTGACCAATAGGCACCAAGCGCCATGTCTTGCAGACTGGCGGCGTCATCCTTGGAAAGGGTGATAACCGTCATTCCCTTATCAACCATCTTCTGACCTTCAGCCTGGTCTGCTGCGACCATGGCTGGCGCCATTTCCATTTCGACGGCTTCTGCGGCGCTGGAAAGAACCGCTTTCTGCTCATCAGACAAGGAATCCCAACGTTCCTTGTTGACTGTGATTGTGACAACGGCGTGATAGAAACCAGGATCAACACGATATTTCGTCACTTCATCCCAGCCCGCGGGTGCGACTTCGGACATAGCATTGGCATATCCATCCACCACGCCGCGTTCCATCGCCGTATACAATTCGCCACGGCTGGTTTCCACCTGACGCGCCCCAAGCGCATCAAAGAAATGTCGGTAGGTCGGGGTCGTACGAAGGGGGAAATCTTTCAGATCCGCCAGCGTTTCAATCGGCTCGTCCAGGAATAAGTGGAATTGTAACCCATATCCGTATTGTGCCAGAAACTGCCAGCCGGCCGCATTATAGCGGGTTTGCAGATAATCAATCGCCCCATTTTTCCGCTGTTCTGCAGGAGGGACAGAGGCCAATTGCAGGGCATCTGCCTCTAATATGATCCCGCGATAGTAAGCGGGGGGAAGCCCGGCAACATCAATCACACCCTCGCTTAACGCATTGGGCATTTCCCGGGATGGAATTGCTTCAGGGCCCAGAACCGGGTCAATGCGAACCAGCCCTTTTCCTGTTTCATTTACCCGTTCAACGAATTGATTAAAGACTGACCGAAACAGTGACTTGTCAGACTTGATAAACATGGCGCCTTTCAGCACAGCTTCTTCTGCCTGCGCAGGCGCACCGGTCAGTAGAAGTGTCGATAGGCCCAGAACTGCAAAATACCGTCTCATCATAACCCTCCTGTTCTTCGTTTTTGATATTGAAACGAGTATGAGGCCAAGTAATTTTTTGTGTCAATACCGATTGTCATTCGGTACTGGTTTTATTTCTGATAAACCGTGCAATGTAGACATGCATTGCCTGACAACATCACTTCTTGCCTGCAGTAGGATTCTTGATGCCCTTTTGTCGATGACGCGGGTATGCGGTGCCTGCGATCATTATTCTCTGAATGTTTTGCCAGCGCAGTAAATTCGGTAGCATGCTATGCCAATTGATAAGGCTGTGTGATGAAGCTGATGTCCGTCGGGAATACCAGGGTAAGGGCTGAAAGTGGGTGCGGTGCGACAGATTTTGACAGATGGGTCTTTTTTGATTGGGGCGGCGATCGGGTCTGGCAGCACTGCGATGGCGGCCCAACGGGGCAGGGCTGATTTCCTGATCGCATTGAATGCCGGTCGATTGCGCAGCATGGGGGTGCCGTCAATTGCTTGCATGTTACCTGTATTCGATGCGACCACCCTGACGGAGAAATTTGCTGGGGAAGAAGTTCTGCCACAGACCAAGCTGCCGGTCCTGTTGGGCGTCAATGTCTGGGAAGAGCGGCTGGACGTTACGCAAAAGGCGATGTCGCTCCAGCGGGCGGGATTTGCGGGCGCGGTGAACTTTCCCAGTTGCATGCACTATTCTCACGCGATGCAGCATATTCTCGCGCGCGCCGGTCGCGGCATTGAACAGGAAGTCGCCCAGTTAAAGGCGGTTCAGGATGTCGGGCTGACGGCTATGTTCTATTGTGCAACACGCACTCAGGCCCGACTGGCCGCAGATGTCGGCCTGGATATGGTCTGTCTTAATTTGGGATGGAATGTTGGCGGGGCGCAGGGGCATCGCCAGCGCGAAACCATCGAAGAAGTTGCCGTCGCCGTGCTGGAGATTGGCCGGTTGATCAAGCGGATCAGTCCTAAGACGCGGTTCTTATTGGAAGGTGGCCCGATAGAGACAGCCGACGATCTGCGCCGCCTGCTGCATCTGGCACCGATAGATGGATATGTTGGCGGTTCCACGTTCGAGCGCATGCCACTGGAAGTTTCTGTCGCTGATCAGGTTGACCGCTTTCGGCATGCCGGGCAGCGCAGGGATGTGCTGGACGATGAAGGGGCGCGGCTGGTCGCATGGGGTCGTCCATACGGGTTTGTCGGTCACGCCAAGGCGCATTTAAACTTCCTATCGCGCCTTAAGGCTTTGTCGTCGGCTCAGGGCTCTGTATTGCTCTTGGCGGAACCTGGATTGCAGACATTGTCATGTTTGAAGGCATTGGGGTCTGCGAATGGCGCGGTTCCATCCATGGTTCAAATAGATGTCGCGGGAGAGGATTTTCCAACGCGCGCGCGCAGCATACTGTTTGGATCGAATGATGCCAGTTTGAAACGCCGCCCCGCGCTGGAAGCGGGCGAGGGTGATCTGGTCGTGATCTTCGCGCCGGAACGCCTGCCTGCGGGAACCCAGCGACGCCTGGCCCGGGCGATGCGGGATGGTGTATTTCAAACCCCCGGGTCTCGCCGTCCAATTCCAATGGCCCGTCGTGTTGTGCTGGTCAGTACGGCGTCGGACCCGCAGGCAGCGGGATTGGACCCATCCCTGACTGAGGTTTTGCGTGGATGGAGCATTCGGGTGCCGCCCCTGCGCGAACGAATGGATGATCTTCTGTTATTGATCCAGCAGATGTCGATTGAACGGTTTGGTGAGGTGATCGCCCGCGATCATTTTTCAGCAGATGCAATGCAGGTGCTGACGGAACATATGTGGCCCGGTAATGAAACAGAGATACATGCCTTGCTGGGCCAATTGCTGGATATTCTTGGCGCGGCCCCGACGGGTCAACGCATTCGCCGAAGCGATATACTGCCCTTGTTGAATAGTCCGGAGCCTATGCGAGATATCGGGACAGAAAAAGATCGAATTGCCGATGCGCTGTGGCGGCATGGATTCAATCGGGGGCGCACGGCACAGGCATTGGGTATGTCGCGAAAAACACTGTACAACAAGATTCAGAAATATGGACTGACCCGATAGAATGGCATAAGGGCCCTGCCAATTTCGCTCTATTATTGGTCTGTACGCATACAGTAAACTGAAAGGCGTACACTAGTGGGGGTCCTGTGTGTAGACCTGGGGTCGGCAAATCAATCCGTCCAGCGCATCGGGCCAAAGGCTTTCTGACTCCGCCTCAATCGCGGTGCCCAGGCCATAGATCCCCCCCGTCCACTGAACCTCTTTTGTGGCGCGGGCTATGGCGTCTATGGCGGCCCCTCGTTGCCGGAAAGAGGGGAATCCCGCGCCAAAATCGCCCACATGGGGCAGGACGATCAGGAATTCGGGATCGATCCCGCAGGCTTCGACCGCACCGGCTGCATCTGTGACCGTGACGGCGATGTGAAAGCCAGCCGCTTTCAACGATGCAAGTCGCTCCAACTCCCGGTTCAGATTGAACTGCACTTCTGATAGCTGCAGGGCAATGCTGTCATCATACTGCGTTACACTTGGCAAATTCGTCACCCAGGTAATGCCTGCTTGTTTGATGGCATCGATGCGGTGATCGACCACGAAGAACGGGTCGGCAAGAAACAAGCCCAGACCTAGCGGGCCATTGGATTTGATCGTCACAGTACGGAGCGCCGGAATCAGCGCGCGGACACCATCCTGGTTGGGCAATAGCAAAGCAACCTCCGGCGGAAGGCTGTCATGCTGTAGTGGTGCAGACAGGGTCAAAAATTGCTCTGGTGCCGCTGAAACACGCGACAGTCTATTGTGGCGCGGAACAATCCGCCAGGAGGAGAGTGACGTCATAGGCTGTCATATTACTCAAACTTACTCATTTCACCAGATCAGCTTTCCAGCAGGGCCTGGCGCACCTCTTCCAGATGGCGCGTCATCGCTTCGCGTGCGGCTGTCGGGGATCGGTTGATGACCGCATCAATGATCGCCGCGTGCTGGGTGACATAGCGGGCCTTCAGGGTCGCGGAATAGGCGCGGCGTTTTGCGGCCAGCCAGTCGGCATCATCGCGCAGGCTGCGAATCATCAGATCGATATGCTGCACGATGTCATTATGGGTCATGGCAAAGAGCAGGCGATGGATCTCTGCATCCTGCTTTTCGAATTCTTCCATAATATCCGTGTTGGTTGAAGCCAGCTGGGCACGCATCAAAAGCTCTATATCTGCATCGGTTGCATTGATTGCTGCGGCTGCGGCTGCGGCAGGTTCGATCATCATTCGGGCTTCAATCAGGGCGCGCGGGCTGACATCCCGTTTTGGCAATAACAGGGGTTCCGAATATAAAGCATCGGTTTCGATCGTATCACTGCCCGAAACAGGAACGGCATTTATATAAGTGCCACGACCAACCTCCCTGGAGATCTTGCCGGATTCTTCCAGTGCATCCATGGCGCGGCGAATTGTGTTGCGGGCTACGCCAAAACGCGTTGCCAAGTCCCGCTCCGTCGGGAATCGAATGGCGCCGCCCGATGTCGGGCTGCCAATGCGCCTATTTTCTATGTCGCGCGATAAGGTTGCGGCGATGCGATGAGAGGCAGAGTTTCGCACGGTGGACTCTTTCATAACTGCCAAAACGACATGGGTTCTTTTGAATAGGTTCAATTGGTTCATTTTGTCAAGAAAATTACACCACCATCATTATTTTTCTTGACGATTGGTTCATAGTTATACCTATTATGGTAACAAATGAACCTGATTGGGTTAATTTTTATCTGAATGGTTGGAATTGGTGCAATTTAAATTTTCTATCAGGTTTTGAGAAAAATTGTGCGCCGCAGCAGGTGAGTAGAGTCAAGAGAATCAGAAATATGGCATCGGTTATTACCCAAAATTACCCAAATTTAAGAGTCTGGGTCCTTGCGGGCAATTTCTGTTGACGCCAAGCTTGAACATCAAGGTCGGAAAACAGGCCATAGGGGAATACCCCTGAATAATATGGGCGCTGGGCACGTTTCGTACGGTGCCGGTCCAAATGGGAGGGTACAGACGTGATATTCAAGGATCACTGTGTCTTTGCGACTTTGGTTCGTGAGGTCTATCGGCCGCGCGTTTCCTCAGACCTGTCCGCGCGTCAGTGGGCGCGCGCATGAGGCAGTTTGTTGAGCGGCATACCTTTTGGGCAATCGTCTTGCTGGTCGCCATTGGCATATTGCTGTGGCTGATCTTTTCGGTATGGCCCGAATGGTTGATTGATGCGATTGGCCGCAAGAAGACTTTCGTTAGCACACTATTGAATGGTGTTACGCTTGGCGGGCTGTACTTCCTGGTGGCCAGCGGATTTACGCTGGTATTTGGATTGATGCGCAATGTGAACCTGGCGCATGGGTCTATGTATCTGTTGGGCGGCTATATCGGTTACGAGGTGGCGGAGCTGACGGGTAGTTGGTTTTTTGGGCTGGCGGTCGCCTTCGGCGCGGTTGCCCTGACAGGGGTGTTGCTGCAGGTTCTGGTGTTCCGGCGCATGGAGGGTGATGACCTGCGCCAGACACTGGTGACGATTGGCATTTCGATCATTGCCGCTGACCTGATGTTGGCGATTTGGACCGGGACAACATATCAGTTCCAACCGCCGGAATGGTTGTTTGGTGCCGCTGAGTTGCCAGTAATATCGGTGATTAAGTCGTCTGGCGATGCCGTCTATATCATGTATCCCATTTATCGCTTGTCCGTTTTGGCGGCTGCAGTGGCGGTTGGCATCGGGCTTTGGTTGTTCCTGAACCGCACGCGGATTGGAATGATGATCCGCGCTGGGGTGAATGACCGGGAAATGTTGTCCGCGTCTGGTGTGAATGTGCAGCTGGTCTTTGCCTTGGTCTTCGCAATCGGGGCCGGGCTGGCTGGATTTGCCGGGGTGGTTGGTGGCACAGCGCTTTCCATCGCGCCGGGGGAAGACATTCGCTACCTGTTGGCATCCCTGATTGTGGTAATCGTTGGCGGGTTGGGGTCCGTGCCGGGCGCGGCGATTGGTGCACTGTTGATTGGTTTGGCTGAGCAGTTTGGGTTGGCCTATTTCCCGACATACGGGGTCGTGCTGACCTTTCTGATCATGGTGGTGACGCTGGCTGTGCGCCCTCAAGGCCTGATGGGGGGGCGCTAGACCATGGATTCACGGCAGCTCTTTTCCGGTGGATTTTCTCTCAGCGATATACATCCGGCAAAGCTGGCACTGGCGGTTTTTCTGATCGCCTATCCTGCCTTTTCGTCTGATTTCTTCACCTATCAGATTGGTGCCTATTCCCTGATCCTGGGAACCATCGCTTTATCGCTGATGATGTTGGCAGGCTATGGCGGGATGGTCAGCCTGGCGCAGATGACTGTCGCAGGCTTGGCAGGCTATCTGGTTGCCATCCTGGGCGATAACAGCATGGATGTGATGGGGCTGGGCTGGCCCTGGTGGATGACAGCCCCCGTTGCCATCCTGTCTGCGGCATTGTTCAGTGCTTTTATCGGCGCGATTTCAGTGCGCACAGAGGGGATCTATACCATCATGATCACCCTGGCGATTGGGGTCGCCTTCTTCTATTTCGTGCGACAGAATTATCCGGTGTTCAATGGATTTACCGGCTTTGCAGGCATCGAACCCCCAACGGTCCTGGGTGTGTATTGGCGCGATCCGGTGCCCTTCTATTATTTAACGCTTTTTATCGCTGCGGGATTTTTCTTTGCGGTGCTCTATGCCTCACGCTCGACCTTCGGGCTCAGCCTGCAGGCGATCCGCGACAATCCGCGCCGGATGCGGGCGTTGGGCTATGACGTCACCCTGCATCGCATCGCGGCTTACTTTATGTCGGGTGTTATTGCGGGGACGGCGGGTGTTCTGATGGTCTGGTTCAATGGCCGGATATCGCCTGGCTCCGTCGGTGTGGATGTTGTGATCGACATCCTGGTCATCGCCGTTGTTGGTGGAATGCGCCATCCAATCGGGCCGTTCCTGGGGGCGATTGCCTTTGTGCTTTTAGAGAATTTCGCCATCGATTTGATTGACCGGGAACGGTTCAACACCGTGATCGGGGTGGCGTTTTTGCTCATCGTGCTGTTTTCGCCCGATGGGTTGTTGGGACTTTGGAATCGGACGCGTGACAAGATCCGGTTCGGAAGAAAAGTGCGGTCAGGATATGGCAGCACAAAGACGAACGACCGGCATGCCGCTGGATCGTTGGAAGAAACCAAACCTTAAGGGAGGTTACTATGCTTGGTATCGGTAAAAAGGCCCTAGCAGCGGCGGCGATCCTGTCGTTTGCCAGCCCGGCCATGGCTGAGGACACCATCAAGATGGGTGCGCTCGCAACCCTGGAAGGTGCATTCACCGTGTTGGGTGAAGATGGTATGCGGGGCGTCAAAATGGCGCTGGAAGAGTTCAACTATACAGCAGGCGGCAAGAAGATTGACCTGATAACAGGCTCGTCTGATGCGTCTCCTGACAGTGCCGTACGGGCCGCCCGCAAACTGGTAGAACAAGATGGCGTGCAGGTCTTGGTGGGCCCGCTGTCTGGTTCCGAAGGTCTGGCGGTTAAAGATTACGCCAAAACCCACCCGGAAGTGACCTTCCTGAATGGCTCATCGGCCGCTCAGGATACGACGCTGCGTAACCCGGCCGACAACTTCTTCCGCTTTGGCACTGAGGGTGCACAATGGATGGCCGGTCTTGGGGAATATGCCTATAATGAGAAGGGCTACCGTAAAGTGGCGGTCCTGGCCGAAGATTACTCCTTCCCCTATACGCAGGTTTTTGGGTTCCTTGAACCCTTCTGTCGTCTGGGCGGGGAAGCCCCGGTTGACGCCCGCTTCTGGGTTCCGATTGGCAACAAGGATTACTCCTCCGTCATTGCAGCATTGCCAGATGATGTGGATGCCATCTTTGTTGCGCTGGGCGGGGCTGATGCCGTCAACTTCCTGACGCAGTATGAACAGGCGGGCGGCAGCGCCCCGCTGATCGGTGGTTCCATCACCGTTGACCAAACCGTGCTTGGCTCCAAGGGCCGGACCCGGGATTTCATCATCGGCACACCCTCTGCTGGCCCGATTTCGGATACGTGGGACGATCCAGCGTGGAATGCTTTTGTTGCTGCTTACAAGAAGCAGTTCCCTGATGGTTTCCCATCACCGTCGCTTTTTGCTCATGCCTATTACATCAACACCAAGGCCGCTCTTTTGGGTCTGGACGCTGTGAATGGCGACCTGTCTGATGGTGGTGCGAAATATCGGGCTGTTCTGTCCGATCTGGAATTCGACACGCCAACTGGTAAGGTCAGCCTGGACGAGCGTCGCAACGCCATTGCTGACATGTTCCTGTCAGAAGTGATCGTCGGCCCGGATGGGAATCTGGTCAACAAGGTCATCAAGGTTATCCCACAGGTCTCTCAAACCCTGGGCCTGTCTTATGATGAATTCTTGAAATACGGCCAGGTTGGTCGTGAAAACCCGACCTGTGGTTAAGGGTTAGCACGGATCATGGTTGGTACGAACGCCCTTTCCCGTCTGCAAAGCACCGGCCGTTATGCGCTGGAGCTGGAAGCTGTCAGTCGCCATTTTGGCGCATTGGTGGCCTTGGCGGATATTAACTTAACCGTAAAGGCGGGAGAGCGGCGGGCGGTCCTGGGATCAAACGGGGCGGGGAAGACCACTCTGTTCAATGCGATCACAGGGGATTTTCCGCCAACCACGGGCCGTGTGCGTTTGTTTGGTGAGGACGTGACGGATTTGCCCAGTCAGGAGCGAATCCGTCGCGGCCTGCGCCGTACCTATCAGATTTCCCTGTTGTTTAACGGGCTGAGCGTGATCGACAATATTTACCTTGCCTGTCGCGGTGTCAGCCGGGGTCGGTTTTCGCTGCGCCGGCCGGGGCGGTCCGATACGGCGATGGAAAGCGCGGAGACGCTGCTGCTTGCCGTTCATCTGGATGATGTCAAAGACCGACCGGTCTCTGAATTGAGTTATGGCCAACAGCGCCAGCTTGAAATTGCCCTGGCGCTTGCGGGCGCACCACGCCTGATCCTGCTGGACGAACCCGCAGCGGGGCTGTCGCCTACAGAGCGCACCGATTTGATTGAGATATTGCAATCACTGCCTGAGCATATGGGCTTTATAATTATCGAACATGATATGGATGTGGCGCTGCGCGTCGCGGGTAGTGTCACGATGATGCATAATGGCCGGATCTTCAAGGAAGGCACGCCTGACGAGATCGAAAACGATCCAGAGGTGCAGGAGCTGTATCTGGGGAATGCCCATGGCTAATCGAACCCCCGTCAGAAATGCCTCTTCTGCCGTCTTGCAGGTGCGGGATCTGCACGTTTACTACGGTCAGTCCCATGCGCTGCAAGGGGTGGACCTGACCCTGGAGGCAGGTGTCCATGCCGTCGTCGGGCGCAACGGCATGGGTAAGACGACATTATGCAATACGATCATGGGCCTACAGCCTGCCCGGCGCGGATCAATCCGGTTTCTGGGGGAGGAACTGATCGGTCAGCCCCCTTACAAAATTGCCAGTAAAGGAATTGGCTATACGCCGCAGGGTCGCCGTCTTTGGCCGTCACTGACAGTGGATGAACATTTACGATTGTCCGACACCGGCGGTGGTGCCTGGACGATTGAGCGTATCTACGACACGTTCCCGCGCCTGGCGGAACGTCAGCGCAATGGCGGAGCTCAATTGTCGGGCGGGGAGCAGCAGATGCTGGCGATATCCCGCGCCCTTTTGCAAGACCCCCGCTTGCTGGTTCTGGATGAACCAACGGAAGGGCTTGCCCCTGTCATCGTGGATCAGGTTGAAGAATTGTTGGTTCGGCTGACCGAAGAAAGCGATGTTGCGATCCTTCTGATCGAACAGAATATCTCTGTCGCCACGTCGATTGCCAAAGATGTGGCGATTATGGTCAATGGCAAAATCAGCCGTGTCATGCCCGCCGCACAATTGGCAAATGACCGGGCTCTGCAGGAGCGCCTGTTGGGCGTTGGTCGCCATTCTCACGAAGACGTCGACCTTCCGGCATGGGAGCCAACGGCGGAAGTTCCCCAGATAGACCCTGAAACGCAAGAGCCAGCGGAAGATTTGGCAAAGCCACCGTCTCCCAGCCTGGTTTATGTGCCACCGACACGGTGGTCTGCGGCGCGCTGGTCTGAAGGAAGTGAAGCCGCGCCCGCTGACATGTCAGCATCAAAGCCGCCAGAACGGGTTCGGCCTTTTGATACCAAGCCGGAGCCCTTATTCAAAGAACCGCTGACCCCATTGGAATCGCTGGTTGGCAATGACGTCTATGTGGTTGGCACATTCGATACCAAGGGCGCTGAACTGTCCTATATCCGTGACTGCATTGCCGCCCAGGGTCTTCGGGTGCGCACCGTCGACCTTTCAACGTCTGGCAAGCCGTCCAGCGCCGATGTTCCCCCTCATTTGGTTGCGCCCTACCACAAAGGGGGATCCTCAGCGGTTTTTGATACGGATCGTGGGACCGCCGTGCGGGCCATGGCGGATGCCTTTGAAAACTGGATTGCGCGCCAGCGCGGTATTGGCGGGATCATTTCTGCGGCGGGTTCCGGCGGTACGGCACTTGCCACCCCGGCGATGCGTCGCCTGCCGATTGGCATGCCCAAGGTGATGATCTCTACCGTCGCCTCTGGAGAGGTCGGGCAATATGTTGGGCCTTCTGACATTATGATGATGTATTCCGTAACCGACGTGCAGGGGCTGAACAAGATTTCGCGCCAGGTTTTGGCGAATGGTGCCAATGCGATGGTCGGCATGGTGAAACGCGCGGCTGCGGACAAAATTGCCCGCGACAAAATACCTGCCAAGCCGGGGCTGGGCCTGACCATGTTCGGGGTGACGACCACGGCAATCCAGCAAGTCACCGCGCAGTTGGATGACCTGTATGACTGCCAGGTCTTCCATGCGACCGGCGTTGGGGGGCGGTCGATGGAAAAGCTTGCAGATAGCGGTCTGTTATCTGCTGTCATGGACCTGACCACGACAGAGATTTGCGACATGATGTGTGGGGGCGTATTCGCCGCGACAGAGGATCGCTTCGGGGCCATCATCCGCACCCGCATTCCCTATGTCGGGTCGCTGGGGGCGATGGATATGGTGAATTTCGGGGCCCGCAATACTGTTCCGGAAAAGTATAAGGATCGGGTCTTTGTGGAACATAACCCGCAAGTCACCCTGATGCGCACTACCGCGTCAGAGAATGCCAAAATGGGCGACTGGATTGCCAGTCGATTGAATGAGATGACCGGACCTGTGCGGTTCCTGATCCCGGAAGGCGGCGTGTCGGCCCTGGATGCGCCGGGCAAAGCATTCCATGACCCAGCGGCGGATAAGGCCCTGTTTGATGCCTTGACCGCCCGGTTCCAGGAAGGGGGCAATCGCCGCCTGATTCGTGTTTCCCACCATATTAATGATCCAGCTTTCGCGCGTGCAGCGATTGAGGCGCTGGAAGAGATAAACCCGATGAAAAGGAATACCCGTTATGCCGCGGTTTGAACGAAAAGACCTGCTTGAGAAGTTTCAGGATATGAAGCGCAAGGGCGTACCGATTGTTGGGGGCGGGGCGGGCACTGGCCTGTCTGCGAAATGCGAAGAGGCAGGCGGTATTGATCTGATCGTGATCTATAATTCCGGGCGGTATCGCATGGCGGGGCGGGGCTCTCTGTCCGGCATGATGGCCTATGGCAATGCCAATGATGTGGTGATGGAAATGGCCCATGAAGTCCTGCCCGTCACCAAAAAGACGCCGGTTCTGGCCGGGGTGAATGGCACCGATCCGTTCTGTATCTTTGATCATTATCTGGATCAGGTGAAGGCCATCGGCTTTTCCGGCATTCAGAATTTTCCAACGGTCGGGCTGATTGATGGGACGTTCCGGGCCAATCTGGAAGCAACCGGAATGTCTTATGGCCAGGAAGTGGATGTGATCCGACTGGCGCATGAAAAAGACATGTTCACCACGCCCTATGTCTTTAATGAAGACGACGCGACGGCGATGGCAAAGGCGGGGGCTGATATCATCGTGTGCCATCTGGGGCTGACCACGGGTGGGTCAATCGGGGCGGGCACGGCGTTGACGCTGGAAGAATGCCCGGCGCTGGTCAATGCCTGGTCAGAGGCTGCGCTGAAGGTCAACCCGGATGCGATAATCCTTGTCCATGGCGGCCCGGTCGCGATGCCACAGGATGCAGAATACGTTCTGAACAATACTGAAAACTGTCACGGTTTCTATGGCGCATCCTCTATGGAGCGTCTGCCGACAGAAATAGCGCTTACCGAACAAACGAAAGCCTTCAAGGCAATTCGAACCGCCTGAAGGGAGGAGGTGTGACCATGACAACCGGTCTGATTGGATCAATAATTCTGTGGCTCATCATAGGTATCATCGCAATAGCGGTGGTCGTCTATCTATTGAACTGGCTTTATCATCGCTCAACCAAAGAGGTCGCCTTCGTGCGCACCGGCTTTGGGGGGGAGACAGTGGTGATCAATGGTGGGGCCCTGGTCCTGCCGATCATCCACGAGGTGACGCCCGTCAATCTGAACGTGGTGCGCATCTCCGTCTCGCGCACGAAAGAATCGGCTGTCATTACACGCGATCGCATGCGCGTGGATATCGAAGCCGAATTTTTCGTCCGTGTTATCCAGAAGCCCGATGCTGTGGCAGCGGCCGCGTCAACCCTGGGCCGTCGAACGATGGATCCAGCGGGACTGGCGGATCTGCTGAACGGGAAATTCGTCGGGGCCTTGCGGTCGGTTGCTGCTGAGATGTCCTTGGATGAAATGCACGAAAAGCGCGGCGACTTTGTTTCCATCGTTGAAGAGCGTGCTGCTGGGGCGCTGGCGCGCAATGGGCTGGAGTTGGAATCCGTTGCGATTACGGATTTGGACCAGACCAATCTGGAATTCTTCAATCCGGCCAATCGCTTTGACGCTGAAGGTTTGACGCAGCTGATTGAAACCATCGAGTCACGGCGCAAGCTGCGCAATGACATCGAACAATCGTCGATGGTTGCCATTCGCACACGCAATCTGGCGGCAGAGAAAGAGACGCTGCACCTGGAACAGGAAAGCGAGAATTCGCGCCTGAACCAGGAACGTGCGCTGGAAGCCCTGCGTGCGGAACAGCGAATGGAGATTGTGCGCAATCGTGTCGCGATGGAGGCCGAGGCGGAAAAATCCCGGATCGCCAGCGAACGCGAAACCCGCGAATACGATATTGACCGTCGCCGTGCCCTGGAGGGATCGGAAATAAAGGCGCAGTTGGAAATCGAACAAGCTCGGATCGCCCAGGAAGAGGCCTTGGAGGCGGCCCGGATCGCGCGCGAAAGACAAATCCGCACGCAACAGATCAAACAACGCCATGAAATCGAAACAGCCGAAATTGCATCCAGTGAGGATGTGGAACGGGCTAAGATCGTTTCTGAACGTCAATTGCGCGATGCGCGGATCACGGCGGATGAGGAAATTGAGGCCCATGAGATTGCCCGGGGCCAGCAAGTGGAAACCGCACGGATTTCTGCAAACAAGGCGGTGGAATCGGCGCGTATTGCCCAGGAACAGGTATTGGATAAGGCCCGTATCGAACGGGATCGCCTGTTGCGCGCGCAACAGATTGCCCAGCGTCAGGCTATCGAAGAGACTGAGATTTCCGCTCAAGAAGAGGTCGAGCGGGCGCGTATTGCGTCCAATCGTGGCCTGGAAGAAGCCCGTATCCTGCAGCAGCGCGATTTGAAACGCCTGGAGATTGAGCGTGCTCTGGCCCTGGAACTGGCGGAAATTGAGAAACATATCGGTATCCTGCAGAAGCAGGCGGCTGAAGCGGATGCAATGGTCGAAACCGAAGGTGCGCGCGCCAAGGCGGTTGCGGCGGAAGAGAAGGTTGGCACCGTCCGCGAAACGGAAATGGCTGAACGCATCGCGGCTGTGGACCGGTTGCTGGCCAAGAAGGATGCGGATGCAGCCGTCATCGCAGCAGAGGCTGAGAAGATCACAGCCAGTGTTGCCGCAGAGGCCCAACGTCTGCGCAATGAAGCCGAAAATGTGCTCAGCGAGGATGCCCGTGCTGGCGCCTTGCGTGGCAAGATGATTGATCGCCTGGAAGGCATCGTGCGCGAAAGCGTGCGGCCGCTGGAAAACATCGAAGGGATCAAGATTCTGCATGTCGATGGTCTGGGCGGCGGCAATGGTAATGGTGGGGGCAGTCGGTCCCCCACCGATGAGGTGATTGAAAGCGCATTGCGGTATCGCGCACAGGCCCCGCTTATTGATGAGATGATGAAGCAGATCGGTGTGGAAAATCCCAATGTCGCGAAAATGGGGGATATCTTCCGGTCTGCCAAGGATGCCCAAAGTCTGGCCACTGCTGCCCAGGGCAGCAAGAAGAAGTCGGGGGATGATGAATGACCCATGTCTATGCGTCTTCCATCATCCCGGCATCGGTGGATCAGGTCTGGAAGGTGGTTCGTGACTTCAATGCGCTGCCCGCATGGCATCCGAGCATTGCAGAAAGCCGCATCGAAGAAGGCCGCCCCGCAGATCAGGTCGGCTGTGTGCGCGCCTTCCGCCTGAAAGACGGCGGGTTCATCCGCGAACAGCTTTTGGCGCTGTCGGACTATGACTTCAGTTGCAGCTATGCGATCCTGGAAAGTCCGATGGGCGTGGAAAACTATGTCGCTGTGATGAAATTGAGCCCCGTCACGGATGGCAACCGATGCTTCGCAGAATGGTATGCTGATTTCGACTGTGCGCCAGAACGGGAAGCGGAATTGACTGCTTCTATTGGCGGCGGCGTGTTTCAGGGCGGATTTGATGCCCTGAAGAGCCGGTTCGGGGGCTGACCCATGGTCACGGTACACCGCAGCACTGTCATCCAGGCGCCCCTTGCGGCGGTATGGGCGATTCTGCGGGACTTTAACGGTCATGACCGCTGGCACCCCGCCGTCGCGCGCAGCGACCTGGAAGCTGGACGGAAGACCGACCAGATTGGGGCGGTTCGTAATTTCAAACTGGAGTCCGGGGAAGGGCTGCGCGAACAATTGCTATCCCTGTCTGACAAGGACCACAGCCTGCGCTATGCCATTGTTGAAAGCGATGTGCCGCTTCAGAATTACATTGCCGAAATCAAGCTAAAGCCTGTTACCGACGGGAACGGGACTTTCTGCACCTGGACCTCACGCTTTGATGCGCCAAAGGGGCGGGCGGATGAATTGGCGGCGCTGGTCGCAGATGGTGTCTATGTCGCGGGGTTCGAGGCAATCCGCAAGCGGGTCGCCTCATCCACCCCCAGCGCCCCTTCTGTTCAATCGCAGGCTGGTCCGGGCATGGATGGCATGGCCATGGGGATCAAACGCTATGGCGGGCCGGACGAATTGCAGCCGGTCGAGATTAAAGCCCCTGTTCCAGGTCCCGGCGAGGTTCGGTTGGCGCAGACCGCCATCGGAGTGAATTACATCGATGTCTACTGCCGGACCGGATATTTCAAACTGTTGTCGCCGCCGGGCGTGCCGGGAATGGAAGCTGTGGGCACGGTGATCGATGTCGGACCCGGTGTGCGTCATCTCTCCGTCGGTCAGCGCGTTGGCTATGCCTGTCCACCTGTTGGTGCCTATGCAACGATACGCACCATGCCGGCGGCTTTGGTCATTCCGTTGCCAGATCGCATTGATGATGCGACCGCTGCGGCGGGCCTCTTGAAAGGCATGAGTGCTGAATTCCTGCTGCATCGTGTCCATCCGGTGCAAAAGGGGGAGACCGTTTTGATCTTCGCGCCTGCAGGCGGTGTGGGGCGGCTGTTATGCCAATGGGCGGCCTATCTGGGGGCGACTGTCATTGGTGCGACCTCAACCGATGAGAAAGCGCGACTTGCCCGCGCATCTGGCGCGCATCATGTAATTCTGCCCGGTGCAGACAGCCTGGAAGACCAGGTTCGTGCGCTCACCAAGGGGCGGGGCGTAGATGTGATCTATGATGCGGTTGGTCGCGACAGCTTCGCGCATTCTGTGGAAGCATTAGCGCCCTGTGGTCACCTGATCAGTTTTGGCCAGGCTTCCGGCGATATCGGGGCATGGGATATCGGCTCGCTGGCGGCGAAATCGATCACCCTGTCGCGCCCGAATTTCGCCCACTATACCGACACACCAGAAAAGGTGCAGGCAATTACGCAACGGCTGTTCCAGGCTATCGATCAGCGCATTGTCGCAATTGAACCAGCCCGCCGTTACAAGCTCAGCGATGCGGCCCAGGCCCATCGCGCCCTGGAAGGTCGCCAGACCACCGGGGCTTCCATCCTAATTCCAGATGATTTGTATCGATAGAAAGGCCGATCATGAAACTTGCAGTATTTGAATGGAAGGGTGCGCGTCATATCGGCGTTGTCTCAGAATCAGAAGACACGGTGACACGTCTGGATATCGCATCCGATGCAGTGGCGGAAGCGGGGGTCACCGCCTTGATTGGGCGCGATCTACCCGCCACGGCGGAAGTTCTGGCGCTGTCAGATGTGTCCCTGTTGGCCCCTGTTCCCCGCCCACGGCGCAATATTTTCTGCGTTGGAAAGAATTATTTCGATCATGCGCATGAATTCGCCTCGTCCGGTTTTGACAGTTCAGCGGCGAAAGGGGCGATCCCGGAAGCACCGATCATTTTCTCAAAGGTACCGGAATGTGTCGTGCGGACGGGTGACCCGATCCGCATTGATGCCAGTGTCTCCACCGCCATTGATTATGAAGCAGAGCTTGCTGTGATCATCGGCAAAGGGGGGCGCAACATCGCACCAGAAGCGGCGCTGTCTCATGTTTGGGGATATACGATCGTCAATGATATCACCGCGCGGGATTTACAGGGTCAGCACAGCCAATGGCTGATCGGGAAATCGCAGGACAGTTTCTGTCCAATGGGTCCCTGGGCTGTAACCGCCGATGCAGTGGATCTGGCCGACACGACAGTGAAATGCTGGGTGAATGGTGAGATACGCCAAGATTCGAACACCAAGCTTCTGATATTCGATGTTCCGACGATCATCGCCGCCCTGTCCAATGGCATCACCTTGCAGCCGGGGGACGTGATCGCCACGGGAACGCCAGCAGGTGTCGGCATTGGCTTCAAGCCGCCGAAATATATGGTGCCGGGCGATGTCGTTCGGGTCGAGATATCGGGGATCGGAACCCTGGAAAACCCGGTTGAGGCGTATTGATCATGGCGGATGTGCGACTGGGCAGTATGGTGATTGAGGATACGGGCACCGGTGAGGCGGTGGTAATGGTCCATGGACTTGGTGGCAGTTCAAACAGCTTCCAGCCGCTAATGGCAGATCTGGGGGACTATCGTGTGTTGCGCCCTGATCTGCCCGGTGCCGGTCGGTCCGGATTGCGCCCCGGATTAAAGGGCCTGCCAGGTCTGGCGCAAGCCATTCAGGATGCCCTGCGCGTGACGGGCGTAGAATCTGCGCATTTCGTTGGCCATTCCATGGGGACGATCCTGTGTCAGTATCTTGCGGCAAGCAGTCCAAAGCTTGTGCGCAGCCTGACCTTGTTCGGTGCCATTCTGGAGCCGCCCGTCGCCGCGCGACAGGGATTGAAGGAACGCGCGGCTGCTGCCCGCAAGGACGGTATGGCAAGGATTGCGGATGCTGTTTGCAAGGGCAGCCTGTCTGCGGCATCGCGGGCTGAAAACCCGGTTACGACAGCCTTCGTGCGCGAGAGTTTGATGCGCCAGGATGCGGCGGGATATGCCCATCATTGTGAGGCTTTGTCGACTATGGAGCCTGCAGATCACGGCGCCATCCGCTGCCCGACCCTTCTGATCGCTGGTGATGCAGATCCGGTTGCCCCTGTTGCAATGGGAACGGCGCTGAAGAACCGGATTGCGGGTGCACGGTTGGAAGTGCTGCCCAATGTTGGGCATTGGATGATGATTGAGGCGCCGGCGCGGTCATCCGCCCTGTTGCTGGAAACATTGGAGGCCGCCCAGGCCTGAGCCTGAGGGGACCCCGTTAGAAAGGGAGAGAAATCATGGCAGAGAACCGGTTCAGTGGCTGGGGCGGCAGGGGTGGCGATGCTGCTGCAGGTCCCTCTGATATAGTCTTCAGCAATGTTCAGATCCTGGATGGATCGGGTGAGCCACCCTTTTCAGGGGAGGTCACGGTATCGGGCAATCGGATTAAATCCATCACCCGGACGGGCAGTGGCTTTGGCGGCAGCCTGAACAGTTGGTCGACCACTGGCAGCACCCGGATCGACGGGCGTGGCATGACCCTGATGCCAGGGCTGATAGACGCGCATCTGCATCTCAGCTGGAACAATGCGCCGGGGATTAATCCCATTCAGATGATGCCGATTGAAGAGCATATGCTCAATTGCGTCTATATGTCCAAAATCGTGCTCGATGCAGGCTTCACCGCTGGCTGCGGGGCGGCGGCAGCTAAGCCACGTTTGGATGTGGTGATCCGTGACGCCATTCGGTCCGGCAAGGTGCCGGGCCCACGCTATACCGCCGCCGGGCCGGAGCTTACTTCTGTCGGGGGCCTGGGGGATGCATCCCTGCCGCATATTGATCATGAAGGCCTTAACCTGGGCATTGTGGTATCGGGCGTTGAAGACATGCGCCGCAATGTTCGTATTTTGATGAAATGGGGCGTTGATACGATCAAGCTGAACTTGTCGGGGGAAGAGATTACGGGCATGGGGGCTGAAGAAAATCAGTTCACCGATGACGAAATCAAGGTCGCCTGTGATGAGGCCCGCAGCCGGGGACGTCGCCTTGCCGCCCATGCCAGGTCCAAGGAATCAATCAAGAAATGCGTTCAGTTTGGCATTCACAATATCTATCACGCCTCGTTCACCGATGAAGAAGCGCTGGATATGCTGGAAGCCAATAAGGACAAACATTTCGTCGCACCGGGCCTGGCCTGGTTGTTGAATACAGCCCGCAATGCAGGGGAATTTGGCATCAAACCCGGTACACCGATTACCGATGCCTATGAGCGTGAGTTGGAACATGCTGTCGAGTCCATGCAGAAAATGCGCAAGCGGGGTATCCGGGTTCTGATCGGCGGTGATTATGGCTTCGCCTGGACGCCGCATGGCACGAATGCCAAGGATATTGAATATTTTGTCGATCTGATTGGCATGACCCCGATGGAGGCGATTCAGTCTGCCACCCAGCTGGGCGGCCAGATCATGGGCATGGGCAACGAGCTGGGTCAGATCAAAGAAGGCTATCTGGCAGATATGCTTCTGGTCGATGGGGACCCGTTGCGCGATGTTCGGATATTGCAGGACAAGAAGCGCATTGTGGCGATCATGCAGGATGGAAAATTTCATCGTGCGCCCAGTAATCAGGCCCAGGGAATGTTACTCTCAGCCTAAAATGCGTTCCTAAACTGAATTCTTCCGGTCGGCACGACAGATATCGGTGTGCCGTGCGGTGTCCCAATGTTCAATCGCCGGACGCGGTGCGGATGGTCCGCCTGTGTATAGGGCTGTTGCATTGCGAGATATGTACCGCTACAAGATTAATTTGCGAATGATTATTAGTATTAATACGATCGATTTCTATCAGGCTGACAGTTGGGTCACAGGCTGTCCGTCGCGTTCAGGATCGATAAAGGATCGTTCAGTTTGGGACAGAATGCCAATATACAGGACCTTTTTCTAACGCATAGGGCGGCACTGGTCGATTATGCGTCAGGATTAACCGGCAATCGCGCCAATGCGGAAGATCTGGTCCAGGAAGCCTGGATGCGCCTGTCCCAGGCGACCGACCGGCGGCGGCTGGATGAACCCCGAAATTATCTGTATCGGATCGTGCGTAACCTGGCGATTGATGGTCATCGTAAAACCGCGCGGGAACAGCGGACCCTGTTAAACCAGCGCGACGATGGTCAGGGGGGGCACGACGCACCGTCAACGGCAACGCCAGAGACGATTGCCCTGTATCGGGATCAGCTTTCGCAGGTTCAGGATGCGATGGCGGAATTGCCCAGGCGAACCCGCATTGCGCTGGAAATGCACCGTATTGGTGGGTTCAAACTGCGCGAGATTGCCGCCACCTTGAACATATCCCTGCCGATGGCGCATATATTGGTTGCAGAGGGTGTAGACCATTGCAAGCGACGCTTGGGGTGGCCTTGATCCTGTAACTCAATTATTTTCTAGAAAATACCGCATGGTAACCGTCCTTTATCAATGGATGGCTTTATTTATCACAGGGTCGGCGCTCGCCCGGCTTCCGTCAATTGCCGCAGTTTGAGGAACAGCATGACCGACGACCCGCCCCAAGCACTGGAAACCGCGTCACGGGAGGCGACAAACTGGTTGATCCTGTTGCAGGACGACCCGGACGACCCCGATTTGCAGAAAGCGTTTTCGGCCTGGTTAAATGCCTCTCCTCTTCATTCCAAGGCCTGGCAGGCGAGCGGACAGGTCGACATTATGATTCGTGACACCCCACCGGTATTCAAGGAAGTTTGGGGACACCAGAAGACCCTGGCAAAATCAGCGACCGATGCGACGGTTGGCAGGTCTATGAGATCCGTCAGAAACCAAAACCGCCCGCCCCGTGGCTGGGGGTCCTTGGTGGGGCTTGCGGTGGCGGCCTGTCTGTTGCTCGCATTTCTGCCAACTATTTCAAGGGAGCTTCAATCTGATTACGTGACTGGTACGGCTGAAACACGCACCGTCACATTGCAGGATGGCAGCACGGTCACGATGGCACCGGAAACATCCCTTGCCATTGACTTTACGACAAAGGAGCGCCGTATTGATCTGCTTTCCGGCAGTGCTTACTTCTCGGTCGAAAAGAATTCGGACCGGCCATTCCGCGTTTTCAGTGGTGACCTCGTCACGACGGTCACGGGAACGCAATTTGCGGTTCGCTTGAATGATTACGGGAATACGGTCGCGGTAAGTGAAGGCAGTGTGCGGATTGACTATCACTCAGCCACCCAGACGGTTTCTGAAACCCTGATTGCGGGCCAATCTGCGTCTATTGACCGATTGGGGGCGGTTGCGCTGCGGGTAATTTCCCCGTCTCAGGTCGCGGCATGGCGGGAAGACCGACTTGTTGTTCAGGACGAACCGTTGGGCGCGGTCCTTGATCAATTACAGGATTATCTTCCCGGCGCTGTGATCCTGGCCAATCCGGGTCTGGCAGATCGACCGATCACAGGATACTACAGTCTTACCGACCCGGAAAATGCGGTTCGGGCGGTCGCCCTGGCGCATAACCTGACGCTGTGGCGTGTCACGCCCTGGTTTCTGATTTTATCCGAAACATAAAAGAATCTTTTAAAATCAACAGTATATAAATTTTCTAAAAGTTTTTTTTAGAAAGGCGCTCTCGGCCATCGTCTCTGCAGGAGAACAATGGAAATAAGACGCATTCGCACAGCCATCGCCATGCGAAGACGATCTGTTTCTGCCAATCAGAATTAAGACCGGAGAGATACAATGGCGATAAACTGTGCGTGCAATATTCGCAAAAACCGGAGTTTGAGAGTCAGCGCCCTATTGGTGACGACGGCGCTGGTTGCCGTGCTGAGCCATGGCCCAGTGGCAGCACAAGAAGCCCAACCGCAGGGTTTACAGACTCAAAAACAGTCATTTGCCGCTTCTCAGGCCCCGTTGTGGGGCGTGACACCGTTGCAGTTGGCCCAGGCCGACGCCGGATCTGTTCAGAACTATGATATTCCGGCACAGCCTTTGGCCAGTGCGCTGGCCGTATTCGGGCAACAATCCGGGCTTCAGGTGACGGTGGATGGAGCCCTTGTGCGCGGTATTCAATCCCCTGCTGTGACGGGCGAAATGACCTCAGACGAGGCCGTGGCGACGCTTTTGGTCGGCAGCGATCTGACCTATCGCATGGCCGATGGATCGACCATCGCCATCGAAAAGCGTGCCGAACAAACGGGATCAACGATCTTGCTGGATCCCGTTACGGTAGCGGGAACCGGAACCTCCCCCCTATCCGACATCGAGAATCTGCCCAGCCCCTATGCCGGTGGTCAGGTGGCGCGGGGCGCCCGGATCGGGGTGCTGGGAAATCAGGACATGATGGAAACGCCGTTCAGCGCGACCGGGTATACAGAGCAGGCAATCCGCAATCAGCAGGCGGAATCAATTGCGGATGTGATGGCCAATGATCCGTCGGTTCGAAGCGGGTATGGTTTTGGGAACTTTTCAGAACTTTTTGTGGTGCGTGGTTTCCCATTGGCCATGGAAGATGTGTCGATGGACGGGCTGTACGGGACGACACCTCGGCAGATCGCCAATATCGACGCCTATGAACGGGTGGAAGTGTTTCGGGGGGCCAGTGCCTTTGTGAACGGTATCCCGCCGGGAAGCACCGGGACGGGGGGCACTATTAATCTGGTGCCAAAGCGTGCTGAAGACACACCGATAACCTCTCTGACCGGTAAATATGGCATGACGTCAGAATTTGGCGGGCATGCAGATGTCGGTCGCCGGTTTGGGGCTGACAATGCGTTTGGCATGCGCGTCAATCTTTCTTCACGACAAGGCGAAACTGCAATTGACGACGAGGAACGCACCTCTCGCCTTGCCTCTGCGGCCTTGGATTATCGCGGTGAAAAGGTGCGATTGACCCTGGATACGCTGCTGCAATCACAGCGGATCGACAAGGGGCGCCCGGTCGTCAATGTCAGTTCGTCGGTCATTCCCGACGCGCCTGATGCGAATACCAATTATGGGACAGACTATTCCTTTTCTAACTTGGAAGATCGCTTCATCCAGATGCGGGGTGAATATGATGTGCTGGACTCGCTGACCCTGTATGGCGCGGTTGGCTATCGCTTTATGCGTGAGGACGGAATTTATGCCAGCCCAACGGTGACGAATGTTGCCGGAGACGCAACAATCGGCCGGTTGGACGTGCCGCGTGAGGATCAGACATTAAGCGGTCAGTTTGGGGGGCGTGCTCAGGCGGAAACCGGTGATGTCACCCATCAGATGAATGCGGGCATGTCCGCTTTCCACACGGTCAACCGCAACTCCTTCGTTTTCGGGTCAAGTCAAAATACGAACATCTATAATCCAGTCAGCGTGTCCATTCCCAACGCGACATCCACCGGTGGGGACCTGCAGGACCTGCCAAAAGTCAGTGAATCCTGGCTCAGAAGCTATTTCGTCTCGGACACGCTGGGATTTGTTGACGATCAAGTGCTGGTCACACTGGGCGCGCGACACCAGACCGTCAAGGTGAAGGGCTATAACCGGACCAGCCTTCGGGAAACGTCGAATTACAATGAATCCAAATTATCCCCGGTCGTCGGCCTGGTGATCCGTCCAACGGAACAGATTTCACTCTATGCCAACAGGATCGAAGGTTTGGCCCAGGGACCAACCGCACCGACCACGGCGGCAAATACTGGCGAGGTCTTCCCCCCCTATGTCTCTGTACAATATGAAGCTGGGGTGAAATTGGATTATGGGACAATCGGTGGGTCAGCGGCTGTGTTCCAGACCAGCCAACCCAGCGGGATCACCGATCCGACCACAAATGTCTTTGGCATTGATGGTGAACAGCGAAACCGAGGCATCGAACTATTAGCCTTTGGGGACCTGACCCCGGACCTCCATCTTCTGGGCGGTGTCACCTATACTCAGGCAGAATTGTCCAAAACGGCGGGTGGCAACAATGATGGCAATTTCGCAGTCGGCGCACCGCAATATCAGGCCAATATGGGTGTCGAATGGGACCTTCCCTATCTCAGCGCAACCACACTAAGCGCCCGGATGATCTATACCGGAACGCAATATCAGGATACCGCCAACACAAAACGGGTCCCTGAATGGTCACGGTTGGACATTGGTGCCCGCACGACCCAGACCTTTGATGGCCAGGACGTTACGTTCCGGGCGAATATCGAAAATGTGACGAATAATGCCTATTGGGCTTCCGTGCAGGGTGGATACCTGACGCAAGGGGCGCCCCTGACAGGAAAACTGTCCGTTTCAACCAATTTCTGATGGGGTGAGAGGGAAGCCGGAGCAGCCGCCAATGTCTAACCGTTCGCTTAAAGTCTGGATCTGGTTGCATAAATGGACCAGCCTTGTCTGCACAGTATTCATGTTGATGCTGTGCCTGACAGGCCTGCCGCTGATCTTTCATGACGAGATCGAAAGTCTTCTGGAAGAGGATCAGGCCCTGCCTGAAATGCCGGCCGGAACGCCTTTGAAGTCTTTGGACGAGGCTTTGCAGACAGCATTGGATACTTATCCGGGAGAGCGTGGCCTGTTCATGAGTTTTGATGTTGATCGACCGGTCGTGAATGTCACGACCGGTCCGGTGGCGCGATCGACGTTGGAACAGATGCACATCACCTCAATCGACTTGCGCACGGCAGAAATTGTTGGTGCGATTACCGATGACGGGATCATGCATTTCATCCTGGATCTGCATACTGATATGTTCCTTGGGCCCTGGGGGGAATATTTCCTGGGCCTGATGGGGTTCCTTATGATCCTGGCGATTGTTTCTGGCGTGGTTGTCTATACACCCTTCATGCGGCGGCTGGATTTTGGGACGCTGCGCGTTCGCGGTAGGCGGGATTCCGCAGCACTGGCTGGCGATGTAAAGACGATATCCCCGACAGGTGGCACATCAGTTAAGCGTGTGGCCCGAAAGACATGGTTGGACCTTCATAACCTCTTGGGCATCGTGACCATGATGTGGCTGACTGTTGTTACGGTGACTGGAATAATCCAGACGATATCAACGCCCCTGGTTGATCTGTGGCGTTGGCAACAGCTTTCAGAACTAACACAGATCTATGGCGGTAAAGAAACGCCAGACACTTTTTCTTCACTGCATGAGGTGGTTGAGACCGCAAAATCTGCAAGTCCCGGCATGCGCCCGCAATTCGTCGCTTTTCCAGGCGTCCGGTTCAGCAGTGACCACCATTACGCGGTCTGGCTGCGTGGCGCGACGCCAGCAACCAGCCAATTGCTGACACCGGCCCTGATAGATGCGGAAACGGGCGAATTGACCGCGATGCGCACAATGCCCTGGTATATGACGGCGCTTCGATTGTCCTCTCCGCTGCATTTCGGGGATTATGGTGGGATGCCGATGAAGGTCCTGTGGGCCATTCTGGATATCCTGGCTATCGTCATCCTGGTCAGCGGATTGTATCTGTGGTTGGGAAAAATGAAGACGGTGCGCCCCGAAACAGAGACCAAATCATCTGCTCATTCCGCCCAGTTTTCCGGAAGTCGGTCATGAAGCACCGTCGCATTACCGCCAAAACCAATTGGCAGATTTTCGCAATCCCGTTGCTCTTAGCGATTTTGACACTGGTTGGTCTCATCGCGGGATTGCTGGATGATGGGTTGTTTGACGTATTGTCCTGGGCGGGCCTTTTCTTTCCAGTTGCCGCCATTTTATGGGCTTTCAAATATCGTCGCATAACGAGCGAGAAAGACGGCAATTTAGGTTAAAATCGCGACGGTTTCTGAGCACCGGGGCAACGGGGCCATGCCGAAGGTCGGTCTGTTATCTGGCCGCTGCTTCATTCATTCTGTCCAATGTTACACGATACAAGTGCAACCAGAATTTTAAATGCACCATAAGGGTTTAGCTTTTTGTCCTATATGATGGTCTGCCTTGTTTCGGCTTTTCTTGAGCTTTCTGTAACCGCATGATGCGTGGGAGCCTTTCCAAGAGTTAAGAGGATTCCATGCAGTTTAAATCCCTCAATGAGAATGAAGAGATTGTTCAGATCCGAGAGAGCATCGGTAGGCTGTGCCAAGACTTTCCACCTGAATATTGGCGCGCGCTGGACAGGGAGTCGGCCTATCCCAGCGATTTTGTGAAGGCCTTGTCTGACGCAGGATATCTGTCGGTTTTGATTCCTGAAGAATATGGTGGTTCTGGCATGGCGCTGTCCGGGGCCGTTGCAATCCTCGAGGAGATTCAGAGGCAAGGGGGCAATGGCGCCGCCTGTCATGCTCAAATCTATATGATGGGGGCGGTCCTGCGGCATGGAAATGACGAGCAGAAGCAGCGCTATCTCCCTCAGATTGCGTCTGGAGAGTTGCGCCTTCAGGCATTCGGGGTCACGGAACCGACCAGTGGCACCGATACGCTATCCCTGCGCACCTTTGCGCGTCGTGAGGGGGATCATTACATCGTCAATGGTCAGAAGGTTTGGACCAGCCGCGCTGAACATTCAGATCTTATGCTGCTGTTGGTGCGGACAACCCCGAAAGAGGACGTCAAGAAACGCTCTGACGGATTGTCCGTCCTGATCGTCGATATGCGTGAGGCAAAGAAGGATGGCATGACAATTAAGCCGATCCGCACGATGATGAATCACTCAACGACAGAAGTCTTTTTTGAAAATGTTAAGGTCCCTGTCGAAAACCTGCTGGGCGAAGAGGGGAAGGGCTTTCGCTATATCCTGTCTGGCATGAATGCTGAACGCATCTTAATCGCGGCGGAATGCATTGGGGATGCGAAATGGTTCCTGGAAAAGGCTTCGGCCTATGCTTGCGAACGGGTCGTGTTCGGGCGCCCAATCGGCCAGAATCAGGGCATCCAGTTTCCTTTGGCGAAGGCCTATGCGCATATGCGAACTGCTGAATTGATGGTCCATCACGCCGCTGGTCTGTATGAGGCTGGCGCAGACTGTGGCGAGGAAGCGAATATCGCCAAGATGCTGGCCGCAGAGGCGTCCTGGATGGCAGCAGAAGCCTGTGTTCAGACACATGGCGGCTTTGGCTTTGCCGAGGAGTATGACATTGAGCGCAAGTTCCGGGAGACGCGCCTGTATCAGGTCGCGCCGATATCCTCGAATTTGATCCTAAGTTACCTGGCGGAGCATGTGCTTGGCATGCCACGTTCCTACTAGGTGGGATCGATTGAGCCCGGCGGTCTTTCAGGCTGAACCGAAACTTATGCCACCGCGTTGATCACATACAGTTTCCGGATATGGGTATGGATCGTCCATTCGCCGGTCCAGCCCAGCGGAAGGATCAGCAGGTCACCTGGGCCAAGGTCGCGCTGACCGCTGCCGTCACTATTCTTGACGGTCGCAGTCCCCGAAATGATGTGACAGTATTCTGCTGATTTCGTGCGATCCGCGGTAAAGACACCTGGCGTGCATTCCCATACGCCAATATGCGTCAACCCATCGGCGGAGGTCCAAAGCGGGGCGGAAGCTTCCTTTTGGCCAGGCGTTACAGTCGTCGGCTTAGGGGAGAATTCACCAACTGGCTGACCGGCCAAATCGGCAAATGTTTTCAAATCGATCATGATGGGTCCTTGAAGTATGCGAAGAAGGTGAGACGGACGTCCAACGCTATTTCTACAGTTTTTCGGTATTACAACAATGCTTAATCTAGGCCTCTAACTTGGTGACCTGATAGGTTGCGCGGGCCAGCCAGTCCGGGTTGATTTCAACACCCCAGCCCGGCGCGTCAGTAACCGTCGCCTTGCCATCGGTGATGGTATAGGGGGATTCCACGAACAGGTCATATTGCCAGGGATAGTAATCCGCTTCCTCAATGGAGAATTCCAGATATTTTCCGGCATTGGGAATGGCCCGTAACAAATGCATGGTAAACAAGGTCACCAGGGACAGATTGGCGCAATGGGGCGTGCAGGGCAGGCCAGCTTCCGCCCCCATGGCGGCAACTTTCAGAATGCGTTCCATCCCGCCCATATACATGACGTCTGGTTGGATGATGTCGACGGCGCGCATGGCGATCATGCGCTTCCAATGGTGCAGGTCCCAATCCTGTTCCCCACCGGTCACATCGATAGACAGGGCCTTTGTGACCTCGGCAGTCTGTTCCATTTCCCAATAAGGGCAGGGTTCTTCAAAATGGCTGACGCCATTGTCTTCCAGCATCGCGCCCAGCTCTATCGCGCGGGCGGGGGAATAGCAGGAATTGGCATCGACCAACAGGGTTGCGGACTCGCCCAAGGCTTTGCGGACCGTTGGCACAATTTCTTCGCTGCGTCCTGGCCATTCATCCTTGTCATGACCGCATTCTGACCCCACCCGGAATTTGAACGCATCAAAGCCATGGGCATCCTGAAGGCGCTTGAACCGTGCGGCCTCATCCTTGGGCGTGATATCGCGCTTCATAGAGGATGCATAGGCGCGGATTGTCCCGGCACTGCCGCCCAGCAATTCAGCGACCGGCTTACCCGCCTGCTTGCCGCGCCAATCCCAGATCGCCGTGTCCAAGCCACCAATTGCGCGATAAATATAGGAACCTGGAAATTTATGTTCCCGTTCTGGAATCTCTGACACCAGAACGCCCAGATCGCCGGTGTCGCGCCCTATGGCCCACCGTGCAACCTGTCGGTGGAAGACCTGGGCTGTGATATCGGCATTATAAGTCGATACCTGTCCCCATCCGGTCGATCCGTCTTCTGTGGTCAGCCGCGTGAAGGCGACGGCTGGAATGCTGAAGGTTTCCAGTTTGGTGATTTTCATGATCGGACATCCTCTAAGATCATCGCAGCCCCCTTAGCCCCAATCATCATGGCCGATGCATTGGTGTTGCCAGAGACAATATTGGGAAAAATTGATGTATCAACAACGTGAAGGCCTGACAGGCCATGGACGCGTAATCTTGAATCAACGACGGCATTGGCAGCATCCGGGCCCATGCGACAGGTGCCGCTGGGATGATAGACGGTTCCACTGCGTCGTCTGATATCTGCAATCATGTCCTCATCGCTCTGACAGTCTGGGCCCGGCAAAAGCTCTTCCTCAATCAAGGACGCCATGGCGGGCTGGGCTGCAATTTCCCTGACAAGTTTGACGGCCTTCAGCATCTCCTGCACGTCGCGCTCATCATCATAGGGATTTGCGACTATGCGCGGTGGGACTGTCGGATCGGCGGATGTAATCTCAAGATATCCCCGACTATAGGGATGGCAATTCGACAGGCCGATGGAAAAGCCGGGATAGGGATCGGGCGTCAGCAGGGGGCGCTCTCCCTGTTTTGGCTTCAGGGTTGAAAGTGCTTGCAGGTACAGCTGCATGTTCGGTCGCGGTTTGGCTGGATCGGTTTTAAAAAACCCGCCTGCCTGATTAATGCTTCGGCTCAAGGGGCCGGTGCGTGTCAGTATATATTGTAGACCAACCCACAGTTTGCCCCACCAGGGTCGCAGAATAGTATTCAATGTGGGGATGTTTGCGCGGTAGGTATAGTTTATGCCGACATGGTCCATCAGGTTGGCGCCGACATGGGGCTGGTCCAACACCGGTGTAATGCCCTGTTTACGCAGCAGTTCTGCCGGTCCGACCCCAGATAACTGTAGCAATTGCGGGGAATTGATCGCGCCTGCCGATAGGATGACGGATCGCCCGGCCCGCAGTGTACAATCCGTACCGTTCTTGCGATAGGTCACGCCGACCGCATGGGTGCCGTCAAAATCAATGCGTGTCGTCAAGGCCCCGGTGATCACGGTTAAATTCTTGCGGCCCATAGCGGGTCGCAGAAACGCTTTCGCAGCGGAATGCCGGCGACCGTTCTTTGTCGTTACCTGGTAAAAACCCACCCCCTCCTGGTTGGCGGCGTTAAAATCCGGATTGAATGGTAATCCGACGCCATCCGCCGCCTGGAAATAAGCAGCACATAGAGGGTGTGCTTTATGATCCGCCCGGGAAACAGATAGTGGCCCCGCCGCACCGCGATAGGCATCGCCGCCAGCCTCGAAGGTTTCCAGTCCTTTAAAGAAGGGCAAGACCGACTGCCAATCCCAACCGGGATTTCCAGCGGATGCCCAATCATCATAGTCTTCCTTTTGCCCACGGATGAAGACCATTGCATTGATGGAACTGGACCCGCCCAACAGCTTGCCACGGGGCCAGTAATCCGAACGTCCGGCAAATCCGTCGCTCGGCTCTGTCCTGTAACACCAGTTGACGGTCTGGTCATAGAACAACTTGCCATATCCCAAAGGAACGGCGACCCAGAATCTGCGATCCGTTCCGCCCGCCTCCAGAATACAGACTGAATATTTCCCATTCTCCGACAGGCGATTGGCCAGCACGCATCCTGCTGAACCCGCCCCTACTATGATAAAGTCATAGTCTGCTGCACTTGTTTCTGGGATCACTTTGAACTCTTTGTATCGGTTTTGCCAAACAGCAGCGCAATGGTCATCAGCAGGGATGTTACGACGATCATTATCGTGGAAATCGAGGCAATGGTCGGATCGATCTGATCGCGCAAGGCGTTGAACATGTTTCGAGTCAGCGTCGGATTGTCCCCGCCAGAGATGAACATCGCGATCACCACTTCATCGAAAGATGTCAGAAATGACAGCAATGCCGACGTGATCACGGCGAACCGGATTTGTGGCAGCGTGATGGTCAGGAAGGCCCACCAGCGGGCAGCCCCCAAACTGCGCGCCGCCATTTCCAAATTCATGTCGTAACTTTTCAGGGCAGACGCTGTGACGATCAGCACCAGCGGCAATGCCAATAAGGAATGCGCCAATACCAGCCCCGTCAGCGTGTACAGGATTTGCAGTTTCACATAGATGTAGAAGGTGCCAATCGCGATCAGGATCAGAGGCACCATCATCGGTGTGATCAGCAGGATGAACACGATCTTGCTGACCTTTTTGCTGGAATTGTGCAGACCATAGGCGGCCAGCACCCCAATGGGGGTTGCCACCAGCATTGTCAGAAAGGCGGTCAGAAAGGACGTTACTGTCGCAGACATCCATTCTGGAGACCCAAAGTAGTTTTCATACCATCGGCTGGAAAGAACCCTGGGCGGGAATTCCAGATACTGAGAATCTGAAAATGACATTGGGATAACAATCAGCGTCGGCGCCACCAGAAGAATCATGATGATGGTGGAGAAGACATAGAGCCACAGGCGCTGTCTTACCGTAATTTGAGTGTCTGAGACCGAACGGTTTAACCAGTTTCTCATCCGACGCCACTCCCCGCCATTCTGTCAAATCCCAGGAAGCGACCGGCAAACCACAGGATCAACATTGTCAGCAGCAGCAAGATGACGCCCAGCGCACTTGCCGCCCCCCAATTCACAAAAAGCTCAATATTGGATGCGATTTTCATGGAGACCATGATGACTTTCCCGCCACCTAATACCGCTGGTGTCACAAAGAAACCAAGGCACAGGACAAAAACGATCAGCGCGCCTGCAAAAAGCCCGGGTGTCGATAAGGGGAAGAACACGGTCCAGAAAATTCGAACAGGGGATGCCCCCAGATTGGACGCGGCATTCAAATAGCTGCGATCAATTGCTTTCATGGAATTGTACAGGGGCAGGACCAGAAACGGCAGCATGATATGGACCATGCCAATCAGCGTTCCCGTCATGTTATGCACCAGTTTGATCGGCTCTTCCCACAACCCCAACTGGATCGCCCAATCATTGACCAGTCCCTTGCGCTGTAACAGGACCAGCCAGGCATAGGTGCGCACCAGCAGGGATGTCCAGAATGGCAGTAAAACCGTGATCAGACACAGGGATGCAAGGCGGCTTGGCAGTTGCGATAGAAAATATGAAAACGGATATCCGATCAGGATACACAATCCTGTGCTGAGCAGGCTGACCTGGAATGTGGTGATGAAGATGCGATAATAGGATTTGCTCTCTATCATGCGCGAATAATTCTCAAGCGAGAATTCACCACTTGCACCAATGAAAGAGACGGAGAACAGCCATCCGACCGGCAGGACCAAAATAATCAGAACCAACAGCAGGGCGGGGGAGCATAATCCAAATTGGGTGAATTGCTCCCACCATGCATTCCGTTTCAGAACGCCTGCGTTCAGGTCCTGACCTTGTGGGGATGTGTCTGAAATGCTGCTGGCTGTCATCGTTACGCCTCCGCCGCAGAAATCAGGATAGTATCTTCACGCTCCAGATATAACTTTATGGGCGCGCCGACTTTCGGTAAGGCAGATAGGGTGGATGATCGAATGACACCCCGTAAACTGACGGATTGTCCATCGGGCAGGGTTGCGTATAGGGCGAAACTGTCGCCCTGATAGACAACATCACTGACAATGCCTTCAAAACTGTTGCTGCCATCCGACATGGTTCCGGTTTGAATTTTCAGGCGTTCCGGGCGGATCATCAGCAGCAGGTCGCCGTCCGGCAGGGCGTGATCAATCTTAAGAACCGTACCTCCGTAAGAGGCCGTATTGTCCGACCGCGTGACCGGCAGAAAGGCAGAATCCCCAATGAAATCTGCGACGAAGCGATTGGCGGGCTGGTCATAGATCCGGGCCGGGGTGTCGACCTGCATCAGCTTGCCATGGTTCACAACCGCAATACGGTCGGACATGGTCAGCGCTTCCCGTTGATCATGGGTAACATACACTGTCGTCATGCCCAATTTTTCATGCAGGCGGCGCAGTTCAATTTGCATATGATCGCGCAGCTTCTTGTCCAGTGCGGACAGCGGTTCATCCATCAACAGAATTTGGGGTTCAAAAACGATGGCCCGGGCAAGCGCGACACGCTGCTTTTGTCCGCCCGACAGCTGTTCGACACGGCGTTCGCCGTAACCACCCAACTGAACCGTTTCCAACGCCCATTCACAGCGCTTCTCAATCTCGTCCTTTGATATACCGCGCACACGCAGCGGATACCCGATATTGCCTGCAACCGTCATATGCGGAAACAGGGCATAGCTTTGGAAAACCATTCCGACATCGCGCAGATGCGGGGGCATGTGGATGACTTCCTTATCCCCAAACAAAACGCTGCCGCAATCGGGTCTGGTGAAGCCGGCCAGGACCATCAACAATGTTGTCTTACCGGATCCAGATGGTCCCAACAGGGTCAGGAACTCGCCCTCTTTAATATCCAGATCAACCGCATCCAGGGCCTTTGTGCGACCATAGGCTTTGGTCACGCCGCGGATCGTGATGGGCAGAGCTTCTCTGTCTTGATTGGTCACACGCAAACTCCCTTTAGGCGAAATGGTCTCTTAAACGCGCAGTCTTTAAGCGGTGCGTTTATGCAGAAAAAGGGGGTGCGGATGTCCAACCAGACAGCCGCACCCTAATCCATGCTTACCTTATTCTGTCAGCATTTCTTGATATTTTTCAGCCGCAATGGTTTCCCATTTTTCGTACCATTCCAGGCTGATTGGCAGCTGTTTGGCCGCATTGTCTGGATGCGACGGCAGTGCCATAGCAACATCCGCATCGATTGTACCCAGATCATAGGCGGCCTTGTTGGTTGGGCCGTAGGTGATGTATTTGGGCAGATTGGCCTGATATTCCGGTTTGGAGATTTCAGCCAGGAACTTCATCGCCAGATCTTTGTTTGGCGCACCTTTGGGGATGGCGAAACAATCGTAATCCAGCAATGCCTGATTAAAGGTATAGGATACTTTGGCACCATCCGCTTTCGCGACATCAAAGCGACCATTCCAACCGGTGGTCATGTCGACTTCACCGTCTTTCATCAACTGTGCCTGTTGCGCACCAGAGGACCAGAAGACCGCGATGTGATCCTTGATGGTGCGGATCTTGTTAATGGCGCGTTCGATCCCTTCTTCTGAATCCAGGACCTTATAGACATCTTCCATAGGCACCCCATCGGCCATCAAGGCGGGCTCAAGAGCACCGGCAACCTTGCCACGATAGGCGCGTTTGCCAGGGAATTTTTCAGTGTCAAAAAAGTCGGCCCAGCTCTTGGGACCATCTTCGCCATAAGTTTCCGTGTTCCAGGCGGCTACCACGGAGAAGACATCACCGCCGACGCAATATTTGTCATAAGTTCCCGGATAGAAGGAGGAAACGTCGATCACGGAGTAATCCAGTGGCTCTAACAGGCCTTCCACGCCAGCGCGCGCAGCACTGCCGGACCCGCTGACAACGATATCCAGCGTAACTGCGCCGGTTCCGACTTGCAGGCGCACATCGGACATACCGCCGTAGGTTTCTTCCTTGACCGTAACGCCCATCGCTTCACTTGCCGGAACAAACAGCGCCTTGCTCTGGGATTCCTGATATGACCCACCCCATGACGCGATCGTCACTGTGTCCTCAGCATAAACGCTGCCGGTGATTGCCGAACTGGCCAGCAGAGCCGCTGCCGCACTGGCCAAAATAATCTTGTGTTTCATCATACTACTCCTCTGTGTTAGATCGGCGGTACGACAGCCGTCCCCCGATTTCTTATTCGCCGCCGCTTGTTCAGATCCCGAAAGATTGGTGCGTCGACTTCCTTAAATCCCAATCCCGCATTTTGCAGACTGGGAGACTTTTACCGACCCAAAGGGGCCGCGTGACGTTTGGCCTTTTCACTGGCGCGTGTATCGCACCAACGATACCAGGCGACTGTCGCTGGCAGAAACCAAGGCGTTCCATAGTAAAGGGGGCGTGTCGGGAATGGCAGATCATCAAACGCAGTTTTGCCAGACTCTAGACCCAGAATCCGCTTGCCGGTCCGCATGCCCAGATAGCTGGCCATGGAAACACCGGACCCGCAGTAACTGGCCGCGTAATACATCCCGTCATGCCGCCCGCAATGGGCCAATGTATCAAAACTATACGCAACTGTTCCCGCCCAGCTGTGCGAAATCCTGTAATTCCGCAGTTCCGGGAATATGCGGGTCATATCCTTGTACAAAGCCGGTGCGCTGAGTTTTGGATCGGTTTCCCGCGCACTGACGCGACCGCCAAAGACAATTCTGCGACGGTCTGGCGACGCGCGATAATAATAGACAACGCGGCACGTGTCGCTGGCAATCCTGTTTTTAGGGAATAATTCATTGACCAGCGATTCTGGAAGGACGTCTGTCGCGATGATATAGCTGCCAATCGGTATAATACGACGCCGCAGCCAGGGTAGAACTTTTCCAGAATAGCCATTGGTTGCGACGACAACATCGCGGGCCATCAGGGTGCCGCGGTTTGTTGTTAAAACAAAACCATCTTTGGATTTTTCAATTTGCAATACGGGCGTATGGGCAAGCACTTGCGCCCCGGCATCCAGCACCCGCTTCAGCAGTTCTGAATGATACTTTGCAGGGTGCAAAGAGGCATGGTTTGGATACAAAGCACCACCGAAATAGGCGTCCGATCCAAGCTCTTTGCGCTGTTCGCTGCGCGGTATCATTTCGACTTCAGCCATATCGGCAGTCTTTTGCTTCGCGTCCTGGGCCAGCATTTCGTAATGCGCAGGCGTGTGGGCGGCATGGAAACGGCCGACATGATTGAAATCGCATTCAATGGCTTCGTTGCGGATGAAGTCGCCGATCCATTCCAGGGCAGATTGACCCTCACGGTGAATGGCAATCGCGCGCTCCACACCAAATTTTTTTGCCAGTTTTTCGATGCTGGGCTTTATGCTTGTGCTGATCTGCCCACCATTGCGCGAACTGCACCCCCATCCGGCCTGCTCTGCATCCAGGACCAGTGTGCTGCGGCCCCCGCGGACCGTTTCCAGCGCTGCATTCAACCCGGTATAGCCTGACCCGATAACGGCGACATCGACGCGATTGGGCAGAATGCTGTGCACATCCCCATTGTCGTTGCGGGGCGACAAGTCCAGCGGTTGCGCATCATCCCACCAAACCGGTGTTTCCTTAAAGTTATTTGTAAACAGCCCATCCGATTGTGATCGCGCTGAAAAATTATTCGCAGCACCCGTAGCAATAGTTTCCGTAATCAAAATACCCCATTCCCCCTTGAATGCGCATCAACTGCGCTGCACGAACCACTGTGAATTCCCTTCGGATCCTGATGGTGTCGCTCACTATCAATGGCCTTTTCCCATATCGTCAATTTAATTATTGTGTCGTATAATTTCGATTAATTTAACAAGCGTCTGGGTGTAACGGCCCCAAACAGGCGGCAACGGCGCCGGTCAGGATGGAAATGCATATCTCTTTAAGGTCTTTAGAAGTCTTCCATGCGGTTATGGAGATGGGGTCTGTTTCCAGGGCGGCGGAAATGCTGAACCTTACCCGCCCGGCGGTCAGTATTGCATTGTCCAAGTTTGAACAGGATTTAGGTTTTCAACTGTTTCATCGCTCCAAAGGATATTTTGAACCAACCGATGAAGCACAATTGCTGCACCATGAGACGGAGCAGGGATTGCTGTCGATTGAGCGAATCAAGACCCGTGCGGCCCAAATCAGGGGCGGAGGGGTTGGTGTTATCAATATTTCCAGCAACGGGGCATGCGCCATCAATCTTCTGCCCTGGGTTATTGCGGACTTCCAAAAGGTTCATACCCGTGTCCGGGTTGACTTGCTGGTTCGCAGTTCCCGCAAGATCGCGTCCTGGGTTGCCGGGCGACAGTCGGATATCGGTCTGATCGATGCACCTGTTCCAATTCCCGGTCTGACAACAGAAATTATTCGCTCACGGTGTGTCGCCGTGCTTCCCCAGGGGCATCCACTGGCCCGGGAATCAGTGCTATACCCACATCATCTGCGGGATCAGTCCATCATTGCAATTACCGGCGACCACAGCATAGATCGCCAGGTGGATGGGATCTGTGCGGCCGAACATGTGACCATTTACCGGCGCGTATCTGCATCCTATTTTGCAATCGCGCGCAATATGGTGCGCGCGGGTGCAGGGCTGGCGATTATCGATGCGGTCAATGGGATGGCGGATTTAGGGGACGGAATCGTCTGGCGTCCATTTCAGCCGGCAATCTATTTCGAATTGGCGATCCTGACCAATCCTGAACAGGAACTGCCGCAACCCGCCCAAGCCTTCTTGTCAGACCTGCGGCGCGCTTTACCAAATACACAACCGGATGCGTAAGGTTATGTAATTTCATACCTGGAGAATTCCCCTGTGCTTGATGATTACCTGGGGTGCGGGTCATCACCGCCCGGTCAGTACCCTTGCCATCAGTTAGGGTAGCGCGTCATTGCAATTAAGAACTATTCGCGATATCAAGTAATAATCATTCACTTATTTTTGGCCCTCATGCATTCGCACAACGAGCTTTTGTCAATCTATGACCGGAACAGAGATGAGCTTGTGCGCTTTTCCATGTCTATTGTTGGCGATATGGCTGCGGCGGAAGATGTCCTGCAAGAGGCTTGGATGAGGTTCGTTCGGGCGGCCCGAAAGCAACATATTGAAGAGCCTCTGGCCTATTTGCGGACCATCGTCCGCACCCTGTCGCTGGACGCAAGACGGAAAATTGCCCGCGATACACTGCGCGTGGTCCAGGATTCCACAGCCCTGGCGGAAGTGGTCGATCCATTGCGCCCGGGTCCAGAGCAGATTGCAATTGACCGGAATGAGATTGCGTTGTTGCGCCAGGCCATTGCGGAATTGCCAGATCGCACGCAACGTGCCCTGAAGCTTTACTGGCAAGAGGAAAGGACGCTTCGTGACGTCGCAGCTGCGCTGGATGTCTCTCTTGGACAGGCTCATGCCCTGGTCAAGCATGGTGTTGAGCATTGTCGGCAGCGATTGAATCGACCAAAGATGCACTGAAACAAATATGCAGGCGGGCGTTGTTTAGATTTGGATTTGAACATTCGGGCGGGTTTGTACGTCTACCTAACAGCCCTTCCGTTCTGGCTGGGTAAAGATAATATTTGAGAACAATGATCGATATTTCCAAAGATATTGGCGACCCTGAATCAGCATCTGATTGGCTGATAGCCCTGCGTGAGCAGCCGGACGATCCAGCGCTTGAGCAGAGGTTTCAGGCATGGCTGAGCGCTGATCCAGGCAATCGCGTGGAATGGGATCAGACAAAACGCACCGCAATGATGCTGTCAGCGATTTACGACCAGGAAGCGGAAGATATGGACGATCCCGCGCAGAAGTCTGGCGACCCATCAAATGCCCCGCGACGGTCCGCCGGCTCCCGACACCGGAGCAGGGCTGTTGGCTTTGGCCTGGGCTTCGCCTTTGCTCTTTTACTGGCTATTGTAGCTGTTGATCCATTCTCATCGTCAGGCGATTACGAAACCCATACGGCGGAATCGCGGGAGGTCCTGCTTCAGGATTGGTCAGAAATTGTTCTGGCACCAAATTCATCGATGTCAGTGTCCTTCACATCTGACGCGCGCACTGTTTCGCTGTATCAGGGGCGTGCTTATTTCAGCGTCACGTCGGACCAATCGCGCCCCTTTGTCGTGAAGGCCGGTGCGATGGAAGTAACAGTGCATGGAACTGCCTTTGAGGTCGATCTGGATGAGGGTGGATATGCGGTGTCGGTTGCCGATGGGCTGGTATCCGTCGCTGCGCCAGGCCTTCGAGATTCTCCAAATCCTCTCCGGCCAGGGGAACAACTGGTGCTTCAGGCGTCGGGTGCTTGGCAACACAGTACTCTATCCCCTGAGAGAATTGCGTCCTGGCGCCGGAACCAGTTGATTGCAGAAAATGATCGACTGGATTGGGTACTCGATGAACTGTCGCACTATTTCAAGGGATATATTCTGGTTGCCGATGATACGCTGGCAGATCAAATGGTGACGGGCGTCTTTGACTTGCAGCATCCAGAAAGGGCTTTGAATGTCATGGCGCGCTCGCATGGCTTTCACGTACGGAAACTCTCCCCCTGGATTTTGGTCGTCAGTCGCGACTGATCAAAAAACTTTCAAATTTTTCTGAACATCACCGCCCCCTCAGCGTCAACGAAGCAGTAGTAATTGAGATTGATTCTCATAATCAATCCATTGTCTGTTTCCAGGAGGGGTTTTCTCATGACGATTTTCACCACCGCCATTCGGTTGGCCGGTCAGTTCTGCGCAGTCCCAATCAGGGTGTCTGTCCTAACCGCAGCACTTCTATGCACGACGGGTATCGCCAACCTGCAACAGGCAAGTGCTCAGACAGAAGTGCAGGCGCGCAAAAATTTCACCATCGCGGCCCAGCCCCTTGCTGACGCGATCACGGCTTTTGGGATGCAGGCCAATATTCAGATTTCGGTCAGCCCATCCCTGGTGGAAGGCGCGCAAACGGAGGGTGTGAATGGTACAATGTCAATCGAAGAGGGGCTTACCGCACTGCTCAGTGGTACTGATTTCGTTTGGCGCAGCGATGAAAATGGTATCGCTATCGTGCAAAATCTTGCAACGGGTCCCCTGATCCTGTCGCCCCTGACGATTCAGGGCGAAAAGTTCAACCGCAGTTACTTGGACACCACGACCAGCGTGGGGGTCGCCACGGCAGACGATATCGACAAATACAAGCTGGATGAATTGTCGGATATCTTTAACACAATGGCCAATGTTCGGCATTTTCCCAGCAGCCAGGGCAACAAGGGAATGCAGATTCGCGGTGTCAGTGCCGATGGGGTTTCTGAGCCGGAGAATTCTGCACCGACTATCTCTGTCATCATAGACGGTGTTGCTCAGTCATCGGAAGCCTTGCGGCGCGGATCTCGCGGCACCTGGGACATGGAACAGGTCGAAGTACTGCGGGGGCCGCAATCAACGGTTCACGGTCCAAATGCGATGGCTGGTGCCATCGTCATGGAAAGCAGCGATCCCACCTATGACTGGGAGGCTGCGGCCAAAGGCGTCTATGGAACCAACGAACGCCGGGATGGTGCCTTGATGGTCAACGCCCCGCTTGTTGAAGATCAGCTTGCTATTCGTTTGGCGGCGGAAAGCAGAAGTCAGTTCAAGGATATTGAACCGGCCAATGAAGACGATCGCGTTCTGAACGATGATGACTATCGATCCTTGCGCGGCAAGGTGCTGATTGAACCGCGCCGGTTGGATGGCCTTAGCGTGACGCTGATGGCCAATGATGTTTATGACAAACCGTCATCGTCGACGGTGAATGGCAGCGATCTGTTCGAGCGGAAGTACGATTCGGGGGCGTCTGGTTTTTCCACCGCCGAAACCCGCGAGATGAATGCCAATAACTACAGCGCCGAAATGGTTTACGATTTTGACAACAGCCTGTCATTGACGTCTGTGACAACTTTTCACGATGCTGCCCTGTCGATCAATACCGCACCAGGTAACACCGCCTATGTCCGATCCGATACGCGCGATGACGAGAACATCACACAGGATCTGCGACTGACACTTGACGGCGCGAATGCCCTGACAGGGACAGTTGGGATGTATCTCGCCCGGCAGGACAAAGAATCCATCAGCAGCATATTCGTCGGTCTCGGGGCCGGTCTCGGGGTGACAGTTGATGTTAAGTCTGAGGCCCGGAATACGATTGATACAAGGGCAATATACAGTGACCTGCGCTACGATCTGGGAAGCGGCTTTTCACTGCTGGGGGGCGGTCGCATTCAGCAGGATACAGTCGCCAATTTTATTGACAGGGACGTAACCTCTCTTGCAGCAAATACGGCCGGTCAGGACATAACCTTTGCAAAGGATATGGACGCTGAAAGAACCGATGTCGCCATACTGCCAAAGCTGGGGGTAACTTATGATGTGACCAACAGTCAGGTTGCCGGCCTGACCGTCTCTCGGGGGTATCGACAGGGGTTTAGCCAGGTTGCCGACGAAACCAATTCCACCATCCGGGAGGTTGAGCCGGAATATGTCTGGACCACTGAACTATCGTGGCGTGACGAGAGTGCAAAGTCACTGAGCTGGGGCGCGAACCTGTTCTATAACTCCTATGAGAATCAGCAGGTCACGATCTCCAACAACAATGTCCTATCGTCGTTTAATGCCAAGGGATCGTATTCCTACGGCGCAGAAATTGAGGGCCGCGCAACGGTTTGGGATGGTTTCAGCGCCTTTGGGGCCCTTGGATTGTTGAAGACGCAGTTGGGGGAAATCAATGCGTCATCCTGCGCGAGTAACAGTTGTGAAGGAAATGATTTTCCTGAAGCTCCTGCGGTTACGGCATCGCTTGGGGGAGCCTGGGAAAGCAAATCGGGACTGTTCGCTGCTGCGGATGTGAATTATGCGGGGGAGTACTATTCAAACTCAGCCCTGACCAATAACGATACACAGCGGCTGAATGACTTCTTCCTGACAAACGTTCGGGCGGGGTATCAGTTTGAGGGGGTTCGGCTGATCGCCTATGTCGATAATCTGTTCGACAAGGAATATCTGACAAGCAGCACAAACAACCGAACCCAGGCAACCATTGGCGATGGACGGACGGTTGGCCTGCAATTGAATGCCAAATTCTGAAAATACTGTTGCGGCAAACAACAAGGTGGGGGTGCGCTCCCACCTTGTTGTCATGACGGGAGAATTGCATGCCTGAATGGCTGAAACGGCTTCTGCGTCCGGCTTATTTCCGTATCAATCATTGGCGCGGAAATCCTGGACAGGAAATTTACACGCTGGCGATTAGGGAGATTATTCATGAATATGATGATGTCTGTACATTCATCCTAGATCGCCCGGCAAACCTGAATTTTCAGGCGGGTCAGTATTGTCACGTCATTGCCCCCGGTGCGATCCTGGACAATCATCATGTTCAGCATATCTCATTTGCCAACGCGCCCCATGAGGATCGGATCATGATCAGCATGGATCTGGCGTCTGGATCCCGATTCAAGCGGCGGTTTCAGAAAGCGGCGATTAACGACACGCTGGGCCTGTTTTCCATCAGGGGTGAGTTCATACTGGACGCGGATGCGCAAGGCAGGCCGGTGCTGTTCATCGCGGGTGGAATCGGCATTGCCCCTATCCGTTCCTTAATCAGTCACATAGAAGCGCAGGGCACCCCCGAATGGTCTCTTGTCTATGCCGGTCGGAATCACCTCTACAAGGATTTCTGGTCGCCCTTTACGGGCCGGGTTTCGCTAGCCAATCGACAGACGGTTTTCACATCGATTGAAGCGTCCCTGCAAAGATGTGCGGCCCCCCTGGTTTATGTCTGCGGAAGTGGTGAATTCCTACGTGATATTAACACATTCCTGGTTGCACAGGGAATTCCAGTCGAATCCATCCATACAGAAAACTTCACCGATTGAGGGAGACCAGATATGGGTGAGGCTTTCCAGCGCAAATCCCTGTTCCAATTGACCCTGCCCCTGTTTTTGTTTGGCATCATGTCGGTCGGGGTGACATTCGCGGACACGATGTTATTGGCGAATTATTCTGATGACCTGGCAGCCTCGGTCAGTATGGCAAATCAGGTTCTTGGCATTGGCTATGATCTGTCCGGATTGATGTCGGTCGGGGTTTTAATTCTGATTGCACAATTTCTCGGCCGAAACGACGTTGCTCGTGCCCGCGAAATCGCCCAGATCGGATTTATCGCCAGCGCTTGTTTCGGCGTGCTGATTGCAGCGGGTGTGGCAGGAGGCGCTACCTTCTATACAGACTGGATCAATACGCCGCCGGAGATTCGCGATGGCGTCCTGCTTTATATCTATAGCATCTCGGTGACGCTGATTCTGTATGGCTTTATCAACACGGCAATTGCCACCTTGCGTGGCTTTGGTCGGACGATGGAGATACTGTGGTACGGCGTGATCGGTAATGTTGTTTATCTTGGGGCGAAATATGTCTGCGTCTATGGAGTCTGGATTGTCCCAGAAATGGGAATCCATGGTGCAGCGCTGTCAACTGTCATCATTCGCGGCGTTAACTTATGCATGTTGATCTGGTTTATGAAGGCCAAGCTGGGACTGACCATTCTTCGCATTCCAAAGGATATCTGGCCCAATTCTATTCGAATATTGAAACTTTCCTATCCCAGTGTCGGGGAGGCGCTGGGCTATCAATTCTATCAATTGTTCCTGGTGTCCCTGATTGCGGGGTTGGGGGTGACGGCGATTCTGACGCGATCCTATGCACTGACCATTACCCAGCTTCTGGCGATGATTATCGTGGTGATGTCTTACGGGAACGAAGTGCTGGTCGGCTATGACAAGGGGGCATCGGATAACGAAACAGCCTTTCGGCGTGGCCTGAAAACCGCTTTGATGACAGCAGGGGGTGTAATGACCATCGCTGGTCTGCTTTGGTTCTTCAGTGATTTCCTGGTGGCATTGTTCACGCAGGATGCTGCTGTTATCGCATCCGTACATTCTATTCTGTTGCTGCATATAATCGTGACGCCATTCCAGGCGATAAATCTGATCCTGTTTAATTCTTTGAAAGCCACGGGTGATGTTAATCGTCCGGTCATCCTGAATCTGACGATCACCCTTGCCTTTGCCCTACCTTTGGCCTGGCTTTTCACAGGGGTGTTGGACCTTGGGGTTCAGGGCCTTTGGTATGCTTTCATCCTAGAGGAGATATTCAAGGCAACAGCCATGCTTTTGCGATGGGGCTATCGATCATGGCAAAAGCTGAAGCTCTTGGAGGATACAGACGGAGAGACATCACTTGCTGTTTAATCGCTGCGGTTTGCGCTTGGCTATGCGCAGGGTTGAATGTTGCCGGTTTCAGGGCTATTGAAAAGATGGTGATGTCAAATATTCCCGCTGTGTCGTCGCTGAATTTAGCATAATCTTCAACAGTTTATTCTCGTTTGATTGTGTTCTGCTGGGCCAGGGGGAGAGTGATTGCTGCGCGCTGAATCGGGGCGTGCAATCATGATATCGAGCATAATCGGGTAAAACTTAGCAGCACTGAAAAAGGAAGAGTTCAACATGCAGGATATTGGGCATTTTATTAATGGGCAGCGTGTCGCCGGGAAAAGTGGACGGACCACGGATGTCTTTAATCCGGCAACCGGTGAGGTTCAGGCCAAAGTCGCCCTGGCTAATGCGGATGAGCTGAATGCCGCGATTGAGAATGCGAAAGCTGCACAGCCTGCCTGGGCGGCCCAGAACCCGCAAAAGCGTGCCCGTGTCATGATGGAATTTGTACGCCTGTTGCACCGGGATATGGATAAACTGGCAGAGGCCCTGTCGCGGGAACATGGCAAGACCATTCCTGATGCCAAAGGCGATGTGATCCGGGGCCTGGAAGTTGCGGAATTCTGCATCGGCGCGCCGCATCTGCTGAAGGGTGAATTCTCTGAAGGGGCGGGCCCCGGCATTGATATTCATTCTGTGCGCCAGCCCTTGGGTGTGGTCGCCGGGATCACACCGTTCAACTTCCCTGCCATGATCCCGATGTGGAAATTCTGCCCGGCAATCGCCTGTGGCAACGCCTTTATTCTGAAACCATCAGAACGGGATCCAAGTGTTCCCCTGATGCTGGCGGAACTGTTGATGGAAGCCGGGCTGCCGGCCGGGATTCTAAATGTCGTCAATGGCGACAAAGAGGCCGTTGATGGTATTCTGGATCATCCTGATGTCATGGCGGTTGGCTTCGTTGGTTCTACACCGATTGCCGAATATGTTTACTCACGCGGATGCGCCAATGGTAAACGGGTGCAGTGCTTCGGCGGGGCCAAGAACCACATGCTGATCATGCCTGATGCCGATATGGACCAGGCTGTCGATGCCCTGATCGGGGCCGGCTATGGTGCCGCCGGGGAACGCTGCATGGCGGTATCGGTTGCTGTGCCGATTGGTCAGGAAACAGCGGATCGTTTGGTTGAGAAATTGAAACCCCGTGTTGAGGCCCTTAAAATTGCGCCCTATACCGCTGGCGATGATGTTGATTTCGGCCCATTGGTAACACGCGAAGCCTATGACCGTGTCCGCAATTATGTGGATATCGGGGTGAAAGAAGGCGCTGAACTTGTCGTCGATGGCCGTGATTTCAAATTGCAGGGCTATGAGAACGGCAATTTCATGGGCGGCTGTCTGTTCGATCACGTCACCAAGGAAATGCGGATTTATAAAGAGGAAATCTTTGGTCCGGTTCTGGCCGTTGCGCGCACAGATACCTATGAAGAAGCGCTGGACCTGGCAATGACCCATGAATATGGCAATGGCGTTGCCCTGTTCACACGGGACGGTGATGCGGCCCGGGACTTCTCCAGCCGTATCAATGTCGGCATGGTGGGGATCAATGTGCCGATCCCAGTTCCAATCGCCTATTATACCTTCGGTGGCTGGAAGCGGTCCGGCTTTGGTGATTTGAACCAGCACGGACCGGATGCCTTCCGCTTCTATACGCGGACCAAGACCATCACATCCCGCTGGCCGTCAGGCATTAAAGATGGGTCGGAATTTACCATCCCACTTATGGGATAAAACAGTAATTGGTGATTGGGGGCGGCGGTTGGATTCACTGCCGCCCCCGGTTGCTCTAACGATGCAATCCGTCCGCAATCATTGTGCGGCGAAAGGCATTCGGGTTGATCCCGATCTGAGATTTGAAAAATCTGGAAAAATTTCCTGGCGTTGCGAAATGAAGGTCTTCGGCCAGATCCGCCATTGGATCTGACGATTGCGTCAACAGGGTGATGGCCCGCTCCATCCGTATGGCATTGCTGACGCGGTTTGGCGTTACACCGGTGCATTTCTTGAACAGATCAAAGAAGTGCGGGCGCGACAGGCCAACTTCTTCAGCGACTTCGTCCAGTTGGGGTGGCGCATTGGAACTGTGCAACAGGTGCATCGCGCGTCGGATGCGATAGTCATAGGCAACCCGTCTCCCCTCTGGTGATGGGGACCGCAGGGTCCCTTTCTGTAGGGCCTGCACCAGATCCACCAACAGGCCAGAAAGATCGCCTGTAATGGACACGGGGTGGATGGATTGGGTCGAAGAAAGGATCAGATCATGCAGATGATCTGTGATGCAATTGGCCCAATCAGATCGATCCGCGATAGGGGAGGGAAAGAATCGCCCGAAACTGTCCAGGCCATTTCCCAAGCCCATATCACGCAGCCATTCCGGTTCTAGATACAATGTCAGAAACCGTGTTGGGGCCTGTCCAGGAACCGGCGACCAGGCATGGGGTTCCCAGCGATTGATCAGAATGGCGGTGGAGTGTGTCGCGGGGTATAGGCGTCCCTTGACCGCAAATCCGGTATTAGATCCCCCAACTTTCAGAATGATATGCAGATGATGGTGCACATGGATCGCCAGCGGCGCATCCATATCCATGACGCCGATACGCCCAAAGGGGCCAAATGCAGTTGCGATAGGGTCGGACATTCTTCTGTCTTGCCTGTTGCGATCTGAGGGTAGCCTAGCATACCGGCGGCCGGGCACAATGCGTCTTGGGTTTCCAGTCTCGCGAATTAATCCAGAAAATCAGACTTTTTGCTAATTTTGCCGGGCTTGGGCTCTAGGATACAGGATCAAGCGCCCGTATTCTGCCAGCGGTGTTTGGTAAGGAGCCGCTCAATCATGGGGAATGAAAAGGGGCCGTCAGAGGCGGATGGTTTTATCGCACGTCACGGGTTATGGGATGCGCAACAACACAGTCTGGTTCAGGACTGTTTGGATCGAATTCAGCACGAACAGATCACGCTGATCCGGTTAATCTGGTGCGATACCCATGGCATAACCCGGGCAAAGGCGGTAACGCCGCAGGCATTCAAATCGGTGCTGGTCAATGGCTATAGCATCGGGGCGGGCAGTTGGAGTCTGGATGCGTCTGGTGGGCGTGTGTTTCAGACGTTCACTGCAGGCGGCGGCATGGGCCTGTCTGAGATGACAGGATCGCCCAATCTGATTTTGGTGCCCGACCTGACCAGCTTCCGCCTGGCAACCTGGGCACCGGGTGTCGCCCTGGTGGTTTGTGATGATTACTTTCGCGATGGACGGCCGTTTTATTTCTCCCCCCGCCACATCCTGCGCAAGACGCTGGCGCCATTGGTTGATCGCGGGATTACGCCGCTGATCGGGCTTGAAATTGAATGGACGTTGATGCGTCTTTCCGATCAGGGCGTGATCACAGCACCGGAAATCAATGGTCCGGGACAGCGCGGCGCGCCCCCCAATTGCCTGCCAGCAGAGCCTGGATTTTCCTATGATTCCGAAACAAACCTGGATCGCGTGCAAACAATATTGAGCACCTTGACGACGCATTATTCCGATCTGGACCTCGGGTTGCGCTCTTTGGATAATGAGTTGGGGGCGGGTCAGTTCGAGTGCACTTTCTTTCCGAAACCAGCCTGGGAAGCGGCGACGGACGCCTTGATCTTTCGCAGTGCGACGCGCCAGATTTGCCGCCGTCATGGTCATCTGGCCAGCTTTATGACCTTCCCGGATGGGGCGGGCCTGTTTCCCAGTGGGTGGCATTTGCACCTGTCCTTGACCGATAAGAAGACTGGCCGGAATCTGTTCATGCCAATAGAGGGGGAGGCCTGCCTATCGCCAATGGGGATGAATTTTCTGGCCGGGCAATTGGCCCATGCGCAGGAGGGGATTGCCTTTGCAACGCCCAGCGTCAACGGATATCGGCGGTTTCGGATGAATTCTCTGGCCCCTGATCGGGTGTCCTGGAATGTGCAGCATCGCGGGGTAATGTTACGGGTTCTAGGTGGCGCGCAGGATCCCGCCAGCAGGATCGAAAACCGCGTGGGGGAACCTTGCGCGAACCCCTATCTGTTCATCGCGGCCCAGATCGCAGCGGGATTGGACGGTATGGATCGGAACCTGACCCCCTGGGCCGCGGATGACAATCCCTATCAATCGGATCGCCCGATGCTGCCGACATCCCTGAAGGATGCACTGGATGGGCTGCAGCAATCCAGTTTCTATCGGCACACTTTCGGGGACGTCTATATCGACTATTTCCTGCGCATGAAACGGGCCGAAGTGGTGCGGTATGAAGCATTCTTGAAAGAGGATGGGGGGGATCCGACCAAAGGTGTCACCGCATGGGAAATGAGGGAGTATTTCGATGCCTTCTAAATCCAGAACCGGGGAGGATGACAGGATGCCTGATTTTGATTTTGAGGCGCTTATCCATGAAGAAAAGGTGCATCGCAGCCTGTACACCGATCCAGATATATTTGCCCTGGAATTGACGCGGATATTCGGCGCGACATGGGTTTATCTGGCCCATGAAAGTCAGATTGCCAACCCGTATGATTTCTTTCAGACGAAACTGGGGTTGAGGCCGATCATCGTCACGCGGGATGGGGATAACCAGATCCATGCCCTGTACAATCGATGCACCCATCGCGGGGCGACGGTATGCCGTCAGGCGAAAGGGTCAACACGATCCTTTCGGTGCCCCTATCACGGATGGTCCTACAGCATCGCGGGCGACTTAGCCGGGGTGCCGTGGCGTGAAGGCTATGCCCGCAATCACAAGGAAGACAACCGGTTTAATCTGGCCCGAATTCCCCGCGTCGAGTCTTATCGCGGTTTCATTTTTGGCACTTTGAATTTGGAGGCAGCGCCGTTGGTTGAGCATCTGGCCGGTATACGGAAACCGATCGATGATTGGCTTGACCGTCATCCGGGCGGCAAAATCGCCGTCTGTGAGGCGAACCGGATGAAGTTCAAGGGCAATTGGAAGCTGGCCTATGACAACAGCGCCGATGGCTATCATGTGATCTTTTCCCATCGGTCCCTGTTGATGATGGAAAACCGCTTTTCCCCCGATGATGAAAAGGGGATGTCATTCTATAAGCAGCATCCCGATGATGGCCCGATCCGCGTGCATTACTATGGCAATGGGCATCATTTCAAAGACAAGCGCCCGACCCTGGCGAACCATCCAGGCGCCCTGTGGCAGATTGAGGGGAAACATCCGGGCATGGAAGGGTATGAGGCCGACTTGCGAGAGAAGTATGGCAAGGAAGCAGACTATTATCTGGACCTTGCGGCGGGCATTCCCATGAACATCAATGTGTTTCCCAATCTGCTGATCCTGGGAAATCACATCCAGGTTCTGGAACCACTGTCCTATACGGAAACGGCAACGACCTGGTACGGGACCGCCGTGGTCGATGAGGAGAATGCGTTGAACGGTGCGGCGGACGCCATCAATGCCCTGCGCATGCGCACACAGGAACAATTCCCGCTGTTTGGCGAAGTGGATGACCTGACCAATTTTGAAGAAATTCAGGTCGGTCTGGGGGCGGAGGAAGACCCCTGGGTCTATATGGATCGCGGGCTGGGATTGCCCGACCGTTTCACTGAGGCAGACGGTGTGATTTCCGGCCCCGCGACAGACGAAGTCTTCATGCGGGAATACATGAAGCATTATAAAAAGCTGATGATGGACGATCCAACTCTGTCAATCTCACGGGGAGGAGCGCAGTAATGGTAACCGCTCCTTTCAATCCTTCCGAGACATCTCATTACGTCACAGATGTTTACTACGCGGATCTGGTCGCTGCTTTTGCTGGCTGGGATGACAGCGCCGTGCTGTGTCATGAACCCCTGGTGTTGGCTGGTGCTGAAAGCCTGCTATATCGGGAGGCGCGCTATCTGGACCAAGCACAGTTCAAGCTATGGTTGGACCTGTTCGCCCCGGAATGTATCTATTGGATTCCAGGGACCTGGGACCGGGGGGATCCAAGGCGGGAAATCACCTTCGCCTTTCATGATCGGCGGCAATTGGAAGATCGGGTGTACAGATTGGAAACCGGCTATGCTTGGTCGCAACAACCAGCCAGCCGCACCAGCCGCCTGATTTCGAATATCGAGGTGTTCCAGACCGACCAACCCAATGTCTTCATGATCCGGTCAAACTTCAATATGACAGAGTTCTGGAATGGCGAGTTGCGTCCCTGGGTTGGCTATGCCGTCCATCGCGTTGAGCAGTTAAAGGCAGGCGGATTCCAAATTCTGGCAAAGCAGGTGAACCTGCTGAATTGCGACCAGAATATACGAAACCCCAGCGTGACCCTCTAATCACTCGCCCTTACGACATGTATAAAAGATACACCCTGCCAAACTGTTCAAACAAACGGGGCCATCTCTCTGTACTGAAGACGCCAGCGATTGACGCAGGGCGGCTAATTGCCCTGTAAACCAGGGCTGATACTCAATTAATGAAATGATCGCGACCATGAAGGAGCAGGTTGTTTGGAGACGACCGGCGTCGTTGATCCGTGGTGCCGTCTTTGCCATGGCGACTGTATTGCCGGGGTGAACATCCCATCACCCGCTTGAAGGCTGTGCCGAACGCGCTTTCGGATTCGTAGCCGAGCGCCGAAGCAATTGTGGGGATTTTGTCTCTCGACGTTGCCAGTCTTTCACTGGCGAGCAGCATGCGCCAGCGTGTCAGATAGTTCATGGGCGTCAGTCCAACGGTCTCCTTGAATCTAAGTGCGAACGCTGTCCTGGACATGCCAATATTTTGAGCCAGTGCCTGCAGAGTCCAGCGGCGTGCGGGATCAGCATGTATGAGGTCGATCGCTTTTCCCATCTGCTTGTCGGCCAGGGCAAAGAGCCATCCCACGCGGCCCTCAACCGCTTCACTTAGATACAGCCGCAATGCTTGGACGAGCATTAGATGCGCCAGGTGCTCCGCCACTAGGCTGCTTCCCGGTTGTGCATCCCGCACCTCTTGTCGCATGCGCTTAAGAATCCAGCGCAGGAAAGCCTGATCCGCTTCATTGCGAATGTGTATGATCGGCGGAAGTATGCCGAGCAAAATATCGGTGTGATCTCCGACCAATGTGAAGCGGCTGCCGGCAAGAAAAAAGTCGCCCCCGCCATTGCATTTCGCAATTCCGCCACGCCGTGCCGGCTCAAAGACTGTATTCGCATCGATAGACGGCACGCTGAGGTCACTTGCGAGCTGGAATGGCCTTCCTTTTGTCAGAAGAAAACAATCCCCCGTCTGAAGATGCACGGGGTCGGATACGCCTTCCATGGCCAACCAACACTGACCGGAAATTAAGGCGTTGCACTTGATGCCTTCGTAGCTGGGAAATTGGACTGACCAATCGCCGCCCGCTTCAAAGCCAGCGGAAACATAACTATGGGGTTTCAACAGAGCGAGAATATCTGAAAGGGGATCCATTTGATCATTCTGAACGATTGCGATTAAAAATAGAACTGTAAAGCATAGACCGTTCATTTTCCAGAGGTAATTATAAGATACCTAAGGGCAATCGAGCCCATTACTAAGACCAAATTCTGAAATCATTAGGAGATTCCCTTGATTGTCATTACTGCGCCCACGGGCAATATCGGTAGCCAGGTTCTTGCAAATATTCTCGATAGCGAGGAGCGTATTCGTGTGATTGCGCGAGATCCTTCCAAACTGGCTCCGCAAGCGCTGAATCGTGTCGAAGTGATCGAAGGTTCTCACCGTGACTCTGCTGTTGTTGCGCAGGCTTTCGAAGGCGCCGACCGTGTTTTCTGGCTCGTGCCAGCCGACATGCGTGCGCCAAGTGCCGAAGCGGCCTATTTGGACTTCTCGCGAGCGGGCTGTGATGCGCTTAAGGCATTCGGCGTCAAGCATGTGGTTGGCATCTCAGCGCTTGGGCGCGGATGGTCGAAGGATGCGGGCCATGTTACGGCAACTTTGAAGATGGACGATCTAATTGCAAGCACCGGCGTTAATTATAGAGCCTTGGCCTGCGCCAGTCTCATGGAGAATGTCATGCGGCAATCTGCGTTGATCAAGGATCATAGCGCATTCTACTGGCCAACTCCTGTTGATCTTAAAGAGCCAGCATGTGCCACCCGCGATGTCGCCGCAGTAGCAGCACGCTTGCTGCTTGATCCGTCCTGGACGGGCGTTGATAGCATTCCGATGCTTGGTCCAGAGGATATCTCCTATCATGAAATGATGGGAATCATTTCGAAAATGACAGGCAAAACGGTGCAGTATCACTTCATGAAAATGGACGATCTGAAATCAATGATGATCAATCGCGGTGCGTCGGAAGGTATGGCGCAATCCATGGTCAACATGATGACAGCCAAGAACGAGGGTATGGATCATTTGGTAGAACGCACGCCGTCTTCTTCTTACGATACACCGACCGGCTTCCGCCAATGGTGTGAAGAGGTGCTAAGGCCTGCGCTATTTGGGTAAATCATAAAAATGGTTGGGCTTCAATGAAGCGTTCGCCCTGATGATCTGTGGTTCTGTGAACGGACTGTGCTTCATAAATCCGTTTCCACGTGAAAAATAGCGAGGTTTAAAATCTTTTCACTAGAATGGAACAAATAAGGCGTGTGAGGCTATATGCGCAAACTTTGACACTTCATTGTGAAAACAGTCAACGTCTCCGCTTAGTCCACCTGCCCGAGTTTTATGACAGTGAGGTAAGGCAATCAGGTATTTATTAAGCAATCAGGGTGAGGCGCGCGCGTCAGCCCCTCCTTCCGACGCGCGCGGCCTCGTTACGACAGCTTCACTTCGTCAAACACGGCCTGATACTTTTGGCGAATGTCTGATGAAATTTCACGCTGGAACTTAGAGGTTGAGATGACGACGTCCGGATCTGTGATCCCCAATTCAGCGAGTCGTTCATCGGTTACGGACTCATATGCTTTGGCATTGCCGCTGCCATAGCCATAGGAGTTGATCAGGAAAGCGCCAACTTCTGGTGACATATAGGCGTTGATGAATTCATAGGCCAGGTCTTCCGACCCGCTGCCACCATTCATCATGACAAGACCGTCCGTCCAGGTGACAATGCCTTCCTTGCATTTCATCAGGGCCATATCGATACCCTGCTTGCGCAACATGGCGACAGACGCATTCCAGCCATAGGCAGCAACGATCTCTCCATTCGCAAAGGCCTGTTCCATATCGGTCTGGCTGGACCAATAGAAGCGGACCAGTTCCTTTTGCGCCAACAGGGCTGCTTTCGCTTTCGCCAGCTCCGCATCACTCATCGCCCAGGGATCTGCCGCACCGGTATAAAGTCCCCCGACAATCAACAGGCCTTCCAGAGAATCGCGTGACGCGATGCGCCCCTTATAGCGTTCATCCCATAACAAGCCCCAGGATTCCTCCGTCACTTCTACCTTGTCGCGGCGATAGATGACCGAGGAATTCCCCCAACTCAAAGGGGCTTCCCACAATTGGCCGTCCATCGTAACGATCTGTGATAATTCAGGAAAATAGTCATCAATATGGGTCAGGCGAGACCGATCAATTGGCTTTAACAGCCCGGCATCGCGATACTTTCCGACGATAAAACTGGTATGGTGACCAAGATCCGGACGGAAGCCCGCATGGACCTTCTGGAAGCCTTCTTCATCGGACCCCATCAAGGTGAAGTTTGGCGCAGGATGGGCATCGAAATAGGCCGGGGCCATTTCTGGAATGTCATATCCAGACCAGGACAGGATGGTCAAAGACCCATCTGCAAGTGCGCTGCCGGACCGTGTTGTCGTCGCAAGACCAACACCGACGGCCCCCATCATCTGAAGTAAACGCCGACGTGTAACGCGCCCGCATTCCAATTCGTCAATCAACCAACGCTGTAGACCACCTTTCATGTCATCCTCCCTTGCTTCATGTATCTCCCAGTCAAACCATAAGATAAAGTTTGACGGATGTTCAACAAATTTATTTTCTAACGCTTGTAGAACGATTAATTTCCGGCGCCGGAAGAGGCTGCCCGAAGGTTACGCTGTCGCAGTGCTTTCGCGTCCATAAACGGTTGCATTGACTTCCGGATCGCCAATTACACCGGGTTCGAACTCATAGACAAATACGCCCATGATCCGCATTTTATCTCCCTTCACTTCAGAGACGCGGTGCAGGGAATTACAGCCCCGGAATATACACAGGGACCCCGCATGACGGGCGACAGAGACTGCGTCTTGTGGGCATTCACCCATCACAACCTTGCGCACATAATCATAGTTTTGATCGTCATCACTGCGCGTATTGGGCACCAGTTGGAAGTCGCCACCGGCGTCCGGGGCCTGAAGCATCAGGGTCATCGTGAAAGCATTCACGGAATCGAAATGCCAGGATGATCGATCCCCATTTTCATAACATAACAGGTTTACGGGTTGGCAGGGATCTTCATTGTCGTACAGCTTTTCAGCCCCGACGATGTCAGCGATGAAGGACCGCGCAACATCCCAGTGATACAGTGTCTTGACCGGGGAGTCTTGGGGGATCAGATCATAGGCGATCATCCGCGTGCTGGCATCCATCATCAGGTTTTGAGGGTGATCTTCCGGTAGAGACGGATCCCCCTTGCGATGCAGATAACAATTGCGGCGCGATTTATTGTGATGGGCTTTCACTCTGGCGGCCTTTGCATCTGCAACGGCTCGTTCCAATGCCGCAGGGCGAATGAAATCAGGCAGCGATACATATTGATTTGCGTCCAGTTCCCGCTTCAGCCGGGCCACAATTTCAGCACGCGCCAGGCTGGCCGGGTCTTGAATGGGATAGGCATCAAGATTGATGACATCTTCTGGGCGCATAAAGGCATTTCCTTTTCATATCGCTTAACAGTGAGGCAGAGCGTTACAGAAAATGCTGCAACATTCAATATAAATTTGTTGGACGTCCGTCAAAGAAAATTAATAACTGTTATAGGTTTTACTGATTTAGTTGCATTTTTAGGACCTTAGGTGATTTCAGTATGAAAAGGGCGCAGTCTACCATTGAAGGATCGACGTCTCTTGATGGGCTGCGGGGACTATCGCCGTGTTAGTATTCGTTTGTTAAGCAAAACCGTCTCAATCTTGATCCAGATATAATCACTGATTTTTATACTCAAAATCTGACCGCATCTTCTATGATCAATGGTTGCGGAATTTTTTATTTAACAATCGACAGAAGCGCATGTTTGTATAATTCTATATAATTGAAATCACTCTAAATGGGCGGATGTAATAATGAAGGATTTAACGACTGAGCCTCTTCCTGCAGATACTCTTGAAGCTATAAAGTCAGGTGATCTTTATGCACTTTTGTCTGTGTGTAGTGATGATGATCTTGCGCCATTGGTAGAGGTCGTTGTTGGTCGTGTTACGAACTTTCTCGATCAAGATGATGATTATAAAAAACATTCTCCTGCGCATTCCAAGTATCACCGCCAAATTGGGAATGAGATTCGACTATTCGGCGGTAACTCCTTTCGTAATATCTTCCGTGGGAATGAAGGGCCACCTTACGATGAAATTGTAGTCGATGTGTGTAAGAAGCTCGACATACCCTATGAGAAAGGCAATTTGCTGAAAAATGAGAACAATCTGCTGACGATTTATCTTGAGCGCCAATGGAAAAACCTCACTGCTGAGGAACAACAGGAGGTGATGGCAGAAGCCCGACGCACGGCCTCAGGGACGCTCACGACTACCAAAGCCATCGCGAAAACGACTGTTCTTTTTGCACTGACCCGATTGCACCCAATTGGTTGGGGCGCGTTTGTCTTCGATCTGGCCGAGCCCGCCTTTCGGGTTACTGTTCCATGTGTTCTTCACATTGCTTATCTGAGAAAGAGAATTCTCGATAGTCACGCACCGACTGACGTAAAAATCGAAGATGCTTTTGATTCGACTCTCCCAGTTTTGGTAAGAGAACTACAGTTCGAGCGTTCCGATTCACTGGAGATTTCTGACGCGCAAAATGTCCCGTGCTTGTCGATGACGCAAATTACAGACCCAGGCCCAGTGCAATGGAATAGTGTTGGTGAGGAAGACAGTTGCATCAGCCGACTCTCCCCTCTGCTTTCGGCTGTACCCGGGGTGGCGACAGCAATTGAAGTTGCAAACACCCATTATATGGAAGTGGTCGTTAAGGGAAGTTTGCAGAAAGGAAAAGATGGAGCCTTTTCAGCCGTCGTTCGCGCGTCCAATGGCACAATTTCAGAACATGCAAAATTGTTCGAACCATCAACACTATCAAGCATCGTTAATGCTGGGGCAGTATTCCAAATCGTATCTGTCGCCGTTGCACAAAAGCACCTAGCTGATATCAGCCGAAAACTGGATGATATCAAGTCGGGTGTAACGAAAATACAACGCTTTCAGGAAGAACATCGGCGGTCCGCTATTACGGGTGCAATTCGTTACATGGAGCAAGTAGCGCAGTCAGTTTTGGAAGGAGAATGGACTGAAAGCATTCGTGTTCAGATCGAAAGCCATGAAGCAAGATTGCTGGAAGTGCAGGAGCATATTCTTGCTGATATTCGCAGTGACAGTGATCGAATCTTGGAACTGAAGGATAAAGAAGGGTTCGGTTCGAAGGGGTTGGAAACGATAATTCGGGACCATCAGAAACTCATGTACGATCTATACAATACCTTACTTCTTTGTATACGCGCGCGTGCCTGTGGCTGGCAATTACTGACTGTTTTTCCAGGTGAAGAGCGATTGAAACAGTTTAGGAAGCGCGACATTCAAGATGCAATCCTCATGCTTGATGCGGGCGGTGATCTGTTAAAGCAAACAGACGGCAAAATGCAACGCACGATCGGCGGTTTGTCATCCGTATGGAACACCAAGCTGACACTGAATGAGCGCAAGTTGTCTCTGTTAGAATGGAATGATGAATTGTTGAAGCAAATTGAACTTTGCCGCCTGCAAGTTGAGAGTGATCTTAACTCAGCTGAAGCTTTCATGATGGAGCGTCGGCAGGCGACGACAATGCTGTTGAAAATTGAGGGCGATAGAATAGTAGGCATGAGCCCGGTTTGAGTTACGGTTTTACGCCGCCAGCATTGCCCTCTGAAGAAGCAGAACTCACTTCAGAGAAGGAAGACATCTACCTATAAAAAGGGGGCGTTTAAGAAAATTTTATAATGATCAGACAATAAATTTCAATAAAATATGTTGGACGACTGACAAATTTTTTAATAAAGTCGTTGTTGCGTTACGCCAAATGAATAGCCCAAGATACAAAAACTAAGGACGGAAGTGAATTTCGTCAGGATGGGGACAGCGCATGTCACGGCGTTCCAATAGCCCGTATTTCTTATTGACGCCAGCAATGTTGACGACCGTTGCGACGCTGGCAATTTGTATGGTGGTGCTGATGGTGCTGGCAGTGGCGCGCCAGAGTTACCTTGATATCGATCTGACATTCTCCACGCATAATGTTGAATTGGCCCTGACCAGTCCGCTGATATTAAAATTGATGGTAAAGTCAGCATTGATCTCATTTGGTGTGACACTTCTGTCTCTGGTGTTGGCCTATCCCATTGCGTATCTGCTGGCCTTTGATTTGACCCGCAACAAGCTGCTGTGGCTGATGCTGTTCACCCTGCCGTGTTGGATCAGTTATCTTTTGCGTGTCCTGTCTTGGAAGCTGATTCTTGGCTATCAGGGGATGATAAACACCAGCCTGATCGGGTTGGGGATTGTGGATCAGCCTATAGAAGCCCTGCTGTATAATTCAACATCCGTGGTGATCGCATTGACCCATGCCTGGGCGCCATTTGCGATCCTGCCAATATATGTCAGCCTGGAGAAAATAGACCGGTCCCTGATCCGCGCATCGGGGGATTTAAGCGACACACCGATGCAGACCTTCTTTCGGGTGATCCTGCCGCTTTCTCTGCCAGGGGTAACAGCGGCCTTTGTCTTGGTGTTTATCCCGACTTTCGGAGATTACGTGACGCCCCATTTATTGGGGGGGCCGACCGGGGTTATGATCGGAAACTTTATCGCCATGCAGTTTGGCGCCTCTAACAATTGGCCTTTGGGCGCGGCTGTCGCGCTGCTTGCCATGCTGGTCGCAACGCTGCTGGTCTGCATTTTCATCGCAGGTTCCAGGCAAGCCATTAAGGCAATTCGGTAGGTCATGATGCGCAAAGTAAGACTCTTCTATGCAATGATTTATTTCATTGTGCTGTATTTACCGATCGTCTTGATCATCGCCTTTTCGTTCAATGATTCTGTTTATATCGCCTTTCCATTGAAGGCGTTCACACTGCGCTGGTATCAGGCGGCAATGGAGAACCAACAGCTGCTGTCGGCGTTTTCCAACAGCATGATTATCGCGGTGACAACGGCAATTCTTGCGACATTCAGCGGCATGCTGGCTGCCATGGCGACCACCCGCTATCGGTTTCGGGGGCGGTCTTTGGCGACGGTTTCACTTTTTGTGCCTTTGGCTTTGCCGACGGTGGTGACGGGTGTCGCATTATTGTCGATCTTCATGATGACGGGGCTAGGCCTGTCGCTGGCGACTGTCATTTTGGGGCATCTGATGATTTGCACGCCGTTTTCCTATGGCGTTCTGGTTTCCCGGTTTGACGGGTTGAGCCCGGATTTTGAGCGTGCCTCCATGGATTTGGGGGAACCGCCTCTGGCAACCTTCTTCCGTGTCACATTGCCCCTGGCCATGCCCGGCATTGTGTCCAGCCTTTTGCTGACATTCACGATCTCCTTTGATGAGTTCATTCTGGCCTTCTTTCTGTCCAGTAATTCACCAACCTTGCCGGTCTTTATGTGGAGCCAGATGCGGTTCCCGGACCGTCTGCCGCTTGTCCTCGCATTGGCCAGTGTCGTGATCATTGTGTCTAGTATTCTGATTGTGATCTCGCAGCGGCTAAGATCGAAACAGGCTTAATTTTTTAAGGACTTTACTATGACGGATGATTTCATCTCCTTACGGTCGATCCGAAAGACTTATGGGCCTGTGATCGCGGTGGACAATGTCGATTTGGACATTGCCAAAGGATCCTTCTTTTCCCTGTTGGGGCCGTCTGGCTGTGGCAAGACGACATTGCTGACTATGCTGGGCGGCTTGGACAGGCCAACGTCGGGGCGGATCATGATCGATGGCGTCGATGTCACGTCGGTTCCATCCTATCGACGCCCGACCAACATGGTGTTTCAAAGCTATGCAATTTTTCCGCATCTCAGTGTTGCGGATAATGTGGGGTATGGCCTGCGCCGCCAAAAGCTGGCCCGGGCGGAATGGCAGCGCAGAGTCGATGCAATGCTGGAACTGGTGCATTTGGAAGGATATGGCGACCGCAGTCCCTCGCAATTATCGGGCGGGCAGATGCAGCGTATCGCCCTGGCGAGGGCCCTTATTGTACAGCCTAAAGTCTTGTTACTGGATGAACCATTATCGGCGCTGGACAAGCGCCTGCGTCAAAGCATGCAGATAGAATTGCGGGCGATCCAGCGAGAAGTCGGCATCACTTTCGTCTTCGTAACCCATGATCAGGAAGAGGCGCTGACCCTGTCCGATAAAATTGCGGTCATGTCCAAAGGAAAGGTTCTGCAATGCTGTCCGCCAACCGATCTGTATGATCTGCCCGTCAATCGAGAGGTCGCAGAATTCGTTGGTGAAATGAACCTGATCCCCGGCATTGTACAAGCGCAGGAGCCCGGATTTGTTTCCATCACCATGCCGTGTTTCGGGGACCTGCAATTTCCCTCCGGCGATCGACGATTTGCGAAGGGGGATAAGGTGCTGGTCGCCATCCGACCGGAGAATTTTACGATCGCCAAGGATTCGAATGGGTTAAGCCTGAGGATCATCAACCGCGCTTATTTCGGAACACATCTGCACTTCATGATGACGGGGGATGGCCTGGAAACGCCTTTGACCGTATCTGTCCCCTCTGCAGTGGCCAGGGCGCATGGCAAGGCCGTGGACAGCGATCAAATGACCGTTCAACTGGTGCCTGAATCGGCCGTGATTCTGCCCCAGATGGCGTGAGTTTTTCTCGTCCCAGGCTCGTTTTCACACACACAATAGAACAGGACACATAATCATGCGTATTGGCTTTATCGGACTTGGGACAATGGGCGGCGCGGCCTCTTTGAATCTAATCAAGGGCGGGCATGAGCTGACCGTCTGTGATTTGGATCGTAATCGTGGCAAGGCGCATTTGGAACTGGGTGCACAATGGGCGGACACACCGGCCCTGGCCGCTGCGGGTGCCGATGTAATATTCACGATGGTGTTTGGCCCGAAACAGATTGAATCCGTGTTGCGCAGTGAGAATGGACTGCTCTCTGCGATCCAGCCGGGGCAGGTCTGGATCGATATGACCACCAATGAACCCACACTCAGCCGGGCGCTGGCAGCCGAAATTCATGCCAAGGGGGCCATCGCGGTTGATGCGCCTGTAACAGGCGCTGTGGATGGCGCGCGCAATGGCAATATGACGCAATTTGCAGGCGGGGATGAGGCGACGATTGAGCGCCTGCGCCCGATGATGGAACTGATGGGACCCGTGCATTTTATGGGGCCGAATGGATCCGGGGCGATCACCAAGCTGGCCAGCAATCAACTGTGGGCCATTCATGCGACCGCCATGGGCGAAGCATTGGTCATGGCCGTGAAATCCGGTGTGGATCTGAAACGCGCCTGGGAAGCATTAAAGATCGGGGCATCGGAAAGCTGGTGCATGCATCACGACGCGCCCTCTGTCTTTCAAGGGCATTATGATCCGTCCTTCACATTGGATCTATGCATGAAGGACCTGAATTTGATCGTAGGGGCCTGTGATGCCGCCGGGACGGAAGCCAGTGTCACGCGCTTGGTACGGGATCGCTTCCTTAAGGCGCAAACCACCTATGGCGGGGACAAGGGGGAATTGCATGTTGTAAAACTGGAGGAAGATGCTGCAGGCCTTTCCTTGCAAATGGAGGGAGATTGGGTCCCGCATTGGCAAAAATAACCAGGCGGAAAGAGCAGGCGGGAAGAATAGGTGTCCGGCAGGATGGGAAAATGTCAGCGCCCATGCCGCCAGAAGGGGTGCGGTGCGTTCATTCTTCCAGGCAAGCCGGCCCTTACCAGCTTCTGGAATTGCCATAGTCCGGCGGAACAGGGTACTGTTAACCTTGGTTGAAAATATGCCGGACATCCAGCTTATCAAAATGATTTAAGTGCTGGTGTTACGTTGCTGGGAGAAGAATATGCTGGAAAAGCGCAAGGCGAAAGAGCGGCCCCGGACGCATCCTGAGATTAATGAATATCGACGCAATGCGCTGATTGAGGGCACCATCCGGTCTTTGGCGGAACATGGTGTCGCTGGGACTACGGTCCGTTCTATCTGTGCCGAGGCAGACAGTTCCCGTGGCTTGATGAGCCATTATTTCGAAAGCAAGGAACATCTGCTGGAGATTGCGTTTCGGCACCTTTATGACACGGCGGCAAATTATGTTGCTAAATGCCAGGCTGCTGTCGGGGATGATCCGGAAAAGCAATTGCGTGCCCTGCCAATGGCGGTCTTTTCTCCCAAGGTTAATACGCCCTTGATACGCAATGCCTTCATTACTTTCTGGCATGAGATTCGGTTTAATCCGCTGGTCCGGGAAGCGAACAGTGAAAGCTATCGTGCCTATCAGGATCGAACGGAAACATTGTTCGCCGCCGCCGCCAAACAGCACGGTATTACCATTGATGCCCGTCAGGCGTCGATTGGCCTGATAACAATGATCGACGGGCACTGGTTGGTCTTGTCCACCTATGAACGCATGACATCGCGTGACCGCGCCATTAAGTGCTGCCAGAATTACATCGATTTGCAATTGGGCATTCCTGTCGCAACGGCATAGAACACCCCGCCTCACGGTAAGTGCGGCGCGGGTTTGCGGTCATTGGCTTTGGTTCCCGGCCTTTGTTACCGTTGGCTGGCCATCCGAATGTAACGCATCAAAGGCTTCCGCAGCGGCATCAACAGCAGCAGCAGGCAGACAAGCAACAGGCCCACACTGACTGGTCGATCCAAAAAGACCGTCAGGTCGCCGCGTGATATGACAAGCGAGCGCCGCAGGTTTTCTTCCATCATCGGGCCCAGAATAAAGCCCAGCAGAACCGGTGCGGCATTGTAGTTCAGGCGCATTAACAGATAGCCGACCAATCCAAATACCAAGGTTACAAAGACGTCCAGCACATTATTGGCGACGCTGTAGGACCCGATGCAGATAAAGAAGATCACAACAGAATACAGGATGCGCGCAGGCACGGTGATGATCTTTACCAGCAACCCGATCAAGGGCAAATTCAGGATCAGCAGCATAACATTGCCAATCCAGAAGCTGACAATCAGGCCCCAGAACATGGCAGGTTGCGCAGAAATGAACTGTGGCCCGGGAATGATACCGTGCATGATCATGGCACCCAACAGGATTGCCATGACCACATCCCCTGGAATTCCCAGGCTGAGTGTCGGGATAAAAGCCGCCTGGACGGAGGCATTATTTGCGGCTTCGGGCGCAGCGACGCCTTCAAGCGCGCCAGTGCCAAACTTTTCCGGCGTCCGGCTGACCTTTTTTTCCATGGCATAGGCCATGAAGGCCGCAACGGTCGGCCCGGACCCTGGCAATGCCCCAATGATGGATCCAATCCCCGTACCACGCAGGATGGGTCCCCAAAGCCTGCGTAATTCATTGCCTCTAGGTAACATATCGCGGAAGGAAACATGCCTGACTTCGGGGTCAGGCGCGCGCGCCCCGTTCTTGGCTTCGGCCAGTTTGGTGACAATTTCGGCGATACCAAACAGGCCCATCGCGATGGATATCAAACTGACACCCTCGGTCAGGCCCAGAAATCCAAAGGTAAAGCGGGGGACGCCGGAATTTAAATCCAGCCCGACAATGCCCAGCACCAGACCAAAGGCCACCATAACCAGCGCCTTAAGGGTAGATCCATTCGACATGGTACAGGCCGCGATAAGGCCCAGCAGCATCACGGAAAAATATTCCGTTGAATTAAATCCTAGGGCGAAATCGGCGATGGTGGGGGCAAATCCCATAACCAGCAGCACCGCCAGCGAACTGCCGCAAAAGGACGCGACGGCATTGATGAAAAGGGCCAGCCCGGCACGCCCGTTCTTTGTCATCGGATAGCCGTCCAGGGCCGTCACAGCGGTCGATGCTGTGCCCGGGAGGTTCAGCAGGATTGAGGTAATAGAGCCCCCATATTGCGCGCCATAGAATATTCCCGCCAGCATGATAAGGGCGACTGTTGGGTCCAGGCCAAATGTCAACGGAAGGGCCACGGAAATGGTGACCATTGGCCCAATGCCCGGCAGGGCCCCGACAAAGGTGCCAATCGACACGCCGATAAAACAATACAACAACGCGTCATAGGAAAACGCGGTTTCCATTCCAAGCGCGAGATTTGACAACAGTTCCATGATTTAACTCGTTCCCGTGAACCAGGAGATAAGATCTGGTGAAATAGGCTTGAACGGAAGTTGCAGGGCGGCAACAAACAACAGATATCCAACAACACACAGCCCGATGATCGTGCCCAACAATGTCAGGGGACGAATGCGTTCGTGATTGGCCAGTGCCGTCAGTATCACCAGGGCCGCCGTAGCGGGGAACAGGCCGGTCGTTTCGACCAGCGCCGCAAACGCCCCGATCGCCAATGTGATCAACGCCAATCCGCGCAGATTTGGTGGTCCGTCATCGCGTTTTTCCTGGCGTTCGAACAGGATTCCAATACCAAGAACGGTAATAATCACACCCAGACACAGCGGCAGAAATCCGGGTCCAATGCGGCTCATTTTTCCAATAGACAGATCGATTCCGCTGTAGACCAGAAACAGCCCAAAAGCGATGATCACGAATGCGAATAGCACCTCGGAAAGATCGTTCTTACGGATCATCAGATGCTCCAATGGGGTGAGAGATCGATGCCAGAGCATCCTGTGTTTGCCAAGGCGTACACAGAATACTCTAGCATGATATTGGTGTGCCGTGTGAACCAGCCACAGTTATTGACTGTTGGCGCGTTCTATCAATCGGCCTTTGCCTTGGCGGCATCTGCAATTCCGCCCCATTTCTGAACTTCAGCAGAAATGAAACTCTTCAAGCCGTCCAGAGGGACATCACCTTCAGTGATACCGCTGCGGGCAAAATGTTCGCGCACTTCATCGGCATTGAGTGCTGCTGTAACAGCCGCACTCAGCTTATTGGTGACATCATCTGGCATGTTCGCCGGACCATGGATCAGCCACCATGCAATCAGGTCGAAACCGTCATAGCTATCGTTGATCGGTGGAACTTCGGGGGCGACAACGGATCCCTTGGCACCGCTTACGCCCAAGGCACGCAACTTGCCAGCTTCAACATTCTTCTTGGCGGAAACCGGATGGTTGAACATGAAATCCACTTCGCCGGACATCACAGCAGCCAGTCCGACAGCCCCGGATTTATAGGGGACATGGATCATTTGGCCACCAGTCAGCACCTTAAGCAGTTCACCTGCCAGATGAGTGGATGTGCCATTACCGGTCGATGCGAAGGTAATGCCATCACCGGATTTGGAGCCCGCAACTAGGTCTTCCAGTGTTTGGAATTTCGATTCTGCGCCGACAACAAGCAGTGTTGGCGTATATCCGACGAAGGAAATAGGCGTTACATCTGCTTCTGGATCATAGGGCAGATCCTTGAAGATTGACTTGTTGATAGCAAGCGTACCGACCGTGCCCATGGCAATTGTGTAACCGTCTGGGTCCGCTTTCACAACTTCACTGGTGCCAACGCTGCCCCCGGCCCCAGCACGGTTCTCAACGACGATGGGCTGGCCCAGATTTTCCGACATAACCTTGGCGATCAGGCGGCTGACAGTATCCGTAGACGTACCGGCAGAAAATGGCACAACCATGGTGATGGGGCGATCCGGAAATTCTGCGAATGCTGCATTCCCGACAAAGCTGGCGGACGCTATTGCGGCCACAGCAAGGACTTTCTTAAATACGTGTTTCATATTTCCTCCCTTTGGAATCCCCAACATGTTTGAAAAACCAATTGGTGACTTCCTTGTTGGCACTGTTGTTTTACGGCCAAACCGAAGCCCGCCGCTGATGCAAACAATATTGGAGGCATTGCGGGAGTCAATAAAAAATCGATATTTTGTTTTATATTGATTTTATTGTGTTCATCGTTATTTTCAAATACCTCAGTTCCAGGTTGGCAAGTGCCTTGTCGACTTTATTCAAATTTCAGTGAGGGCAAATGCGCTACGTAACGTATAAAAAAGAGGGAGCGCCACGGCTTGGCGCACTTACAGATAATGGAATCATCGACATTCAGACACTGGTGCCAGAAGCCCCGGAAGCCTTGCGCGGATTGATTGCTGCCGATGCATCCATGCGGGACCGGGTTGCCAGCGCCGTTGCCGGCGCGCCGAACGGGGATTGCCTGCCCTTGGCGGATTGTCTCCTGCTACCCCCTGTTATGGACCCGGGTAAGATCATCTGTCTTGGATTGAATTATGCAGATCACGCCAAGGAAGGCGGCCATGCCATTCCCGACTATCCTGCCATGTTCCTGCGGTGTACCACGTCCATGATTGGTCCCAATGACCCTATGATCCTGCCTGTCTGTTCTGAACAACTGGACTGGGAAGCAGAATTAGCAATCGTGATTGGCAAACGATGCCGTCATGTCAAGAAAAGCGACGCAGCATCGGTTATCTTTGGATATACTGCGATGAATGATGGCAGTATCCGTGAATATCAGCGTAAATCAGCACAATGGACGGCGGGCAAGAATTTTGATGGTACCGGCGCATTGGGTCCCTGTGTGGTCACGGCAGATGAATTGCCGGCCGCTGCCAGTGGCCTTAAAATTCAGACGCGCCTGAATGGGACTGTGATGCAAAGCTCTAACACCGATCAAATGATCTTTGATGCTTTCCGAACCGTTGAGATTCTGTCTGAAATCATGACACTGGAGCCAGGCGATCTGATTGCCATGGGAACGCCCAGTGGCGTCGGGCATGCAAGGCGCCCCCAGGTTTGGATGAAGGCCGGCGACCGGGTTGAAGTTGAGATTGAAAATATCGGTCTGCTGTCCAACCCGATTGTTGCAGAGCAGGTTTAGACCAAACCAGTTTATCGCATAAGGGTTAAGAGTGAGTGAGAGTATCGCGGTGGTATCAACCAGGCTGAAAGGATAGGCCTTATGGCTACGACGACGGATGAAAGCCGGTTCCGCTCCAGGACCAGTGAGACGTTCACGCGTATCCGAGAGGATGTCATCAGCGGTAAATTTGCGCCGGGTACCAAGCTGAAGATTGAGGAAATAGCCCGCGCGCTGGATGTCGGTGCGACACCGGTGCGCGAGGCCCTCAGTTCACTGTCTTCCGATGGTCTTGTGGTGCGACAGGATCAGCGCGGCTTTCGGGTCGCAGAAATCAGCGCCAGCGAATTTGGAGAGTTGTTGGATATTCGCTGTCTGGTCGAAGAACGGGCGTTGCGACTGGCAATTGAACGCGGTGAGGCGGATTGGGTGGAAGGCATCGTGCTGGCGCGGCATCGTCTGAAATCCTCGTCACGCAGCGGTGAATTCGACCTGGAATGGGAGCGGTGCCACAAGAGCTTTCACATAGCGCTGATTGCTGCTTGCGGTTCCAGCATCTTGCTGCGGCTGTGCAATCAATTCTTTGATGAAAACAACCGCTATCGCAGCATTGCCCGCACCAGCAGTTCAGACAGTCGTGATGTCGGCTGTGAACATGAAGCAATCACTGACGCCGTTCTGGCGCGTGATGCGGATCTGGCTGTAACGCTGCTGCTGCAGCATTACCGGCGCACCGGCAAGATGTTGCAGGACGCCCTGATTAGCAAAGCCCAATCGAGCCTGTCGGATGCGGGCACCTCATAAGGGAGAGTATGAATGGCCCGTCGCCTGACCTATACGTTTGACAATGGACCCTGGCCGGGAACGACCGAACGCTTGCTGGATTTCCTTGCTGAGCGGGAGATCAAGGCGACTTTCTTTGTGGTCGGGGAGCGCTTGCAGGACCCCGAGTCCCGGCGCCTGACGGAACGGGCCTGGCAGGAAGGCCATTGGATTGGCAATCACACATTGACCCATACAACGCCGCTGGGTCGCGATGGCGACAGGGCGCGGGTTGAACGCGAAATTGGTGAAACCGAGAAATTGCTGGGCGATATGGCACATCCCAGAAAGTTCTTTCGCCCGAATGGCAGCGGGTCCCTGGGATCCCATATCCTAAGCCCCGATGCGCGGGATTTTCTGGTCGAAAACAAATATACGATGGTCACCTGGAACAGTGTTCCCCAGGATTGGATCGACCCCCATCGCGACTGGCTGGACCGGGCTAAACAGGATCTTGAGACCCTGGACTGGCCGTTGCTGGTGCTGCATGACAAATTCATTGGCGATATGGTGGATACCCTTACACAGTTCCATGACCACCTTTTGGATCAGGGCGTAGAGGTCACACAGGATTTCGATCCCACCTATCTGCCGATTGATCAGGGCGTCACCCGACCCGACCTTGCAGACCTGGTCAGCGCCTAGTGTGGTGCGCGATTATTTGGAATCACCAGGATCTCTTTATCGGCCTGTCGGCTAGAAGAGAGCGTGCAGGCGATGTGGTTCATCGTCCAGCGCTCTCGACGCCGTCCGACGGGCCGATAAAGGGACCAAAGGCGCTGTTTGCGGCGCTCCGGGCCGCGTCGCCTTCCGCTTGCGATGCCCCGCATCGCTTCGCGAAACGCTCCTAACCGGAGCACCGCAAACAGCGTCCTGGTCGATCCCAAATAACCGCGCACCACACTGGAGCAAATTTGCTCTAGCGAAAGCCTTCTGGATTGGCGGCGCGCCAGGGCTTTGCATAGTCTTCGGGGCACCCTTCTTTCAGCAATTGACCTGGTTCCAGTCGGGCCAGCAATGCGCCGCTGAAATGGGCTTCGCGGAAATTGATCATGGTAAAGGTGATTTCATGGGGGCCTTTTAGACCCATGGCGCCGATCATTTCGGCAAATCCATACAGCGTATTGCGGTGGAAATTTGCCACACGCACCGATTTGTCACCGACATTCAGACCGGCCTGGCGCAACTTATCCTGCGTTGCGACGCCCGTTGGGCATTTATTTGTGTGACAGGCGCGTGCCTGGATACAGCCAATTGCAAACATGAAGCCGCGCGCAGAATTGCACCAATCCGCCCCCAATGCCATGGCTTGCGTCATATCGGCACCCGATACGATCTTGCCGCTGGCCCCAATGCGGATCTTGTCGCGAATGCCCGCCCCGATCAGGGTCATATTCGCGAAATGAAGGCCATCGCGCAGGGGCAGGCCAACACTGTTTGCAAATTCAACAGGGGCGGCCCCAGTGCCGCCTTCCTTGCCATCGATAACGATGAAATCAGGATAGACATCACTTTTGATCATCGCCTTCACGATGGCCATGAATTCATGCTTGTGGCCAATGCATAATTTGAACCCGACCGGCTTTCCGCCAGACAAGTCCCTCAGCCGGGCCACGAAAGCAATCAGCCCCATCGGGGTGTCAAAGGCCGAATGCGATGCGGGGGAGATACAGTCCACCCCCTCCGGCACGCCGCGCGCCTCGGCAATCTCTGCATTGACCTTGGGGCCAGGCAACATGCCGCCATGCCCTGGCTTTGCGCCCTGCGACAGCTTGATTTCTATCATCTTGACCTGGGGATCCTGGGCCACTGTCTCAAACTTGGCCGGGTCAAAATGCCCGTCATCGGTGCGACAGCCAAAATAGCCCGACCCGATCTCCCAGATGATATCACCGCCATTCTGTCGGTGATAGCGCGACAATCCACCCTCACCGGTATCGTGGGCGAATGATCCCAGCTTGGCCCCGCGGTTCAGGGCGGAAATGGCATTGCCGCTCAGCGACCCGAAGCTCATCGCGGATATGTTCAGGATGGAACTGCTATAGGGCTGAAGACACCGATCCCCCCCGATGCGGACCCGCAAGGTGCTGACATCGACATGCTCTGGTTTCAGGGAATGGCTGAAAAAGGAATATCCTGAACTATACACATCCTGCTGCGTCCCAAAGGGGATGGTTTGCAGTTGGTTCTTTGCGCGCTGATAAACCAGCGACCGTTGTTCGCGGCTGAAGGGAAAGGAATCGCCATCGCTTTCAATAAGATACTGGCGAATTTCCGGGCGTATCCCTTCAAACAGCCAGCGCATATGGGAAATGATCGGATAGTTCCGCCACAAAGTGTGGCGCGTCTGCAGCAGGTCAAATATCCCCAGCGCCAGCAGCGGCAGGGAAACGGCGGCGATCCAATATCCGGGAAACCAATCCCCCAGAACCATAGCCACCCCGACCATCGCGCCGCTCGAGGACACAAACAACGTAAAAAATCTGCTCATCCTGAAATGCTTTCTAAAAAAGGAAGATGTTCAAAAAAAACGCCCCTTATGCATAGCGCACAAGCCCGCACCCCCAAGCCCGCACCCCCAGGCCCGCACCCCTACGCCAAACCGTACGACAGTCGGCTGACCCTCAGCAAGATGGATTCTAAGCGGCGAGGAGGGGAAGCGTGGATGGCTGGAGATGCGCATGAAAAATGGCGGAGAGGGTGGTATATGACTCAGCCCTATAAAAATAATGCGATTCCGATTTCCTAAGTAACCCGTGAACAGAGAAAAGGTACTGATCGCTGGTCCAGGAAAGCAACGGATTTCGTGCAACGTTTGCCGCCGCCTATATAACACAAATTCCTAGTCTAGGGGGCTGACCTTTTTAAGGAACGATGCTCCAGAAGGATCATGCAAGCACCCAATTGGTCGAATGAACGCCAAGCCTAAAACAGGATTGGACTGCTTGATCTTACTTTCCACGCTCTTTCACTACATGGTCTAACCAGCCAGTCGCCATCTCCGGCACCGACTCCAGTAAAAGCTTTGTATAATCCTTATGTGGGGGCGCGAAGATCTCGTCCTTTGTCCCTTCCTCCACGATTTGGCCCTGATGCATAACTACAACGCGGTCCGCGATTGCGCGTACGACTTCCAGATCATGTGTGATGAACAGGAAGGAGACGTCCAGCCGTTCCTGAAGATCAAGCAGCATGCGCAGAATTTCGGCCTGCACCACCTGATCAAGCGCCGAGGTCACCTCGTCACAGACGATCAGTTCAGGTTCCGCTGCAAGCGCCCGCGCAATGGCAATTCGCTGCCGCTGTCCGCCGGACAACTGCGCGGGATATCGGTCCATAAAGCTTGCATCCATTTCAACCATCTGCAACAGCTCGAGACAGCGTTTTTCCTGCGCCCGGCCCCGAAGGTTGTGGTAAAATGTCAGCGGTCGCCCCAGAATCTTGCGAACCTTATGCCGAGGGTTTAGCGCGGTTTCCGCCGATTGGTAGATGATTTGGACCCGGCGGAGCATGTCGATCGACCGGGTTTTAACCGAAGCGCCGAGCGTTTCGCCCTCGTAGTCAATCATGCCGCTCGCCGGTGCCTTCAAGCCGACGATTACCCGCCCCAGGGTCGACTTTCCGGAACCAGACTCCCCCACCAGTGCCACGGTTTGGCGTTTCGGTATGGCGAAAGAGATATTCTGCAATACCGTATGTTCGCCATAGGCGGCAGAGATGTTGGAAACCTTCATCAGCGGCTCTGGCACGCCGTCGTGCCCGACGCCATCCAATTCCCGAACCGCCCACAGTGTTTTCGTGTAGGGATGTTCGGGATGGTCCAGGATCCTGTCGATGGGCGCTTCCTCGACGACCTCGCCATAGCGCAGCACCGCGACACGATTGGCTAGTTGGGCCACTACAGCGAGATCGTGTGAGATATAGAGCGCGGCGGCGTTGTGTTCCTTGATTACATTACGAATAGCGGTCAGCACCTCGACCTGCGTCGTGACGTCCAGCGCCGTTGTCGGCTCGTCAAAGACAATCAAGGCTGGCTGACAGATCATAGCCATGGCCGTCATGGCGCGTTGGAGCTGACCGCCTGAAACCTGGTGCGGATAGCGTTGTCCGAACTGTTCCGGCTCGGGCAGCATGAGAGACCGGAAAAGCTCAACCGCGCGTGTTTCTGCTTCCTCGCGCGTCAGCCCGCCTCGGCTGATCGCGGCGGCGATCACCTGATCGATCAGCCGCATGGCTGGATTGAACGCCGCGGCCGCACTTTGCGCCACATAGGCGATGCGCGTGCCGCGAAGCCGGCGACGTTTGCTTTCCGGCATCGCCAGAAGGTCCGCTCCTTCAAATCTCACCTGTCCTCCGGCAACCTGGCACCCTGAGCGCAGGAAGCCCAGCGCGGCAAGGCCTACAGTGGATTTCCCCGCACCGGATTCCCCGACAAGCCCCAGCACCTCACCGGATTGAACAGTCAGGCTGATACCTTTAACGATCTCAGACCATTGGTCATTCGCCTGCGCCTTGACGCGCAAATCCTGGATTTCGATTACCGGCGTGCTGGAAGCTGTCATTTCTTTACTTTCGGTTGTCATGCTACCCGCCACCTCTATGCGTCGTCTTGCAGACCGGATGCCCGGTTGAGCATCCAATCGACGACGAAATTTATTGCGACGGTCAACAAAGCAATAGAGGCTGCGGGAATCAGTGGCGTGATATCCCCCATGTTGATCAGCGCCGCATTTTCACGGACCATTGATCCCCATTCTGCGGTGGGCGGTTGAATGCCGACCCCTAGGAAGGAAAGCGCCGCGACCGAAAGAAAAACAAAGCAAAACCGCATGCCGAGTTCGGAAATCAGGATCGGCAGGATATTTGGCAGCACTTCATGCACGATAAGCCACCACAGCCGCTCGCCGCGAACATAGGCTGCCTCCACAAAATCAAGGCTGACGACGTTGAGCGCGGCTGCGCGTGCGATGCGGTAGATGCGGGTTGAGGTCAGCACGGCGATGATAAGTATCAGGTTCGGAATGGATGCGCCGAAAATCGACAAGATCATCAGAATGAAAATCAGGTCTGGCACCGCCATCATGGCATCAACGATCCGGCTGAACACTTGATCCAGGAAACCACCGAGCATCGCCGCCATAATGCCGAAGAAACAGCCAATTGTGAAGGCAATCAGGGTTGTAACGAATGCCACAGAGATGGAATTTCGGGCGCCAAAGATCAAACGACTGAAGAAATCCCGCCCGAGCTGATCGGTACCAAGCCAGAACTCGCTGCTCCACTGATCAAAGGGGATGCGCGACACAACTTCATATTCGCCATAGGGCGCAATCAGAGGCGCGAAAAGCGCAATCAGTGCATAGGCGGCAACGATCACCATGCCAATTTTGGCACTGACCGGCGCCCGCCGCAGGTCGCGCAGTAGGATACTGAAACGTCCAGGCAGGGGGCTGTCATTTACTGAACTGCTCATGCCTTCTCTCCTAACGAGGGTGCAGCAATCGGGGATTGCTGACGATTGAGATGATGTCTGCGATCATATTCAGGCCGATATAGGTAACGGCGAAGATCAGGGCACAGGCTTGAATAACCGGAACGTCTCGGTTCCGAACCGCGTCCACCATGGTCTGGCCGACGCCCGGATAAACGAAAACCACCTCGATCACGACCACGCCGGAAATTAGATAGGCGAGGTTGATGGCGAGCACACTGGCGATCGGCCCGATGGCGTTCGGTAGGGCATGACGCAGAACCACGCGCTTTTCCGGCTCGCCATTCAACCGTGCCATTTCTACATAGGGGCTGGCCATGACACCCAGGATCGCTGCCCGGGTGTTGCGGATCATATGCGCCAGTACCACCAGCATTAGCGTTAGGATTGGCAGCACCATGCGGATCATCTGCTCGCCGAGGCTCATCCCCATTCGGATCGAGGACATCGATGGCAGCAGGTGCAGATTGACTGACAAGAGCATCATCAGGATATAGGCGAGAAAAAATTCTGGGACGGAAATCGCCGCCAGCGAACTCGTGCTGAAGAATTTGTCAATGAAACGGCCACGAAATCGGGCGCAGACGATACCAAGACCCACGGCCAGCGGAACCGCGAAAATCGCCGTGCTGGCCGCCAGCAGTAGCGTGTTGTAGAGTCTGGGGCCGATCACGTCGATCACCGGGCGACCGGAGAACGAATCTCCAAGATCGCCGCGCACCGCATCCATCAGCCAGACCACGTATCGCTGTGGCCAGGGCAAATCCAGCCCTAACTTGTGTTGTAGGGCCGTGACCGCCTCAGGCGTTGCCGTCTGCCCAAGGATGGCGGAAGCAAAGTCGCCCGGCAACATGCTCACGGCCGAGAAGATGACGATCGAAACGATCAGCAGACTAAGGAGTCCCAGTCCGATCCGGTTAACGAGCATGGCCAGGACAGGATGGGAATGGCTTTCCATAAACTGTTTCCTCTATCCGACGAGATTTTCAAAAGTCGGCCAAACACGGCGACGGGATAAATGAAGGAAATTGTGGGATTTTGACAATCCCCACTGTATCGCCGCGGCGGAATCGCTTCCCGTCCCCGCCGCGACGATACATCTGTGAGAGCAATTCGAAGTCGGCTTAACGCCAACTTCAAATCAATCCTTGAACCACCAACGCTCGCTCATGCGCATGTTGTCGGCAGGAAGGATGCCGCCAATCTCTCCATGACCTATGCGACCAGACATCCCATAGAGATAGTTCACGAAGGCGACGGTCATCACGCCACCATCATCATGAAGCATTTGCTGCATTTCCTTGTAGATGACGGCGCGCTTGCTATGATCCGTCTCGACACGGGCTAACGCGTGCAACTCATCGAAATGTGCGTTTTTCCAGCCGGTGTTGTTCCAAGGCGAATCCGACGTGTAAGATGTGGCAAACAGCCAATCAAGCGTCGCACGACCGAACCAGTCACAGCCGTTGAACGGCTTCTTCAGCCACACATTTTCCCAATACCCATCGTCGGCTTCCCGAACCACATTGATTGTGATGCCGGCCGGCGCCGCGTGCTCCTTAAAGAGCACCGCCGCTTCGACCGCGCCCGGGAATGCCGCTTCTGCCGCTGACAGATCAATGGTCAAGGAGTCGAGGCCGGCTTTGGCCAGATGTTCCTTTGCCTTTTCGATATTGTATTCGTATTGCGGAGGGGTGTCGGCATAGTACTCCATGACGTTGGAGACCGGATTGTCATTGCCCTTCAGCGCCTCGCCGAGAAACACTTTATCGATGATGTCGTCACGGTCTATGGCATATTTCAGAGCCAGTCGCACATCCGGATTGTCAAACGGTGCTACGGAGGTGTTCATGTCGAAAGTAAAGTGCCGGAGGCTTGGCGTCCGGGTAATGGCGAAATCCGGATTCCGTTCGATCAGCGGCACGTTCCTGACATCGACATCGTTGATCACGTGGACTTCGCCCGTTAGCAACGCATTCAGACGCGCAGTCGGCTCGGTGACTGAGACGAATTCTACTTCATCGAAATATGGCTTGTTGTTCTTGTGGTAGTTAGGGTTGCGCTTCATACGCACGCCAATCCCCGGCTCAAAACTTTCCAGCGTGAAGGCCCCGGTTCCCGCACCCCGTGCGAAATCAATTCCGGTACCGTCGGCATTGGCCGGGAAGATCGACAGGTGATAGTCAGTCACCAGATAGGGAAAATCCGCGTTGCCGGTCTTTAAGGTAAAGATCGCCTTGTCGCCATCGGCTTCGATGCTTTCGACTTGCGCGACGATGGCTCGCGCGCCGGAGCTTGAATCTTCCGCCATGTGATGCAGGAAGGACTGCTTCACGTCTTCTGCTTTCAAGCTCTTCCCATCGTGGAAGGTAACGCCATCACGCAGTTTGAACACCCAGCGCTTCGCCCCATCTTCAGGTTCGAAGCTTTCAGCCAAGTCACCGGTGATCGATCCATCAGGCAGAATCTCAGTCAGGTTGTTGCACAGCGATCCGTTGAAGGCCGCTCCGGTAAAGCTGGTCACCCATGTGCCAGGATCCAATGTGTCGTTCTGCGATGCATCGCTCAATCCAAAGCGGGCGAAACCGCCAGCTTTTGGTTGCGCGTCGTCTGCTCGACCGATTGATGGCATCGATCCGATAGCAGTGCCCGCAGCCAAAAGCATAGTGGTGCGCGCCAAAAACTCGCGACGCGATACCGCACCCTTACGGAATTGGGCAATCCAATGTTCCATTTGTTTGGACTCAGATTCAGTCATGACCTTCCCCTTTCAAGTGATAGCCTCAGTGCTGCCTCGATACGTCTTCGGAGCAGTTTTTATTCGAAATATTTTGATCGTGCTTCTGTCTGACGTAATGAAGCCTAGTCGAAAAATTTCCCTATCGTCAACTTTTTTGATTGACTGATCAATCATTAGTTTCGCTAAAGTGCATCAATAATCTTTGAGCCAGCAGGATATCCCGATGACCGACAGTGACCTTTGCTACCTCAGCGCGACAGAGGCTTTGCGCCATTTCGCGGCGCGTAAGGTATCGCCAACAGAACTGGTTGAAGCCTATCTCGATCAGGCCGCGGCGACCGCTGAATCCTGCAACGCTTTTTCCTTTATCTATGCCCAAGACGCGCTTGCTGCTGCGCGCGCCTCGGAACAGCGGTATGCCTCGGGCAATGCGCGTCCGCTGGAAGGTCTGCCCACCGCGGTAAAGGACGAGAATATGATAAAAGGGCGCGTCACGACCTTCGGCTCTCTTCTTTATCGCGATACCGTCGCGACCTCGACCACGCCGGTCGTGCAGCGGCTAATCGATGCTGGCGTTGTTGTGCATGGGCGCACCACAACGCCGGAGTTTTCTTGCACCGGGTTCACGCATTCACGACTTTGGGGTGTGACGCGCAACCCCTGGAATCCTGCTTATACGCCGGGTGGATCTTCTGGCGGGTCGGGCGCGGCGTTGGCGGGCGGTATGGCATCACTCGCCACTGGTTCAGACATTGGGGGATCGATTCGTATTCCGGCCTCGGCCTGTGGCGTGGTGGGATACAAACCACCATATGGTCGTAATCCGTCGACACCCCCATTCAATCTCGATTTCTACAACCATCCTGGTCCGATGGCACGCACGGTCGAGGACTGTCTGTTGATGCAGAACGTCATGTGTGGCCCCCATCCGAAAGATGTCGCCTCCCTTCGGCCGAAACTGGAACTAAAGCCCGATCATGGCGGCATCAAGGGTTGGAAAGTGGCTTGGTCTTTGGACCTTGGATACTATGAATTGGACGAAGATGTTCGCCGCAACACAATGGCTGCCCTTGAGGTTTTTCATGACCTTGGCGCGGAGCTGGTAGAAGTCGATGTCGGCTGGACGCAACAGAGCGAAAAGGCTGCGAACAACTATCTGGCGACCCTGTTCGGTACCTGGATTTCGGAGTATCTTGATGACCGCGCGTCGCAGTTGACCGACTATGCCCGTGCTTTCGGCGAAATGTCACAGTCTGTCACCAAGCAAGACTTCCTAGCATCGCTTTATACGGTCGGCACTATGTATGATACGTTCGGACCAATCATGGAAGACTGCAATGTTTTTATATGCCCAACCCTTGCCGTTCCGGCCGTGCCAGCGGATTTCAACCCTCTGGATGGTTATTCGATCAATGGCAAGCCCGTTGATCCCTTCAACGGTTGGGTGATGACCTATCCCTTCAATATGCTGAGTCGTTGCCCGGTGCTGAGCGTGCCGTCGGGAAAAGCTGCCAACAATGTTCCCACCGGCATTCAGATCGTCGGCCGAACCTATAGCGACGCCGATGTCTTCCGTGCCGGTCTTGCTTATGAGAAGGCTATCGGTGGCTGGTATACCAAGCGCGAAACCCGACCGAGCTTATCAGGAGACCGGACATGAAGACCATTTACACGCCGCTTCACGAAAATCAGGATGCCCCCTACGAATACATTCGCGGGCGGCAGGTTGCTAGTTTCGAAATGCCCAGGCGCGCTCAGCTGGTTTTGGATTGCGTGACCAGTTCCGCGCTTGGCCCGGTGATCGCACCGATTGCCCATGACATGGCACCAATCCTGCGGGTTCACAGCCCTGATTTTGTGACCTTCCTATCGACGTTCTGGGAAGAGTGGCATGCTGAGAATGGCGATATATGTGCTCTTCCGAATACCTGGGTGCCGCCGCGCGCCCGCAGGCTTGCAACCAAACGTCCTGGCGCCGAATTGGGACGGTACTGTATTGATATGAGCAGTCCAATCTTATCTGGAACCTGGACGGCAGCACGGGCTGCGGTCGATGCAGCGCTGACCGGGGCCGACATGATCTTGGAGGGAGGGGAAAGAGCAATCTTCGCCTTGTGTCGTCCCCCTGGACACCATGCCGGTCGTGACTATTTCGGGGGCTATTGCTTCCTGAACAATGCGGCCATTGCCGCGCAGTCTTTGCGAGATTCCGGAAAGGCCAAGGTCGCGGTGCTGGACGTGGACTATCACCACGGCAATGGCACGCAGGACATCTTTTATGATCGAGACGACGTGCTGACCGTTTCGATCCATGCTGACCCGTCCGTCGAATATCCGTATTACAGCGGCTACCCAGATGAGACGGGGGAGGGTGAGGGGGCAGGGTTTTGCCTTAATTTGCCACTGCCTTTTGGTGCAACCTATGCTCAATACTCTGGGGCGTTGTCTACGGCCGTCGCTCGCATCGCAGATTTCGGCGCGGACGCGCTCGTTGTTTCGCTGGGTGTGGATACGTTCGCCGACGATCCGATCTCACATTTCAAGCTCTTCGCCGATGACTATTCCGCCATGGGCGCGGCCATCGCAGTGCTTGGTCTGCCAACACTGTTTGTGATGGAGGGCGGCTATGCTGTTGAGGATATCGGCGTCAACGTCGTCAATGTTCTAACCGGGTTTGAAGCAGCGGTTGTCTGACTGGGACAGGACTCATTTTTGATTTTCTCGCTTGCGCTGTGTACCTGGGGACGCGGCGAGACGTCCTGATCAGAAATCCTTGGGAAACAGGGTCCGCATATAGGCCAGGCAAGCCTCTTTTGCCGCCTCCCGGCCTTCCGGTCCGGCATCGGACAGCACCAGATTGGCGATCCAGAAGCCATCGACCATGGCGTTGAGGGAACGCGCCACCTGACGTGTGTCGATATTGATCCCGCGATCGGCTGCCAAGGCGGCCACATCCTCTTGCGTCATCTCGTTGTAATGTTCTTTGAGTTGAGCACAACGCCGCCGGAATTTTGCGACGCGCGCGGCCTCAGCCCAGAAGGCGACCCAAACGGCGATCTTTTTCGCATTGGTCACCTTACCATCGAAGTCACTTTCGATCATCTTGCGGATACGTTCAGCCGGGGACAGGTCCAATTGGCTGCTGCGTTTCAGAAAGGTTTCATACTCGTCGGCGATGTAGTCCAGTGCGGCGAAGATGATTCCGTCCTTGGACTTGAAATGGAAAGCCACCACACCGTAGCTGCACTTCGCCTCACTAGCGATGGTGTTGATGGTAATGCCGGTCAACCCACGTTTGGCGATCACCGTCACCGCCGCATCTAGCAGGCTCTGACGTCGCTCCTGCACCTGATGCTCACGAGACATCCCCCCTTTGACCGAAGACTTCTTTTGTTCGGTTTTCAATTGCGTGCCCATCGTTTTCTCCGAGCCGGAACGGCTTGTAATTGTTTTTTTCATATCCTCGGAGGATACCTTACTCAATCTCCCCGCATTTGTTTGAAATTCTGCACCCGTAATGTCAATTGGCGAAAGCTGTTTCCGCAATCCACAGTCTCAAGATTCGTTCTTAAAGGCCCAGAAAGGAGGATGCGTTTTCTAAAACCCATTTCTGACGGATTTCGGAATCCAACCCTAACGCGTCCAATTCTGCAATCGCCGCACTGGGTGGCATCATTGGGAAACTGGACCCGAAAATCATTTTGTCTTTCAACAATGTGCGACCGTATTGCAGCAGCGGCTCATAGCCGGAATGGGCCTTGCCCAACAATTTCGGACGGATCGCCAACACACCGATATAGAGATTGGGATGCCGCCAGGCTACGCCGATTAGTTCCGTGACCCAGGGCCAACCAGGCGGTGACGCGCAAACGCGCAATTCTGGATAACGCACCATGACCTCGTCGATGTATTCTGGCTTGCCGAAGGACATCGGCACAGCGGTCGAAAAGTTGATGCCACAATGGATGTTGACCGGAACCTTCAGGTCTATTGCCTTTTCATAGAGCGGAAACAGAATCGGATCATTTGGACATAGCTTAAGCTCGAAGCATTGCAGGTTCAGCCCACGCAGCCCCAACACGGTCACAGCATGTTCAAATTCTGCGATCGCCTCTGCGCCTTTGTGCGGATCAACCCCGGCAAATCCCAGGAAGCGCGGCCCGTGTTCCTGGCAGAATGCGGCGACGGTTTCGTTGGAAATTTTGAAATCAAACATACTGGTCAGATCCCGCGCCTTCAGGAGGACATGGCGCGCGTCTAACTCTTCGTACATGTTCAGGTAAGCATCTAACTCCTGCGTCGCCGATGTCGCGGCGGCTTCCCGCTCGCTGCCCTGGTACACGCGGCGATAGTTGCCGAGATGCGGTGCCGGCGGATTGAATTCCGGCAAAGGCGGACGGCTGGAAAAATCGATCCACATGGTATTTCCCCTTACATCCAGTGTTTGCGGTCTGCGAGAATAACGCGGGCCGCATTATGGCCCGGCATCCCGGTCACGCCACCACCAGGATGAGTTGAGGCGCCGCATTGATACAAACGGTCGATCGGGCTGGTATAGTCTGCGAAATGCGGGGCAGGTCGCCGGAAAAACATCTGGTCGGCGCTGATTTCTCCGTGATGCACGTGACCGTTTGGTAAGTCAAAGATCCGTTCCAGGTCCAATGGCGTCAACACTTGCCGATGAAGGATATGGTTCTCAATATCGGGGAAGTGTCTCTTGAGGATCGACAGGACATTGCGCCACAGTTCTTCGCGCTTGTTGTCCCAACTCCCCTCCCTCAGCGTATAGGGTGCGTGACCGCCGAAGATCGACAGAATGTGATGGCCTTCCGGTGCAAGGGTCGGGTCGACCCGCGTGGGAATTTTGACGATCAAGAAGGGTTCGCGTGACATCTCGCCCAGGCTTGATTGTTGGAACGCGGTTTCCATGTAATCGACTGAGTAAGCGAGGTTGATTTGCGTCGGATAGTCGAAATCTGGCGCCATGGTTGGAAAGTCAGGACAATCCGGCAGGCCGTCCAGCGCAAGGTTAACCCGGAAGACCGTCGATTCCGTGCGAATGGCGCGAATATCCTGAACAAACTCTTCCGGCAGAGTCTTAGGGTCCAGTAGTTTCAGAAAGGTCGTTTTGGCATTCGCGTTGGCGATCACAGCCTTCGCCCGGATTACCTCGCCGGTGACAAGGCGAACGCCCGTAGCCGTGCGCCCCTCCGTGAGAATCTCTTCGACCTCCGCATTGGTACGCACGACCATGCCATGCGCTTCGCCCGACTTTCTGATCGCATCGGAGATTGCCCCCATACCCCCCTTAATGAACCCCGACGGACCCGCCGCCGTTTTCTGGTCACGCACGATGCCGCGTGCCAACATATAGGCGGACCCTGGGGTCTTAAGGCTTGAATTCGCCCCGCCGCCGCCTGCGAAGAAGCCCAGAATAAGTTTCACGTCCTCTGATTCAAACCAGCGGCTAAGATAGTCGTAGGCGCTCAATGTCAGTAAATTGTAGATATCATAGAAATGTCCGCCGATCTTGCGGAAGCGCCAGACGAAGCCAGCAAGCCGTTTGAGGTCACGAAACCTGCGCGAGCCCGGATCGACAGGTGTTTCAAAGATAAGCTGCTTCATGAAGGGTGCCAGTTTTTGCATATGCGCTACATAGGCTGGATAGACATCCGCGTCTCGATTGGACAGCCTGGCCAGTTCACCCCGGAACCGGTCTGGATCTTCCCACATTGTTACGAAACGGTCGCCTTGCAGCGCGTAGACGATCGGGTCGGGTGACAGGACCTCATAGCCGTATTTTTGCAGTTCAAGATCCAGGATCACCTTGGGCTGTAGCAATCCCATGTAATAAGAGGCGGTGGAAAGACGGTAGCCGGGCCAAACCTCCTCGGTCACCGCCGCCCCGCCGCTGATCGACCGTCGTTCCAACACCAGCACTCGGACCCCGGCCTTCGCCAGATAAGTGCCGCAGACCAAACCGTTGTGGCCACCGCCGACAATGACGGCATCGAAATCAGTCTTCATGACCGGAGTCTCCTAACCAGACGTTTTCCTGCCGATCAAAGCTGCCGGCCCGCAGGTCGGACACCCCTTCGGTTATTTTTGGCTTGGCGATCTTCAGAGAGGCGGTCCGTGGAAACTCCTCAATAAAGGTATAGAAACGCGGCACCTTAAATGGTGCCAGACCGCTCTGCGCAGTTTCGATAACCTCGGCGATAACGGCGTCGTTCTCTTCCACGTTGGGTTTCAGCCGCAGATAGGCCTTCACCTCCTCCCCGCGCAAGGCATCGGGTACGCCGACCACGGCGCTTTCTGCGACTGAAGGCGCCGTGTTTAGTACGGTTTCGACCTCACGGGCCGCTATATTCTCCGCGCTGCGTCGGATCATGTCCTTCTTGCGGCCAACAATATAGTAGAAGCCTTCTCCATCCTGTTTGAACAGGTCGCCGGTTCTGAACCAATCCCCTTCGAATACGGCATTGGTTGCTTCGGGATTGTTGTAGTAGCCCAGCATGATGCCAGGCCCGCGAACCTGCAATTCACCGACCTCACCCTGCGCAACAAGAGCGCCATTGTCATCGACGATCCGGCATTCCCGAAACGGGCATGGCCACCCGCAGGAGCCCGACCCAACCATGTCCGCGCGTTCGATCGGCATGAACATTGCCGGCCCCAGCTCCGTCATGCCGAAGGCTTCGCGTGCGTTCAGTTTGAACCGTGCTTCTAGCTTGCTGTGCAGATCCTTGGCGACGCCGTAGACGTTGCCCCGGATTACCTCGATATTGCCGTCGTCGGGTTGTTCCGGCTGGTTCAGCAGCACCCAGGGGAATAGGCAGAATTGAATGCGGTAGTCTCGCAGCCAGGACAGAAAGCGGCTGGTGCTTTGACGGGCCGCGACGAACAGCGTGCCGCGATGATAGATCGTCATCAGCAGCAGCCATTGCGGGTCCATGTAAAAGAACGGCGTGGAGGCTAGGATGCGGTCGTATTTCCGGCCGTCGCGGAAGGCGTTCACTTTGCCAGAGCTGATCCAGTAGCGTTGCGTCAGCATGCAACCCTTCGGAAAACCGCTGGTTCCAGAGGTGAACTGGATGTTCATCAAGTCGTCGTGCCCGACCGGCTCTGGCGGCGTAAAGCTTTCCAGCGGCTTATCTGCAAGTTCTTCCCAGTGTCGGAACGGCTCATCCCCATCATGACCGTGCGTGATCACCCGTTCCGGCCTCACATCGATCAGGCCTTCTGATATCGCTTTTGTTACAACCTCCAGGCAGGCCGAGTCTGCGACGATCCAGCGCGCGTCGCCGGTTGTCATGACGTGACCCAGTTCGCGGGCGCGATAGGCGATGTTGATCGGCACCATCACCGCGCCAATTCGGGCCAAAGCAAACCAAGTCAGCGGCATGGCCGCGACATTGGGCAGCATGACCCCGACATGGGTGCCCTTGCCGATCCCTAAAGCGACAAGACGCGCGGCCAATCCGTTTACGCGCTGTCGCATCTCCTCATAGGTGATCGTCTCGCCGGATTCGAAGAAATTCCAGAGCATTTTGTCACCGGCCTCGGCCGCCGCTTGATCCAACAGCGCGCCGATATTCTCCGGCAATGGGTCTGCCTCGATGCGCTGTCGGCGCACGGAATACTCGGGAACAGTTTCGGCCAATAAGGCATCGGTGCCCATAGAAACAATTGCCTCCTTGCGGGAGTTGAAAGAAAAGGCGCGGGCCCCAGGAACCCGCGCCTTATCGGATCAGTGAGCGAACCAAACCGCCTTGAGATCCGTGTATTTATCCATCGCGTGCAGTGACTTGTCACGGCCAAAGCCAGATTGCTTGAATCCCCCAAAGGGCGCATTGAATTGCCCGCGATCAAAGCAGTTGACCCAGACGACACCGGCACGTATCGCCTGCGCCGCACGATGTGCATTCTTAAGGCTGCCGGTCCAAACCGAAGCCGTAAGGCCGTAAGCGCTGTCGTTTGCAACTGTCATAGCGTCGTCGAAATTCTTGACAGTGATGGTCGACAGAACTGGACCGAAGATTTCCTCCTGCGCGATTTTCATGCTGTTGTCGACAGCATCAAAGACCGTTGGCTCGACGAAGTAACCGCCGCTTTCCTTCAGCGCCTGATTGCCGCCCGCGACAATCGAAGCACCGGCGTCGCGGCCTGCATCGATATAGCCGAGAACCCGGGTCAATTGCTCCTGCGTCACGATTGATCCAAGCTTGGTCGACGGATCCAACGGATCCCCAGGCTTCAGCGCCGTGGCATGAGCGATGACCTTCTCAAGCAGCTTGTCCTTAATCTTGTCCTCAACCACTAGGCGAGAGCCGGCATTGCAGACCTGCCCAGCATTGGAAAAGATGCCCGCGGCAATGCTCTTGGCGGCTTGATCCAGATCCTCGCAGTCCGCAAGGACGACTTGGGGTGACTTGCCGCCCAGCTCAAGGCCAATGCGCTTCATGTTTGATTGACCGGAATACTGCATGAAATAGCCACCGACCTCGGTCGAGCCGGTGAAGCCGATGCAATCGACATCCATGTGCAGGCCAAGCGCCTTGCCAGCAATATGGCCGAGACCCGGTACAATGTTCAGCACACCCTTAGGCAGGCCTGCTTCGATTGCCAATTCGCCGATGCGCAGCGCGCTGAAGGGCGATTGTTCCGCTGGTTTCAGGATAACGGAGTTGCCCGTCGCCAATGCCGGACCCAGTTTCCATGCTGCCATTGACAGTGGATAGTTCCATGGCACGACTGCAGCGACAACGCCCACTGGCTCGCGCACAATCATGGTGGTGACGTCTGATGGGGTTGCTGCGACTTCACCATAGACTTTATCAATCGCTTCGGCATACCAGGCAATGCAGCTTGCGGCGCTGGGGATGTCGCCATTCAAAGCGTTTGTGATGGGTTTGCCGACATTCAGGGTTTCAAGCAGCGCCAGTTCTGCACGGTGCTCTAACAGCAACTCGGAGAAACGCAGCAGAATCTTACGGCGATCCAACGGCGACATGCGGGACCAGACACCGGATTCAAAGGCGGCCCGGGCCGACCGAACTGCTGCGTCTACATCCCGCCCATCGCAGGACGCGACCTTGGCGATGACGCGTCCATCTGCCGGGAAGACACAGTCGAAGGTCTCCTCTGAAATCGGGTCCACGAAGGCGCCGTCGATGAAGGGTTTTGTTGGCAGAGGCGCAATACGGGCGCGTTCATGCCACTCAGCGGTCGTTAAATCCATTTTCTGTTCTCCTATGTCCTGTTCGTAGAAAGACTTACGCCGCCGAACGTTGTGCAGCGCCTTTTTCTTCGCCCGCACGCAGGATGCCTTCGCGCAGTATTTCGCACATGCTGTCGATTTCCTGACGCGTGATGATCAGGGGCGGCGACAAGACGCACATATTCCCGATCGGCCGTACAATAAGGCCAAGGGAAAAGCAGATTTCGTCAATCCGTAAGCCGAGCGCTTTGTCTGCGTCGGTCACTTCGGAGCGGCCCGGGTCCACCATGCATTCGACACAGCCGACGAGGCCTTTCGAGCGAATGTCCGCGACTCCCGGCAGATCTTCCAGAGCCTTCAGCGCCGCCGCGAAATGCCCCGACACTTCGTTCACATGCGCCAGGATACCGTCGCGCTCAATCACCTCAATATTCGCGAGCGCCGCTGCGCAGCTTACGGGATGACCGGAATAGGTGTAGCCGTTGGTAAAGCTGCCGCCCTTGGCATTTTCCCCGCTGACCCGGTCCAGCAGCTTTTCGGAAATAGCGAGACCACCGAGCGGCACGTAACCTGATGTCACACCCTTGGCGAAGGTGATGATGTCCGGCACGACGCCGAAAACCTTCTCGGATGCGAACCATTCTCCGCAACGGCCGAAGCCTGTTACGACCTCGTCAGAGATATAAATGATATCATTGGCCTCGCAGACCGCCTTGAACCGGGCATGGTATCCCGTTGGCGGTATGATCACGCCGCCTGATGCCAATAGCGGCTCCGCCAAGAAGGCCGCGATGGTATCAGCGCCTTTCTCTTCGATAAGCGTCTCGAATTCCGCCACCAGATCGTCCAGAAATTCGGCTTCTGTCCGATTGCCGGCCAGCCGGACATTTGGGCTGGAGAGAAAATTGATCCGATCCTGCGCGACATCGAAATTCGGCCAGTTGCCGGTCCGGCCCGAACATGCGGCCGTAAGGCTGGTGGATCCGTGATAGCCGTCCATGCGTACGACGATCTTCTTCTTTTGGGGGCGGCCCAGAATATTGTTGTAAAACTCTGTGAAACGCAGCGCCGTGTCGACGGCCGTTGACCCCCCCGTCGTGAAGAATATCCGCGTCAGATCACCAGGCGTCATTTCCGCAATCCGTGCGGCAAGCTTGGCGGCAGGCGAATTCGAAGTGTACCAAGGCGAGTTATAGGAAAGGTGCATTGACTGATCGGCCAGCGCGTCGGCGATTTCCCGACGACCGTAACCGATCTGTGTGCACCACATGCCAGCCGGCCCATCAATCAGTCTGCGCCCTTCGGAATCAATGACATAGATTCCCTCACCACCCTTTAACATGGGCAGTCCCTTGCGACCAAGCGTCGACATTTCCTGTGCTGGTGCAAATAGGTTTGTACGGACAGCTTCGGCTAGAGTCTCCGTCTCGGTGTTGAATTCGGCCATTGGGGGCTCCCCTAAAAAATCACATTGCGTTTAGCGACTGAGTGTTTGGCGGAGTCCGCCAATGTCGTGGTCGCACCTTGTCTGAAAACAGTGCGTTCCTGTTTGCAATTTGCCTAATAATTGATTGCTTAGTCAATCAATTATTTTGTCGAAATCATATTGATCTGCTCCATATTTCTGGTTCAGCTTGATTGATCGTATTGCGCATATTCGTGACTCATGGGTGTTGCACCTCTCCTGATTCCGGCTTCGACTATGGTATCTGCCTCAGCACAAGAGTGGCGGGATGGGGCTGGGTCATCTTGACCACCTCCTGTCCCATTTGGTCCCCGACCATACGATTTAGCCCCGCGACGGCAGAGGTCGGACAGGTGGTCTTGTTGCTGCGGTGTCTTCGTCTACAGATGCTTTAGCGGTTTTCAATCGGCGCCGAAGCCCAGCAACGCCTGTTCAGACAGTCTACCGGCGTCTCGAAGGTTGCCCGTCTGGAAGGATCTCTCGCTCCCTTCTTGCCGAAGGCCTTGACTCAATCGGTCGGGACACGCGCATGAAAATGTAATGTATCAATGGTGTTTAGAGGGTGATTTCTGGATATATCGACAATAATCCGCGCGTGCCAGATGGTCGATTGCCAAGCTAGCGCATGCCTCTAAAATCGCTGGATGTTTTCGATATCAATGCCTTGCGGCATGGTTGGCGGAGAGGGTGGGATTCGAACCCACGGTACCCGTGAAGGCACAACGGTTTTCGAGACCGTCCCGTTCGACCACTCCGGCACCTCTCCGCAATAGGCCCTGCACCTTGAACATCTGAGCCTGGATCGAAACGTGCGGTTTCCTACACGATGGCGTTTGGCCTGCCAAGCCCTGAAAACAGGGGGAGGGGTTTGGGACCGCCTGTTGCAGATGTTATTGCAGATGCGTTACTTATCCATTGACTTGGGGCCGTGCATCCGTATATTCCGCCCGTTCTTGCAGCCCTTTCGGGGTTGCGACGCATTTTGCGTGACTGCGCAGTTCGAGGTTTTAGGTCCGGTTCCGACCGCATCCTACCGCATGGCGGAAAGATTGCCCTGATCAAAGACCGTTTCGGTTTTCAGGGTGACACCACAGAACGCGTGAAGCGATTGAAGGAAGAGACCCATGTTCGCAGTAGTGAAGACGGGCGGCAAACAGTATCGTGTCGCCAAAGACGATGTTATCCGCGTTGAAAAGCTGGAAGCAGAAGCAGGCGATACCGTCCTGTTGAATGAAGTTCTGATGATTTCTGACGAGAATGGCGCGCAGACCGGTACGCCGATGCTGCCAGGCGCTGTTGTCGAAGCAGAAGTTGTGGAGCAGACCCGCAACAAAAAAATCATCATCTTCAAAAAGAAGCGCCGCCAAAACTATCGCCGCAAGCGCGGTCATCGCCAGCACGTCACCGTGTTGCGCGTGATCGACATCGCCCTGGATGGCTCTAACAAGAAAGCCACCACCAAGGCGAAGGTTGCTGCGACTCCGGCAGGCGATGCAGACGGCGATGCGCCGAAAGCTGCTACTAAGAAGGCAACTGCCAAGAAAGCGGCAGGCAAGACAACTGCGAAGAAGGCAACGGCCAAAAAGGCTGCTGCTAAGAAATCTGACGCCGAATAAGGCATTAACGCTGGAGGGCTTACATCATGGCTCATAAAAAAGCAGGCGGTAGTTCACGCAACGGCCGCGATACAATTGGTAAACGCCTTGGCGTCAAGAAATTTGGCGGCGAAGCTGTTGTGGCCGGGAATATCCTGGTCCGTCAGCGTGGCAACAAATGGCATGCTGGCGACAATGTCGGCACGGGCCGTGACTATACGCTGTTTGCGCTGGTCGATGGGAATGTCGAATTCAAAAAGACCCGCGAACGCACCATTATTGGCATACGACCGCTGGCCGAGGCTGCCGAGTAAGGCTGTCCCGGTTGGTCCTGAACACGATACTGCGTTAAACGCCGCATATCATCAGGTAGAGGAGAGGGGAACGGTCGCGCCGTTCCCCTTTTTCCGTTTCCCCCATTTTGGGGTCCCGTTGATCGGAAGTGACGAGACATGAAATTTCTGGATGAAGCCAAAATTTTTATACGCTCCGGCAATGGTGGCGCGGGCTGCGTATCGTTTCGGCGCGAGAAATTCGTTGAATTCGGCGGTCCCGATGGCGGGGATGGCGGTCGCGGTGCCGATGTTATTGCCGAGGCGGTGGATGGCCTGAACACGCTGATCGATTATCGCTATCAACAGCATTTCAAGGGCAAGACGGGCCAGCACGGTATGGGCGACAATCGCACCGGACGCAGCGCTGATTCTGTCATCATGCGCCTGCCGGTGGGTACACAGGTCTTTGCGGAAGACAAGGAAACCCTGTTGGCGGATCTGACAGAGGTGGGCCAGAAAGCCATCTTGGCGCGGGGCGGCATGGGGGGGCGGGGCAATGCCACGTTCAAATCCTCCACCAATCAGGCCCCCCGGCGCTCTGATCCGGGCGAAGAGGGTGAGGAACGGTGGGTCTGGCTGCGCCTGAAGCTGATCGCGGATGCCGGTCTGGTCGGGCTGCCCAATGCGGGCAAGTCTACGTTTTTAAGTGCCGTCAGTCGGGCGCGCCCAAAGATCGCTGATTATCCCTTCACCACCCTGCATCCTCAACTGGGTGTGGTCGGCGTGGATTCCCATGAATTCGTGATCGCTGATATTCCGGGCCTGATCGAAGGGGCCCATGAAGGACAGGGGCTGGGGGATCGCTTTCTGGGCCATATAGAGCGGTGCCGGGTGTTGTTGCATCTGATCGACGGGGTTGAGGATAAGGTCGTAGACTCCTATCAGACGATCCGGGGCGAATTGGAAGCCTATGGCAATGGTCTGGCTGACAAGCCGGAAATCGTTGCGATCAATAAGGCGGATGCCTCGATCCCTGAATTGATGGATGAACAGGTTGCGGCTTTGCGCAAAGTGACAAAATCTCCGATCCTGATCTTGTCGGGTGCAGCGGGAATGGGTGTTGTGCCGGCCTTGCGGGCAATCTGGAAAGTGGTTGAGCCCTATCGCCTGGAAGAGGCTGCCCGGCGGGAGCGGGAGGCAGAGGCCGCTGCGGCGAAGATGGAACAAACCACGCGTTATATCACCGATGAATGGACCCCTGTTTGAGGTCAGAAACAAGCGAGTAAGGCCATGGCGTTCGCCGAATCCAAACGGGTGATTATCAAGATCGGGTCCGCCTTGCTGGTCGATGGGACGGGGGCGATCCGTCAATCCTGGCTGGAAACACTGGCATCCGATATCGCGGAATTTCGCCGCGCCGGGCAAGAGGTGCTGATCGTATCGTCCGGCTCTATCGCGGTGGGGCGTCATTTGCTGGGCCTTAAGAATGGCACTTTGAAACTGGAGGAAAAGCAGGCCGCCGCGGCGACCGGGCAAATTCGCCTGGCCCATGCCTATCAGGAAGCACTGGCGCGGTTTGACATCAAAGTCGCGCAGATCCTGTTGACGCCATCCGATACCGAGGAACGCCGCCGACATCTCAATGCCCGCGCAACCCTGCTGCAATTGTTGAAACTGGGCGTTGTGCCGGTCATCAATGAGAACGACACCGTGGCCACCAGCGAAATTCGCTATGGTGACAATGATCGGCTGGCCGCCCGGGTGGCAACCATGGCCAGTGCGGATCTGCTGGTGCTGTTGTCGGATATTGACGGGCTTTACACTGCGGATCCCAGGAAGACAAAGACGGCGCAACATATCCCGGAAATCCGTGCTATTACGCCAGAGATTGAAGCGATGGCGGGGGATGCGGTTCCCGGCGTGTCGACCGGTGGCATGATTACCAAGCTGGATGCGGCCAAAATCGCGCTGGCGGGGGGATGCCGCATGGCAATTGCTCTGGGGCATAAGGATCATGCACTGAAAGCCCTGGCAGAAGGCGCGCGGGCAAGCTGGTTCATTCCATCCGACCAACCGGTCACGGCCCGGAAACGCTGGATTTCCGGTACATTGAAGCCGGTGGGCGAGGTTATCGTCGATGCAGGCGCTTTGGCGGCACTGGGGCGGGGCAAGAGTTTGCTGCCAGCAGGGGTGCGCGCCGTGTCCGGCAATTTTGAGCGGGGCGACGCGGTGCTGATCAAAGGACCGGATGGTCGGATCGTGGGTAAGGGGCTGTCGGCCTATTCCTCAGACGATGCCACCCGGATCGCTGGCTTGCAGTCATCGGAAATTCGAACGGTGCTGGATTTTGATGGACGACCGGAGCTGATTCACAGGGATGACATGTCCCTGGATCAATCAGAATTACCGGTTGCGGGGAATCAAGCGCCAGGCTTAGAGTCGATTGGATAGGATGTGAGATGATGGACGGTGTAGACATCATAGACGGCGATGCCCGCGCAGAATTGAAGGCCATGGCACAGCGTGCCCGCACGGCCTGTCATGCGCTGGGCCTTGCCACGTCAGATGCCCGCAGGGATGGCTTGCATCAGGGCGCTGGGGTCATCCGCGCGCGCATGGATGACATTGCCCAGGCGAATGCCAGTGATATGGCCTATGGGGCAGAAAAAAACCTGAGCCCGGCAATGATGGATCGCCTGTTGCTGACGCAAGACCGGATCGAGGCAATGGCGGCAGGCGTGGAGGCCGTTGCGGATTTGCCCGATCCAGTCGGCCAGGTTCTTCAGTCATGGGATCGCCCCAATGGCTTACAGATCGATCGTGTGCGAACACCACTGGGCGTGATCGGGGTGATTTATGAAAGCCGCCCGAATGTCACGGCGGATGCTGGCGCCTTGTGCGTTAAGGCCGGTAATGCGGTGATCTTGCGGGGTGGATCAGAAAGCTTTCATTCCGCAGGGGTCATTGCAGACTGTCTGCGCCAGGGGCTGGCCGCGGCGGACCTTCCACAGGATGCTGTGCAGATTGCGCAAAGCCGCGACCGCGCCTTTGTCGGTGCTATGCTGGGGGCCAGTGGCCTGATCGATGTCATCATCCCACGCGGTGGGCGCAATTTGATTGAACGGGTGATGGCGGATGCCCGCGTGCCGGTCTTTGCCCATCTGGAAGGGCTGGTTCATCTGTATATCCATGCCAATGCGGATCTGGATAAAGCCATCGCCCTGGCGGTGAATGGCAAGATGCGGCGTACCGGGATATGCGGCGCGACGGAAACGCTGCTGATTGATCGGGCGATCGCCCCGACCTTACTGCCGCGCCTGACCGAGGCCCTGACCAAGGCTGGTTGTGCCTTGCGCGGGGATGCAGAGGCAATTGCCCTGATGCCGGTTATTGTGCCTGCCACGGAGGAAGATTGGTCGACGGAATATTTGGACGCGATCCTGTCGATCCGTGTGGTCGATGGGTTGGATGCGGCAATGGCGCATATCGCGCAATATGGCTCCGACCATACCGATTGCATTGTAACCGAGGATACCGAGGCGGCTGAGCGGTTCTTGCGGGAGGTGGATTCCGCGATTGTGATGCATAATGCCTCAACCCAATTCGCTGATGGGGGGGAGTTTGGCATGGGGGCTGAAATCGGCATTTCCACCGGGCGCATGCATGCCAGGGGGCCGGTGGGGGCGGAACAGTTGACCAGTTTCAAATACCAGGTACGGGGCACCGGGCAGGTTCGCCCGTGACGGTGCGGGCTGTTGCGAAATCTTCGGTTCGGATGTGCCATGGGTAAATTCCGCACCACCAGTCTGGTCAGCCGCAATCGGCGCATGACCGTTGGTCTTCTGGGCGGATCTTTCAATCCCGCGCATGAAGGTCATTTGCATATCTCCCGCGAGGCGTTGAAACGTCTGAACCTGGATCAGGTCTGGTGGATGGTGTCGCCCCAGAACCCACTGAAATCCGAATCAGGCATGGCCGGATTTGAAGACAGGCTTCAATCAGCCAAGGCGATGGCGCGTGATCCCCGGATTCGCGTGACAGATATCGAACGCCGACTGGGCACGCGACAAACCGCAGACACTCTGGGTAAGCTCACGAAAATGCTGCCGGAAATCCGGTTTGTGTGGCTGATGGGTGCAGACAACCTGTTGCAAATTCATCGCTGGTATCGATGGACTAAAATCTTCACAACGGTTCCCCTTGCCGTTTTTGCAAGACCTACGTATGATTCAAGGGCGTTGGCTGGGCAGGCGGCGGCTCGGTTTGCGCGGGCGTATCTACCGGATCGGTTTGCGCCCGGATTGGCGTATAGAGCGCCGCCAGCTTGGGTGTTTTTGGCGATACGCCGACATGCGGCCTCTGCGACCGCTATTCGGGAGTCTGGCGGGTTCCCTTCTTCGAACCAACCGGGTGAACCTGATGAATAGTCGACAGAGCAACCAAATCGTTGGCGGGCAACAGAAGGAGAAACCGAAGATCGCTAGTCTCATTGCGCAGGAACCGTATTCCGACCTCATGTTGGGATTAATCGAAACCTCATTGGATGACGACAAGGCTCAGGCCGTGACCGTCATCGAATTGCGCGGCAAATCGTCCATTGCTGATCACATGGTGATCGCCAGTGGTACATCCAGCCGCCAAGTGGTCTCCATGGCAGACCATCTTCTGGAAAAGCTGAAATCGTCTGGCGTCGAAGGTGCGCGGGTCGAAGGCATGAATCAGGGCGATTGGGTCCTGATCGATGCCGGCGACATTATTGTGCATCTGTTCCGTCCAGAAGTCCGCAGCTTCTATAATCTTGAGAAGATGTGGGGCGTGGAGATGCCGGAACCCATGAGCGCGAACGCCTGATCGGGCGCATCGCACAGGGATAGGCAGAAAGGGGTCCGATGCGGATACGCATCATCGCGGTCGGCCGCGCAAAGCGCGGTCCCGAGACGAGTCTTTTTGATGTCTATCGATCCCGGATCACCTGGCCCCTTGAACTCATAGAGGTTGAGGAAAAACGCCCCCTTCCCACCGATCAGCGGATCGCACGGGAAGACGAACTGATCCGGGCGAAAATCCCGGACGGGGCAACGATTGTAGCCCTGGATGAAACCGGTGATGACCTGACAAGCCGAAAACTCGCCGCAAAATTCCAGACATGGCAGGACAGCGGCACCAGCGATCTGGTGTTTCTGATCGGCGGGGCGGACGGCCTGTCAGACGGGTTACGCCAATCGGCCAGCCTGCTGATCCGCTTTGGCCGTGTCACCTGGCCCCATATGCTGGTCCGCCCCATGCTGGCCGAACAAATCTACCGCTGCCGCCAAATCCTGGACGGCCATCCCTATCATCGGGATTGAAAGAAAATCCGTCAAAAGGTGTCGATCAGCGCGGGGCCAGATACGCGTCAGGCAATGATTTCAATGATTGCTTATAAGGTGCGACAACAATGTTGGCTTCGCGTTTTCTCGCCTGCGCAATATCATAGCTGTTCTGCATTCTCATTAAAGTATCCATAGAAATCCCAAAGGCTTTTTCGAAGCGTAATGCCATCTCAGGAGACAGATGAGCGCGCTCGTTCAACAGGGCAGATAAGGTCGGACGGGTTACCCCCAAAATATGCGATGCCGTCGTAACAGACAGCTCTAATGGCTCCAGCACTTCATGTTTAAGAAATCCGCCTGGATGGGATGGTGCTTTCAGTCGGATGCTTTCAGAAGTCGTCATGGTGCTCTCCTAGTGATAATCTTCATAATCAAGGTCGATGATTTCGACTTCGAATTGATCAATTTTGAATGTCAGTCGCCAATTTCTTGTGACGGTCAAACTCCAGGTGCCTTTTCGAGCACCTGTGAGTATGTGTGCACGCCAGCTTGGGATCGCTTTAAGTTCTTCAACGCTGTTCATATCTTGCAGAAAGGAAATCATGCGTCGGAGCTTTGGAACGATGTCATTTGGCAGACCAGACAAATCATCCTTTAGAATGAACCGACGTAATCCTTTATGCAGAACGTTTCTGATCTTCATACCGAAGTATAGCAGCCAATCTGTATGCCGTAAAGTTACACGCGACATTATGGTGTCAAACTTTAACTTCACCGATGAAACGATGTGATGCGGTTGAGGTTAAACCTGCAGTTTAACGCTCCATCCGGCGGTATTTGATGCGGTGGGGCTGGTCGGCCTCGACGCCCAGGCGGCGTTTGCGGTCGGCTTCGTAGTCTTCGTAGTTGCCTTCAAAGAACACGATTTCGCTGTCACCTTCATAGGCTAGGATATGGGTGCACAGGCGATCCAGGAACCAGCGATCGTGGCTGATGACCACGGCACAGCCGGGGAAGGTCATCAGGGCGTCTTCCAATGCGCGCAGAGTATCAACGTCCAGATCGTTCGTCGGCTCATCGAGCAGCAGGACATTTGCGCCGGTCTTCAGCATGCGGGCCAGATGGACGCGGTTGCGCTCCCCACCCGACAGTTGGCCGACCTTCTTCTGCTGATCGGCGCCTTTGAAGTTGAACGACCCGACATAGCCGCGCGATGCGACCTTGCGCTTGCCCAGTTCGATCATATCCATGCCGTCGGAGATTTCTTCCCAGACATTCTTATTGTCGTGCAGCACGTCGCGGTTCTGATCGACATAGCCCAGTTTCACGGTCTCCCCCAAACGGATAGAACCCGCATCGGGTTTTTCCTGGCCGGTGATCATGCGGAACAGGGTGGTTTTACCCGCCCCGTTTGGCCCGACGATCCCGACGATCCCGCCCGGTGGCAGTTTGAAGCTGAGGCCATCCATCAGGACCTTGCCGTCATAGGATTTGCACAGACCTTCCGCTTCAATCACGACACCGCCCAGGCGCGGGCCCGGCGGGATGATGATCTGTGCCGTGGTATTGGCCTTTTCGGCCTCTTCCGCTTCGCGCACCAAATCGTCATAGGCGGAGATACGCGCCTTGGATTTCGTCTGGCGACCCCGGGCAGAGGCGCTGACCCATTCCCGCTCTTGCGCGATGTTGCGCAGGCGGGCTTCCTGTTCCCGGCCTTCCTGTTGCAGACGCTTTTGCTTCTGTTCCAGCCAGGAGGAATAGTTGCCTTCATAAGGAATGCCGCGACCGCGATCCAATTCCAGGATCCAGCCGGTGACATTGTCCAGGAAGTAGCGATCGTGGGTGACCATCACCACGGTGCCTGCATAGTCCGCCAGGAAGCGCTGCAGCCAGGCAACGCTTTCCGCATCCAGGTGGTTGGTCGGTTCGTCCAGCAGCAGCATATCAGGCCCGCTGAGCAACAGGCGACAAAGCGCAACGCGGCGGCGTTCCCCCCCGGACAGATTCTTGACCCCCCAATCGCCCGGCGGGCAGCGCAGCGCGTCCATCGCGACCTCAACCCGCGCATCCAGGTCCCAGGCATCAGCGGCGTCGATCTTTTCCTGTAATTCTGACTGTTCACCGATCAGCGTCATCATCTCATCATCGTCGGTGACTTCGCCCAATTTCATGGAGACTTCGTTAAAGCGATCCACCACAGCCTTTAGCTCAGCCAGGCCTTCCATGGCGTTTTCTGCGACGGTCTTGTTCTCGTCCAGATGCGGTTCCTGTGCCAGGTAACCGATCTTGACCCCATCGGCGCACCAGGCTTCGCCGGTATATTCCGTATCAACGCCGGCCATGATCTTCAGCAGCGTGGATTTCCCAGCCCCGTTATAGCCCAGTACCCCGATCTTCGCGCCTGGCAGAAACTGTAGCGTGATTTCGCGCAGCACTTCTTTGCCGCCCGGATAGGCCTTGCCCAGATTGTGCATGCCGAAAACATATTGGTACGAGGCCATGGCGGTCCTGCTCCTTAAGCAAATGATGCAACGAAATACCGCCAGCCGGGGCGGCGAGAGGGTTTTAGCGGAGTTGAGCCGGTAGGGCAATGACGGCATCAGGCAATCCTGATGCATTCTGGTTTATGTAAAAAAAATATAACTATTAATGGTTTCAAGCAAAAAATTCGCCTTTTTACTGCAAAACCGTCCCGTCTCGATATACAACTCTTGGTCTATCCTGGTTTTTCGGAATGGCCGAATGACCAGAACTCTACAGGAGGGCATTATTATGAGTAACCGTATAAATAGTTCCGATGATTCTATTACAATCAAGGTTGCCTCAACGATTGAGGACCTGATCGCCTGTCAACGAATTCGATCAGCGTGCTTTATGAGTGGCGACGAACCGGAACCATATTCGGAACAGTTCGATGGGAATGACTTTTCGGCGGCAACGCATTTATTGGCTTGTCGAAATGGCGCACCCGTCGGTAGTATGCGTATACGCATCCTGAATGGGGGTGAAGGAACTGAGGCAACCTGGGAAAAGCTTTCTGTGCTGCCCAGTGAAAGAGGTGCCCTGGCCATCCTGAACTCAATCGCTCAGGCCGCGGTGCAGTATTCGGTGTTTAAAGGAATTACGACCATTAGAGGTTTGGTGCGAGACCCACGGATCATGAAGTTCTGGAAGCGCACTGTGAATGGCGTAATCACCAATGAGCCGCCGGTTGTTTATGAGGGACGGGAATATCGTCATATCCTCATCGACCTGCGTCCTTATTGGACACCATGCGAACGATTGACATTGGAGAAGATCGAACATGAGATTTTCGCCAAACATTTGTCAGAACGTCGCCGCGCATTGGCATCAGAGCGCGTGGAAGAAAGAATGAGGCAACGCGTCGCATGATACGTTCGGAACAACTCTTAAGAGAGTTGGAAAAGACAGTCGACCCGTCTGACGTAGAACTTGTTCTGCGTCGGGCGGGGGCGACCCATATGTTCTGGCAAACCTGGGATCCAGATACGGTCTATACGTGGGAACGTGTGCCGCCTGGATTCTTTTCCATGTATTATGGTCTGGACTCCGACCGCTTTTGCGCCATTGCCAACGCCATGCGGGCGGGCTGGATATGCTATACATTTGGTCAGGCCCGCGCAGAGCTGGGCAACAGTTCCGATAGCAAAGACGCTGAAAAGATCTGGAATAACTTCAATATGTATGACGGCATCTGCATTTTGCAGGGTTTTGGCGGCCGTCGTTCCTTGTTGACGATGGCGGTTACCGGCAATGCGGAACGACTGTTGCGTCAGTATCATGTTGTATTTTCGGCGGCCGCCGCGCGGCTGGATGAATTGTTGGCGGCAGATCTGGACTCCCTGTTCCGGGCACCACGGGCGCGGGGTCTGCTGTCTCCGGCAGAAGAGGCCACCGTACAGGCGCAGATTGATCACCCGCATTTAACCGTTCGCCAACAGGCCGGTCTTTTAAACGTCTCGGTTCGGACATTGGAAAAGCGGCACGCGGATATCGCCAAGAAGCTGGGCGTTTCATCCTTCCCCGGCGCTATTGTCATCGCTCTGGATCATGGCCGGATTGGTGCACTATCATCCGATACCCTTGATGAGGCAGACAAGCGTGGAAATACTGTTTAGATATTTTTGTTTTAATACTGTAGTGTCTTCCCATCCGATTTATCCTTGTTATCCACCGCACTGAAAACCTCTCTCCTTAAGACGCATCATTTTCAGGATCATGTACTCATGCCTAACGTCGAACCGCCAGCCACGGCAGGGCGCAATATTGGCCTAGCGGCGCCACGAGCCGAACAAGGCAATGTTCTGTTTGCCGCTGCCTGGATGATGGGGGCTTTGGCTTCGTTTGCAGCCATGGCGATTGCGGGGCGCGAAATATCGCGGGAATTGGATACGTTCCAGTTGATGTTTTTCCGCAGTATGATCGGACTTTTGCTGGTTGTTGGGATCAGTGGCTTCTTGCCCGGCGGATTGCGTAGCTTCAAAACACAACGCTTCAAACTGCATGTTTTCCGGAATCTGTTCCATTTCGCGGGTCAGTTTGCCTGGTTTTATTCTATCACCATGATTTCTCTAGCAGAGGTCTTTGCTCTGGAGTTCACGTCACCGATCTGGGTCGCAATTCTGGCGCCTCTTGCTTTAAAGGAACACATGACCAAGGGTCGTGCTTTGGCCGTTTTTCTTGGGTTTGTGGGTGTAATGATTGTGTTGCGACCCGGTTTGGCGGAGTTCGGTCCAGGCCATATCGCGATGCTGGTTGGGGCATTGGCATTTGCCACAAGCATGCTAACGACAAAGAAGCTCAGTGCGACGGAATCCCCGCTGACCATTCTGTTCTGGATGGTGGTTATCCAGGCCCCTATGGGATTGATCGGATCCCTTAGTCATTTTGTCCTCCCAAGCATGACGACAACAATATGGCTATTTGTCGTGGGGCTTTGCGGGTTTAGCGCGCATTACTGTATCGCTCAGTCGTTTCGGTGGGCCGACGCGACCGTGGTCGCGCCGATGGATTTTTTCCGCTTACCGCTCATCGCGGTGGTGGGCATGTTGTTTTACAATGAGGTTTTTGATCCGTTTGTCTTGTTGGGGGGCGTAGTGATCCTGACCGGCAATTACCTAAACATCCGTCATGAGCAAAAAAGGGTCGCCCTGGCAGGCGCGGCCCCGGTGCTTGACCCGACGGCATCAGTTGATGGCGTCGATCATCCACCCCGATAGGTTCTGTGCATCGACTTCCGCCATTCGGCTTTCACGATCCATTCGCAGGATAAATTCATCCAATTGCGGCGGTGCGATGGATGTCTGGCTCAACATATCGTGAATCTGCCCACGGTGATGCGTGCCATGGGCCAGAACATGCTGAAGGATCGCCCAGATCGGCTCCACAACCCGCCCCCAACGCTGTGTCTCATGCAACAGGATTTCCTGCTCCAGATCGTCATCCGATAACCCGCCGATATAGGCGCGCATCGCATCATCAGTTTCGCGTTGTGTCTTAATCAGGGCGTCCCTAGTGCCATAGGTTACGCCATCATCCCCAGTCGGGGGAAGGGGGGTGCCCCCCAGCCGTGACAGATAGCGCTGGTCGGTTGTGACAATGTGATCAAAGGTCCCGTGGATTGACCCGAAAAAGCTGGGGCGTGCGGCGAAATATTCGGAGTCATCCAGGCGCAGACAGGCCTGCATCAGGCGTTGATTCGCCAGAAAATGATTGGCTGCCTGCACATGCAGCAATCCCAACACATTTATCGCCATTTGTTGTCCCTATCGGCCATTCACTTGATTTGATTTATCCTAGTGCGAATGTAATATGACATCAAAGGATGCCATGACATGCAAAAAAGTGACGACGATATGAGGACTGGTTCAGATAGGATGGGACCGCCGCCGGGACCACAGAATGAGTCTGAAAGCTCTGTTTATAAAGGGGTTGCACTCTTTCGGATCGGGGATGCGGTTCAGCACCGGAAATTCGGTTTCCAGGGTGTTATTTTTGATGTCGACCCGCAATTTGCAAATTCAGACGAGTGGTATGAGTCCATCCCGGAAGAGTCACGTCCGCGGAAAGATCAGCCATTCTACCATCTCTTTGCGGTGAATCCTGCGGATATGTCGCCCTATATTGCCTATGTCTCCCAACAGAATCTAGTTCCTCTGCCTGATGGGCAGGAAGTCGCTCATCCCCAGTTGGAAGATTACTTTGCGGGCCGCCAGAATGGTCGCTGGGTCGTTCGCAACGATCGCATAAATTGACCCGCAGGGTGGATCTTCTATGCTGAGCTCAGCGACACGGTATGAAGATGTCGTGGCTAAGTTCTCTTGGCAAATCCCGCAGTATTATAACATCGGGGTCGATATATCCGATCGGCAGAATCCAAATGATTTAGCGATTCTGTTCCGTGATTATGATGATCAGGTGCGGGAATACACGTTCGGGGACTTATCCCGGCTCAGCAACCGCTTTGCGAATGTCCTGATCGCTCATGGCCTGAAGCGGGAAGATCGTGTCGGTATCTTGCTGCCACAAGCTCCAGAAACGGCTGTTTCGCACATTGCCGCCTATAAGGCCGCGCTTATAGCGGTACCACTGTTTATCTTATTCGGGGAAGAGGCGTTGGAATATCGCCTGGCCAGTTGTGGGGCGCGGGCTGTGGTCACGGATGCAACAGGTTTGCCGAAAATTCTGGCAATCCGGGATCAGTTGCCGGAATTGCGGGTGATATTCTGTATCGATGGCCCCTTGGCGGGGGCTGTGGATTTTCATGATGCATTGGCCCGAGCCTCTGATCGGTTCACACCGGTCAAGACGGCAGCGGATGACCCGGCGATCATTATTTTTACCTCTGGTACGACCGGTCAGCCCAAAGGGGCCTTGCATGCGCACCGTGTCCTGCTGGGGCATCTGCCGGGCGTTGAATTTCCCCATGATTTCTTTCCCCAGAAAGGAGATCGCTTCTGGACTCCGGCGGATTGGGCCTGGATTGGGGGGCTGATCGATGTGCTGTTGCCCAGTCTGCATCACGGCATCCCCGTATTGGCGTATCGGGCGCGTAAATTTGATCCGGAAGAAGCGTTTCATATTCTGGCGCGGTTTGGCATTCGCAATGCCTTTATGCCACCGACGGCCCTGAAGATGATGCGCCAGGTTGAAACGCCGCGAGACCGGTTCCGCTATAAAATACGCTCCATTGGATCAGGGGGTGAAACGCTGGGGGCGGAACTGCTGGAATGGGGTCGCGAGACGTTCGATCTGACAATCAACGAATTCTATGGTCAGACAGAATGTAATCTGGTGATCGGCAATTGCGGGGCCTGTATGCCGGTGCGTCCTGGCTATATGGGGCGTGCCGTGCCGGGACATGATGTCGGAATTGTTGATGATTCGGGCAATCCGGTGCCGGTGGGAGAGGTTGGTAATATCGCGGTTCGAAGCCCGGACCCTGTTATGTTTCTGCGTTATTGGGACAATCCCAAGGCAACGGCGGAGAAATTTGCAGGCGATTGGTTGCTGACCGGGGATACCGGCAGTTTGGATGATCAGGGATATTTTCGCTATATCGGGCGCAATGATGATGTGATCACCACGTCAGGCTATCGTGTCGGTCCGGGTGAAATAGAAGATTGCCTGATGCGCCATCCCGCCGTTGCGCTGGCTGCCGCTGTTGGGATACCAGATCCTTTGCGCACCGAGGTCGTTAAGGCATTTATCGTATTGCGCAGTGGGTATGTGCAAAGCGATTCTTTGATTGAAGAGATACAGGCCTTTGTGAAGACCCGTCTGGCGGCACATGAATATCCACGGCATGTCGCTTTTGTCGACAGTTTGCCCATGACTACGACGGGCAAGATCATGCGCCGGGAATTAAGAAAACAGGTGGGACAATGACAACACTGTTTGTTTCATACGGTATCGACGAATTCTTGGAATCCGCATAGGGTCATCGTCTTGCAACGGGGGCAATTTAGTATGGCGGTTGGTTTTGGGGAAAGAATGGCGATATCCGCAGGCTTACTGGGCCTGTGCCTGATCATGCCCTTGGCGATGATTGGCTTCCAATCCGGGCAGGCTTTCGCCCAATCTGAAACAGCGCAGCAAGATGTCGCGCCGACCTTTATTGTGGATCGATATCGCGCAAAGGCGGACGCCGGGGATACGGGCGCACAATTCCGCCTGGCCATTTTGTTTGAGCGTGGTGCTGTGACCGGTTCGCCCGATTATGATCAGGCTGCAGTCTGGTTCGAACGTGCGGCTGCGGCGGGACATGGCCCCGCCCAGTTTAAGCGCGCACTGTATTATCAGGAAGGCTTGGGCGGGCAAAAAGATTTGTCCGCTGCTGCTGCGCTCTATCGGCAGGCGGCAGAGCAGGGTCTGGGGGAGGCACAGTTTAATCTTGCCCTCCTCCTGGCGGAAGGTCAGGGAGTTGCAAAGGACGTTTCAGGCGCAATTCGTTGGTACGAACAGGCGGCCTTTCGGGGTGTAACGCCGGCCATGCGCGCGCTTGGGCTGTTGTATATGGGCGGCGTCGCAAATACCCCTCAAGACCGGATAGAAGCCTGGGCATGGCTGACTTTGGCAACCGAAAACGGGGATACTAAAGCGGCAGGTCTGTTGCCAGATGTGACAGATGGTATGGATAAGACGTCTCTGGAAGAAGCATCCCGTCTGGCGGATGCCTATCGCCAATTGCGTCTGCGCCCTTGATTGACGCCCCTGATTAACCCCCTGATTAATTCCCCGGCTCGAACGTCGCAAATACACGGATTTTGGCGCTATTTCAGCAACCGATCTTGTTCAGTGGCGTTGGCAGGTCGGTCCATTTTTTGTATTGTCGTCGCAAGGATAAATCTTGTCGCGCGGGTGTGAGCCTGGAATCTGGCTGGATTTAGCGTATGGCGAATGAAAACCAGTAATGGGGCGAGACGAAATTCGCCCCATTTGCCTTAAAAGGGATAGATCAAAATGGCCGATGATGGGGATCTAGATCTTCGTTCTCTGGACGATCAGGAATTGGTCGAGCAGATGTGGGACGATTTGTATGATGGTCTTGCGGATGAAATCACAGACGCAACAAACATCCTGCTGGAACGCGGATGGGCACCTTATAAGATCCTGACCGAGGCTTTGGTCGAAGGGATGCGGATTGTTGGGATTGATTTCCGCGATGGTATCCTGTTCGTACCAGAAGTGCTGATGGCGGCCAATTCCATGAAGGCCGGGATGAATATCCTGCGCCCCTTATTGGCGGAAACAGGCGCTCCTCCGCAGGGTAAAATGGTGATTGGCACGGTGAAGGGCGATATTCATGATATCGGCAAGAACCTTGTGTCGATGATGATGGAAGGTGCGGGCTTTGAAGTGATCGATTTGGGTATCAACAATCCAGTCGAAAAATACCTCGCTGCCCTGGAAGAGCATAAGCCCGACATTCTGGGCATGTCCGCCCTGTTGACCACGACGATGCCCTATATGAAGGTCGTGATTGATACGATGAAGGAACAGGGCATTCGCGACGATTACAAAATCCTCGTCGGCGGGGCGCCCTTGAATGAAGAATTCGCGCGGGAAATTGGCGCTGATTCCTATTGCCGGGATGCCGCCGTGGCGGTGGAGACGGCAAAGGAAGTGATGGTTCGCAAGAACAATCAGTAGATTCATCAGCCGCCTCCCCTAGGACGCCTGTTACTGTTGATTCGTTTTGGCGGCAGAACGGGCAAGGAATGGACCGGATGAATCAAACACTGGATCAAAATATTCCGGCGCCCGATGCGGCGCCGGAATATGGTCTGGAAAAGGCCAATATTCTGATCATTGCCTGCGGCGCTCTGGCGCGGGAGATTCTGGATATTATCCGCCTGAACGATTGGCGGCATGTCGCCGTCACATGTCTTCCCGCCAAATTGCATAATACACCGCAGAAGATACCCGACCTCCTGAGGGCGAAAATTCGGGAACATCACAATGATTATCAGGCGATCTTTGTTGCCTATGCGGATTGTGGAACGGGTGGCAAATTAGACGATGTTGTCCGCCAGGAAGGGGCGACCCGGATTCCTGGACCTCATTGTTATTCCTTCTTTGCCGGGGCCGATGCTTTCGATGCCATGGCAGATGCGGAATTGGGGACGTTTTACCTGACGGACTATCTGGCGCGGCATTTTGAAACTTTGATTCTGGAGGGGATGGGCCTGCGCAAGTATCCACAAATGCGTGACATGTTGTTTGCGAATTATACACGCCTGATGTATCTGGCTCAGACGGAGGATCCGATTCTGGAGGATAAGGCGCGCCAGGCGGCGCAGGCTCTGTCTCTGAAGTTTGAGATGCGCCGGACCGGCTATGGAGAATTGGCGGATTTTATGATGGCATCCGTAAATGATGCCCCGATTAAACAATAAAGGATGGTATAGATGGCCCAGTTAATTGTTGTGTATTGGCGTGATATTCCTGCCCAGGTGATCGCGAAAAAGGGCCGTCGCGATCAGGTGAAAATCGTCCTGGCAGAACGGTTTGAAAAGGCGATTGATCGTGCCGCCATGCGGGGCGGTGCCCGGTCCACAGACGACTATCTGGCAGAATGGCGCAAGGCTGACCCGGTTGAAGTATCAGATGATCTGGAAGCGGAGGCGCGTAAGGTTGCAGATGCGCTGGAAGCGGAATTTGACGAGGCACGCCTGAAAGAATTGGTCGAAAAAGGCGGTATGGCGGAATGATAGCACTGCGCCGGGTGAAGGTGCAGGACAAGGCCATTTGGTTATTTTCCGATGAGATTTAAGTAAAATATAGGTAAAAAGAATAAAAAGTTTAACAGTATTTGAATCTATATTCGGAAACCTTACTCAATATAACGAAATAATATCAATGGTTTAGGTCTCTGGCAGGATTCGGTTTTTGCCTATGTTTATCTTATCTTGTTGAGATTCTTGATTTTCATCCCGATTCGACCAATCTTTAAAGGATGAAATATTCGTTGTCTCAATTTTGCGCGGACCGTGCGCCTGTAATCCTCGCCGGAATGTTTCTGGTGGGGGCGTTGGTCTTGTATGCGCGCCCGGCTGTTTCGGAGTCGGTGTTTGAGGCTCCGTTTGAACCCGCACAATGTGGCGAACGCCTAAATCGCTTGTATGACGGCGACTTCGAACAGTTTTGGAACTATATACTGCGTCAGGGTTATACTGGCGCACCGGAATTTGCATGGTCTACACCTGAATTGGCTGGAGAGACACCGGAAGCATGGCGCCAGCGCGCCTATCAATGTGTCTTGGAAGTCGAACGCGCCAATCATCATGATGACAGCCCGGAAACACGATATGCGGTAGGTTATTTCCTATGGTTCGGTACGACCTCCCTGGGGTATGAGAAAGATCCTGACGGACAGCCGGGCGTGCGGGAGCGGGGTTATCGCCTGTTGTCGAATACTGCGGCCGAAGGCTACAGGCCCGCAATGGAAACCATCATTCAGGTTCATCTGGAAATGGTACAATCTGTTGATCAGCGCATCGCCTATGCCGCCCGCGCGGGCAAGACAGTTACCTTGCCGGATTGGTGGCCGGATCGGGATCGACTTATCCTGTCCCTGGACCGGGCTGCGAAATCGGGTTTCAGTTCGGCCTATCTGGCGATATCGTCAATTTATTCAGAGCGCGCCCTGTTGGTCGGTGCAACAGGCCATGACCATAATGGAAAGCGCGCGACGTCTCCGGATCCGCGTTTGATCTCTGCCGCGAAGGCCTATCGTAAGGCATGGGAGGAGAACCGAACCGCGCCGGTTACGCCAGCGCCCACCCCGGCCCCCAGCCCAGCGTCCTAGCCTAGCTGGCGCTTGCTTTCGCAGCCTCGATATACATCTTGCGCAGTTTAAGGGCGATTGGACCCGGAACGCCCGTACCAATCTTATGGTCGTCGATTTTTACCACTGGCATAACAAAGCTGGAAGCAGATGTGATGAACGCCTCTGTGGCCTCATAGGCTTCCTGCTGTGTGAAGGGGCGAATCTCAACTGTCAGCTTTTCCTTTTCCGCCAGGTCCAGAATAACGCGCCGGGTAATGCCATGCAGAATGTCATTGGACAGATTGCGGGTGATCAGGGTTCCATCCTGGGTAACGATGAAGGCGTTGTTTGAACTTCCTTCCGTCACAAAGCCATTTTCAACCTGCCAGGCATCATTGGCACCGGCGTCGATGGCGGCCATCTTTGCCATGCTGGAGGCCAGCAATTGCACGGTTTTGATATCGCGGCGATGCCAGCGAATATCCGGCACTGTAATGACCGAAATCCCCGTCTTGGCGGTGGGAACATCTACAATTTTCTTTGACTGGCTGAACATCACCAGGGATGGTTTTACCCCCTTCGGAAAAACGAAATCCCGATCCGCCGCGCCGCGCGTGATCTGCCAATAGACGGCCCCTTCCGTCACCTGATTGCGGCGGATGATTTCACGCTGGATTTCCAGAAGTTCTTCCTTGGTACAGGGCCAATCCATCTTAAGTTCGGATAAGGAACGTTCCAGTCGGGCGATATGGGCGGCATTGTCGATCAACTTCCCGTCCAGCACAGATGAAACCTCGTAAACGCCATCACCCATTAGAAAACCACGGTCAAAGACAGAGATTTTAGCTTCTTCTTCGGGGAGGTACTCGCCGTTTACATAGACGATCCGGGACATCGACTGCTCCTGTTTTAAGATTGGATACCAACGTCTGCTATAGATAGGACCGGGCAGCGTCAAGCGGTCAGGAAATTTCCCGCTTCATCTGAACTTCATTGGGTCGAAATCCTCGCTTTGCATAGGCTGCACCGGCGCGATCATTTCCAACCATATAGCTCAACATAAGGATCTTCAGTCCCAGGGCTTTGAAATGCGCCTCGGCCATTGCGATCATATCATCCAGCACGGTTCCACCGCGATGATCCGGCTCGATCCACAAATCATTGATATAGCCGACCCGGCTTTCGGATGGATACAGATACTCTCCCGGAAAGGTCTCAACGGAACAAACCATCATCCCAACAGGCAGGCCGCCCTGTGTCTCTGCCAGTGCCACTAGCCCGTCATTCTGTTGCGCATCCAGGATCTGATAGCGCATATGAGGGTCCGCGCCATCGGCAGCCGTTTGACGGGCCGGATCGATGGCGTGTTCCAAATCATGCAGATGACCCATAAACCGTATCAGCGCAGGCAGATCGTCTGGCAGAACGGCCTTTCTAACGATCACCGTCATTCGGCAGCTTGCGGCGCCTGGGCACTGCTGGGATCACGGAATTGCGCCATCAGTTTGGCTTCCGTGTCTTTTGCCAATTTCACGTGGCGTTCCTTGACATGACCATAGCCGCGGATGTGTTCCGGTATCTCCGCCAGTTCAATCGCCGTATCATAATTTGACGCAGATAATCCGGCGATGATGTCACCGATCATGGTTTCATAGTCGGTGATCAGGCGGCGTTCCATTTTACGCTCTTCACTATAGCCGAAGATATCCAATGGGGTCCCCCGCAAGCCCTTCAGCTTTGCCAACAGGCCAAAGGCAGACATCATCCAGGGGCCATATTCCCGTTTTTTCAATTCGCCCGTATTAGGGTCCCGTTCCGCAAACAGCGGCGGGGCGAGGTGGAACTTCAGCTTAAAGTCCCCTTCAAACCGCTCCCGCACGGATTTCATGAATTTGCCATTGGTAAACAGGCGGGCGACCTCATATTCATCCTTGATCGCCAGCAGTTTATAATAATAGCGCGCCACCGCTATCGCCAGGCTGCCATCGGCCCGACCAACGCGGCCTTCTGCCGTCACGACTTTATCAACCAGGTCCTTATAGCGCCGGGCCAGGCTGTCATTCTGATAATCCTTCAAGGCGGCGATGCGCTTGGCAACGATGTCTTCCAGACTGGTGGCGATGGAGTCATCCTGCTTCGGCGCGGCGGTGGAGGCCTCTGCCTTATCCACCATTTTCAAAACCGCTTTCGGGTCGTGGGCCATGCGACGGCCCCAAAGGAAGGCCCGCATATTCGCTTTCACGGCGATACCATTCAACTCAATCGCCTTTTCCAGTGCCGCACGGGAGACCGGGATCAACCCCATCTGGAAGGCAACGCCCAGCATGAAGGGATTGGTTGCGATACTGTCGCCCATCAAAGCCTCAGCAACCTTTGTGCCTGGCAGGAAATGGGACGCGTCTGCGCCCAGATTATCGCGGATGATCTGTTCCATCTCGCTGGCCGGGAATTGCCAGTCGGGATTGCGGGTGAAATCCCCGGTGATGGAGGCTTGGGTATTCACGACGGCCACAGTTGATCCGCGTTCAGCCTTTGCCATCGCATCAGCGCCAGAGGCGACAACGATATCACAGCCCAGGATCAAATCAGCACCCCCCGCGGCAATGCGGACGGCCTTGATGTCTTCCGGGGATTTCGCCAGTCGGATATGGCTGGTGACCGGGCCACCCTTCTGCGCCAGGCCCGCCATATCCAACACGGAACAGCCGGCCCCTTCTAAATGCGCGGCCATGCCCAGCAGGGCCCCAATGGTCACAACCCCTGTGCCGCCAACACCGGTCAGCAGGATGTCCCAGGGTTTATCTGTCAGGGGACGGATGGTGGGTTCGGGTAAGGCCTCAAACACATCGGCAACACCGGCTGCCTGGGCTGATCCAGCATCGGCCCCCTTGCCCTTTCGCAAGCTGCCACCATGCACGGTCACGAAGGAGGGGCAGAAGCCATCGACACAAGAATAGTCTTTGTTGCAACTGGACTGGTCGATCTCTCGTTTGCGGCCGAATTCGGTTTCCTTCGGCACCACCGACAGGCAGTTGGATTTTACGGAGCAATCGCCACAGCCTTCGCATACGGCCTCGTTGATAAAGGCGCGTTTGGCGGGATCAGGATACAGGCCGCGCTTGCGGCGACGGCGCTTTTCTGCGGCACAGGTCTGGTCATAGATGATCACTGTGCATCCGGGGGTTTCACGGAATTCCTTTTGCAGGGTGGTCAATTCGCTGCGGTGATGCACCGTTGTGCCCGGCGGGAAGTAGCCAGGCGTGGTGCCATATTTCTCCGGCTCGTCAGAGACGACAGCCAGGCGCGCGATTTTTTCTGAGGCAACCTGTTGCGCCATGGTTGGGACATCGATGGGCCCATCATGGGGCTGGCCCCCGGTCATGGCGACGGCATCGTTGAACAGGATTTTGTAAGTGATATTGGCACCAGACGATACCGCCGCGCGGATCGCCAGCAGTCCGGAATGGAAATAGGTCCCATCACCAAGATTGACGAAGACGTGTTTTTCGCTGGTGAAGGGGGCCTGACCGATCCAGGTCATGCCTTCGCCCCCCATCTGGGTGAAGCTTTGGGTATTGCGATCCATCCACAGCGCCATGTAGTGACAGCCAATCCCAGCTAAAGCACGGCTGCCTTCTGGCACCTTGGTGGAGGTATTATGGGGACAACCGGAGCAGAAATAAGGAACGCGCTTGGTACCGCCCTTAGTCTCCGACAGGGATTTTTCTTTCGCGGTTAAGAATCCTAAACGATTTTTGAAATGCTCATTGGAATCTACAGTCGCATTGCCGCCGGGCAGTTTCTTAAGGCGGTCCACCAGCACGCGAGCGATTCCAGCAGGAGTTAATTCCCCATATGACGGAAGCTGCAATTCTCGCTGATCGTTAAATTTACCAACCACCCGGGGCCGCACATCTTCGCGCCAGTTATAAAGTTGCTCTTTAAGTTGGTTTTCGATCACGGCGCGCTTTTCTTCGACAACCAGAATTTCTTCCAGCCCTTCGGCGAAATGGCGAATGCCTTCGCGCTCCAGCGGCCAGGGCATACCCACCTTATAAATTACGATCCCCAGCTTCTCGGCGAATGCCTCATCGATATGCAGGTCTTCCAGGGCCTGCATCACGTCCAAATAGCTCTTGCCTGTCGTGACGATACCCAGGCGGCGGTTCTTGCTGGGCCAGACCTGATAGTTCAGCCCATTTGCCCGCACATAGGCCAGCGCGGCATATAGGCGATATTTATGCAGCAGTTCTTCTTCCTGCAGCGGTTGATGGATGGAGGCGCGAATGTTCAGGCCGCCTTCCGGCATATCAAAATCTTCAGGGATTTTACACTGGACGCGATGCGGGTCGACATAGACGGATGCCGATGTATCAACCGTATCAGCCAGTGTTTTGAAGGCGACCCAGACCCCGGCATAGCGCGACATCGCCCAGCCATGCAGGCCCATATCCAGAAATTCTTGCACATTGGCGGGGTGCAGAACGGGGATCATGGCGTCCATGAAGGCATATTCAGTCTGGTGGGCGGTGGTTGACGATTTGCAGGTATGGTCATCCCCCGCCAGGGCCAATACGCCGCCATGGGCAGCGGTCCCAGCCAGATTTGCATGGCGGAAAACATCGCCTGATCGGTCGACGCCGGGCCCCTTGCCATACCAGATGGAAAACACGCCATCGACTTCCGCGCCGGGATACAGGCCAACCTGCTGCGTGCCCCAGACAGCGGTTGCGGCCAGGTCTTCGTTCACGCCCGCTTTGAAATGAATGTTGCTCTTTTCCAAGAATTTCCGGGCCCGCCACAGCTGTTGGTCAAAGCCGCCAAGGGGCGATCCGCGATAGCCGGAGATGAAACAGCCCGTGTTAAGTCCGGCAGCCTGGTCTCGTAAACGCTGCATCAGCGGCAGGCGAACCAGCGCCTGCGTCCCGGTCAGGAAGACCCGACCCTGTTCCAGCGTGTATTTATCGTCCAGTTGTACATCTGCCAATTCGGCCATGGTGAGCCTCTCCCATAAAGAGCCCGGATGCTCATTCTTTATGATGAGTATGGGGCCGGTCTGAATGCATCACAAGACTGCTGTCCTGTGAGATATTTTATTCTTGATTGGATTTAGGTTAGCATTACTGACCTAAATTTTCAACTGTCTTGCTTTCCCTTGCGGGCTGTTGTCGAATCGCGGCGCATGAAGGACAGAATAAGCATGAAACACGGGGATTGAGGACGCATCATGAAGTTATCCGACCGGGATATCCTGCAACGAATTGCTGATAAGTCGATTGAGATAGAGCCGTCTGAGAATGTTCGGTTCGGCCCGGTTTCCATTGACCTGACGCTGGATGATCGTTTCCTGTATTTCAAGCATGAACAGATCTCTGTCATCGATGTCGATAAAGGATTGGGCGGCAAGGGGTTAGGGGACAAGGACCCGATGACCGAATATGCCGTTCCACAGGGCGATGCCTTTATCCTGCAGCCCAAGGCCTTCGCGCTGGGGGCCACGCGGGAGCGGGTCAAAATTCCAGATGATCTGGTCGGCTGGCTGGATGGTCGGTCCAGTCTGGCGCGCATCGGGTTGATGGTCCATGCCACGGCCCACACGCTTGAGCCAGGTTGGAATGGCGTTATCACGCTGGAATTTTTTAATGCGGGCAATGTGGCGCTGGCGCTGAGACCTGGCATGCGGGTCTGTGCCGTCAGCTTTGAACCTCTGACCTCGCCAGCCCTTAATCCCTATGATCGCAAGGAAGGCGCAAAATACGTCAATCAGTCCGGTCCTGTTGCCAGTCGCGTCGGGTCTGATACCTGATCTAAATTTCAGGGTGCATCGAAGCGCGTAACCCGGTATACGACGCCCACAGTTGAAACCCCTTTTCTTTTGGAAGAACGACACAATGACCGTGCTAGTAACGGGTGCCGCTGGCTTCATCGGAATGACCCTGTCCCAACAGTTATTGGCGCGGGGAGAGACAGTCATTGGTGTCGACGATCTGAATGATTATTACGATCCGGCGCTCAAACAGGCCCGGCTGGCAACCTTGGCGGACAAGCCGGGATTTACGTTCCAGAAGCTGGACATCGCTGATACGGATGATGTTCTGGCATTGAATGACCCGGCATTGAAGATTGACCGTATCGTCAATCTGGCGGCTCAGGCGGGGGTTCGGTACTCCCTGAAAAATCCCTATGCCTATGTTCGATCAAATCTGCTGGGCCATTTGAATGTGATGGAATTGGCGCGCAACATCGACGGCTTCCGGCATATGGTCTATGCGTCCTCCTCTTCTGTCTATGGCGGCAATACCAAGGTGCCGTTTTCCGTCGATGACCGCACGGATACGCCGGTTTCATTGTATGCCGCGACCAAGCGCTCCGACGAGTTGATGAGCCATTCTTACAGCCACCTGTATGATATCCCAATGACGGGCCTGCGATTCTTTACGGTTTATGGTCCCTGGGGTCGACCCGATATGGCCGCCTGGATCTTTGTGGAGAAGATGCTGCGGGGGGAGAAGATCCCAGTTTTCAACAATGGCGATATGATGCGCGATTTCACCTATGTGGATGATATCGTCGCTGGCGTTATGGCCGTGCTGGACGGACCGCCGGTGCGGGGCAATCAATTGGCAGCCCACCGCGTCTATAACATCGGCAACAACCGCTCAGAACCCCTGATGCGGATGATCTCCGTTCTGGAATCCGCGCTGGGTATCAAGGCAGATATCGATTTCCAGCCGATGCAGCCGGGCGATGTGCAAAAGACCTATGCCGATATCGACGCCATCGCCAATGATTTCGGCTATGCCCCGACAACCCCCATAGATGTCGGCCTGCCGAAATTTGTTACCTGGTTCAAGCAGTATCACGGGCTTTAGGCTGCAGGCGGCACCAGGATTCGCAACCGGTCCAGCAATAGCGTGAACAGTTCCGCCTGAGAGGATATCGCCAGCTTGCTATAGGCATTCTTGCGGTGGATTTTAACGGTACCGGGGCTGATGCCCAAATGCAGCGCGATGGAGTCGGTGGAGTGACCGCGCAGGATAAAGGCCACGACCTCTGACTCGCGCCGGCTTAAGACATCCTGGCCAACTGCGTTCATCGCGGCTTCGATCGGATGCACCGGGTCAAGCCCAGGTCTGTTTTCGCCATTCCGTCGTGTTTCAAATTCCTTGTACAGCGGCATCCAGTTATGGGCACCCAAGGCGCTGACAGCGGGGGCGATATCATTCAACAGCGCCAGGTCCTCAGGCGTGAAGCGCTGGGCCGTGCCCCGTTTCGTGATGCTCAGGACTGCTGTCACACCGTCTGGCAACCCCATGAAGAAGCCAACTTCGTCAATGATCCCGGTTCGGATGTAGTGTCGTTTGAAATATTCGGTCTCAAAGAACCGGTCTGGCGCGATGTCGGACAGTCGCGCCAGACCAGTCACCCGCCCGCTCAGAACTTCAGTAAAATACGGATCCAACAGATAGGGGCCGGTGATATAGCCTCCCATGATGATCAATGCCTCATCTGAGGAGGCGACATCGGTATACGCCGCCAGGGGTCTCTCTTCCCCGCGATAGACAAACAGCATGACGTTATCAAAGGGAACCAGAGCGCGGATCGCCTGGGTCAGGCGCGGACCAAAGTCTGGCGTTCCCAGAGCGACAATAGCACGGCCCAGGGCATTGTTCCATTGTGCGAGGATCGAGTCTTCCATCGCGACCGGACACCCCCAAAGTACTATGAATGCAGATAAAACGGGTTGGCTTATTCCACCGCGTAGTCTGTCTTGAATCCACCCTTTTTGGTCAGTTCAATCTTGCCATCTTGAATGGCATACAGCCAGGCAGAGGATTTCTTCAGGCCGCCCAGGGGATACAGATGGGCCTGGATGATGCCGCAATTGGGATCGGTTGCCTTGTATAGGGCCAGATCGCGGACCAGTTTGTCGGGTTCGCTGACGCTCATCAGTTTGGCGACATTTCGGGCTTGTTTGGCGATGAAGCGCATGGAATTGCCGATGCCGCAGGCTTGGGCATGTTTCATCAGGGTCTTGATCGTCGCCAATCCTGGAATGCCGATATGGATCGGCAATGTGTTGCCCTCTGCGCGGATCTGCCGGTCCCATTGAATCAGCGGTTCTGCCTCAAAACAGAATTGTGTCGCGATATAGAAATCAATCGGGCTTTGGGCGGCATAGGCGTTCTTGTCCAGCAGGGCGCGGATGACTTCGGCGGGCTTAATGTCTGGGCTGCCTTCCGGATGACCGGCAATTCCCAGATGCGTGATGCCATATTTCTCAAACAGGCCCAGTCGCAGGATTTCCATGGATTCGCTGAATTCCCCGACAGGGTTGTCGACGCCGCCGCCGATCAGCAGGGCTTCTTCGACACCGGTTTCTTCCGTCAGCATCTTCAGGTTTTCTTCAAAGAATGCTTTCGTGGGGATGGAGCGGGCGGCGAAATGGGGAACCGGGCGCATGCCCTGTTCTTTCAGCTTTTTGACCGTGACCACAGTATCGCGGAAGTCTGATCCTGGCAGGAAGGTTACATAGACGATCTGATCCGGGCGCAGGACGGCGCGGAAATCATCAATCTTCGCGGCCCCTCCTGGCGTTACCTCCAGCGTGCAGGTGCTCATGAAGTTTACGATCTGATCAACCTCAGTCATGGTGATGGTCTCCGACATGGCGCGCTCTTTCCTGCGTTTAGTGTATCTGTATGCCGCTAGCCACGGCGTCTCCGGCGACGGCCACCTGTTTCGCCATCGTCATTGGACGAGTGGGCAGATTTCTTTGGTGGCAGCGTGATGACCTTTTCCAGATTCGGAAAGGGCGCTGTCTTATGCGGGAAGGCCATCGCACCGACGAAATGCTCCTGAAAGCGCGGTTCGACGGCGGTTTCGATTTTCTCAATTCCCGACACGATCTGCTTGATCTCCTCACGGGAATGGCGGTTCAACAGGGCAATACGCGCCCCGGTTCCAGCCGCATTCCCGACAGAGGCGACCATATCCAGCGGACAGTCCGGTATAAGACCCAGAACCATGGCGTATTTTGCATCGATATGGCTGCCAAAGGCACCGGCCAGAACGATGCGTTCCACGGGCTTGCCCAATTTGTCGATCAGCAATTGCGCGCCGGCATACAGCGCCCCTTTTGCCAATTGAATGGCGCGCACATCGGCCTGGGTTACACGGATTTCCGGCTCCCCGCGATGCAGGATATAGGAGAAGGTGCGGCCTTCCCCCAGAATACGGTCGGTGCGCGACGCGGTGCCGCCATCAATAATGCCGTCTTCGGTGATCAGCCCGGCCAGGAACATTTCCGCCAGGACTTCTATAATGCCTGATCCACAGATGCCTGTGACACCGGTCTTTTTCGACGCTTCGGCAAAGCCTGCCTCATTGGACCACAGATCTGAGCCGATCACCTTAAAGCGCGGCTCTAGCGTTTCCGGGTCAATGCGCACCCGTTCGATTGCGCCTGGTGCCGCGCGCTGGCCAGAGGAAATCTGTGCGCCTTCCAGGGCCGGGCCTGTCGGGCTGGAACAGGCCAGCAACCGGTCCTTATTGCCCAGAATGATTTCCGCATTGGTCCCAACATCAACGACCAAAGTGACCTCTTCGCGCAATTGCGGGCCTTCTGCCAGGGCGACACCGGCGGCATCGGCCCCGACATGGCCAGCAACACAGGGCAGGAAATAGACCCGCGCGCCTGGATTAGTCTTACCCTTCAAGTCCAATTCGCTGGCCAGGACTTCTAACGATTGATTGGTCGCCAGGGCGAAAGGCGCCCAGCCCAACTCGGTCGGATCAATACCCAGCAACAGATGGTGCATGATTGGGTTTCCAACCATGACAAGTTCCAGAATCTCGCTGGGATGTACTTTTGCCTCAACCGCAGCCTGACCGATCAGATATCCCAAGCTTTCGCGGACGGCCTTGGTCATTTCGACCTCTCCGCCCGGATTCATCATGACATAGCTGACCCGGCTCATCAGGTCTTCGCCAAAGCGGATCTGCGGGTTCATTGCGCCAACAGAGGTAACGACATCACCGGTTTGCAGATTGGTCAAATGCACCGACATCGTGGTGGATCCGACGTCAATCGCACAGCCAAAGATCTTGTCGTGGAAACCCGGCCAGACATAAATCAATTCATGTTCATTCCGGACGGCGGCGGTGATCTTCCACTCGCCCTTGCGCAATGCCTTCTGCAAAATCTGAATGACGGACAGGTCGGCGTGATCGACGGTCAGTCCCCATTGTTCATACAGGGCCTGTTCCAGCCGCTCCAGATCTCCAGACGGATGGTGCATGTCGGGTTCTTCAACCTCGACATAATGCAGACGCACGACCGGATTGATTTCAATACTCCGGACCTCAGCGCGTTTGCGCACAACCTGTTTATGGACCTGGCTGTCGGCGGGTATGTCGATCACCAGGTCACCCTGGATCGTGCTGGAACAGCCCAGCCTGCGATCCGCCTTCATGCTGCGTTTGCTTCGATAGCGTTCCTCCACCGCATTCATGGGGGAGATGTTTTCCGCCTTGCTTTTGATCTGAAACTTGGAAAAATCCCCGACCGAAGGGGTGATTTGGCATCGCCCGCAAATGCCACGACCGCCACAGACAGAATCCAGATCGACGCCCAGATGTCGGGCCGCCTGAAGGATGGGGGTTCCAATCGCAAAATCACCACTGCGGCCCGAAGGGGTGAAAACCACATGGGCGGTTTTCCCTTCGGGGGCAGTGGATTGTGTATCAGTCTTGGTCGGGTCGGCGTCAGCCATAAGGTACTCTTTTTTGTTTACAACAGCGGAACGAAGGGTTGGCGTCAGGCAGAACGGCGGCGGCGCGTGCTGCGACCCCCACGGGCTCCTTGTGCTTCACCTTCCGGGGCGGCCTCGCGGAAGCGCTTGATCCAGGCGGCGCAATCCTTGTCGTGACCGGCGATCACATCTGCGCCCCAAATTGCGTGCATTTCCGGCTCGTGCAGCGGGTTCATGATGGCGCTGGTCATGCCGGCCCCAACCGCCATGGACAGGAATGCACCGTTCAATGAATGCCGATTTGGCAAACCAAAACTCATGTTTGATGCGCCACAGGTCGTGTTGACCTTCAATTCATCATGCAGGCGACGGATCAGGTTCAAGGCGCCCACACCGGCATTGCCCAGGGCACCGATTGGCATCACCAGGGGATCGATCACAACGTCATGGGCGGGAATACCATAATCCGCGGCGTGTTCGACGATCTTTTTGGCAACCTGGAAACGAACGTCCGGATCTTCGGAAATACCGGTTTCGTCGTTGGAAATGCCAACCACGGCACAGCCATATTTCTTTACCAGCGGCAGCACGACTTCCAGGCGCTCTTCTTCCCCGGTCACAGAGTTCAGCAGCGGGCGGCCTTCATAGGCGGCCAGGCCTTGTTCCAGGGCTTCTACAATAGAACTGTCGATGCACAGGGGAATATCAACCAGGCTTTGCACCAGCTTGATGGTTTTTGCCAGAATGTCGGGCTCGTTGGCCAGTGGAATGCCTGCGTTGACGTCCAGCATATGGGCTCCCGCAGCAGCCTGTGCCAGCGCGTCTGCCGTGACTGTCTCGAAATTGTATTCCTTCATTTCCGCTGCCAGCTTTTTGCGGCCGGTTGGATTGATACGTTCCCCGATTACGGTGAAGGGGCGGTCAAACCCGATAATGTGGGTTTTGGTCTTGGATTCGAGAACAGTCCGGGTCATTGAGCAAATTCCTTGATACGATGTCGTCTCCACAATGTCAGGCGCGACATCGGGTCAGCACGACAGGATTATTGTCCGTCGTCAGATGGACGAAAGTTAACCGAGCGAGCGCAAGGGAACAGCGCGCCCGCGTCTATTAACGTCGGAATCGCGCCGTTCTTGGTTTTCGGTGAACAAAGTCCTGTCTAAAGACCCGTTCACGCGGTCGGTCAGGCTGTTTCGGACACCGATTCCGGTGCCTCGACAGGGTCAGGGAAACGGGTCCAACTGGATACAGGTTCCAGATCATCGACCACACGTTCGTCACGGACCCAACCCAGTACCGGACGGAAGCCATCCTCCGCACGATCCCGCAACAATGTGTCCAGGGCAGCGGTATGCTGCGGCAATGACCCGCCGCCAATCAGATTGACCGTGCCATCGCGCAAGGCGCTGTCCAGCCAGGCCGCGCGGCGGGCATCGCCGGGGCGGAATTGGACAATGCCATCGGCGCTGTCGACAGTGCGCGGACCAAAGCGGGGTCCACCTTCAATCCGTTGCAGCAGGATCGCGATGCGGCTGTTCAGCTTTTCCCTAGCCTTGTTAGCCCCTTCCAGCATGGCTTGTATGCGTCCAACCCCGGGTAACACGTCCAACAGAATGCCATCGGCTCCCCCGGCAATCAGCCCTTCAACCTGAATGCTGGCGGCGGCTTCCACGTCACCGGGAGGGATATCCCAGCCATCGTCGCGCACAACACCCATGACAAAACGGCGACGGCCTTCACCGGGCACACTGTCGACCGCTTCTGCGGCTGCTTCGGCAGCCTTGAAATTGATCATGAAGGCTTCATCTTCCAGACCATAGGCACGCAGGGTAAGAGGGTTTGCGCGCAGGCTGTTGGTCCGCACGATATCTGCACCGGCCTTCAAGAAGGCCTTATGCACATCAACAACCTTGCTGTAGCGCGTCAGGTTCAGCACTTCCGGGCATTCGGCCGCCCCGAAGAAATCCCGCTCTGCGTCCAGATCCAGTTCCGGCAGCTTAAGCTCTCTGGTGATAGATCCATCGGTCAACAGAACATGATGGGTCAGGGCTTCTGTAATTGTCCGCATTGGTTTACGCAGCCTCCTCTTTTTGAGTAATCACGGCGCTTTCTGTGCCTGTGATGCCAAGCGCCCGGGCGATGGTCAACGCATCCCGCACGCGATTTAATGTATATAGGTGAATATGGTCGACCCCTTCTGCGATCAAACGATCAGACAGGGAAACGGTTGTGGCAACCGATAGCGTGCGCACGGTTTCAGGATCGTCTTCCAACCCGGCGAAACGGGCATCCAGCCATCCTGGAACTTTCGCGCCACACCCGGCGGCGAAACGATGCAATCCTTCCAGGCTGGCAACGGGTAAAAGGCCGGGGATGATGGGTTGATGAATGCCCGCCGCGCGGCAGTCATCCCGAAAGCGCAGATAGTCTTCGATGTTAAAGAAGAATTGGGTGATTGCCTCACTGGCCCCGGCATCGAATTTACGCTTCAGGTGGTCCATCTCTGCCGCCTTTGAAGCGGATTTTGGATGGCCTTCGGGATAGCAGGCAACAGCGATGTCGAAGCCGCCAATCTTGCTCAATCCCTCGGTCAGCGCGGCGGCGCAGGGATACTCATGCCCCGTCACAGCGGGGGCATCGCCCCTTAGGGCTACGATCCGGCGAATGCCTTTTGCCTTCCAGTCGCGGGCCAGTCTGTCGATTTGATCCCTGGATTGACTGGATGCGGTCAAATGGGCGGCGATTTTATTGGCTTGGCCCTTTGCAACCAGGGCATTGATGGCAGTTTCGCTGCGTTCTCTACCAGACCCAGACGCCCCGTAGGTTACCGAAACATAGTCGCCGATGGTGGCCAATGTTGCGACACTGTTTTCAAATGTCTCAGAGCTGCCAGATTTGGGTGGAAACACTTCAAAACCGATTCGGATTGGATGGCTCATGCTGCTTCCTCCGCCTGGGAATGCGCGATCTTCTGCGCGGTCCAAACACAAACGGTCAGAGCACCGCCTTCCAATCGCGTCACAGCAATGTCGCCGAACCCGGTTTCCTGAAGCCAATTTTGAATCTGTTCCTGGGTGAATCCCGGCCAGCGGTGCGCATGTTCTGCCCGCAACTCTGCCAGATTATGCTGTTCAAAATCGACAATCAGAATGCGGCCCGTGTCAGATAATACGCGGGAGGCTTCGGCCAAGGCCTGGGCGGGATCATCGGCGTAATGCAACACCATATGCAAAACGGCCGTGTCGAAATCCTGATCAGCGCTGGGGATTTGATACATATCGGCCTGACGCACCTGACAGTCCGTCAGCCCCTCGCGTTCAATGGCGGCGCGCGCAACACGCAGCATTTCCGCAGACAGATCAATACCAACGGCGGAATTGGCGCGCGGCCCCAATAGTTCCAGCAATTTTCCGGTGCCGGTTCCGATATCCAGCAATCGGCCCAGGGACCAATTTCGCGTTACATCAGATAAAGCATTGGATACGGCTTCTTCATCGACATGCAGCGTGCGGATATGATCCCATTCGGCGGCATTGCGTTTAAAGTAATCCGCAGCCTCCGCATCCCATTTGCGGCGCAACCGGTCCAACCGATCCATGTCGCGCGCCAGAACAGGATCTTCCTGTGGCAGCAGGTCCAAGACGGCAGACGCAAAGCTGGCAGCGTTATCATCTGCGCGGCGATCCGATGCCAGGCGGTAACGCGCCCAGGATCCTTCCTGATGGCGTTCCAGCACATGGCCTTCGACCAGCAATTTCAAATGACGGGACAGGCGTGGCTGGCTTTGACCCAGCAAGCCGACAAGATCGCTGACCGTCAGTTCTGAATGGGCGCACAGGTTCAGGATCCGAATTCGGGTTGGTTCTGCCACGGCGCGCATTGCCTGAAGAAGTCTGTCCATTTGCTTAACCTCATAACATGATGCACACATAACAATATCTTTATGTCGTTCTGTCAACAAAAAAGAAGATGTCACGAACTGTGTGGTCTATTACGGGATCAAAATGCGTCATGCCCGCTTTGCAAAGAAAGCAGGGGCCGATCAGACGCTGGTGGCGGCAGGGCGGAGGCGGTTGCTATCTCAAGAAGGACAGTTCGATCGCGTGCAAGGCTTCATCGCTATGGATGATGCCATCCGCCTCTATCAATGTGCGGATTGACTGTTGCAGGGCTTCCAGGGCCTCTTCACCCTTGGTATCCATGATATCATGGGCGCAGTTCAGCATTGTCCGGGAGTCTGGATACAGGCGCCGGACGATTTCCCAAACCGTATCAGCCGGGCATTCGGTTTTTCCATAATTCTGTTGAATAAAGGACAACACAACCGTTCGTTCGGCCGGATGCAGATATCCATCACAGCGAGAGAAGAACATAAGCACCGATAATTCATCCCGCGCCGCGCACAGCAGGCTGCGGGTTTGATCGCTGACGCTGTCGCCTGTTCCTTCGCAGCGAAACCGTTCCAGAAATGTATAGGGTGAATCATAAGGAAGTGCACCGCCATGTGGATCAATCACCCGCATGGGACGTGTCAGGCGGAACCGCCTGATATCCTGGCGCGTATGGCAAAAGGCAGTGAAGCTGGGATCGTCACCCTCTGTCTTTGCCGACAGCAGGGTGACGCGGCGCACACTCCACTGGTCGTGATCATCCCTGTATTCAAGAATCACGCCAGCTGGCAGGTAGGTACCATCCTTTTCAGGCGTCAGCATGTCCGGGGAATCTTCTATCGGTGTTTCCTCTACAACGCCGCCGGGAAGGGGCGGGCGCGGAGCATTCGCGACTTTCCCGGCGATACGTTCAAAATCCCGCAACATGAAACGGTCCCTTACTTTTATGGGCGTTGTTAAACTTTGAAAGTATTTAACACCCAAAAGGGAGTTGGTGCCACGTAATTGTATGCAGGTATCCGCTATCAGGCGGGTGCCCATTCCCGTGCCCCATCGGCAAGATAGGCCCACAGATAATCAGCAAAACTCCACCGGATCATGATGTCGAATGTATCGGCATCGGTAAGGGTGATGAAGATCGTTGCATGATGGAACCCGGTACCTGTTGCTTGTCCCGGCTTAAAGGCGCGGGGATGTAAATCAACGACACAGCCTTTCGCCAGAAGATCGCGGCTGCGTGTGCCATCAACGCGCAGTATTGTGTAGTAATCACTGACATCAACAACAGATTTGCGAATACCCGAAAGCGCGGCGTTCAAATCGGTGATCAATTGAATTTGCGCATCCTCGTTGGTCCAGATCAGCCATTCGTCGAATGCTTTCCAGAATACTCGAAAGGCGCCGACGCGCAGGGAGGATAGAGGCTGTGTCGGCAGATCTGCCCCCAGGACAGATTTAACCCCCGCCGCGAAGGCTGGGTCGGCTGCATTACCCCGCAAAGTGACCTTCCCCAGAAACGGCAGTTCCGTGATGGTCACACCCTGGGCCTGAATTGGGTCTTTGCCCGACAGCGGCGTTTCAATGGTAACGCCCGGATACAAACTGGATGCCTTAGCCATTGGAGCGTACCCCTTCCTTATCAAAGAAGACTGTATCGGTCAGCGTCACCTTTTCCACATGCCCATTCATCAATGGGACAGAAAGCGTATCGCCTTTGCGCTTGATGCCATCCGCCACTAGGGCAAGGGCAATCGAACGGCCTACATTCGGGCTGTAGTAACTGGATGTGACATGGCCCAATGTCTTCATCGGGGGCTTGGGTTTCACGTCTTCCACCACATGCGCCCCTTCTGGCAGCACGAAATTCGGGTTTTCTGTCAACAGGCCAACCAATTGCTTGCGGCCTTCCCGTTTCGTATCGGTGCGATAGAAGGATCGGCGGCCCAGGAAATCATCTTTCTTCTTGGACACGATCCAGTCCATATTTAGATCCATCGGGGTAACCGTACCATCTGTATCTTGACCAACGATGATGAAGCCCTTTTCCGCGCGCAGGACATGCATGGTTTCCGTTCCATACAGGCACAGGCCATGGGCCTTCCCGGCGTCCTGTAGCGCGCGCCAGACATGCAGGCCATATCGGGCAGGGACGTTGATTTCATAGGCCAGATCACCGGTGAAGCTGATTCGATAGACCCGTGCGGGGGCCCCGGCAACCGTGCCTTCCTGCATCGCCATGAAGGGGAATATTTCCGGATCCAACGGCATGGAAGTGACATCTGCCAGCAATGCCCGCGCATTTGGCCCGGTGATGGTGCAGACCGCCCATTGTTCGGTCACAGAGGTCATATAGACCTCCATCTGGGGCCATTCAGTCTGGGACCAGTTCTCCAGCCAGCCTAGAACCCGCGCAGCGCCGCCGGTTGTTGTGGTCATATGGAAATGATCATCGGCCAGGCGGGTCGTGACACCATCGTCAAACACCATGCCATGTTCGTTCAGCATCAGGCCATATCGGGCGCGCCCAGGCTTCAGCGTGTCCCATTTATTGGTATAGACCCAGTTCAGGAATTCAGCCGCGTCCTTGCCCTGGATGTCAATCTTGCCCAGGGTGGAGGCATCCAGCATGCCAACTGTCTCGCGTACCTGACGGCATTCGCGCAGGACAGCCTGATCCATCGATTCTGTAACGCCGGATTTGCTTGTCTTGGGGAAATACCAGGGGCGCTTCCAGTCACCGACATCTTCAAACACCGCACCATTTTCGACATGGGCCGGATGCATCGCGCTGGTGCGTTCCTGAATGAACAGGTGATTGCGATTCTGTCCTGTAACCGCTCCAAACGTGATAGGCGTATAGGGCGGACGGAAGGTCGTGGTGCCAACCTCCGGGATCGCGGCATTGCGGATTTCCGCCATAATCGCCAGCGCATTGACGTTGGATGTTTTGCCCTGATCGGTGCCCATGCCGGTTGTGGTATAGCGCTTCAAATGCTCGACCGACAGATAGCCTTCGCGGGCGGCCAGATGAATGTCAGAGGCGACAACATCATTCTGATGATCGTGGAAATGCTTGGCCTTGCCATGACCCAGCGGCTTCTTGCCGGGAATGGTCCAGACCATGCGTTCAGGTCCTTCAACCAGAGGCTCAGTAGTGGGAGTCTTGGGCACTTCGCCGCTGCCAAAGCCCGCCGCCTGCGCTGCAGCGACGCCCTGCGCGAAGCCTTGTGACAGGCAATCACCCAGATCATAGGCACCGGTTCCCGACCCGGCCGCAACTGGCAGCCAGGGGCCCGCATGACCGGGGATAAAGCTGTTCTTTTCTGCGTCCCAGGTCAGTTTGCCCCGCGCCTGGCTCCACAGATGCACGGATGGGTTCCAGCCGTTCGAATTGGCCAGAATATCGCAGGCGATATAGGTCGTATCTGAAACAAGGCTTTTGCCATCGGCAGATATTTTCGCAATCTCGCAGCCGGTCACGGAATGCTTGCCAAATGTCGCAACCACGGCGCTGCCTTTATGGATGCGGATCATCAGGGCTTCGGCCTGTTTCACCAGAGGGCCGGTCGGATCTTCCCGTAAATCGACAATATCGACCGTGGCACCCGATGTATGGGCGTCGATTGCGGTTTTATAGGCGCTGTCATTATTGGTGAAGACAACAACCTGACGACCGGGTAGAACGCCATAGCGATTGATATAGGTGCGCAAGGCCGCCGCCAGCATGATGCCGGGGCGATCATTGTCGGCAAATACCAGCGGGCGTTCAATCGCACCCTGGGCCAGTACAACCTTTTTCGCGCGGATTTTCCAGAAACGCTGACGGGGGATGCGATCATCCGCCTGCGGCCCCAGATGGTCAGTGACCCGCTCCAGTGCGGTCAGATAGTTATAATCGTAATAGCCAGACACGGTTGTGCGCGGCAATATGGTCACCTCGTCCAGGCGGCTTAACTCCGCCAGGGATTTTGCAACCCAGTCCAGGGCGGGCTGTCCGTCGATCAGAGCATCATCGCTGAGCAGCGCACCGCCCATTTCCTGTTGTTCGTCGGCCAGGATGACACGCGCACCGGTGCGACCTGCTGCCAAAGCCGCAGCGATCCCGGCGGGGCCACCCCCAACCACAAGCACATCACAGAAAGCGAATTTCTGGGCATAGGAATCCGGGTCCCGCTCCATTGGGGACTTACCCAATCCTGCCGCACGTCGGATAATCTTTTCATAGACCGGCGTCCACCAGGAGGCGGGGAACATAAAGGTCTTATAGTAGAATCCAGCCGGGAACAGTTTTGCGATCTTCTGGTTCACCGATTGCACATCAAACTTTACCGACGGCCAGCAGTTCTGGCTGGCAGCGGTCAGCCCGTCATACAAATCCACCACGGTGGCGCGGGTATTGGGTTCCGTGCGCGGTCCTGTTTCCAATTGAACCAGGGCATTGGGTTCTTCAGACCCTGCGCTCATAATGCCGCGCGGGCGGTGGTATTTGAAGCTGCGCCCGACCAGTTTCACGCCATTGGCCAACAGGGCAGAGGCCAGCGTGTCACCACGATAGCCCGTGTAACTCTGCCCATCATAGGTGAAGGTCAATTTCTGGCTGCGGTCCAACCGGCCTTTGTCGGACAGGCGATAGGATTGGCTCATTTTTTAGCACCTTCGGCTAATTTCTTGTGATCATCGCAACAGGTCAATCCGTCCCAATCCTTGGGCGGCGTGGGCGCGTCTTCTCCCATTTTATAGCTGTCCCACATGACATCCGTGACGGTGTGGCGCAGCGCGTTGAACCAGCGCCCGCAGCCTTGGGTGTGTGACCACCGTTCCGCATGCACGCCCTTCGTATTCCTGCGGGTATAGATGTAATCGCCCCATTCCTGATCTGAAATCTGGCCAGGCTCCAGCGGGCGGGCGATATGGGCCTCGCCGCCATAGCTGAATTCGGTCTGATCACGCCAGCCACACCAGGGACATTTTACAAGAAACATGGCAGAAGCTCCAAATCTGAAAGGGTGTCGGCTTAGTGGGCAACAGCGGCGGCGGCCGCTTCATCGATCAGGGCACCGGTGTGGAAGCGATCCATGGAAAAGGGCGCTGCGATGGGGTGCATTTCACCATTGGCGATGGAATGGGCAAAGACATGGCCCGATCCTGGCGTTGCCTTGAACCCGCCCGTTCCCCAGCCACAGTTGAAATACATATTTTCAACCGGCGTCTTGGTCATGATGGGCGAACGATCGACAGTCACATCGGTGATGCCGCCCCATTGGCGCAGCATGCGAACCCGGCTGAAAATCGGATATAATTCCAGCACCGGGCCCACCACATGTTCGATCTGATCGAAGCTGCCCCGCTGGGAATAGGAGATATAGGGGTCGCCCGATCCGCCAATCACCAATTCGCCCTTATCGGATTGGCTGATATAGGCATGGATGGCGTTGGACATGATCACGCAATCGACGATGGGTTTCATCGGCTCGCTGACAAAGGCCTGCAAGGGGAAGCTTTCCAGGGGCATGCGGAAGCCGGCCATTTCCGCAACGACGGAGGAATGCCCGGCGGCGACAACGCCCACCTTGCCCGCCCCGATGCTGCCGCGGCTGGTCTCAACGCCTTTTACAACACCGCCTTCGATCTTGAACCCGGTGACTTCACAGTTCTGGATGATATCAACGCCCATTGCATCGGCCGCGCGGGCATAGCCCCAGGCCACGGCATCATGTCGCGCGGTGCCGCCGCGACGCTGTAACAGGCCGCCCATAACCGGATAGCGACAGTTCAGATTGATGATCGGCACCATCTCTTTGACCTGTTCGGGCGACAGGAATTCACTATCGATCCCATTCATATAGATGGAATTGCCGCGCCGCCCGATTTCCTGCATGTCGTGAACATTATGCGCCAGATGCAACAGGCCCCGCTGAGAGAACATGACGTTGTAATTCAATTCATCGCTGAGGCCTTCCCACAGGCGCACCGCGTGATCATACAGGGCAGCGGATTCATCCCACAGATAATTGGACCGCACGATGGTCGTGTTGCGCCCCGTATTTCCGCCGCCAAGCCAGCCTTTTTCCAGCACAGCGACATTGGTGATGCCGCATTCTTTCGCCAGATAATAGGCTGTTGCCAATCCATGGCCGCCGCCGCCAATGATCACCACATCATAATGGGATTTGGGATCTGGACTGCGCCAGGCGCGTTCCCAGTTTTCGTGGTGGGTGCGGGCATTGCGGGCGATTGCGAAGATGGAATATTTCTTCATGGTCACAGATCCTCATTGAGTGGCCTTTTGTGTAATACAGCGGCCCATTCCCCCCTTTCAGAACTGCGACAGGCTTAACAAAAAATGCGACGAGACCTCCTTTCCCCCCTATGACGCGGATTGACAAGAATCCCAATCACGCCCATAGCGATGATGACGCATATGTGAAACTTGCCCCCTTGGGATACCTGTGGATGGGCAGTACACACAGAAACGGTTCTTTCCTGGGGAAAGGGCCTGTCGCTTAGACTATATTTCAGCAGGACCGGCATAAAGAAGGATCGGTTACGAATGCGCATGTTGAAGCCCCTGGCAGGATCAGGCCCTGATAAGGTCGTATTCGTGCTGATACCAAATTTTTCTTTGATTGCCCTGTCTGGTGTGGTGGAGCCGATGCGGCTGGCCAATCGGATCAGTGGCAAGACCCTGTATAAATGGGAAACTGCCAGCCGGGATGGCGCGCCGGTTCAGGCCTCTAACGGGTTTCCGATCGGAACGGATCGTTCTGTTGCGGATTTCACATTACCGCCCAGCAATGTCATCCTGTGTTCTGGCATTGATGCGCATGTTTACAAGGACAATGCGGTCTTTGGCTGGCTGCGCCGTTGGGCGCGCGAAGGCAGCCATATTGGCGCAATCTGTACTGGGGCCCATGTATTGGCCCATGCGGGCTTGTTGAACGGCTATCGCTGCACCATCCACTGGGAAAACCTGGACAGTTTTACGGAAGAATATCCAGACCTGGACGTGCGGGCGGAATTGTTTGAAATTGACCGGGACCGTTTTACCTGTGCTGGTGGCGTTGCAGGCTTGGATATGATGCTGCAGGAAATCTCCACCAAGCACGGGGCCGATCTGGCTGCTGCTGTGGCTGAGCAATTCATGCATGAGCGGATGCGCGAAGGCCATGATGATCAACGGCTGCCCCTGCAGGCCCGCCTGCGAATCAGCCATCCCAAGCTGATCCGCGCGATCTCAGAAATGGAACGCCATACCGAAGAGGCGCTGACCCGGGACGAGATCGCGGATCGTGTCGGCCTGTCCCGGCGCCAGTTGGAACGCCTGTTCCGACGCTATCTGAATACCAGCCCGGCACGCTATTACCTGCGTTTGCGGCTGAATCGAGCCAAGACATTGCTGACCCAGACCACCATGCCGGTCACCGAGGTTGCCTTTGCCAGTGGCTTTACTTCCGCGTCCCATTTTTCAAAATGCTATCGGGATATGTTCGGGCGCACCCCACGCGCGGAACGGCGCGGTCCGGGCGGCGTTATCCTGGATGCAGAGGATGATGAGGTGGAAGACTTGGACGGCGCAGCTTTCGCCGATGAGGATTTTGAGGACGACCTGGGGGACGACCTCGGGGATGATCTTGACGATGACCTGCTGGAAGAGGGTGGTAAGGCGTAATGCCTGCCGCGTTCAAAGATGCTGCCGTTCAGGCTGTCTTTGATCAGTATGAGGCGGATGTTCGTGACAAGCTTCTGTCTCTTCGGGAATTGATTTTTGATCAAGCCGCCTTGATCCCCTCCGTCGGGCCCTTGTCTGAAAGCCTGAAATGGGGGCAACCTGCCTATCGCCCCGTTGCAAACAGGATTGGCACGACGGTGCGATTGGATGCTATCCCCGGTTCGGGCGGGGCTGTGGCACTTTATGTTCCCTGCTCAACCACCCTGATTTCAGATATCTTGACCCGATATCCTGATGTGTTTGACAGTCAGGGAAAGCGGGCGCTGGTTTTCGCGCCCGACACATCCATCCCGGAATCAGAACTGCGCCATGGGATCGCGATGGCGCTGACCTATCACCGCCGAAACGTACTCTAAGACGCGGTTGGCGCAACGCTGGTTGTTTCCTGTATTGTCGGTTCCCAATCTTCACCCGCTGCCAGCAAGCAGGTGATGCCGTTTCCATTGGTATGAACAAAGGTCCATGTCCCGTTTGGGGAGACGAATAGCTCTACCAAAGACCCCCCATTGGTCATGCCAACGGCAGACTGGCGTTCCTCAAACCGGGCGGACAGACGTTGGATAATAATGTCTCTTGGCCCGCATATCTGGGGTTCGTCGCCCGCCTGTGCAGCCTGGGGAAGGCTGCCCCCAAACGCTATCAACAGGCTTAGTATGGCAAGAACTGATCCTGATTTCACATACAGCGCTTTCATAATGCTCTCCCGATCCAGAAATACAATATGACACTATGATGACAACAGAATGCACCAATTTGCATTCATCCAATATGATTGTTTTGTTACTGTAATATTACGATATGCCTTTAAGCATCAAAAAGCAAAGGGCCGGGAGGCTTGTGACAGCACCCCGGCCCTTTCATCAGGTTAATTAAGGCTGGATCAGCCCTTCAGGCTTTTCACGATCTTTTCCACCATCTGCTTGGCGTCGCCAAACAGCATCGTGGTGTTGTCGCGGAAGAACAATTCATTCTGCACCCCGGCATAGCCCGACGCCATGGAGCGTTTCAGGAACAGGACCTGACCGGCATTTTCCACATCCAGAATGGGCATGCCATAGATGGGGGAGGCCTTGTCGGTCTTTGCCGCTGGGTTGGTGACGTCATTTGCCCCGATCACAAAGGCAACATCGGTGCTGGAGAAATCGCCGTTGATTTCTTCCAGTTCCATGACCTCGTCATAGGGAACATCTGCTTCCGCCAACAGCACGTTCATGTGGCCTGGCATGCGGCCTGCAACCGGGTGGATCGCATAGCGGACCGTCACGCCTTCTGCTTTCAGCAGATCCGCCATTTCCCGCAGGGTATGCTGTGCCTGGGCAACAGCCATGCCATAACCGGGCACGATGATGACGCTGTCGGAATTCTTCATCATATAGGCCGCATCTTCCGGCCCGCCTGATTTGACCGGGCGGTCGTCATCGCCGCCATCGCCAGATGCCCCGGCAACTTCACCGCCAAAGCCCCCCAGGATGACATTGAAGATCGACCGGTTCATGCCCTTACACATGATATAGCTGAGGATCGCGCCAGAGGCACCGACCAGCGCACCGGTCACGATCAAGGCGGTATTGGCCAATGTGAAGCCGATGCCTGCGGCGGCCCAGCCGGAATAGCTGTTTAGCATGGAGACAACGACGGGCATATCTGCGCCACCAATTGGCAGGATCAGCAGGAAACCCAAGGCAAAGGCCACCAGTACGATGGCCCAGAAGATCCAGGGCGCCTGGGTGACACATAAGGCGATAATCAAAACCACCAACAGAATGCCCAATCCGGCATTCAATGGATGCTGACCAACAAAGGACAGCGGCTTGGACCCAACGATTCCCTGCAACTTACCGAAGGCAACCAGAGATCCGGTAAAGGTCACAGCCCCGATGGCGGTGCCAAGGCCCATTTCGATCAGGGACCCAATGGCAATTTGGCCTGCGGTCCCGATATTGTATTCTTCCGGTGCATAGAAGGCCGCAGCGGCAACAAAAACCGCGGCAAGGCCCACAAGGCTGTGGAAGGCGGCGACCAATTGCGGCAGCGCCGTCATTTCGATTTTACGGGCAATAAACGTCCCGATTGCGCCGCCAACGACGATCCCAAGAATGATCCATTCATAGGACAGAACATTGGGCATAGCCAAGGTTGTCAGGATGGCAATCGCCATCCCGACGATGCCGAAACGATTACCATTCCGGGCTGTTTCCGGGTGGCTGAGGCCGCGTAGTGCGAGGATGAAACACACTGCCGCGACGAGATATGCATAACCGGCCCATTCCATTGTCGGTCTCCCTTCCCGCCGCGATTAGCGTTGTTTCTTCTTGAACATGGACAACATCCGGTTCGTGACAACGAAACCGCCGAAAATATTCACACTGGCCAGGACCACGGCGATAAAGCCGAAGACTTTGGACAGGCTCATGTCAGTAGGCCCCGCTGCGATCAAGGCCCCAACTATGATCACCGATGAAATCGCATTGGTGACCCCCATCAAGGGGGAGTGCAGGGCGGGCGTCACCGACCACACCACGTAATAGCCCACGACGCAGGCCAGAACAAAGGCGGTGAAGAGATACAGAAAGGGCGTTTGCGTCGCGGCTTCCGCAGCGGATGCGACCCCGGTTGGGTCCAGCGCGGTCACTTTCGCCGACAGAGCTTCCGCCTTCGCCGCTAAGGCCTGCGCCTGTTCTTGCAGGCTTTGGGCGGCGTTCATCAAATCTTGCTTGTCCATGGATCAGCCCTCCTTTCCATCAGTACCGGCGCTGTCATTGGCGGGCGTCTGTGCCGGGGCTGCCGCCTCTTGTGTTTCAGCAGGCGCCTTTTTTGCAGCGGCTTTTTTCGCGCCGGCTTTTTTGGGTCCTGTCTTCTTTGGCCCAGATTTCTTGGACGCCTTCTTCGCAGCGGCTTTTTTAGGCGCGGCCTGCTTGGATGATCCACTGCCCAGCGCTTCTTTCACGCGGTCCTGAACAATTTCCCCATCCATACAGACCAGGGTGCCCTGAATGACCGCATCTTCCCGGTCGATCTTCATCTTTCCGGTATCTTTGTCGATCATGGGCGTCAGGAAGTTCAGAAGATTGCGCGCAAAAAGCTGGCTGGTCGTTTCGGCCAGACGGCTGGGTACATTGGCATGCCCGATCAGGGTCACATCGTGCTTTGTCACCACCTTGCCGTATTCGCTCAACGGACAGTTCCCGCCCGCTTCTACGGCCAGGTCGACGATCACAGAACCGGGCTTCATTGATTTAACATGATCTTCCGTCACCAGAACAGGGGCTGGCCGACCCGGAATCAGGGCGGTTGTGATGACAATATCCATTTTCTGGATTTTCTCGGCGATCAGTTCAGCCTGCTGGCGCTTGTAATCGTCAGACATTTCTTTGGCATAACCGCCATCGGACTGTGCCTGTTGGAATTCTTCATTCTCAACCGCCAGGAATTTCCCGCCCAGGCTTTCAACTTGCTCCTTCGTTGCGGGGCGCACATCGGTCGCATGCACAATTGCGCCCAGGCGTTTGGCGGTCGCGATGGCTTGCAGGCCCGCAACGCCGACCCCCATGATGAACACATTGGCCGGGTTCACGCGGCCCGCTGCCGTAGACATCATCGGTAAGGCGCGACCATAATACTCCAAGGCATCCAGAACGGCCTTATAGCCCGACATGTTTGCCTGACTGGACAGGATATCCATGGATTGGGCGCGGGTAATGCGCGGCACCAGTTCCATTGCAAACAGGGTAACGCCCTGATCGTTCAGGGCCTTGACGGTATCGCCCTCTGTCAGGGCATAAGCGTGGCAGGCCAGCGCCTGTCCTTTGGAAAACAGTTTAATCTCTGATTCCAGCGGCCGGGCGATCTTCAAAACAAGATCAGCCCCTTTGACCGTATCAGCCGGAGTTTTGGCGATGGTTGCGCCGGCCTCTTTAAAGGCACCATCCAGGATTGAGGCAGCATCGCCCGCACCGGTTTCTACGGTCACGGAGCAGCCAAGCGAAATGAATTTCGCAACACTATCGGGCGAGGCCGCAACGCGCTTTTCACCGTCGCGTCGCTCCTTCAATACCGCAATTTTCATGGGTTATCCCCCGTTTCCACATCCCAACACACGCCCCTCGATCCCTTTCAGGTTCGTTGGGGCACGATCCGCAATCAGTATTTATGCTCTCGACGTTACCGATATGGAACAGTCTGGGCAAAAGAAAAGGGGGGCGGGTGCAAACTTTCTTTAATGCGACTGTAACTGTCCCTAGGCAACCAGCCCGACTTTCTCAAGGGCGGCGGCCTGCCGCTGTTCCAATTTTGCGGCATCGAAGCCGTCGATCAATTCATGAAACTGTCGGTGCCAGTTCACTTCAGCCTTCAAATGCATGAAGACGGACCCCAGGCCAATTGCGGCGCGGTCGACCAGTACGAATTCGCGGGGGGGCTGAACCCCACCCAGGCGCGACAATTCCTTCTGAACCTTTCCGGCGACTTGCGCCCCGTATTGGCCGTTGTCGGTTTCCTGGATTTTTTGCACCTTGTCTTCCATCAGGGGGCGATACAGGAAACGGGCCCAGACATTCAGGACTTCCAGCAATTCCTTTGAGATATTCTGAAACCCCCAGGATTCATAGGCATGGACGGCCAGATCCATATCATCGTCCCGCAAGGCGCGGTACAGGTCGATCACACCGGTTACAAAGCTTGGCGGGAAGATCCGGATACAGCCGAAATCCAGCAGATTGATGCTGCGCCCGTCGTCTTGAACCGCGTAATTGCCCATATGCGGGTCGCCATGAATGACGCCATAGTCATAGAAGGGGACATACCAGGCGCGGAACATCGACAGTGCGATCTCATTGCGGGTTTCCAGGGGTGCATCGCGATAGGTCATCAGCGGGCTGCCATCCAGCCAGGTCATCGTCAAAAGCCGCTTGGTCGACAGATCGGACACGGGATCTGGTACCCGCACACGGGACTCATTGGCCAGCATATGTTGATACAGCAACATCGCCTTGGCCTCGCGCTCATAGTCCAGTTCTTCGCGCAGACGCTCCGACAATTCCTCATAGATGCGCTTGGTAGAGATCGCCTTGTCATAGCGCTCATAGATCGAAAAGATCAGCTTCAACTGTTTCAGATCAGAATCGATGGCTGAGGCCATATCGGGATATTGCAGTTTGCAGGCCAGCCGCTTTCCATCGTCCAAGGTGGCGCGATGTACTTGGCCTAGAGAAGCTGCATGGGCGGCCTCTTTTTTGAACTCTGTAAAGCGTTTGGTCCAGCCCGGTCCCAATTCTGTCGCCATGCGACGGCGGACAAAGGGCCATCCCATCGCGGGCGCATTGGTCTGTAACTGTCGCAACTCTTCCGCATATTCTTTTGGCAGAGCATCTGGAATGGTGGACAGGATTTGTGCCACTTTCATCAGCGGCCCCTTCAGCCCGCCGATTGCCATCTTCAATTGGCCGGCATGTTTATCCTTATCCAGCTTCAAACCCAGATAACGCGATCCTGCCAGGCGCGCGCCCAGCCCGGCCATCGCGCCGCCCACCTGGGCCGCACGGCGCACCTGCCCGGTGAAGGATGTATCGTCGTTATAGGAATCTGACATAGTGTCTCTTCTACGTGCCGCTGTCGGTGCTGGATTGCCCAAAAAGACCGTTCCTATCACATATCGTGTTCAGTCAGCCATTGGGCAAGGGTGTCTGCGGCGGTTTGCCAGGCGTCGTCCAGCATGATGCCATGGCCGGTGCGTGGCAGAATATGGGCTGTTTCGCCCAGTAAGCGGGCTGTGGACCGAATGAAAGGCGGGGGGATCAGGCCATCATCTTCCGCCCCCAGAACAAGAATGGGCATCCGACCTGTTAATCGGTCCGGTCGCACCTGGATCAGGCCATGCATTTCCGCCACAGCGCGGGAGGATTCACCCCCCATCATTGGCAGATACTTCTTTATCAGGGACGCTGGCACATGTTTTGAAAACAGGGCCTGGCGCAGGCTGTCCATGGTCATGGCGTCGGGCCTACCAGACTGCACCCGGCCGATATCCAACATCAGCATCGGGTTCCACATTGCCAGGCTCATCGACGGGCCGATCAGGCCTGCGGGCGGGACAGAAGATAACAGCGCCAATCCGGCAATGTTATGATCTTCCGCATATTTCATCGCAACGAAACCGCCCATGGAATGTCCGATCAGAACAGGCGGCCGGTCCAGATCTTCCACCACGGAGGCAAGGTCCTTGATATAGTCAGATATCCCGAACCTGTTGATATCCTGTTGCCCGCCGCTGCCGCCATGCCCCCGAAAGGAGGGCGCATAGCAGGTATAACCATGGGCGGCATAATAGGGCAGGAAGCGTTCGATCCAGCACCAGGCGCCCGCGAAAGCACCATGCAGAAAAACCAGCGGCACAGGTTTGCGCGCAACGCCTTCCGGTGGCGTTACTCGGAGAATTTCCAGATTTAGGGAGTCGGCGGTCAAGGAGGTTCCTTTCGAATGGACCCTCTTAGTTAGGCCGACTCACAGTATTAGCAAAGGGTAAGGTGATATGCCGTAAACCTTCAGGCTATAGCGCGGTTTCCTGAAAGGCGGGCAGTGCCTCGCAGCGTGTGGTGAATTTGTCCAGATCGGGGACATTAAGCGTCAAGGCGGGTCGAACCTTTTTTGCGAAGCTGTGGGCGACGGCAACACTGATATCGGCCTGGCTGATCGCCTGTGTTCCCGCCATCCATCCATCGCCTGCGGCTTTGGCAAGGCCATTTAGATGCTCCAATCCGGCGATAACCTGTGCGTCATTGTGGTCGATCCAGGGCTGGTGGACTTTTTCTTCCGGATGGAAACGGGTTTCATAGAAGGCCCATTGCGCCTTTTCCATAACACCAACGCCCAGCGCCGCGATTTGCAGGACGGCACGTCGGCTGGGACCGCTGGGCGGCGTTAAGGCGCGACCGGGTCCTGCCATTTGGTCGATCTCATCCAGGATGGCCCCGCTTTCGATCAGCGCACTGCCATCCTCCAGCACCAGGGTCGGAACCCGCGCCAAAGGGTTATGTTCCCGCACCACGTCTGGTCTTTCAAATACCCGTACGGCGTTATGCGTATAGGGCATGTCCAGCAAATTCAGCGCAATTGCGACACGGCGCGTATAGGGTGACAGGTAGACGCCATAAAGTTCCATCACGCTTAACCCTTTCCATACAGTGCTTCCAGGCGGTCCTGATAGCTTTGTTTAATGATGTGACGGCGGCTCTTCATCGAGGGCGTCAGCATCCCATTTTCAACACTGAATGGTTCTTCTGCAATCAGAATGCGGCGGACCTTTTCGATAATGCTCAACTCTGCATTGGACCGATCAACGGCGGCCCGAACGGCTTTCTCAAATGCGGCGTCGTCCAGAAGGGATTGCCAATCGCCACCGCTGCCTTTTTGGTTATTCTTGCGCCAATCCTTCACCCATTCGGTATCCGGTACGATCAGGGCGACGATATGGGGGCGCTTGTCGCCATAGACCATGACTTGCCCGATTTCGGGTTGCAGGGCGATGACCCCTTCGATGCGCTGGGGGGAAATGTTATCCCCGCCTGAATTCACGATGATATCCTTTTTGCGATCGGTGATGCGGATGCGGCCTTTCGAATCCAATTCCCCGATATCCCCGGTATGCAGCCAGCCATCCTTGATCGTTTCGGCCGTGCGATTCGGGTCATTCCAATAGCCCAGCATGACCAATTCACCCCGCACTAGGATTTCACCATCATCTGCAATCTTGACCTCAACCCCCATCAAGGGGGGGCCGACGGTTGTCAGGTCATTCATTTCCACCCGATTGACCGAAACGACAGGCGCGCTTTCTGTCTGGCCATAGCCTTGCAGAATGCGCAGGCCCAGGCCCAGAAAGAACAGACCCACATCGTAATTCAACGGCGCGCCGCCGGAGACAAAGGCCTTCAACCGTCCCCCAAAGCGCTGTTTGACCTTGCGGCGCACCAGGAAGGACAGGGCGGCATCCTGGATCTTCTCCATCAGGGTCAGGGAGTCTGGGTCTTCATATCTTTTGCTGCCCAGCTCGACAGCGCGTAACAAGAATTTTTCCTTCGTTCCCCCGACTGCGGCCGCACCCCGCAGGATCTTCGCGCGCATGTTTTCATACAGGCGCGGGACGGCGGTCATGATGGTTGGCTGTACCTCGATGATATTCTGCGCCAGCTTATCGATGCTTTCCGCATAATAGACCTGTGCGCCGATAGAGATGGGAACAAATTGGCCTACCGTATGTTCATAAGAATGGCTTAGCGGTAAAAAGGACAGGAAGACCTCTTCGCCTTCTTTCAGGCCGGGCAGGGTATGCAAAAATTCCTCTGCCCCCATCACATTGCACAGCATGTTGCCGTGGCTCAGCATGACGCCAGTTGGTTCCGCGCTGGTCCCAGAGGTATAAATGATCGCCGCCATTGTATCGCGTTTGATGGCTTGGGCATCCTGCGCCAAGGTGGCGGGTGTGCTGTCTTTGGCCCGTTCCGCCATGCCCAACACATCGTCCCAGCCATGCAGTTTCAGACCTTGCGGCACGGACCCCGGCCATTCCATGGTGATCAGGGTCTTCAGGTCCGACCCTTCCGCTGCCTGCATGACGCGTTGCGACAGGGGGGCCAGGGAACAAATGGCAAGGGTTGCGCCGGAATCCTGAATGATATGCCGGTGATTGCTGACCGTGTTTGTTGTATAGGCGGGAACAGCGACCGCCCCGATTGCCATTATGGCCAGATCCGTAATCATCCATTCGGGACGGTTTTCGGATACGATCAGGACCCGGTCGCCTGGTTTCACGCCCAATTGCTTCAGACCGTAGGCGAATTTTGTTACCCTCTCTGCGACCTGCTTCCAGGTGGAGGGACGCCATCGACCGTCAGATTTTGCCCACAGAAAGGGAGTGTCTTTAAATTTTGACGCGCGTTCGAAAAATAATGTTGGTAGGTTTGGTATGGACTCATACGCCAGCATCGCCTTGCATTCCCCTGTTTTAGCGTTCCCTGTTTCAAGTGGGCTTATTCAATTGGGTCTGGGACGAATTATCATATCGCCTTGTTCAAACGACCCTACAGACATAGATACGGATGAAATCAAAGGAGACAAGCATCATGCCAGATACGCATATTTCATCCGACTTGCCGGTTTGGGATTTAAGTGACCTTTATTCCTCGCCTGATTCCGGCGCGTTGAAACAGGACTTATCCGATGCCTTGAACCGGGCGCAAGCGTTTGAAACGCAATATTCCGGCGCTCTCAACGACTTATCGGGTGATGGACTGGCCCAGGCGGTGGTTGAGTTTGAGGCCATTGATGAAATCCTGTCCCGTATTCTCAGCTATTCGCAATTGTTGCATGCAGGGGATGTCAGTGATCCAGAAATCGGCAAATTCTCTCAGACAATGCGGGAAAAGGCGACGGAAATTAACAGCCATCTGCTGTTTTTCACTCTGGAACTGAATAAGTTGGATGATGAAGGATTCGCTAAAAAGCTGTCCGAAAGCACGTCCCTGACCCGGTATAAGCCGTGGCTGGAGTCGGTTCGCCTCTATCGTCCCTATCAGTTATCAGATGAACTTGAACGTCTGTTATTGGATAAAAGCGTTGCTGGATCGGCAGCCTGGATGCGGTTGTTTGACGAGACAATGGCCGGCCTGCGCTTCCCCTTTCGGGACCAATCACTGACCATGACGGAAATCCTGCACAAAATGCAGGATCGCGACAGCAAAACTCGAAAAGAGGCCAGCCAATCCATGGGCCGGGTGCTGTCGGAGAATATTTCCACCTTCTCGCTGATCACCAATACCCTGGCCAAGGACAAGGCGGTTGAGGATAAATGGCGCGGCTTTGATCGCCCCATCTCTTCGCGCAATTTGTCTAACCATGTCGAAGACACGGTGGTGGATGCGCTGATTCAGGCGGTACGGGAGAAGTATCCAGACCTGTCCCATCGCTATTACCGGTTGAAGGCCAAATGGTTGGGCCAGGAAACGCTGGACTATTGGGACCGCATGGCCCCGCCGCCTGCCGATGATGATCGTACCTTCTCCTGGGAGGATGCCAAACATATCGTGATGGAGGCCTATGGCAGTTTCTCCCCCGATATGGCCGGCGTGGGACAGAAGTTTTTTGATAATGACTGGATTGATGTTCCCCCACGCCAGGGAAAATCAGGCGGGGCCTTTGCCCATCCGACTGTGCCCTCTGCGCATCCCTATCTGCTGTTGAACTTTCAGGGCAAATCCCGCGATATCATGACCCTGGCCCATGAGCTTGGGCATGGTGTGCATCAGGTCCTGGCGGGCAAGCAGGGGCATCTTTTGGCCGACACGCCCTTGACCCTGGCGGAAACGGCATCGGTATTTGGGGAAATGCTGACCTTCAAGAGCATGCTGGCGGCAACCAAGGATCCGATAGCACGTCGTGCGGTTCTGGCCTCTAAAATCGAAGATATGATCAACACGGTCGTGCGCCAAATCGCATTTTGTGAGTTTGAACGCCTGGTTCATGACGAGCGGAAAGAAGGCGAGTTAACCGCAGAACGCTTGGGCGAATTGTGGATGCAAGTCACCCATGACAGTCTGGGCGATGTGTTCCGGTTCGATGAGCATTATCGGCACTATTGGGCCTATATCCCACACTTTATCCACTCGCCCTTCTATGTGTACGCGTACGCCTTTGGGGATTGTCTGGTGAATGCGCTGTATGCGAAATATGAGGCAGAACCAGATGGCTTCCAGCAGAAATACATGGATATGCTGTCTGCCGGTGGAACACTGGGTCACAAGGAGCTTCTGGCGCCATTTGGTCTGGATGCCAGCGATCCCAATTTCTGGAAACTGGGACTGAGTGTAATCGAAGGCTTCATCGACGAGCTTGAGGCGACGTTTTAGGCTGTTCTTTGGGAGGGGGCGGGCATGATCAAAGGGTATGTCAGCGAGAAGGGTCGATTGGTCAGTATCGACTCCCCAATGGAGCATATGGACCAGGTAATCTGGTTCGATCTGTTGCACCCGACCCTGGATGAAGAGTTGATGCTGGGGCGCCGGCTGGGAATTACATTGCCAACGCGAGAGGATATGGAGGAGATCGAGATATCCTCCCGCCTGTATTTCGAAGACAATGCGGCTTTTATGACCGCAACGCTTCCGTCCCAGGTGGAAGGCGATAATCCAATCCTGGCGCCAGTCACCTTTATCTTGTTGGACCATCGTCTCGTGACGGTGCGCTATCATGAGCCGCGCTCTTTCTTCACCTTCGCGATTCATGCCGAGAAAGCCGCCATGGGCTGCACATCGGGTGAGTCTGCCCTTATCGCGTTGCTGGAAGCGGTGGTGGATCGCCTGGCCGATATTCTTGAACATGGCGCGCGCGATCTGGATAAAATTTCCCGTGATATCCTGCAACAGGATCGCGCTCCCCATTAAGAAGCAAGGACTTCCAGCATTTGCTGCGAGAAATCGGACTGTCTGGTGATCTGACGTCGGATATTCGGGACTGTCTGGCGACGATGGAGCGGCTTGTGGGGTTTTTGGGACATGCATTGGGGCAGCGAAAGGTCACGAAGGAGCTTAAGGAACGGGTTAAAACCTTATCCAGGGATATTCGTTCCCTGGCAGATTACTCAGGCTTTATGTCCCAGAAGATTACCTTCCTGTTGGATGCGACACTGGGGATGATTAATATAGAGCAGAATGGCATTATAAAGATTCTATCGGTGGCGTCCGTCGTGTTCCTGCCGCCAACTCTGATCGCCTCCTTCTATGGGATGAACTTCAAATATATGCCAGAGCTGGACTCACCCTTTGGCTATCCTATCGCCTTTGGCGCGATGGTTCTGTCTGCCATCCTGCCGTATCTTTTCTTCAAATATAAGAAATGGCTGTAACCCGATATTCCAATCCCATGCGATAGAATAAGACGGGGATGGTTTATGAGTGGCCCGTTTTCTGGAATGACCGTTCTATAAATTTTATCCGTATCAATCTACCTGCATCATGATCTTGCCAATATGGCTGGAGGTTTCCATCAGCCTGTGGGCCTCAGCGGCGTCTTTCAGGGGGAAAGTCTTATGGATCACAGGGGCCACTTTACCGGAATCCAACAGGGGCCAAACATCCCGGGCCAGATTTTCGGCAATCGTGGTCTTTTCAGCAATGGTTTGGGGCCGCAATGTTGCCCCCAGAACGGTCAGGCGGTTCATCAGGATTTTGGAGAAATCAACCTCCGCCTTTGGTCCTTTCAGGAAGGCGATGAAATTGTATCGCCCGTCGCGTCGCAGCAGTTTCAGGCCGGGATTGATATAGGGTCCCCCCACCATGTCCAGAATGACATCCAGGCCGGGGCCGCCGGTCATATCCTTGGTCCAGGCGGCGGCCTGTTCTGCCCAATCGCCTTCTTTGTAATTGATCGCCAGATCGGCCCCCAGTTCCAGGCAGGTCTGGCATTTCTCATTGCTGCCTGCAGTGATCGCAACCTGGGCACCATAGGCCTTGGCCAATTGAATGGCGGTCGTGCCGATACCGCTGGATCCACCATGCACCAACAGGCGTTCGCCCGCAGTCAGTTTGGCGCGCATGAAGATGTTGTAATAGACGGTGAAGAAGGTTTCCGGCAGGGCTGCCGCGCGGATCATATCATAGCCCTGGGGTAAGCGCAGACAATGCCCGGCGGGCACACGGCAATATTGCGCATAGCCGCCACCGGGTGTCAGGGCACAGATTTCGTCGCCAATGCTCCAGGCCGTGACGCCCTCACCCAAGGCCACGATCTCTCCGGCGATTTCCAGGCCGGGCAGAGGGGACGCATCGGGCGGCGGCGGGTATGCGCCCGCCCGCTGGGACACATCTGGACGGTTCACCCCCGCCGCACGCACTCTTATCAGAACTTCTCCGGCGCGCGGTTGTGGCGTTTCGACTTCCGCCAGTTTCAGAACCTCTGGCCCGCCATGGGTGGTGATTTCGACAGCCTGCATATGGGCGGGAAGGGACATGAGAACTCCTTTCGGGGGGTTGCTGTGGACGCGTGTGACCGCAATACTGACAGTCGTCGTAAGACGCTGCAAGGGAGCCTGTAGAGATGTTTGACGAAGAAGAGAAACCAAAGCCCAAAGGCATCCAACCCCTGGACCTGGATATGATGAGCATTGAGGCTTTGGAAGACTATATCGCTGAACTGGAAACGGAAATCGCACGGGTGCGGACAAAAATTGATGCGAAGAAGTCAGCCCGCGGCGCTGCGGAAAGCTTCTTTAAATCTTAAGAGGTGTGAAACCGCCAAGGACGCAAAGGAGGCGCTAAGGGCGCGGAGATAATGAGTTTGGCTTTAGAGAAACCCCTTGGCGTGCTTCGCGTGAACTTTGCGCCCTTTGCGGTTAAACCTTTTGGAAAGCGTTAAAATTCACCGCCAATGATGCGGAAAGAGAGGCCTTCATGACCACTGACAACAAGACCTGGATTCTGGATCACCACCCGGACGGCATGCCCACGCTGGATACGTTCCGAATGGAGACAAACGACATCCCCAGAGCAGCAGAGGGAGAGGTTTTGGGCAAGGCGCGCTGGCTGTCGGTGGACCCCTATATGCGCGGGCGTATTTCTGCCCAGGCGAATTACGCAGGGGGTGTCGCCATTGGGGAGGCAATGCATGGCGCTGCCGTTGCCGAAGTGGTGGAAAGCAATCACCCCGATTGGAAGCCCGGCGATCTGTTCGAAACCATCAAATTCGGCTGGCGGGAATATGCCGCCGTCCCTGGCGATGGCTTGACCCGCGTTGATCCGTCCCTGGGGCCCGAACATGCCTATCTCAGTTACCTCGGTATGCCAGGCGTGACCGCATTGATTGCCCTGGATTTGATCGGGGATGTGAAACCCGGAGAGACGGTTCTGGTCTCTGCGGCATCCGGCGCGGTGGGGCAGGTCGTCGGCCAGATTGCGAAGATCCGGGGCGCGCGCGCCATCGCCGTTGCCAGCAGTCAGGAAAAGCTGGACTGGTGCGCTAAGCTGGGCTTTGACGCCGGCATCAACTATCGCACAGAGGATGACTTGGCCGCCGCAATAAAACAGGCCTGCCCCAAAGGGGTGGATGTCTTTTTCGACAATACAGCGGGGCCGATCCACGATGCGGTAATGAACAATCTGGCCCAGAACGCGCGGATCATTATCTGCGGTACCATCAGCCTGGCCGGTCAGTTCGAACAGCCGGATATGGGCGAGCGGTTCCTGCGCAAAATACTGGTCGCCCGTGCCCGGATGGAGGGTTTCCTGATCTTCGACCATCTGGACAAATTCGACGCGGCCCGTGAACAATTGGCGGCATGGGAGAAGGCGGGCAAGCTGACCTTCAAGACCGATATCCGGGATGGCATAGACGCCATGCCCCAGGCCTTCCTGAACCTCCTGACATCCCAGAATTTTGGCAAACAGGTGGTGCGGATTTAGGGAGTGAAAGCCGATCCAACGTAACGAATTTCATCTTTCTCCATCCAACGAAACTGTTGTGAAAACGCCACAAGAACACATACTATGGTTGTGGTGGTGCTTGAGGGGTGGATGTGATGGATATGAGGGGTTTAAATAGATTTATCGCCTTGGGTGCTTTCCTTTTGAGCACGATCGCGACCCCGATCTTGGCGGATGAAATGCCGCGTTTTCCAGAAGAGTCGGAATACACGAAATTCATTGCTGGTACCACCGAAGATGCCATTGCGCTGCAAAAGGCCTATTGGGGGGATTGCGGTCCCTTGCTGGAAGCTATCCCCGAAGATTCGCTGTCTGCGACAATGGAGCCGAATAAGCGGCGGTTGGCGATTGAGTTGCTGGAGCGGGGGCTGTGCCTGCCTTTTAATCCCGAACTTTCCCTTCGGTTGATTGAGGCCGGTCACGATCAGAAAGACCCACGTGCAACGCTGCTGTTGGGGTGGCGATATTGGTTTGGCTATGGCGTGGAAACTGATATCGAACGGGCGAAAGACCTAATTGATGAGGCAATGCTGGCCTTCACGTCCTACCAAACCAGGGTGACTAAGGCTTGGACGGTGTTCCTGAACGGCCGCCAGGTACCGAATTATGTTCATGAGTGGGACGGTTGGTTTGTCCGGCAGGTCGACACAGAAGAGAAGAAAGTCCTGTTTGCATACCATTTGCTGGACGGGGCGTTGATCCTGCCAGACGGTCGCTTGCTGGGCTCCCGACCAGAGATTGCGTCAAAATGGTTTTCAGTGTTGGCGGTCAAAAATCCCGAAATTCAGTATCGATACGGGTTGTTGCAATACGCTGGGCGCTTTGGTGAAAAAGAGCAAGGGAAAGGTGACGCTACGATTCTGATGGCAGCGTACTGCCATCATCCGCAGGCTGTCATGGCCTTGGCTGAAATCAATCTTAAGAAGGGTCGAGATGGTGTCGCCGGTGGGTGGGAAAGCGCCTATACTTGGTACAGGGTCGCAGAGGCATTGGGGATCGATGTAAAGAGCCAGTTAAGAACAGCGAAAATGAATCTATCCCCTTTGGATCTGTACGGGAATGATCCTTATTTGAAAAACATGTTCGATCACAGAATGGAAAAATTGTCTAGCTGTTAAGAATAGTGCATGACCATCGTCCAACTCAACTGTGGTGGAAAGCCCCATGAAGCAGGCGGGCGACCCAGCGCCAGTCTGGCTGTTCAGGAGCCTCTGACCCGTAACCAACATTGCGCGACCAACTGTCCAGGGCACGAGTCAGGCCCCAAAAACCATTAAGATATTCTACTACATCTTGTTCTTCAAAATATCCGTTCTCATAAGCGTGCAATAGCTCAGCAATGAAGTTCGCAAGGTCGTGATGGGTCTGGACTGACTCTGTCAATCGTTTCAGTTTTTCCTTAATGAATTCTTCTTCGTCTGGTGTCATGATCTATTTCCTTATTTATCATGATTGTCATTTTTGATGGAAATTGAAGTTCCGTCATTCAGTCTTGTTCGTTTCCATCCAATACTTCCACGGATTTCCTCCGGCGTAGCCTTTCGGTAGCGTATTTCTGTTCCGGCTTCTCGGGCGGCGATCAGGCGGCGGTGGTCCAGGGTCGAGATTTTGCCGTCCTTCCAACAAAACGGTATATAGGCGAGGCCTGAATCTTGGAGTTCGCAACAGAGGTTTACTAGAAGAGACGTTCTAAATTGAGGGTGTCCACGCCTCATATATCAATGAATCAATGGTCCGCCCGGTACAGGCCAAGTTCTAAGTCGAGTGCATTTCCTAGCTGTGGTAGAAGGCAGAGTGCAGAAGATTTGCGATCAGGCTCCAGTTTGGCTGCTCGGGTGCGCCATCCGCGACTCCTGTATTTCGAAGCCAGCTATCCAACGCCCGTGTCAGGCCCCATAATCCACCTAAATACTCGGTGATTTCCTGCTCTTCAAAATAACCGTCTTCATAAGCCTCCAGGAGCTCTTCTATAAATTCAGCCAATTGATGATGATTGCTTACTGATAACTCCATAGAGTCTAATTTAGATTGTATTTTGTTTCTTTCTTCCGGTGTCATGACTTTCTATCTTTCAGTTATTTTCTTGGTTTCTTAATAGCAATACTCTCACCATCACTGAGAGTTGTCTTTTTTCTGCGTAGACCATTTCGAATCTCCTCCGGCGTAGCCTTTCGGTAGCGAATGTCTGTTCCGGCTTCTCGGGCGGCGATCAGGCGGCGGTGGTCCAGGGTCGAGATTTTGCCATCTCGCTCATATATCCGAATTGGTGGGATATCATCGGCCTTGCCAGCCGCAAAGTCGTCGCGTGTTTCTTCCAATGATTTCCCGTCCCGAGATCGCCTCGAAAATGTGTCTAAGTCATACTCTTGATTCAGCAACGCTGATTTTTTGAGTCCATCTTACGAAACTGTTGTGAAAACGCCATGGGTACACATACTATGGTTGTGGTGGTGCTTGAGGGGTGGATGTGATGAATATGCCGGGTTTAAATACATTTATCGCCTTGAGTGTTTTCATTCTAAGTGCGATCGCGACCCCGATCTTGGCGGATGAAATGCCGCGTCTTCCAGAACAGTCGGAACACACGAAAGACATTGCTGGTTCCATCGAAGATGTCATTGCGCTGCAAAAGGCCTATTGGGGGGATTGCGGTCCCTTACTCGACGCCGTCCCAGAAGACTCTATTTCTGTGACAATGGATCCCAAGAAGCGGCGGTTGGCGATAGAGTTGCTGGAGCGGGGGCTGTGCCTGCCTTTTAATCCCGAACTTTCCCTTCGGTTGATTGAGGCCGGTCACGATCAGAAAGACCCACGTGCAACGCTGCTGTTGGGGTGGCGATATTGGTTTGGCTATGGCGTTGACGCTGATATCGAACGAGCCAAAGACCTCATTGATGAGGCAATGCTGGCCTTCACGCCCTACCAAACCAGTGTGACCACGGCATGGACGCAGTTTCTGAACGGCCGCCAAGTACCAGACTATGTGCGCGAGTGGGATGGTTGGTTTGCCCGGCAGGTTGATACAGAAGAGAAGAAAGTCCTGTTTGCATACCATTTGCTGGACGGGGCTTTGATCCTGCCAGACGGTCGCTTGCTGGGGTCCCGACCAAAGATTGCGTCAAAATGGTTTTCAGTACTATCGGTCAAAAATTATGAGATACAGTATCGATATGGAATTTTGCTATACGCTGGGCGTTTTGGGGAAGAGGCGCGCAGGGATGCCGATTATATGCTTATGCGGCCAGCAAGATGCCACTTTCTGCCAGCAGTCATGACCATGGCTGAAATCAGTTTTAAAGAAGGCCTAGACGGCGTTCCTGGTGGATGGGAAAACGCTTATATTTGGTACAGGGTCGCAGAGGCATTGGGGATCGATGTAGAGAGCCAGTTAAGGACAGCGAAAATGAATCTATCCCCTTTGGATCTGTACGGGAATGACCTCCATCTAGAAAACAGAATTGATATTTGGATGGACAAAGGCTCTAGCTGTTGAACACTTTAGTGAATTAACCGGAAATTATCGCTGGTTTTACTGGTATCAACAATTTCATCATCTTTATGCACGAGCACCCAAAGTCCCTGTTTTGGGTATGAAAAATACTGTTTGCTGGTATCATGATTTCCCGATTCTGGCTGATGCCCGCTATTTCATCTTAGCTATTATAGAACGCAGCATGGAGCAGACGCGCGACCCATCGCCAGTCGGGCTGTTCGGGCGCACCTGAACCGTACCCAACGTTACGCGCCCAACTGTCTAAGGCGCGGGTCACTCCCTCCATTCCCTCCAGATAATCAATGACGCCCTGCTCTTCAAAAAGGCCGCGGTTATAAGCATCTAACAGCTTATTAATACAATCCGCCAAATCTTCATGTGAAGTAACCAACTCAGCATCCCTTGCGATTTTTTGATTAGGGGTCGCATCTGTGTTGCTCATAAGATGCTCCTTTCTATTAATAATCTAAAGGGTCGTTTGCCCTGATCCGAATATTCATACCGTGATTTTTTGTTCGTGTTTTCCAACGATTGTCCTCTACCTCCGCTGCAGTTGCCTTTCGGTATCGTAGGTCTTTTCCAGCTTCTCGGGCGGCGATGAGCCAGGGCCTTCATTTATGAAACCGCCAATTTATTCTAATGTGGAGAGAGGCGCGCTAGAATGAATTGCCCGAAGTCTCTATTTTGAATAAAATATATCTTCTTCAGGTTTTATCATTTCTCAATTTTTCGCAGTACCTATCGGCTCACCTCAACTGTGGTGAAATGCGGCTCTTAAGAGACGGGCCATCCAACGCCAATCGGGCTGCTCTGGAGCCCCAGGTCCGTAACCTACATTCCTAGCCCAGCTGTTCATCGCCGCCAATAGCGCGACCATCCCACCCAGATAGTCCGTTACGCTCTGCTCTTCAAAAAACCCTTCATCATAGGCTTCTAAAAGATCCGCAAGGAAGTCTGAGAGTTCCTCATGATTGGATACGGCTTCTTGCTGCTTTTGGAATTTGGAACTTAATGCCAAACGATCTTCTTCATTCATTTTTTGAACTCCGCTTGTTGCGTCGGTAGATGTAATTGTTGTTGATGATTTGCACAGATCGCCCGTCATCAAGTGTCGTATTTTTAGTTGGAAAGTCTTCTGATACTTCGCTGGGCGTAGCCTTTCGGTATCGAATGTCTGTTCCAGCTTCTCGGGCGGCGATCAGGCGGCGGTGGTCCAGGGTCGAGATTTTGCCATCTCGCTCATATATCCGTATTGGTGGGATATCATCCGCCTTTCCAGCCGCAAAGTCGTCGCGTGTTTCTTCTAATGATTTCCCATCCCGGAATCTCCTTGAAATTGTATCCTGCGTTGTTCGAATACGTTTGGGATCGACTTTGCCATTTTCCGGTAGGGAATCGTACTCTCTTTTTTCCATTGGATTTTCTGTTTTGGATACCGATGGGATCTGGGGTCTTGTCTTACCCTTAACGACCGGTTGAGTCTGATTTGGGCTCCCTGATTTCTGCCGCCCTTTTTTGTTACCGATACCACCAAAGCCCGCGCCTGCGGCGATTGCCATTTCGGTTGCTTTTCGGAAATCGCCGCTATTGTTTTCTGCTGCGAGGCCGAATTGTTGAAAAGCATTCAGGGCTGCTGCATCAGCATGCGCTTTCGTATCTGGGGGCGGTCTGTGATATATGGTGCCGTCCTGGTTGATCACATAGTTCCGCGCAATACCCGAACCGCTGTCGGGCGTTTGGTATTCGCCATTTGGCATGCGTAATTCATTGCGGATGTTCTCGGCTGCTCCAGGATCTGCCAGTGGCTTGAGATTGGAGATTTGATCCGCACCGATATTCTGTAATTTCAGAAACCAGTTTTTGTCTGAGTAGAAGTCATTCTGATAGGCATCTGCGATCTGTTTGACGGCATTAGGGTCTTCCAGATTTTCCAATATTTGTTCATACAGGCGCGTTCGATAGGCCTCGTCACTTTCGCCATCTTGCCTATGCACGCCGGATTGATCTGCTTTTGGCGGAGAGATTGATGTATCGTCAGGGTGTGGATTCGGGGTTCTACCCTGAGCCCCTTTGTCTGATCGGTCCTCCTGGTCGGATCGTTCGGGTAAATCACCTCCACCGCCTTCGGGTGCCCCGGTAGGCGTAGGTTGGTCGCCAGAATTGTGTCCAATGCCGGGCATGCTCCCCTCAGAAGCAGAGGGGTCGCTGGTGTTGATGACTGATCGGCCAAATCGATAAGGCCAGCGAGGAGCAAGAGAGACTCCTGTGCCCGGCTTGCCATTCGATGCGTCTGGCATGGGAACGGCTGTCGACGGGCCAGGATCAACGTACATACCAGGATCAATGTCGCGTGGGCTTCTAATCTCCTGATTGGAATCAGACCATGCCTTTCCATCGCGTGCATTCGGCTCATGCCGTCCGAAAATATGCTCCCAGTCCGGCGGCTGTCCAGGTCTGCGGCTTTGGGCGCCTGGATACTGTGGGGAGATGAGAAGATCTAAAATGCGATTGCCCGTTGGGCGCTTTTGCATGTGTTTCAGGCTGGATTGGGTATCAGGAACTTGAACCTTGGTGAGCAGATGCTCCAAGGATAATGCTGGCTCCTCATCCTGAATGGGGCGTCCGGTCGCGTCTGTTCGGGCCGGGTTTGGATAGGCGGTTTGCCAGAGTTTTTGGACTGTGTCTTTCAAGGTGGTTGCGGCGGGGCCTGTCTGCCAATAGTCGTCGCGCTGCATCAGTGATTTGATGTAGCCATCGACGCGGTCTCTCTCTGATCCACCTGAATCCGGGGCGTTTGACTGTGAGGTGATGGGCGTCTTCAACGCAGCCGCCGCCTTACGGCGAGCCTCAATCCGGGCGCGCATTTGGGCGTTCAATGTGAAGGGCTGCGGGAGATTATCTCTCTGTGCCCCACCTTGTTGGGAAGGTCCCCCATGCGCGCCGGTCGCGAGCGCGGTGCGGGCAGGCCCCATTCTGCTCGCGGCGTCTTCCAGCGACCGGCGCTGGTTAAAAAGCTGTGACCCAAGTGGTTCAAACGGGTCATATGGAAATCCAGTCATTGTGTTTGCCCCACTTTTGTTCTTTTGTTGGGGTTTATAAAACCGGACAGTGATGTCCGGTTCAACTGCGCCCCACCAAATGTGTTTCAACGCTGTATCCTAACTTCCAGGTTGTATAATTCTGCTATGCCTCAATGTGCCTGCTGCCAATCCTAACTTTTGATAAAGGTTGTCCCAGCAACATAACCCTTAATTGTTTCTCTTATAGAATAAGACTAAACTTAATGTCAACTATAAAAAGAACACATTAGGAAATTAATTGGATGCTGGCATTTAAAGCCTGTGGCGTTTCGTCAGGGGCTGCTTCCTTGTTATCCGTCCGGGAATGATTAGGTTTCGTTCAGACTAATTTTTCTCTGATGAAAGGGTTTCTATTATGCTGAAGGGTAAAGCGGCGTTTGTGACGGGGTCTACCAGTGGTATCGGCTTGGCAATGGCCAGGGCGTTGGCTCAGTCCGGGGCCAATGTGATGCTGAACGGGCTGGGCGACGCGGATGAGATCGAGAAGACCCGCGCTGACTTGGCGAAGGAAACAGGTCAGGAGATCGGCTATCACGGTGCCAATATGCTGAAGGAAGATGAAATCGTCGATGCCGTTGAACAGACGGTCAAAAAGTTTGGCAGCATCGATATCCTGGTCAACAATGCCGGTATCCAGCATGTCAGCAAGATTGAGGATTTCCCGACCGCGAAATGGGATGCGATCATTGCGATCAATCTGACATCGGCCTTTCATTCCACCAAGGCGGCCTTGCCGCATATGCGGAAATCCGGTTGGGGCCGCATTATCAACACGGCGTCGGCCCATGGTCTGGTCGCCAGTCCCTTCAAATCCGCCTATGTAGCGGCCAAGCATGGCATTGTAGGCTTTACCAAGGTAACCGCGCTGGAGACGGCGGGGGCAGGGATCACCTGCAACGCGATCAATCCGGGTTGGGTGCGCACAGAACTGGTTGAACGCCAGATCGAGGCTACGGCAAAAGACAAGGGCTGCACTGTTGAACAGGCGGCCGCGGATATGTTGGCGGAAAAACAGCCCTCCATGGATTTCGTGACGCCAGAGCAACTGGGCGGTGTGCTGGTTTTCCTGTGTTCCCCTTCCGCGGATCAGATCACCGGGATTTCCCTGTCGGTCGATGGCGGTTGGACGGCACGATAAGATAGTCTTTCCAGGGCCTTGAAAGGGTGTTTTCCCGAATTCTTCTCGGTTTGGTATAAAAAATTAAACGCTGTCCCTCGTTTGACGCATAAGACTGTTGACCAGATGGAATAGGACCGCTACCGTCCTTTCCCAGTGAGGCAAGTTGAACAGGGGGCACCGGGAGATCGGAACAATCCGACACGGGTGCTGGGATTTCAAAAGAAGGCTGTCGGGGCACCGGCAGCCTTCTTTTGTATTGGCTACTGCTGCCTGTATCAGGGGTGATATCTGAGCGATCAGCCTATGCTTTCCAGTCTTTGCTGAACGCATTACTGTGGCATGTAACAACAGTCCATCAATGGGGGAGGAATACGGATGAAACCGGATTTCCTGAAATTTGACACGTTGAGCCTGCATGCTGGGCAACAGCCCGACCCGGTGACCGGCGCGCGGGCGGTGCCGATCTATCAGACGACATCTTATGTCTTTGACAGCACCGATCATGCCGCAGCTTTGTTCAATCTGGAGCGCCCTGGGCACATTTATTCGCGCATATCCAATCCCACCGTTGCGGTGCTGGAGGAGCGAATCGCAGCCCTGGACGGTGGTGTTGGCGCGGTTGCAACGGCCAGCGGTCATGCGGCTCTGTTTCTGGCAATATCAACCCTGATGGGCCAGGGCGGTCACATCGTTGCATCGAAATCGCTGTATGGCGGATCGATCAACATGTTCCTGCACACATTGCCCCGGTTCGGGATCACGGCGACCCTTGTCGATCCGCGCAAGCCGGAGGAATTTGAAGCCGCAATCCGGCCTGAAACTCGGTTGGTTTTTGCAGAAATTCTGGGCAATCCCAATCTAGAGGTTCTGGATATTGAGGCCGTGGCCGATGTCGCCCATCGCCATGGCCTGCCACTGATGATCGATGGCACGTTCAACACGCCCTATCTGTGCCGTGCTATTGATCATGGTGCGGATATCATCATGCATTCGGCAACGAAATGGCTGGGGGGGCATGGTGTTGCCATGGGGGGTGCCCTGGTTGATGCCGGGCGCTTCGATTGGTTCGCCCAGGCGGAGAAATTTCCGACCCTGACCGAGCCTTACGCCGCCTATCACGGCATTGTCTTTGCGGAAGAATATGGCCCGGCTGGATTCATTACCCGCGCCAGGGCGGAAGGGTTGCGAGACTTCGGCGCGGTGTTGAGTCCCTCCAGTGCGTTCTATCTGTTGCAAGGGATTGAAACGCTGCCGTTGCGTATGGAGAAGCATGTCGCCAATGCTCGTATTGTGGCAGATTTCCTGGCTGAACATGAAGCGGTCGAATGGGTGAATTATCCAGGCCTGGAAAGCCATCCAGATCACAAGATCGCCCAGAAATATCTGCCAAAAGGGCCGGGCAGCATGCTGGCATTTGGTGTTAAGGGCGGTCGGGTTGCCGGTGCGAAATTCATAGAATCAGTGGAATTGTTCAGCCATCTGGCCAATGTTGGGGACGCCAAATCTTTGGTCCTCCATCCGGCATCGACAACGCATCAACAGATGACGAAGGAACAACTGGCCGCCGCTGGGATCGGGGATGATCTGATCCGCGTTTCTGTCGGCCTGGAAGACCCAAGCGATTTGCTGGCAGATCTTAAACAAGCCCTTCGGCGGGCCTATAAAGTCGCCGCTGCGGAATAAAGGGGGCACGCGTTATGATTATCGATATGGACCATGGTCCGGTTTTCGCCAATACCGGTGGGGCAACATTTGACCCATCCAAACCAACGGCCATTCTGGTCCATGGGGCCGGGGGGGATCATTCCATCTGGGGCGGCCAGAACCGATATCTGGCCCACCACGGCGCATCCGTTCTGGCAATTGATCTACCCGCCCACGGGCGCAGCGGTGGTAAGGCGATCGATAGCATCTCAGGCCTGGCCGACTTTCTGATCGCCTTTATCGCGGCGGCAAAGGTTGAAACCCCCATCCTGATTGGTCATTCCATGGGGGCATTGGCCTCGCTGGAAGCGGCCGCGCGCTTGGGCAAGGATTGTGCGGGTTTAGGGCTGTGCGGTGTTGCGGGGCAAATGCCGGTGCATCCTGACCTGTTGGGGGCGGCCCAGCGGAACGAATTAACCGCCGCCCAGTTTATCGCCAGTTGGGGCCATGGCAGCCGTGCGCATCGGGGGGGCAATCCCACCCATGGCGTATGGATGCTCAGCCAGGCGGTGACCCTGATTAATCGCACGGGTCCGGGCGTGCTGTATACCGATCTGAAGGCTTGTAATGAGTATAAGGGGGCGATGGATGCCGCCGCCAAAGTATCCTGCCCAACGCAGTTCTTGCTGGGTCAGAGTGATAAAATGACCCCCTTGAAGGCGGCCCAACCCCTGATTAATGCGGTTGCAGATGCTCAAGTGACGGTGCTGCCCGCGATTGGTCATATGATGACGGTAGAATCACCGACCGATAGCTGTTCGGCGCTGATGGCCTTGTTAGAACGGGTGCAGGCCGCATGACAGACAGCCTGCCCAGCCGTGCTGATTTCTCCACACTATTGGCGATTCCCACCCGGTGGATGGATCAGGACCCTTATGGTCATGTGAACAATGTCGAATATTATTCCTATTTCGATACGGTGGTGAATGACCATCTGATCCGCAAGGCTGGCCTGGATGTCGTCAACACGCCGGTCATCGGGCTGGTCGTTGAAAGTAAATGCCAGTTCATGAAGGAAATCTCCTTCCCCCAGACCGTTCATGCGGGCATGCGGGTGGTGAAACTGGGCAATTCCTCTGTCACCTATCAGATCGCCCTTTTCCGGGATGACGAAGACAGTCCCGCCGCCATCGGGCATTTCGTGCATGTCTATGTGGATCGCAAGACGCGGGCAACAGTGCGCGTGCCAGATCAGGTTCGCGACGCGTTGGTAGATTTTATCGCGTGATCAGTCTTCTGTGTCGCCCAGATAGGCGATCTTGATGACTTCCAATTCGTCGACACCATTGGGGGTCTGGACCTTCACGACATCGCCCTCATAGGCCTTCAGCAGGGCACGGGCGACGGGGGATATCCAACTGATTTCGCCCAGTTCCAGCCGCGCCTCATCAACGCCGACAATGCGTATTGTGATTTCCTCATCCCGCTGGTTCACATAGGTGACGGTGGCCCCAAAGAAGATCTGGTCGCGATTGGTCTGCAATCGCTGATCGACGACTTCGGCGATTTCCAGACGCTTGCCCAAAAACCGCAGCCGGCGATCAATTTCCCGCAGGCGCTTTTTGCCATAAATGTAATCGCCATTTTCCGAACGATCCCCATTGCCCGCCGCCCAGGAGACAATGTCGACAATCTTCGGGCGTTCATCGCGGATCAGGTGGCGCTGCTCCGCCTGCAGGCGCTTATGGCCTGCGGGTGTCATATAGTTCTTCGCACCACGCGGCAGGGCGGGGGCGTCGTCGGGCAGGTCCTCGTCGTCCTCGGACTCCGATTCCTTTGTGAAGGCTTTACTCATTGTGTCCCGTCATCAATCTGCCAGAACCAGCGTGTCCTTTTGACGCCAGCTGATCCAGCGCCGGTCGCCGGGCTTTGCCGGGGCGACCAGGGTCCGTTCGTGGTTGGGAAGGGTGACTGAAAGTGTCAGCCCTCCATCTGTCTTCACATGAACATGGTTCTCGTCCCCATGATACGCAACCTGTAAGACGGTTCCTTCCAGGGCGACACATTCCGTATCGGTTGGTTTGTCTGCGCTGACCGTGGTTTTTTCCGGACGTACAGCTATGCCAATCTCGCCGCTGGCCTCGCCTTCATGGGGCAGGCGCAGGTCACCGATCCCTTCCACAGAAACAGAAACCTCGCCGCCGCTACAGGACTTCACCTGGGCCTGGAACAGGTTCATTTTTCCGATAAAGTCTGCCACGAAACGGCTGGTCGGGTATTCGTACAGATCGCGCGGTGCAGCCAGTTGCCGGACGCAGCCGGATTCCATTACGGCAACCCGGTCGGCCATGCTCAGCGCCTCATCCTGATCATGGGTCACCATGACAAAGGTGATACCAACACTGGCCTGCAGGTTGCGCAGTTCCAGCTGCATGGCTTCGCGCAGTTTGGCGTCCAGGGCTGATAGCGGCTCGTCCAGCAATAGTACCTTTGGACGCTTCACCAGGGCACGGGCCAGGGCGACACGCTGACGCTGACCGCCGGAGAGTTGGTCTGGCATACGCGCACCATAGCCAGGCAATTGCACCAGACCCAGGGCTTCCTCCACCCGCCCGGCAATCTCTTTGCTGGCGACACCTTCCATTTTCAGGCCATAGGCGACATTGTCGGCAACAGACATATGTGGGAATACGGCATAGGACTGGAACACCATGTTAACCGGGCGCTTGTTCGGGGACACGCCTTCCATATCCTGCCCATCGACCAGCAATTGACCCTCGCTGGGCATTTCAAAGCCCGCAATCATGCGCAGCAGCGTGGTCTTGCCACAGCCGCTGGGACCCAGCAGGGCAAAGAATTCGCCCTCTTTGATGTCGATTGAAACATTATCGACGGCTATCACATCGGACCCAAATCTCTTGGTGATACCGTTAATGCCGATGATGGTTTTTCTGGTATCGGTCATTTCTTTTTGGCCCCTTTGTTCTGCAGCCACATGGCCGTTGCCGTCAAAAACACAGTGATCACAATCAAAACTGTAGAGGCCGCGTTGACCTCTGGTGTCACAGAGAAGCGCACCATGGAATAAACTTTCACCGGGAAGGTTACGGTCTCCGGTCCGGATGTGAAGAAGGTGATGACAAAGTCGTCCAGCGACAGGGTGAAGGCAAGCAAGGCGCCTGCCACCAATCCAGGCTTCATATGCGGAATGATGACATCGCGATAGACCTGCCAATCGCCAGCCCCCAGATCGCGGGCGGCTTCCTCCTCCTCCATATTGAACCCAGCCAGACGGGCGCGCACGATGACCGCGACGAAGGGGAAGGTGAAGCTGATATGGGCAATCGTGATATTGGCCAGGCTGAGCGGCCAGGGCAGATCATTGGGCCAGCCAATCCGCGCGAAAAACGCCAGCATCGCGACCCCCATGCAGATTTCGGGGATGACGATGGGCAGGGCCATGGCGCCTTCATACACCGGCTTGAAGCTGAAGCGAAACCGCCACAACAGGATCGCAACCATTGCGCCCAGGATCAGCGATATGATGGTGGACACAAATGCGATGGTCAGCGAATTCCCGAACGCGATCATCAAATCGTCATTTTGGAACAGCTTTTCATAATATTTCAGCGAGAAACCGTTCCAGACGATGTTGCGCCGACTGTTGTTGAAGCTGAATGCCATCAAGGTCAGCAGCGGCACATACAGGAAGATAAAGGTCAACGCCATGATCGTCAGCAACGGCCATTTGCGCAGATAGTCCAAAGGACCGGCGGGTTCTAACCCAAAGAGAGATTTCTTTGCCATCGTGTCAGATCCCATCCTTGCTGTTGCGCGCCAGGACCGCCCGTAAAGCCAAGGCCCCGAAGGTGATATACATCAACAGGAATGACAGGGCGGAGCCAAAGGGCCAGTCATTGGCAGATTTAAACTGCCGTTCGATGATATTGGCGATCATCGCACTGTCGGGCCCACCCAACAGATCTGGCGTCAGGAAGCTGCCAAGGGCCGGGATGAAGGTAATAATAATGCCGGAAATGATGCCGGGCAGGGCCAGCGGCACAACGACATTCCATATGGTGCGCAAATGCCCCGCCCCCAGGTCCAGACTGGCCTCCAGATAGGATCGGTCCAACCGCTCTAATGCGGCATACAGGGGCAGGATCATGAAGGGCAGATGCACATAAACCAGCCCCAGAATGACAGCCTTATCATTATACAACAGTTCCAAAGCCTGGAATTGTTCGCCCAGAACGGCTGCGCCAAGCCCACCCAGTCCGACCAGATCGAACATAAACCGGATTTTTTGATCGAACCATTCCAGTGTGAAATTCAGAAATCCCCGCTGACGCAAAACCGCGATCAAGGCGTAGGTCCGGATCAGCAAATTTGTCCAGAAGGGCAGCATGATCAACAGCAACAACAGGCCCTTATACCGGTTTGGAGCATAAACAATGCCCAGTGCGACCGGCAATCCGACGAACAGACAGATTATCGTCGCCAGACCTGCAACACCCAAAGACTTCCAGAAGATTTTTAAGATATCGGGGTTAAAAACACGTATGTAATTGTCCAAGGTCCAGGTGATGTCGATGCCGACAACCCCCTGCTTTTCGCCAAAGCTGAACACCCAAATCAAGGCTAAAGGAATAAGAAAAAATAAGACGAGCCAGAAAGTCGGCGGAATGCCAACAGCCCAGAAAACCTGCTTAAATTTGCGCCACGATTCCATGCCGGATGCCCCCCATCAGAAACCCTAATCCCGCCGCGCCAACCCAAATGGGACTCGGCGCGACGGGTAGGCACTTACTGCATGCGATCAGGCAGCCAGGAAACGGGTCCAGGCTTCGTCGCGAATGCGGGCGATTTCTTCACCGGGATAGCGTTGCCATTCACATTTGGCGAGAACTTCTTCCGGCGGGAAGACGGAGGGGTTCTTGTTGTAGCTGTCATTCAACAAGGCCCGAGCCGCCTGGTTTGGCGTTGCGTATTGAATATAGTCGGCGATCAGGGCCCCAACCTGTGGGTCCAGAATATAGTTGATAAATTTATGCGCATTCATCGGATGCGGCGCATCCTTTGGAATGCACAGGTTATCCGCCCAGATCAGGGAGCCTTCCTTGGGGATGACATAGTCGATGTCGTCATCTTCAAGCATGACCTGACCGATATCGCCGGACCATTCAATGGTGATGTCAACTTCACCCGACAACAGCAAATCCTGACCGTTATCTTCAGCGATGGTTTTGAAGGCGGATTTCTGTTTAATCAACAGATCGACGGCGGCATTGATCTTTTCCGATGTATCGGGGTTCATGCCGGTGCCCAGATACATCGATGCCATGCCGATCATGGCTGAGCTTTCCGACAGGATCGCAATACGCCCGGCATATTTGTCGCTTTCGAAAATATCGCCCCAGCTGGTGACGCCATCCGGGGTTTTGCTTTTCCGAACGCCCAGGCCCATCGTGCCCCACATATAATTCACAGAATGCTTATGACCGGGGTCATAGGCGGCATCCCGGAAGGCGGGCGCGATATTCTTTGAATTGGGCAGCAGCGCGTAATCCAGCGGCTCCAGCATGTCGGCCGCAATCATACGGGCAACATAGGTATCGGACGGCACAATCACGTCAAATCCCGGATTGCCTTCGCGCAGTTTGGCGAACAATTCATCATTATCCGCAAACAAGGACATATTGGCTTCAATGCCAGTCAGGTCATTAAAGTCGCTGAGCGTGGTTTCGCCGATATAGGTGTCCCAATTGTAGAAATTGACCTTTGGTTCTTCCCCATGCGCAGCGGCAAAGGCTTTTGGACCAAAGCTGATGCCAGCCCAGGCAGCACCTGCGCCGGCAATTGTTGATTGCAGCATGCTGCGACGGGTCAGGCCCTTACGTTTTTGATCTGTCATTCCCTGTTCTCCTTGTTTGATCGACTTTAACCCGAACAGTGACTGTTCTCAGCCTTATCTGTCGAGCTATTTGTGTCCCGCACTGCCATTTTCAGGCGACAATGTCTTCCTCCCCAAATCAGGACATTTTCCAATGCGGTCTGTCAATCTGGTTCACGCATTGTGGAATCTAAAGTTACAGAATTCCCAGGTCTTTTGCGGTTGCATCCAGGCATTGTCGCAAAACACCGACAAGTTCATCTATTTCAGCCGGCTGGATGATCAATGGCGGGGACAGGACCATCGTGTCCCCACAGGCGCGCATGATCGCATTGCGTTTGAAAAAATGATCACGACACATGGTGCCGACGCGTCCTGCAGGGGCAAACCCTTCACGGGTCTGTTTGTTCTTGGTCAATTCAATACCACCGATCAGACCGATACAGCGAACTTCACCTACCAGGGGGTGATCTTTAATTTCTTCCAGTTTTTTGGCCAGATACGGTCCGGTTTCCGTCTTCGTTTTCTGCACCAGGTTTTCACGCTCGATGATTTCTATGTTGCGCAGGGCCACTGCGGCGGCGACCGGATGGCCGGAATAGGTATAGCCGTGGTAGAATTCACCGCCATTGTCGATAATCATATTGGCGACGCGATCCGAAACCCCGGTTGCGGCGATGGGCAGATAGCCCGATGACAGGCCTTTCGCCATGGTGATCAGGTCCGGTTCGATGCCAAAGGTATTGGTGCCGAACCATTCCCCGGTACGACCAAAGCCACAGATCACCTCGTCGGCGATCAACAGAATGTCGTACTGTTTACAAATCCGATTGATTTCCGGCCAATAGGTTGATGGGGGAATGATCACCCCGCCTGCGCCCTGGATCGGTTCCCCGATAAAGGCGGCAACATTATCCGGCCCCAGTTCCAGGATTTTATCTTCCAGCGATTTTGCTGCAGCCAGACCAAATTCTTCACGCGTCATTTCCCCGCCCAGCTTATACCAGTAGGGTTGCATGACATGGTGAATTGTCGGGATCAGCTTGCCACCCTGTTTGTGCATCGGACCCATGCCGCCCAGACCGGCCCCGGCAACAGTGGATCCGTGATAGGCATTGTCGCGCGCAATTACAAAGCGCTTATCAGGCCGACCTGCGCATTGCCAGTAATGATGGACCATCCGCAATTGGGTATCGTTCGCTTCTGATCCGGAATTGGCAAAGGTTACATGATTGAAACCCTGTGGCAGGATCGACGCGACCTTGGTCGCCAATTCGATAGAAGGGGCATGGGCGGTTTTAAAGAATGTGTTGTAGAATGGCAGTTCCTTCATTTGGCGATAGGCGACATCGGCCAGTTCATCGCGCCCATAGCCAACATTCACGCACCACAGGCCCGCCATGCCGTCTAGAATCTTGTTGTTGCTGGAATCATAAAGATAGACGCCTTCCGCCCGCGAAATGATCCGCGATCCCCCTTCGGCCGCCAGGGATTTATGGTCGGTGAACGGGTGCAGATGATGGGCCGTATCCAGCCGAACCAATTCATCTACATCTAAATTACGTCTGATCTCAGTCATTTACAGGAATCCTTCTGAAGGCGGCGAGAGGCTTTGGTATGTGTTTCGACTCAAATTACCAAATGTGATCACATTTTGAAAGCATAGGATTGCCCACAGCCCACAACTTTTTGCGGACCCGCGTGACACTGCGGTAAAATGTTCCTTGTCCTGTGGCCTTGTTTCCAAGAAACTTTGTTGAAAGATATGAGAAAAATGCACAGGGAAACGCATCATGAGCCAATTGGACGAAATTTATCGCCGCAGTCTAGAGGAACCTGAAGCCTTCTGGGCGGAGGTTGCGTCGGACATTGATTGGATAAAGCCGTGGTCCAGTGTTCTGGATCGCAGCCGCGCACCGAATTTTTATCGATGGTTTGCGGGGGCCCAATGCAACACGTGTTACAATGCCGTGGATCGTCACGCCGATGGCGGGCGTGGGAATCAGGCGGCGATTATCTATGACAGTCCCATCACCGGCCGTAAGAAGACGGTTACCTATTCTGAATTAAAGGAACAGGTCGCGCGATGCGCCGGGGCTATGACCGCCTTGGGCGTCACAAAGGGCGACCGGGTCATCATCTATATGCCGATGATTGTTGAGGCCGTGGTGGCGATGCTGGCCTGCGCCCGGATTGGCGCGGTGCATTCGGTGGTATTTGGCGGGTTTGCGTCCAATGAGCTTGCGACCCGTATCAAGGATTGTCGCCCAAAGGCTATTCTGACCGCCAGTTGCGGCCTGGAGCCGGGTCGGATCGTGGCCTATCAGAAGCTGATTGAAGGGGCTTTGGCCCTGGCGCCCGATATTGTGGAATCAGTCCTGGTCTTTAGGCGGGAAGAGGCCCCCTGGGATCTGAAGAGCGGTCGCGATCATGACTGGGACGAAGCCCTTGCGGCGTCGACACCGGCAGACTGTGTGCCCGTTGAGGCAACCGATCCGCTGTATATTCTCTATACTTCCGGGACGACGGGTCAGCCCAAGGGGGTCGTGCGCGATAACGGTGGTCACATGGTCGCCCTGAAATGGTCGATGAAGGCCATTTATGGTGTTGATCCGGGGGAAGTGTTCTGGGCCGGGTCCGATGTCGGCTGGGTCGTGGGGCATTCCTATATTGTCTATGCACCGCTGTTGCATGGTTGCACCACGGTTCTGTTTGAAGGAAAGCCCGTGGGCACGCCCGATGCAGGAACCTTCTGGCGGGTGATTGCAGACCATGGGGTGACAACCTTTTTCACCGCCCCGACCGCCTTCCGTGCGATCAAGAAGGAAGATCCGAAAGGGGAATTGATCGGCAAGTATGACCTGTCCAAATTCCGCACATTGTTTTTGGCGGGGGAGCGGTGCGATACCGATACGCTGGCCTGGGCGCAGGAAAAACTGAAAGTGCCTGTGATTGACCATTGGTGGCAGACAGAAACAGGCTGGCCTGTTGCGGCAAACTGCATGGGTCTGACCCCGTTGCCGGTCAAGCCAGGATCGCCGACTCGCGCCGTGGCTGGTTATAATGTCCAGGTCATTGATGATACGCTGAAAGAACTTCCACGCGGAGAGATGGGGGCGATTTGCATCAAGCTGCCGCTGCCACCGGGCTGCCTGCCGACGCTGTGGAATGCGGATCAGCGCTATCTGGACAGTTATCTGGTTGATTACCCCGGATTCTATAAGACCGGCGATGCAGGATATATGGATGAGGACGGGTATCTGTACATCATGTCGCGCATTGATGATGTCATCAATGTCGCGGGGCACCGCCTGTCCACGGGGGCTATGGAGGAGATTTTATCCTGTCATCCAGACGTTGCCGAATGTGCCGTTATCGGTGCGGCTGATGCCCTGAAGGGTCAGTTGCCGGTTGGTTTCCTGGTTTTGAAATCCGGCGTGACCCGCAGCGAGGACGAGATCATCAAAGACGTCATTGCGATGGTTCGGGATCAGATCGGACCGGTTGCCGCCTTTAAGACGGCAACCGTTGTGAAGCGTCTGCCTAAGACCCGATCCGGCAAGATTTTGCGTCGATCCATGTCCTCTTTGGCCGATGGGCTGGAGACGAAAGCGCCCGCAACGATTGATGATCCGGCGATCCTGGATGAAATATCCGAAAGTCTCAGCAAGATCGGATATCCATCCAAAGGATAGGTCTGGTTATAGGGTGAGGCTATAGGGTGACATAACCGGCATACAGCAAGCCAACGCTGATCGACCCTACCATCGCGATGGTCAGATACAGCAGGAAGGTCTGGGTGTTGACCAGCGCCTTGACTGCAATCGCGGCGGGGATGCAGGTCACACCGCCTGCCACCATAAAGGCCAAGGCGGCGCCCGGTTGCAGCCCGATATCCATCAGGCCACGCACCAGCGGGATGGCAGCATAGCCATTCAGATAGGCAGGCACACCGACTGCGGCGGCGGCGGGCACGGACCAGGGGCCCAAGGTGGACAATTGCGCGGCAACTTGATCCAGCGGCACCCAGGATACCATCATCGCCTCCAGCAGGAAGGCGAGGCTGAGCCAACGGGTCAAGAACCAGCCCATGGTGCCAATCTCGCCCATAAAGGTCCCGCGGCGCTGCGACTCCTGCCAGAAGGCCCATACAGGTTTGGTTTCAGGCAGTTTTGATGGCCCACAGGAGGATGTGCCACATGCTGGCTTTGCCCGGGCCAGCAAGACATCTTTCAGATATCCAGCGCGCTGTAACAGCATCACCGCGCCCCCGCCCAACAGGCCGATGGCAATGGCTGAGATTGTCTTGGCGACGGCCATTTCCAATCCCAATACCCCCCAGGTCAGAACCATCATTTCGGGATCAATCACGGGGGAGGCGAGCCAGAACGCCATGACCGGGGCCAAAGGAACGCCTGCTGCCAACAGGGCCGCAATCAACGGCACAACGCCGCAGGAGCAGAAGGGCGATAGGGCACCAAAGACAGCGGCGGTCAGGACGGCTTTTTCCTGGCGGCCCGACAGAGCACGCGCAATCAACTGGTCCGCCCCACTGGCCTTGATATAGGCGGCGATCAAAACGCTGATGATGATGAATATCCCGGTTTGAACCAGGCTGCCCCCCATCGTTGCGGCAAAATCCAGAGCTTGGCCAGTCCCCGTAAGCAGCGCAGTTGTCAGCAACAGGACCAGGATGGTCCAAAGGACGCGGTCCTTAGGCAGGGATTTTAACCATGAAACGATATTACTAGAAATATCGAATTTAGGGGAAATCGGGTCCAGGCTTTGATCGACCATTTCTGATATCCTTTTCGAAGGTTAGGCGCTTAGCTTATGGGCGCGGTGTGGGACGGTTGGTGCGGTGCTACTGTCCGCACAGCATTCTTCTGTCAGGAAGGTCAACAGCCAATTCATGGTGCCATAGTCGGCACGACATGTATGGGTCGTCCCTTCGCGATGACGTGAAACCAGGCCGACCAATTCCAGATGCTTTAGGTGATGCGACAGGGTAGAGGCGGGGATAGACAGGCTGGCCTGAATTTCGCCGACACTTTTGCCAGCATCCCCGGCGCGAACCAATAGGCGGAACATCGCCAGGCGGGTCGGGTTTCCCAATGCCTCTAAACAGGCTGCTGTCTCATCAAGATCGCTCATGAGCGTACCCATACGATGAATTCAAGAAGGAGTCAACCATATTTCTAGAATTATCGAATTAATGAATCATACTTGCATTCCCATTCGTGCCGTCTTAGCTCAAAGGATGACTGTGCGATCTTTTGGGGACCAGGTATAACCATGGCGCAATTGCCGAATATTCCATCACCCTGTGTCGGTGTTTGCGTGATGCATCCGACCACCAGCCTGTGTCAGGGCTGCATGCGCACAATTGGGGAGATTGCGGAATGGTCCCGCGCCTCGAATGAGCGTCGCTATGAGATCGTTTTGGACTTGAAGCAGCGGCGCATCGCGTCTGGTCGTGTTTCGGAAAGTGATCTGCGCCCCCGGCGGCGTCGCGCGCCCCCGTCGAGCAGCACTGGATAGACCATCCATGGGCCTGCCTCTTCCTGTCACCACCAAGGATGCGCGCGCGCTTATCCTGAACTTGCAAGGTCTGGGGCAATCCCATCGCAGACGCTTGTCAGATGGGGACTTGATGGACCTGATCCGACAGATGGGATTTGTTCAGGTCGACAGCATCAATATGCTGGAGCGGGCGCATCAGATGATCCTGTCGTCGCGTGCGACGGGGTATCGACCCAAACAATTACAGCGTCTGTTGGAAAAACAGCGGGCTTTGTTTGAGAACTGGACCCATGATGCCGCAATTATCCCGTCTGACTTCTTTCCCTATTGGATGCAACGATTTGAGAATCGCCGTGCGGCTTTGGCGGATCGATACAGCCGTTGGCATGGCCCGGAATTCCTGAACGAGACGGAAAGTGTCATTGCCCATATCGAAGCGAATGGCCCAATTCTGTCGCGTGATCTGTCACCCGATGAACGCAAAGGTCCGGGTGCCTGGTGGAATTGGCATCCCTCAAAGACAGCCCTGGAGTATCTCTGGCGGACGGGGGCCTTGGCGGTGGCGAGACGGGAAGGATTTCAGAAGGTCTATGACCTGACCCACCGTGTCATTCCTGAACCACACCGGGAAACCCCGGCGGAGCATGCGGATCTGGTCGACTGGTCCTGTCGCAGTGCGCTGGAGAGGTTAGGGTTCGGGACACCCGGAGAGATCGCTGGTTTCTGGGATCATATCACGGCGGATGAGGCGAAGGCCTGGTGTGAGGCGAATCTGGGCAGGGCTGTTATTCAGGCCAGTGTGGATCAGACGACGGGACGACCCCGGTTGCTCTATGCCAGACCAGACTTGGAAGCTGCTTTGAACCAAGTTGAATCGCCGCCGCCGGGCCTGCGCATTCTAAACCCTTTTGATCCTGTCTTGCGGGATCGCAAACGGCTGCAGGGCCTGTTTGGATTTTCCTATCGCATCGAAGTTTTTGTGCCAGCCCCTCAGCGGACCTATGGCTATTATGTCTTTCCCATATTGGAAGGGGATCGCCTGATCGGCCGCATTGATATGAAGGCGGATCGACCCGCTGACTCCTTGCAAATCACAGCCGTCTGGCCGGAACCCGGGATCAGTTTTGGAAAGGGCCGCATGAGGCGCCTGGAAGGGGAATTGGACCGACAAAAAAACTTCGGTGGCCTGTCGACCCTTCGTTTCGAAGACGGCTGGCTGCGGGAACCAATTGTAGCTAATTGACGAGATCGTAAAGAAAGAGACCAACCTTTATAATCGCACCTAAGAACACCGTAATGAAGATAAAAGGGCTCCCTAAGGCCGCAGCTGAAAGATATGTTTTTGAATCTTCCAGATTCCCTTGGCGCTCTTCCCACCAGCCCAAGAGACTTAACCGCGCGACGTAAACGGCGGCGATGATAAAACAAAAATCTGAGAATGTGTTCAGGTAGATAATCAATCACAGCCTCATTCTAATTGATTGCATTATTCGATCGTAATTTTTAGCGTCTTATTCATTGCCAATGCCAATTGTGCCAGGGAAGCAACTGTTGCGCCTTGCTTGTTGACTGCCCCATTCGCCAAGTTCGAAATGAAGGACACGTCTAGACCGCTGTCTTCGGCCAGTGCCCGCATGGACCCCTTTCGGCCCATTTTGATTTGCTCCGTTTTGTAAGCGTAAAGCGCGTCCTGTACAGCATTGGTTACTTCAATTCGCGCGACGCCGCGTGCAGCCTGGCGCAGGGATTCCACAGAATTTAGGTCCAACCTGTCCAACGGTGCTAACGTGCGCGCGCGCGCATCTTCGGGCACACCGAACGCAGCAGTCGGGCCGACCCCCGTCGCATCTGCAAGTAACTGTGTCATCATCGCTTTATCCATAGTAAGCTGTCCTTATTAAAACGTAGAGTGAATAATATAAAGTTTGTTGTGTAATTATACAACAAAAATCTAAGATGCCGTGATGCAGGCCTCTCTGAGTCGTGCATGATAGCGGGCGTATATTCCAGACCAATCATGCCAGTTCTGTGTCTGAATCGCGAATATTTCCTGAGCTTCCAACAGGTCTGTTCTAAGGCCAATCCAAACAATCATCATGACATTGACCAAATCCATATAGACAACGAGGCTCGCCAGATCTGGAAACTCATCTTCATTGGGGGGACCTTGATTCAACACTGCCAAATAGGTATTGGGGTCCAGTATTTTTAGACTAACGCCATTTTCTTGGCAGGGACTATTGGGTAATATTCCTGCTTGAGGTAATTGCAGCCCATGCAGAATAGCCGCGCCTCTTGGGGGAGTATTGGGGTTATAGACAAATGGGATCGGGATTGCAGAGCGCAGCGTTTCAATGCGTCCATTCTGAACACCAAAGTCAAGTTTCAAGTTGGAATATTTTTGTTGGTACTCGTTAAACCTTTTGATATTCGCATGATGCATACGTCGCAATGCCATAATGTTCCGGCATATCTCGTTGCGCCTGAATTCCCCGATTGTATCCAACCGTCGATAATACGACTGGCTGGCATTCACTAAGGACATGTTCAAATCAAGTTGTAGCATGACAATTGCCCTGCGGCTGTGCAAAATGCGATTTAGACGAGTAAAAAGTATTTCCTGAAACTTGTCCAGAAAACTGAAAAAGTCATTGTCCTCGATGTCTCAGTTTTGAGGGAGATTATACCCGCCCACGCAGTTTTGGCGTTTTCACGGGGCGGACTTTCGCCACGCGGGTTTCGCGGTGGACAATATAGATCCCGCTGGCAATAACGATGGCAGCGCCAATGAAGACACGCAGTTCAGGGATTTCACCCCAGATCCAATAGGCCGTCAGGGTGGTCCAGAATATTGCCAGATAGTCCAATGGTGCCAGGATGGCGACCTCCGCATGGCGAAAAGAGAGTGTCATCATGAACTGAGCAGCAGCGCCAACCAGCCCGACGCTGATAAGTAGGGCCCAATCAAGGGAGGCTACAGGCATCACCCAGCCATCAATATAAACCCAGATGCTGCCAAATATGGTGCCGGCTGTGGTGAACCAAAATGTGATGCTGATTGTCTGTTCGGTTGCGGAGAGTTTACGGATCAGAATCATAGCAAGCGCCATGCAGGCGGCGGCGGCAAGGGCGGCCGTGGCGGCCCAATCGAATACGCCCCCGCTGGGGTTTACTACGATTAATACGCCACTGAATCCTATCAAAACGGCGGCCCAACGCCGAATGCCTACCCGTTCCTTCAACAGGGGGACTGATAGTGCGGTCATGATGATCGGCGCGGCAAAGAGAATTGCAACGGCATCGGCCAACCGCATCTGGCTATAGGCCCAGAAGCATAGGCTCATCGCACTCAAACCAATGACGGATCGCATAAGATGCACCATCGGCTGTGATGTTTTCAGGGCCGGCAATCCCCCCCTCATCGCGACCACGACCATGAGGACCGGCATTGCCAGGGCACAGCGGAAAAAGACGATTTGAGAGGTCGGGTATCCATCACCCAGCCATTTTACAGTCGTGTCCATAATGGCGAACAGGAATACGGCCAAGCACATCGATGCGATGCCCAGCCCCCGCTGGGGAATGTGAGGGACCGCAGCGTGTGAGGAGGTCACGACGTCGCGCCCAATTCCTTGGATCGACGGGTGGCGGCGGCAATGGCCTCAACCATCAATGGCCCCATACCATCTTCCTCACGCATCAGGACTTTCAATGCTTCCAGGGTTGTTCCGCCTGGACTGGTCACATTTTCTCGCAGGGTCGATGGGGGCGTATCGCCGCTGGCCAGGGCCAATTGTCCGGCACCAGCGACGGTGACCAGGGCCAATCGGGCAGACAGGTCTTCTGGTAAACCGGCGGCAATGCCCGCTTTCGCCATGCATTCCATCAACAGGAAGGTGTAGGCAGGCCCGCCGCCGCTCAGAGCGGTTACGGCATCGATCAGCGCTTCGTCCTGAACCGTTGCGGCCTCTCCCACCGCACGCAGCAGGGCTTCTGCCTGCGACGACTGGGCATCGCTGGCAATCGTATTCGGGCAGGCTACCGTGATGCCCTGACCGATGGCGGCGGGTGTGTTGGGCATGGCGCGAATGATTGCAGCCCGGTCGCCCAGATGCGTTTCAAAATAGGATATCGTCTTGCCCGCCGCGATCGACAGGAACAGACAATCGGGTCCGGCAAAGCGCCGATAATCCGCCAGCAATGCATCCATCTGCTGGGGTTTGACCGCCAAGACAATGACTTCAGGGTTCAGGTCGTCTGGGACATCACTGGCCCCGGCAACAACAGTGACGCCTGCGCGATTCTTAAAGGCGTCGCCGCCAACCGGATCCACAACAGTGACCCCCCCAGCCACAATCCCGGACTTCAACCATCCGTCCAGCATCGCGCCACCCATTTTCCCGCATCCAATGAGGAGTAGCGGTCTTGATAGTGTGTCGGTCATTTTGGTCCTCTTGTTTCCAGTGGATTTTGGCTTAACGGGTGCTCATGCGCGTGAACAGGCTTTCTGTGTCTTTTATCAACCGTCCCTGGCGTTCGGCCAGGTCCATAACGGCGGCAATATCAGAGGCCGAGAAATTCACCTGCTCAGTTACTTTCATCAGCACGGAGGATTCATTGGGATGGAAGTTGTCGTCAACGAAGGCCATGGTCGCCAGGGTGAGGATTAAGACGACCTGAGAATGCGCATCGTCAAAGACAGAAACATCAATTTCGCCGAAGACGTCTTGAGTCGGTGTCGAAATATTCGTGCCCAATTCAGCATGCAGCATGCCAAATAAGGCATCTTCTTCGATGACAACTTTTGAATCAGCGATCATCATCCGTTTGGCCAGCGCCAACAGGACGGTCTTTTGTCTCAAGCTCAGTTTATCAAAAACAATCATGGTCGACCCTCTATGCAGTCGGGCCGTCTTGGCATGTCAGGCCCACGCTAAAGGGTATTCGCCACAGCACTTAAGGGATGTCAAACCTGATCACAGGAAAACATTTCTTCCAGGACGGAATATCCCATGATGGTGATGGGTATGATCCCGCGTTATGCCTCCCCCTGACAATCCAGCAAGGCCGCCTGCACGGCTTCTTCTGGTTTGTATCCACCCCACAGCAGGAATTGAAACGCTGGATAAAAGCGCTCGCACTCTGCTAAGGCGATGTCCATTAAATCTTCCAATTGCTCGACCGAAAAACCGCCCATGCCGCGCGTCGGGATGGTATGGCGATAGGTGGGAGATCCGCTTTCTGAACACAGATCGAAATGACCCATCCACATTTTTTCATTGATCAAGGCCAACAGTTCGACCACGCCCTTGCGACGGTCCCCCGGGATCTTCAAATCAAAGGTGCAGGTGTAGTAAAAGGCGTGCATGTCTTCGCGCCAAACGAACAGCATGCGGTAATCGCACCAGCCACCGGTCGTCTCAACGATCAATTCTTCATCGTCTGAACGTTCAAATGGCCATTCGTTGGCTTGAAACATTGCTTCAAGGATATCGAGCGGGTTGGCGAGCTGACTGGAATGATCGACCTGCAAGCTGGTCATGGGTTCTCTCCCCTTCGAAGGCCCGGCGGGGGCGGGTGCCGATCTTGCACCGTATGCATGGGCATAACGATCAAAACCGGACGGATTCACCATCCACCGTGCCGCGATCCACGCATCTCTCCACCTCTCTCCAGAGTGTTCCAGGCATCGCATCTATATATAGATATGTATGCGATATCTGGTGAGATCAACGCTTCACCACACAAGACCTAGATTGCCATAGGGGGTTTCGCGGCGCAAAGACTTTTTAAAAGAAAGTTTTGTGGCGCTTGATCAGGCTTATGGGGCGACTCGCGGGTTTGGGAAAGTCTTGTAACCTCTGTTCCGCTTTTTTCCTGTCGATACATGCTTTTAGAATTCGGATCAGTAGGCTAGCGTTCCAGGATAAAATTGTTGCATGGGAGAAAATGAAAACAATGGAACATGACCACAGAGTGCTGATCACCAATGACAAGCCCGAGGCTCTGGCGCCCCTTTTCAAAGAGCGGTTCCCGGATTTAACAATACGATTCCTCAGCGATGCAGATACGCTGGACGCAACTCTGGCAGAATTCAACCCGACGGTGATTTTTGCCTATCCAGGGGAACCGGTTCCAAAATCCAAGTTTCCGGTCATGATCAATCATCCTTCCGTGCAATGGATTTCCAACAGTGGTGCCGGTGTTGAACATATGGGGCAATGGAACTCCAAAGAGAAAATTGTCACCAACGCATCGGGCGTGAATGCACCATTCTTGGCGCAATATGCCATTGCGGCCCATATGTCGGCGAATATCGGCATGCCCCTTTATGCGCGGCAACAGCGCCAGAAGCTGTGGCGCATGGAAGAATGGCAACCGTTTGATGACCGGCGATTCTGTATCATCGGGCTGGGCAATATCGGACAGGCCGTTGCCGGGTATGCAAAAGCGCTGAATCTGCGCGTTGTCGGTACCCGCGGCATCGCCCGCCCAACACCCAATGTTGATGAGGTGTATGATTCAGACAATATCATGCGGGCATTGACGGGGGCTGAATTCGTGTCGGTCCATACGGCGCTGACACCGGAAACCAAAGGCATGATCAGCGACGATGCCTTCGCGGCGATGGCAGATGGGGCGATCTTCCTGAATGCCTCACGCGGTGCAGTGGTGGATGAAGACGCCCTGTTGCGGGCGCTGGACAGTGGAAAGGTGAAAACCGCCATTCTGGATGTGTTCCAGCAGGAACCCCTGCCCAAGGATCATCCCTTATGGGAGCATGAAAGTGTGATTGTAACGCCGCATATGGCCGATTCGGTCAAAGACTGGCACGTCAACAATGCGCGCGCCTTTTGCGACAATCTGGATCGGTGGTTGGCCGGTGACCAACTGCAAAACATCGTCGATCCGAAGAAAGGATACTGATCAGACCGGCGCGGGGAAAACGGGTTCCTCATCGCCCGCTTGCCAGGCGGGGTACTTTGCCATGATCCCCTCAAACAAGGGGGAGGCAAGGTGACCCGCCAGCCAGCGTTGCAGATGCGCCAAGGACTGCGTATCAAACCAGTCCCGGTCGGTATTGGCGAATTGACGGATGAAGGGGAACAGGGCCGCATCCGCCAGGCTGATTCTGTCACCAAAGAGCTGATCCGTCTGCGCCAATAGGTCATTCAGTTCGGTCAGGATATCGAATCCCGCCTGTCGGTGTTCGGTCGAATCGGTCACGTCCTCGTATCGGTGCGGATACTTGTATCGATCCAGGTGATATTTGAAGGGGCCATCGTTCTGGGCGATTATGTCCCGCATTGAGGCCATATCCCCCTGTGGCGGGGATAGCCATTGATCGGGGTCGTTCTGGTTCAGCGCCCACAGCATGATGTCCAGGCTTTCTTCCAACACATCCCCCTGGGGCAGTTGCAGCACTGGGACCGTTGCCTTGGGGGAAATCTCAATCATCTCCGCGGGCTTGTCGCGCAGCACGACTTCGCGCAAGGCACAGGGCTGGCGACTGATGCTGAGCGCAAGGCGCGCCCGCATGGCATAGGGGCAGCGCCGGAAGCTGTAGAGGACAGGCAGAGTATCAGGCATGGCTTTTCTTGGCGGCTGGTTTGGTGCCAGGCGCGCGGGACTGATCGCCAATATGCATTCTGCCCTTTGCCTGGGCCAGTTCGATCTGGCGCTGTCTCTCCCGAAAGCGTTCTTTGCGATCCTCGTCATGGGCGTCATAACAGGCGGGGCAACTGACGCCGATCACATATTTCCAGGACTGAATCGCGACTGAATCGACGGGTTGGCGACAGGCATGGCAAACCTGATAACTGCCCAATTCCAGATTATGTTTTACCGACACACGCTGGTCGAATACGAAACATTCTCCCTGCCACAGGGAGTCTTCAGCAGGCACAGTCTCCAGATATTTCAGAATGCCGCCTTTCAGGTGAAAGACGTCGGAGATCCCCTGTTGTTTGACAAAGGCAGTTGCCTTTTCACACCGAATGCCCCCGGTACAGAACATCGCCACCTTTTTGCCCGCCAGGGCGTCTGGTGTCAGGTCTGGTTGTGACGCGAACCAGGTCGGGAAATCACGGAATGTCTCCGTCTTTGGATCAATTGCGCCCTGGAACGTGCCGATTCCAACTTCGTAATCATTGCGGGTATCGATGACGATGACATCGGGATCACTGATCAGCGCATTCCAATCTTCGGGCGCGACATAGGTACCAACCGTCTGCGTCGGGTCGATGCCCGGCACACCCATGGTGACGATTTCCTTCTTCAGCTTCACCTTCATACGATAGAATGGGGTTTCCACGGCGTGCGATTCTTTGTGCTCCAGATCGGTGCAGTTCAGCAATTCCCGAATGCTGTTCAGGGCGGCATCGATACCTGCACGGCTGCCCGCGATGGTTCCATTGATCCCTTCTGGCGCCAGTAGCAAGGTGCCGCAGACATCCACCGATTGGCAGGCCTGAAGAATGGGCTGGCGCAGCGCGTCAAAGTTCGGTAAGGCCATGAACTTATACAACGCCGCCACGATGATGGGGGTTGTGTCTATTTGGGTACGGGACTCGGTGACAGGGGTCACGACGCATTAACTCCGAAATTAGCTAATATTATTCTGCATTGCGACGTGCTGTACCATGCCCTGGCGATAATTTCGAGAGTCAAGCGCCCCTTGGGCCCTATTCAAATCACCGCATGACAAACGGGTTGGACATGGGCGCGTCGGAGATGTTGATCCAGGTTGTACGCGTACGGGTATAATCCAGGATGGACTCCCTACCGGCCTCTCGACCATAGCCGGATTGGTTGAAGCCGCCAAACGGTGCGATGGGGGATATGGCGCGGTAGGTGTTGACCCAGCAGATCCCGGCCCGCAGGCGCGATGACACCCGGTGCGCGCGGGCCAGGGAATGCGTGAAAATACCAGACCCCAGGCCATAATCACTATCGTTTGCCAAGGCGATGGCCTCTTCTTCCGTATCGAAGGGGATCAGGGTCATGACAGGCCCGAACATTTCCACCGTCAGGGTTTCCAGGTCGGGCTGGTCATGGGTGACCAGTGTGGGCATAAAATAATTGCCGTCGGTCCCGGCCTTGCGCATGCCGCCAAACCGAATTTTCCCTCCCTGGTCCGTGACCTTTTGAAGGGTTTCCTCAATGCGGGTGATCTGGGTCGTGGTGCATAAGGGGCCAATATGTGTCTTGGGGTCCTGCGGGTCGCCCACAATCAGGTCCTGGCACTTCTGCTGCACCAGGGCAGCGACTTTTTCATAGAGCGAGCGGTGAACATAGCCCCGTGATCCGGCCACACAGGATTGTCCTGAGGCCCCGAAATTGCCTGCGATTAAGCCATTGGCGGCGCTGTCGGGGTCTGCATCTTCAAAGACCAGGATAGGGGATTTCCCGCCCAGTTCCAGGGTTGTGACCGCGAAATTCTCTGCGGAATTGCGCACCACATGGCGCGCGGTTTCAGGGCCGCCAGTAAAGGCGATGCGGTCCACCTTTGGATGCCGGGTCAAGGGGATGGCACAACCTTGTGCATCCCCGGTGACGACGGAAACGACCCCTGCGGGGAAGCCTGCCTGTTCGATCAATTTGGCAAAATGCAGCATGGGGGCTGGGGCGATTTCTGATGCCTTCAACACGATGGCACACCCTGCCGCCAAAGCGGGGCCCAGCTTTGTTGCCGTCAGGAACATCTGCGCATTCCAGGGGACGATGGCCGCGACGACGCCGATGGGCGCGCGCTGGGTATAGACATGCATATCTGGCTTATCGATGGGCAGAACCGCGCCTTCGATCTTGTTGGCCAGGCCTGCAAAGTAGCGGTAGTAATCGGCGACATAGCGGGTCTGCCCGACGGTTTCCGTCGCCAGCTTCCCGCTGTCGGTGGTCTCCAACCGGCCCAGCTCTTCCGCGTTTTCTTCAATCAAGGTCGCCAGACGGTACAGCAGCTTGCCCCGCTGGGTCTGGGTCATGTCCCGCCAGGCGGGATCATCCAGAACCCGGACTGCGGCGGCGATGGCGCGATCGATATCCTGCGGCGCGGCGCAGGCGAAGGTGGACCAGACCTGCCCCGTTGCAGGGTTGTGGCTGTCCATCACTTGCCCGGATGCGCCCTCGCACCAGGTGCCGTCGATGAACATTTGAAAGTGGGGGAGGTTGGTCATGGCAATTCCTTTAGCTGAAGGCGGGCATTACTTCATCAATGAAACGGGACAGGGAGGCGCGTTTCCGCTCTGTCGTCATGCCGCTGTCGATCCAGAAGGAGAATTCGTCATAGCCCAGATCCTCGATGCGTTTCAGGCGATCAATCACCTCCTGTGCCGTTCCCATGGTCAGGTCGCGACGCATATTTTCCGGGGCCATCATGGCATTGCCCGCAATTTCTGACTCGTCCAGCGTTTCGATCAAGCCTTGGGAGACCGGCTTTTTATTCTGGAACCAGGCCCCAAAATAGCAATAGAAACGGCTGAAGATATTGGCGGCCTCTTGGGCGTCGTCTTCATCCGCCGCAACATAGGTATGGTGCAGCAACATGACCTTGGGTCTGGGACCGGAATGGGTGGCACAGGCAGCATTGAAGCGCTGCATCAGGCTTTCGATTTCCTCTGACCCCTGCCACAGCGGCGTGACCTGAACATTAAAGCCATTATGCACGGCGAATTCATGGCTGTTAGGATCGCGGGCCGCAACCCAGATGGGCGGTCCCTTTGGCTGTAAAGGTTTGGGTGAAGCGGTCGTACTGGGGAATTGAAAAAACTCCCCCTCATGGGCGCAATCCCCGGCCCATAGTTTCGGCAGCAGGGGGGCGATTTCCCTGAGTCGCTGGCCCGCCTGCCAGGCATCCAGGCCAGGATGCAGGCGTTCATATTCATAACTATAGGCCCCGCGCGCGATCCCCAGCTCCAGGCGTCCACCGGTGACCAGATCGGTCATCGCGGCCTCTCCCGCCAGTTTGATCGGGTGCCAGAATGGCGCCACAACGGTGCCGGTTCCAAGGCGCAGGTTTTTCGTGTGGCGCGCGACATCGGTCAGCGTGATGAAGGGGTTGGGGGCAATGGTGAATTCCATCCCGTGATGCTCCCCGGTCCAGATCGCGCGCATCCCGCCGTCATCGGCCATCTGGCATAAATCCAGGAATTCCTGATACAGAACATCATGGGGTTGGTCTGCGGTCAGCCGTTCCATATGGGCAAATAATGAAAATTCCATACTCAACTTCCTTTTTGAACGGGATGGACGGGATGCAGGTCGCCATATTCATCATCCCCGACATACAGCCCGAATTGCTGGTTCTGACTTTCCAGAATGTATCTCTCGATGATGGTCCGCTCTGCCATGGGGCCGGTCAGCGCCTGTGGTACGCTGCCCAAAGGCAGGAATCTGCCCAGATTGGCGACTTCTACAGAAGGGGCGGTGCCACGATAGAAGGTGTAGCTGCGATCCGCTTTGGTATCGGTATAGATTGAATAGACAGCACCGATTTCGATGCCTGTTCCATCAAGCGCATGGGTCAGGGTATCCAGGGCACTTGTGCGGGCGGGCACCCGGAAATGGGGTAAACGCAGCCCGGTTTCTGTGGGGGTCAGCAGAAGCTGGTCCCCGTAAGAAATGATACCACCGACAAAGCGTTTCTCCATTTCCGTTGCGACGCCGGTTTGGGCCTTGTGCTCCAGGCTGCGGCTGAAATATCCACCACTGGCATAGCCCAGTCCCGGCTTGTCATTGCTATCGAAATCCAGAACCTCCCCGATCAGAATATCGTGGTCGCCCGCCTCCACGCGATTATGGACGCGGCAGGAAAACTGTGCGGTTGCACCCTCAATCAACGGGCTGCCCCATGCGTCTTGCGCCCAATTCACCTGGCCAAAGCGATCTTCTGTGCGACTGGCAAACAGGGTGGAAATTGCGGCTTGATCATCGGCCAGTATGTTCACGGCAAATCGGGTGCAGGTGTGAAACAGGTCATAGCTGCTCAAACGCTTTGCAGGACACACCAGCAACAAGGGTGGATCCAGGGAGACCGAGGTGAAGGAATTTGCCGTGAAGCCGACGGGAACGCTGTCGGGGCTCATCGCTGTGACAACGGTGACGCCTGTCATATAGCTGCCAAAGGCAGTGCGCAGGGAAATCGGGTCCAGGGTCATGGTCACGCATCCCCTCCGGCCATTGCGAAATACTCTGCCAGGATTTTTGCGATCATCGCGGCATGGGTCATCGGGGCCATATGGGCAGCCCCGCTAATGATATGGGCGCGACCATTTGGGATGATCCGGGCCAGAGCCTCAGACATTGCCGGGGTGGAATTCGGGTCACCGGATGCGGTCAACAGCAGCGCTGGACAGGCAATCTGCTCCAAAGCCGTATCATCTGGCCCATCCGAAAAGGCAAAGGCATGATAGGCCGCCGCATATCCAGGCAGGGACCCATGGATTAGCCAGTCCCGGCAGGCATCATTTGCGGCTTGATTGGCCGGGGCTGGTGGATTGCCGAACCAGCGTGTCAGCGTCGGCTGTGGGTCCGCATCCTGACCGGACTGTGCCTGGGCCAGGGATGTCGCGCGGGCGCGGACCGCCTGCGCAGAAGCCGGACTGCGTCGATAGATGCTGTTCAGGGCTGCGACTGCCTTTACAGCTTCGGGATACCGCGTAGCCAGGTCCAGCGATATCAGTGCCCCCAAGGAATGCCCTGCAACACAAACGGGCCCAGGAAGCTCCTGCAGGCTGGAAGCGATTTGATCGGTATAGTCTGAAACTGTTGGATCAGCCTTATCGATCATAGGGCTGTCGCCATGTCCCGGTAAATCCAGGGCATAGACAGTGTGTTGTGTTGCCAGGCCCGGCAGAATACCGCCCCAGCTTTCGGCGCGCAGGCCAACCCCGTGGATCAGGATAACGGCAGGTCCCGATCCGCGCTGGTGCCAGGCCAGGCCAGTGGCGCTATTTGACCGCGGCAGGGTTGTCCAGGTCATGTCCCAGATCCTTTAAGTCCTGATAGCGATCCCCAATGCGATGATGGGGCCGTCCCCCGCTGGCACCGCCCAGCACGACGACAATCTCATCGGCACGGGGCGCATCGGGAATGGCGAATTGGATTGTCAGATAATGGGACCGGCGGCCCGCATCATTCTTGTCCATCAAGGGCACACTGATTGGGGCATTCGCACCGCCGCGCGTATTGGTGAAGGACAGGTAGGATTTCGCCCCGACCGCCTCTCGGTAATGATTGCCAAATCGCAATGTGTGGATAAGGCCCGATGCGTGTTCGATCTCTCCATCCAGCCCCACGACGGCGGCCTTGCCATAGGCTTCAACAGCGTCGCCGCCGCCTGCCATGGCCAGAATGCGTTCGGTCAGCATGGTCCCCAGGATCGGCCCATAGGCCTGTATTTCCGGTTTCAGGTCCTCAACATATCGACCAGCCCAGGGGTTGCGCACAACGGCTGCAACCGCATACAGCCGCCAGGGCGTCTCGGTGGCCTTGAACCCTTCGATCAGTGTTTCTTCCTCGAAGGTCACTATTTTGCGAATTTCCGGCTTCATTCTGTCTATCCCTTTATTGTTATCGGCGAGTGTCCGACCCTGGGCTGAATTTGACAAATGATGCTTTTGACGTCATAGACATTAGTATCATTAATGGTTAGGTTTATGCTGATGGCACGCGCATTGCCGCCTGTGGCTTGGTTCAGGGCTTTTGAAAGTGCCGCCCGCCATTTGAGCTTCACGGCGGCTGCGGAGGAATTGGGGCTGACCCAATCGGCCATCAGTCAGAATGTGCGGTCTTTGGAAGTTCGGTTCTCCACAATCCTGTTTGAACGCAAACCCCGTGGATTGGCGCTGACCGATGCCGGGCGCAGGCTGTTGCCCGATGTGACGGCCGCCATGGGCAGCCTGAGCAATGCCGCGGGTATATTTGAGGGCGCATCGGAGTCCGGTCTGTTGACTGTCGCGGCCAGTGTCAGCTTCGCGCAATGGTATTTCGTGCCCGGACTGGCGCGCCTAATGGACCCCAATCCTACCCTGTCCCTGCGTGTGATCACTACCGTGTGGCCTGATGAGTTCAGTCGGTCTTCAGCGGATGTGGAAGTGCGTTTTGGAACCGAGTCCCATATGGGGAAGGGGGCTGAACGGTTGGGACCGGATGAATTGATCGTTGTCGCTGCGCCGCATCTGGTCGCCCGCACGGGCCGTCCTGTTATGTCCACAGAGGCGTTGCGCCAGCAGCGATTGATACAGGCTGTTGGGACCAGCGATAACTGGAAGCGCTGGGCCCAGCATTGTCGTATATCCACCCTGCCGGAGCCGGATTTGATGGCCGATTCCCACGGTCTGGTTATTGATTTTGCCCGTGCTGGCCTGGGTGTTGGCGTGACCAGCGCGCTGTTGGCTGCCCCCAGCCTGGCCGCCGGGGATTTGGTGCAGGCCCACGCGATGACGGCCCCCACCAAAGACGGTTATTTTCTGGCAATAAATCCACGGGCCAATCCGTCAGATGTTGACCTGTTCACAACCTGGTTGCAGTTGGAAACGAGCCGTGCAACGGCAATGGCTGACGCAAAAAGACAGCATTTCGGATCATAAACCAGGCTTTCCCGTTTGATCCAGATATCGATCGCGTTACTGTGCGGGAGGGGATTTTTCGTGATATGTCTTGTGCAATAAGCTGCTTTGGGAATTGGAAATTCTTTGTCCGATAGAAAAAATGCAAAAATTCTGATCGTGGGTGCGGGAATCGCGGGGCTTACCGCTGCGATCATTTTGGGGAAATCTGGAATCGCCGTGACGGTGGTAGAGCGTGATGCGGAAATGCGTGGCGGTGGATTTCTGGTATCCTTGTCCGATGCCGCCTATCAGGTCGCCCAAGAGCTGGGCATTCTGACACCGCTTCAGCAAATGGTGCACCGGATCGAACGGTCCAGTTATCATGATCGAACCGGTACGCGGTTATTGGCATTGGAATATGATAGGCTTTTCGGGCAGGTCGCGGTCATTCAGCCCATGCGCAATGATGTCGCGCAGTGCCTGTCAGATATAGCGACGGCCCATGCTGACATCCAATTGAACGCATCTATTGTGGCCCTGTCTCAAGACGGCGAGGGGGTTGATGTCACTTTCAGCGATGGCCGTCAGGATCGCTTTACGGCGGTCATCGGTGCGGATGGGGTGCACTCCATTACACGCAAACTGGCCTTTGCGCCTTCGGATATTCGCAATCACGATCTGGGTCTGTTCTGCGCTGCCTATCGCTGTGACAATCGTCTGAATCTAAATAGAGAATTCCGCACATATATGGAGCGCCACCGGTATATGGCGACGTTTTCCACCGCACCAGATCAGATCGGATGTGTCTTCGTTTGGGCGGAAAGGGCTCAGGCCCCGCCTGCCGACGGGCCGGGCCGGGCATCTCTGTTAAAAAATGCGTTCCAGGACAGTTCGCCGCAATCGCAGGCCGCCTTGGAACACTGCCCACAGGATCGCGCCTTTTATATGGATCGGCTCAGCCAGATCGAATTGACAAATTGGTATCAGGGCAGGGTTTCCCTGGTTGGGGATGCAGCCCATTGCCTGACCCTGTTTTCTGGTCGGGGGGCGGCGGCGGCGATGGTTGGTGCCGCTCATTTGGCAAAGGAATTGGTTATTCATATCCATGATCCAATGCAAGCCTTCGCCTCCTATCAGGGGGCTCAGAAGTCGAAAATAGATGCGATGCAAAAGGCTACGCGGGATGCCGTGAAATGGTATGTGCCGCAAAGGGGGACGATTGAGTTCGCCCGCAATAATGCCATGCGTTGGCTTCCCCGGCTCGTTTTTGAAAATTATTTTCAAGCCAAGTACACGACGGTTTAGGGATGTCGAAAGATTCTTGCCTAACCATCACGCTGGATATTGAAGATCATCGTGGCGATGCCCCTGGTCCAAAGCGTCATGCGGTCTGCACGCGTGAGCTGCTGGACCTGCTGGCACGGTATAGAGTGCAGGGAACGTTTTTCGTAGTCGGAGATTTGATTGAGACCGATGCGGACTTGTTGCGGCAAATCTCAGAAGCTGGTCATGAAATTGGCCTGCACTCCTTCAATCACAAACCGTTAAGGGCTCATACTCTGACGGAGTTTCAGGAGCAGACCCACCGCGCAAAGGCCCGGCTGGAGGATTGTATTTCTGCTGCGGTCATTGGGTATCGCGCGCCCAGTTTTTCGCTGACAGCCCAGACACACTGGGTGACCGATATTCTGCCCCAATTGGGGTTTGGGTATTCGTCCAGCACATTGCCTGCCGGAAGCCCGCTTTATGGCTATCCGGGCCTGCCAAAGACACCGTTTAGATGGCCGTCGGGTTTGCTGGAACTGCCATCCCCGATCACGAAAGTGGGGCCGCTGACTGTGCCCTTTCTGGGGGGCATTTATTTTCGATATCTGCCACGATCTCTAATTCGGCGTGCCTTGCGCGATAGGCAGGATCAAACGGCTTTGTGGAGCTATCTGCACCCCTATGACATCGACGCTGCGGAACCGTTCTGTCGCCCGCATGGTGCGCCCCTATGGATGAGCATATTGTTATGGGCCAACCGTCGGCCCGCATTGGCGAAGCTGGAATGGCTTTTGGAAGGAGGCGCTGGCCTGCCCGTTGGCAACCCTTTAGGGGTGCGATTGGCGGCGGGTGAGTTTGAAGCGGCCCCGCCTCTGCCGCTTAATCCTTGCACGGAACAGCCTGTATCAAACCACCTGTCTTGATACCCAGGGACCCAATCGATTGGCAATCAGGGCGGGCAGCATTTTCCATGCGGCGACAATGGGTTTCAGGCGGGGATTGTCCGGGCGCATATCGGGCGGCTGGGTGGCGCGGATCAAGGCTACGCGGTAGGTCAGGGGGGTCGGCTCAAACCCGAAGTTCCTTTTGAAATCGAAGGCCCCGGTTCCTGTGATGCTGCGGCCAAAATCAAATCCATGATCCTCGCGCTGCACTGCGCGTTCCATGGCTGCGGCATACAGGACTGGAAAGGCGGACAGCGCCATTGCCTTGTTGGTGCCACCCGCGTGATAGGGCATGGCCCAACCCTTATGGCGCAAGGACAGAAGACTGGCGATTGCCTCATCATTTTGTGTGACAGTCAGGATTTCGCAATCCTCACCAAATTCCCGCATCAGCCCTTCTGCATAGCGCCTCGGGAAAACGGGGCTGCCCAGGCGATGGACGCTTGTCGCGTAAATCGGATAGAAACGATCTAGTGTTGTATCAACCTCAACGGTCAGGCCCAGCTTCTCGCCTTTCCGAACCTCAGCGCGTTGTTTGCGGGGGATGCTGCCCAGAACCTCGCAGGTCTGACGCGGCAGCGTCTTTCGGAAGGTGGCATAGTGGGACAGGCTGTGCCACTCACCAACACTACCGGCTCCCCGAATTTCCAGATAGGCGACCCCTGCTTGCGCGGCAATGGCGCGGGCTTGTTCCTCCAAAGCCGATTGCACCATTACATCCTTGGCCAAAGCGCCCCCGTAAACGGCTTGTGGTGCTGAAATCAGGACGCGCCCGCCCAGTGGCTGACGAACCAGATACAAGGGCAGAATACCGGCGATGTCTCCATCCTGTGTGGCGATCAGACTTTTGTTTGGAAAGCCGTATCCATGACGCAGCACGCGATGCCAGGCGCTTGTGTGAAAGGGGGTGCTGTCTGGGTGATCCCTGACAAAGGCATCCCAGGCGTCAGTGGGACAGGTTTCGATTGCTTCAATCTTCACACCCCCCTCCGTTTTTCCAACAACAGAAAATTGGATGCGCCAAGGATATCCGATAGTGGATTTTCTGATTTCAGGATTTTCGGACGCTGTTGTGTTCCAAGAGAAAAGGGAAGCGTCACGCCCGACCGTTTGACGTCAAATCCCACCCGTTCTGCCTGGTCAATGATCTGGGCCAGGGGGTGGCGTATCTGCGGAAATTGCGGCAGGCCGCGCAGATGATCCAATCGAGACAGGATTGCATGGGCTGTTTTATGCAACAGGCTGTCTGCATGACGCCATAACAACACAAACCGACCGCCCGGCTTCAGGCACCGATGTATTTCCATCAGGAAGGGACGGCGGGCACTTTCCTGTTGTTGATTCAGGAACTGACAGTTGACCATCTGGAACACACTGTCATTGGCGAAGGGCAGGTTAAAGGCATCCCCTCGCAGTATCGCAACGCCATTCTGGCGGGCGTCGTCACAGGCCTGCTGATTATAGTCCACGCCAAATACCAGCCTTTCCGATGCGCCGGGCCATGGGGTCAGCATCAGGCCGGATCCGCAGGCGATGTCGATCACGGGTGCCCGTGTCAGATCTGACGGCAGAGTCATGATATCCTGGGACAAGGCCTGAAAGACGATCAGTTGTTCCCGGCGGAAAAAGCCTGTGCTGCGATATCCATTCGCCCCCGGATTTTGTCCCCCGAACCGGGCCCGCATGGATTGATACAGGCCATCTACGTCCCGGTCCGCGTGAAAGGAGGGCTTATCGTTGGAAGGGTGTGACGTCATGGGGCTAACTTCGGGGTAAGGATGTTGGGGGAACCTTGCGCAGCACGACCAGACCGACCCAGGTCAGGCCACCATAAAGCACAGGTAACAGCAGTAAAACCACCCGGGCAACCACGCTTATGGCAGCAGCAGATGCCACTGGAACACCAATTAATGTCAGCAAGGCGGCCAGGCCAATTTCGCTCAACCCAATACTGCCAAGGGTGGGGATGGGGACCGCCAACAGGAAATTATAGAACACCGCGACCACCCACAGAACCGGGGCGTCCCGTTCAATGCCAAAGGCAGCGATCAGGGCCCATAGACCAAGAATATTCGCTAACCATTTCCCAAGTGTTGTCAGCACCGCGCCGCGCTGGTTCATCTGTGGGTAATGATGGCGTGACCAGGATCTGGCTTGCAGTAACATCTGAAAAACGCGCTGCAATCGCCCCCGGAACAGGCACGCCCTGTGAGCAAAGGCAAGGATCGGTGTCAGCAGGACGTCAGGGCGCATCAACAGGATCCAGGAAAGGGCCAGGACCAGCAATGCGCCCCCGATCAGCGCGGCCCCGAAAGCAGATACTATCATTGATCCCAGCGTAGAATACAGCACGGCAATGCCAGCGACCGGCAGCACCAGACCTGCGAGGACGGCCAGATCAAACAGTCGTTGAGAGAATATCGCCATTGCCGCATGTCCACCGCGCATGTTCAGAATGCGGTGCATCAGGATAGCACCGGCAACTTCACCCAATCGTGCGGGTAACAGGGCAATCGCCAGCACATACCAAGCATTCACGCGAAATGCGGCCTCGATAGGGGGCATGACGCGCCTTGGAATGGAGGCAAACAGATGCAATCGAAGACTGGCAAAGACCCCTTCCAAGCATAGAAGTGCGATACTCAGGGCGATCAGTGTCGTGCTGCATTGCGCCAGCGTATCTTGCAGCACATCCAGGTCGACCTGTCGAAGAACCAGCGCCAGCAGGAATGCGCTGCCCAGTGTGGCCAGGATCCAGGCCCCGCGGTTCTGGCGCAAACCTACCTGGAAATCAGGGCGCATCGGGCGCTTTCGGAAGTTTGGGGTGCAGGGCGGTTCGGGGTTGGCTGGCAATATCGAAATTCAGGGCGGATAAGAGCAGGTTCAGTCCAATAACGATGGGGAGTGCCGCGATCATGACGGTCCCTGCGGTTGCGGCAACGCCCTGGCTGGTGGCATTTACCCAACTGAGAACACCGAAAATAACGCCAAAAAGCATTAAAATCGGTCCCAGAACCCATTCCAGGGAGGCCACTGAAAAATCACGCAGAAAGTAATTGTAGAAAATGCGTCTGAAAAAGTTGCTGGTATGACGCGACAATAGGGGCCAGATCATTCTGCTTGGGACAAGATGGCTTTGTTCATCGCCATAAATTGACATGTGGGGAATATCGACCACGACGGCCCTCAGGGTGCCCAAGCGATATAGCATCTCTGTTTCAAACAGATAGGATCTGTCCAGTTTTTCCATCGGCATCAATTGCAATAGGGAACTGTGAATTGCGCAATATCCGTTGGTCGGGTCAAAAATATGCCAATATCCAGATGAAAACTTGTTCAGAAAGGAAAGCACGGCATTCCCGATAAGGCGCCCTGCGGGCATGGCGCGAACGGAGTCGGGTTGGAAGAATCGGTTCCCTTTGGTGTAGTCCGCCAGCCCCAGTTGAATTGGTTCTATAAAGCGGGGAATCAGGGTCGGATCCATTTGTCCGTCGCCGTCAATCTTGACGATAATTCTTGCCCCATCTGCCATAGCCTGCCGATACCCGGTAAGGGTCGCTGCCCCAACGCCCTGGTTGTCTTCGTGACGCAGTACTGTAATCCGTGGGTCCGTCGCAGTGCGTTCCACATATTCACCGGTCTTGTCCGGACAGCCGTCATCAATGCAATAGATCTGATCAACACAGGCTGGCACTGCCGATAGGACATCGGCAATCAACCTTGTTTCCCGATAACAGGGGATAACAACGGCAATTTTGTCGGCGTTTCCCTTTGCACTGTTAATATCTTGTGCTGTCCCGGATTTTGGTGCCATCGGTCTCCTTCAGTCCTGGTTGATTGCCGTTGAAGTAGGCGCACGGTTTACTCGATCCCAGATATAAAACCCTGCATAGGCGAAAAGTGCAGCATAAATGATGACGAGACTGTAATTATAGCGGGGAATGTTTATCGAAATGCCGGCATGGAAGCCGGCCATCAGGAAAAAAGGTGATGCTAATATCAAGAAGTTTTTGGCGCGCCCCTGTCGCCACAGCCCGGTCACAACGGGGATGAGTAACAATATCGCCGCCAACCCAACATATTTCGCCACCCATAGGCCACGCAAGAAGATCGGTATTGTGGTTGCAATATGGGTCAGGGGATGGGCCAGAATCCAATCCTTGATCAGGACCCCGGTCAGCCCCTGTGGCCCACCTGCGCGGGACAGTGCTTCGGCCATCAGGGCGGTGTTCCCGATCTGGTAAAATCCGTTCTGTGTAGAAAAATCAAGGCGTTGATAGGCTTCAATTGGAAATAGGGATGCCGCTAGGCTGTCCCCAAAATCCGGCAGCCAATAGATCAAAGCCGCGCCCCATTCCACAGGCGTCATGGCGTTATAGGCAACGCGCTGAGCCAGGGTAATACCCCCGTAACTGCCCGTGAAGGATAAGCTGTCCACAATCAGAACATTGCGCAGGATCCAGAGCGTAAGCACGATAGTGAAACCGATCAGCATGGCAATCGACCCCCGCACACTGCGCGTTGCGAACAGCACAACCGGAATCATCATGAAGACCAGATAGAAAGTGCTGGGTCGGATCAGAGCCCCCAGCCCAATCACAGCCCCAACGGCCAACCACGATTGTGCGCCCTTTGATCGCAATGCGGTGACCAGGCAACCCGCAAGGACCATAAAGGCGGCAAGGGACAGGCCATCGGGCAGAATACTGGTTGCCAGCCGCGCCTGCAGCCCGACGGCCAGCAGGCAGACCAGCGCGGTATAGGCAAAAGCCGGGCGTGGATTTAGATGGCGATACGCATTAAACGTAAATAGCGTTGCACCGGCCAGCAAAACAGCCTGAATTAAAATCAAACTCAGTGGGATGGTGGCCATGCAATCACCGATCGGACCGACGGCACACCGCATTTGTTTGCGCATTTCAGGATCAAAAACAGCAATCGCCGCCAACAAAGCTGGATAGGCAGGGACGATATAGTTATCAGGTTGCGGCACTTCGCCAGACTGCCCCGTCCCCCGTGCTGTGGCGGAGGTGAAAACGCCAAATTCATACAGATCATGGGCCAGAACCAGATAAAATCGCTCATCTACCTGGCGGGGTTCAGGCTTCTGCCACAGCAATTGAATCGCAATAATCCCAAAACACAAAAAAGCCGCTATCGTGACTGGGGGAAACAGGTTTTTCATTAATACCCTATAAAAAGACGGGGCCCAGTTGGATGGAATCAAAAATTAAAGTTTGGTCCATAGCGTAATCGATATCACGATAATACCCTGATTCTTTTTAACAGATGAATATGAACGCACCTAACTGATTGCGATAAAAAATGTGCCGCAACAATTCATGAATTTTGTATACGATATTTCGATTAATAAAGAATCTTATGAATTATGTGAATGCATGTATCAATAAGACCATTTGCCCCCTGGTGGACGCTCTGGGATATGGCGATCAGGATCATCCTTAAAAGTTTTTCCGCATACCTGCTTTTTTGCAGATAATACGAATGTTCGAATGAATGTTCATTTGAACGTCACACAATCATGACGTGGTTGTCATACCTGTCGGGTACCTCTTCTCGCATTGAACAGTCATTGACGATGCCAATGACGGCTGGCGGGGGTGTGTATGTATGTGACGACGGAGCGTCAGGCGGAGATTGCGGAGCGGGTTCGCCAGAGTGGTTTTCAGTCCGTCACGGACCTTGCCCAGCATTTTGGTGTCACAACCCAGACCATCCGTCGGGATATCAATGAACTGAGTGAAGCCGGTGCATTGCGTCGACGCCACGGCGGCGTGGAATTGCCCATTCCGACAGATAATATCGGCTTTGAAGAACGCCAGACCCTGAACTTCGCGGCCAAACAGCAGATTGCGCGCGTCGTTAAATCCCATATTTCGCATGGGGCCAGTATCGCGATCAGCATTGGCACCACGCCCGCATTAACGGTGCATCAACTGTCAGATTTGCGCGGTCTGACCATCGTCACCAACAATCTGATGGCGGCCCTGAATGCGTGCTCCTTGCCCGCTGTTGAGGTTCATGTTCCAGGCGGTGCCGTGCGCCCGGAAGCACGCGATATTCTGGGGCCGGAAGTCGAGGCTTTTTTTGAAAGCTTCAAGGTGGATATCGGCCTTTATGGTGTCGGAGGCGTTGATGATCAGGGCGAGCTTCTGGACTTCAGCCGGGATGAAGTTCAGGTACGCGAAATCATTCGCCGCAATTGCCGTCGGTCTTTTCTGGTCCTGGATGCCAGCAAATTCGGTCGTGCCGCCCATGTTCGGGGTGGCTGGATCAGCGATGCCGATGTTGTGTTTTGTGATCGGGATCCCCCCGCACAAATTCGCCAGGCGATAGAGGCGGCCGGCCATGAAGTGGTGCTGTGTTCAGAGGGCGGCGCGCCATGACCGCCATAACCCAAAATGCCGCGATTGAAGTGCGGGACTTACGCAAGGCCTGGGGCGATCAGGCGGCGGTTGATGATATCAGCTTTACCGCGCCAGCCGGGGAATTCACGGTGCTGTTGGGACCCTCTGGCTGTGGGAAATCAACCACATTGCGGCTGATTGCAGGGCTGGAAGATGCGACATCCGGCACTGTGATGATTGGCGGCGAAACGGTCACGAATAAAGCCCCGAATGAACGCCAGATCGCGATGGTGTTCCAGTCCTATGCCCTGTTTCCCCATCTGAATGTCGCTGAAAACATCCTTTTTGGCCTGAAAGTGCGCCGCGTTCCTGCCGCAGAACGGGCGGAACGATTGCAGCGCACGGCGGCCCTGTTGGGATTGGACACATTATTGGACCGCCGCCCCAGTCAGATATCGGGTGGCCAGCAACAGCGTGTGGCCCTGGGGCGCGCGATCATTGCAGAAAAACCAATCTGCCTGATGGACGAACCGCTGTCCAATCTGGACGCCAAACTTCGCCATGAAATGCGGATCGAGTTGAAATCGCTTCAACGTAAGCTGGGTATCACGATGGTTTATGTCACCCATGATCAGGTGGAAGCCATCGCAATGGCGGATCGCATCGTGGTCTTGAACGGGGGGCGGATAGAACAATGTGCCGATCCTCGCAGCCTTTATGATTGCCCAGCTAGTGTTTTCGTTGCGCGTTTCATTGGCACGCCCCCGATGAATATTCTGACCCTTGCGCCTTGTCCGGGCGGCTTGGCGATCGCCGGGGATGCAACCGCCCTGGTCACGAGTGATGTGAAGGGGGCGTCTTTTTACCAATTGGGCGTCCGCCCGGAAGACATTTCCATTTCTGAAACCGGCGGCGTGTCGGCAACGGTAGAACAGGTCGAATATTTGGGGTCTGACCTGCTGGTCGATTGTCGTATCGCCGGGCAGCCGTTGGTGATGCGTGCCTCAACCCAGGATGCGGTGCGACCGGGAGAGTCGGTGCACCTCACCTGGCCAAAACAGCGCCAACACCTGTTCAACGGGGATACCAGTGCGCGCATCGACGCGCATGAGGGCATTTCCCTATCAACATCCACGGAAACCGGAGTTTCCGATCCGTGACACAAGAGGGCCACGCCATATGGGCACAAGGCCCCTTCCTCCATTCAAGTTCTCTAACCAGGAGTAAGTTGACATGACCTTTCTTAAGACAATGACAACGACGTTAAGTGCCGCCGCACTGTTGGCGTCGACGGCGGGATCAGCCCTGGCGGTTGATCTTCAGTTTTTCTTTCCCGTCGCCGTCGGGGGTAAAGCCGCTGACACGATTCAGGCCTTGACCGACGAATATGCCGCCGCCCATCCCGATGTTAAAATCGACGCGGTTTATGCCGGCAGCTATCAGGACACGATCACCAAGACCCTGACGGCGGCAAAGGGCGGCACCCCGCCCCAGCTTTCCGTGATTCTGTCGGTGGATATGTTCACCCTGATCGAAGAAGACGCGATCATCCCCTTCGATGGTCTGGCAAAGACCGATGAAGACAAGGCCTGGTTGACCTCTTTCTATCCGGCTTTCATGGATAACAGCATGACCGGTGGCAAGACCTATGGCATTCCGTTCCAGCGCTCCACCCCTGTGTTGTATTGGAACAAGGAAGCTTTTAAGGAAGCCGGTCTGGACCCCAATACGCCGCCGGCCACCTGGGAAGAAATGGTCGAATTCGGTAAGAAGCTGACCAAGACCGACAGTAATGGCAATGTTACCCAGTGGGGTGTGCGGATCCCAAGCTCCGGTTTCCCCTATTGGCTGTTCCAGGGTCTGACGACTCAGAATGATGTGATCCTGGCCAATGATGCCGGTAACAAGACCAATTTCGATGATCCGAAAGTGGTCGAGGCCCTGCAGTTCCTGGTCGATCTGTCGGTGAAACACAAGGTCATGCAGCCCGGTATCGTTGAATGGGGCAGCACGCCCAAGGCCTTCTTTGAAGGTCAGGCCGCGATGATCTGGACCACGACGGGCAACCTGACCAATGTTCGCGATAACGCACCGTTTGATTTTGGTGTCGCCATGCTGCCTGCCAACAAGCGTCGGGGTGCCCCGACCGGTGGCGGTAACTTCTATATCTTCAAGGACTCCACCGACGAACAAAAGGCTGCGTCCTTTGATTTCATCAAATGGATTACGGCCCCGGAACAATCGGCTAAATGGACGATTGCAACGGGCTATGTTGCCCCCCGTGCCGATACCTGGGAAACACCTGCGATGAAAGACTATGTCGCTGGTTTCCCCCAGGCGCTTGTTGCCCGGGATCAGTTGGAATACGCGGTTGCTGAATTGGCGACCTACCAGAACCAGCGCATCACGACGATCTTCAACGATGCCCTGGAAGCAGCCATCACCGGGACGAAGACCCCGGCGGATGCCTTGAAGGAAGCTCAGGCTCAGGCTGAGGCAATCCTGAAAGACTATCGCTAAGCATACCCGCTGCCGGTCGGTCCCAGGGCTGACCGGCAGCCCTTTTTTGCTGGATATCGATCATGACCCACAGACGCGAATGGATCTATGCCTGGCTGCTGCTCAGCCCTGCGCTGGTATTGCTGTTCGCGTTTACCCATATCCCCGCGATTTCCACAATATGGGACAGTTTCTTTTCTACCCCGCGCGGCATTCGCCCGTCCAAATTTGTCGGCCTGGGGAATTACGAAAAGCTGCTGATGGATGAGACTTTCTGGCAGGTTCTTTCCAACAGTATCTGGTATGCGGTTGTCACCATCCCCGTTTCGGTCGCCCTGGCCTTGCTGATGGCGATATGGGTCGATGGAAAACTGTCGGGCCGCAGCTTTGTGCGGCTCGCCTATTTTGCACCCACCGTCCTGCCGCTGATTGCGGTCGCCAATATCTGGATGTTCTTCTACACGCCGGGCTTTGGCCTGATCGATCAGATCAGTGGGGCTTTGGGGTATCCCAGCGTCAACTGGCTGGGCAATCCAGAGCTCGCGCTGGGCTCCATCATGGTGGTGTCGATCTGGAAGGAGGCGGGGTTCTTTATGATCTTTTACCTGGCCGCCCTGCAATCCATCCCGCCGGTCCTGCGCGAAGCCGCCGCCATAGAAGGGGCCAGCCGCTGGACCTTTTTCCGGCGCGTCACCTTTCCCTTGTTGATGCCAACAACGCTGTTTGTTTCGGTAAATGCCGTGATCAATTCGTTCCGTATGGTGGATCATGTGTTTGTCATGACCGAAGGCGGGCCGAATAACGCCAGTTCGCTGTTGCTGTTCTATATATACGAAACAGCCTTTAAGTTCTGGGATACCGCCTATGCTTCGACCCTGACCGTTGTGTTGCTGGTTCTGTTGTCGGTCATTGCGCTGGGTCAGTTTCTCCTCCTCGACAAGCGGGTGCATTACCGATGATGGCGACACGGTTTGATCGCTGGTTGAATACGCTGGGTGCCTGGACCTTGGCGCTGATATGGTTTCTGCCTTTGATCTATGCGGTCTGGACAGCCATTCATCCCGGTGCCTATGCAACCCGATTTGAGCTTCTCGCGCCGTTGACATTGGAGAATTTCTCCAATGCCTGGAACGCGGCCCCGTTTGCGCGGTATTTCCTGAACAGCTTTCTGCTGGTGACCTTCATCCTGATTGGGCAATTCGTGCTGTGCACGCTGGCGGCCTATGCCTTTGTGCGCTTCACCTTTCCGGGGCGGGGGATTCTGTTCGCGCTGGTCCTGCTGCAGCTTCTGGTCATGCCCGATATTCTGATTGTGGAGAATTATGCGACCATGCGGAAGCTGGGGCTGGTCGATACGATAGCTGCCATTGGCCTGCCCTATATCGCGTCGGGCTTTGGCATTTTCCTGCTGCGCCAGACCTTCAAGACCGTGCCCAAGGAATTGGAAGAAGCTGCCCGGATCGAAGGGGCCGGCCCGCTGACGGTTCTGTGGCGGGTCTATGTGCCACTGGCGAAACCAACCTATCTGGCCTATGGCCTGGTTTCGGTCAGCCACCATTGGAACAATTTCCTCTGGCCGCTAATCGTCACCAATTCGGTAGAAACACGCCCGGTAACCGTGGGCCTGTCGATCTTCTCGTCGGTCGATCAGGGCGTAGACTGGTCCATCATCAACGCCGCCACCCTGATGACCTCCGGCCCCCTGTTGATCGCCTTCCTATTGTTCCAACGCCAATTTGTCCAAAGCTTCATGCGTGCGGGAATACGGTAGGGGGAGCGATTTTTATCCAGTGGTTCCTCTCCCTATCTGGCACCAACAAATATAAAAAGCGGGTCAAAATCACCCGCATCTGCCGCGCGCAATGCGGCTATATAATCCCTTCGGCGCGCGTTATCGGCCTGAAGATTGTACCCGCTGGCCCAGGCAACGGGTGGGTGCTTATAGGCCACATCCAGCAGGATATCTGTGGCAATACGCGCATGGCGTCCATTTCCGTTTGGGAAAGGATGTATCAGAACCATACGATGGTGGAAACGCGCGGCGGCCTCTAATGGGGGGAAGATATCTTGTTCTGCCCAAAGTTGGGCATCCCCCAGAAACATGCGCAATTGCATAGAAATTTGAATGGGATCAATACCAATATTCTTTTCTGTCAGCCGGTATTGCCCAGCCCATCGCCAAACGTCACCAAACAGTTGTTTGTGTAGGGTTCGAATGAACATGTCATCGAAAACATTGATTTTTCGACGCCTGGACAGCCAGGCGAGTCCCTGTTCGATATTGGCTTGTTCCAACTCATCCAGTTCTTCACGGGTGGTGATATGCCGGAATTTCAGCCCCTCGCATTCGTCCGGGTCCAGCGGCGTCGCCCCCTCTGGCTCAGTGAGGTTCATTGTGGGTCCCAAAAATCAGGAGGCATTGTTCGGACCAACTCCTCTGCCAGGTCCTCAATTCGCGCCTGAATTTGGGGTTCGGGCAAGGATTGTTGCTCCAGGGCCATATGGGCGCTGACCCGCCTGATCCGTGCCTCTGCTTTCTGTCGCGCCTGTTTACGGATCACATCCTCAATGCGCCCGTCTGGGACGATGGCATAGACAAAGTGACACCCCATTGCCGTGGCAAGCTTCTCCATCTGGGCAAGGGTGATGACATTATTGCGTTCATTGCGTTCAGCTTGGTAGACCGTATTGCGGCCCTGGCCCAGGCGTGCGGCAACATCCGCACCGGACATCCCAAGTGCTTTCCGGATCGTGGTCAACCACCCCTCTGATGGCTGCTTGATCCCACTGGCGCCTGCCGCTGCGGCGTCTGCAGCGCGGATATACTGCCGTCTTGCTGTCGATTTTACATCCATTGAAAAGGGTTCCATTGGTTGTGTATGAGAATTTTGCATATTTATATACATGCAAAATAAATTTTTTGCCAACTTATAAATATTATAACTATCTAATTTTGCATATATATGAATATGCAAAAACGCGCGCAACGCCACATATCACACTGAATTTCTCAGGTGTTCTCGCAATAGTGGGAAATTAAGAAAAAATGGTGTCCCCGACAGGAATCGAACCTGTGGCCTTAGGATTAGGAATCCTACGCTCTATCCTACTGAGCTACGAGGACACGCGACCGGGGCTATAGCACAGGTCGGATTGGCTTACCAAGAGTCAGTTTTTGCCGGCCCGGTCTTACCAGGATCCCGTATTGGGCATGGAGCCCCAGGGTTCTTCGACGGCCAGTTTCTCGCCCCGTTGCAGCAATTCGATGGAGATGCCGTCGGGGGAGCGGATGAAGGCCATATAGCCGTCGCGGGGCGGGCGGTTAATGGTGACACCCTGATGCATCAGGCTTTGGCAGGTCTCATAGATGTTATCGACGCGGAAGGCCAGATGGCCGAAATTGCGGCCGCCCTGATAGTCTTCCGGATCCCAGTTATAGGTCAGTTCCAGCAAGGGCGCGCGCTGGGCATCGGCATTGGCCTTGTCATCGGGCGCACACAGCATGACCAGGGTAAAGCGGCCCTTTTCGCTTTCCGTGCGGCTGTGTTCCTGCATGCCCAGCTTGTTGCAATAGAAATCCAGGCTTTCCTCCAGGTTGGAGACGCGCACCATCGTGTGGAGATATTGAAGTCCCATGAGCCAGAAGCTCCTCTTACCAGCGTGAATGTCTGGGCCATTAGGTAGCGGTGCGACCCCTTCAGGGCAACCCCATGGCAGGTAAATCCTACTGCAAGTGACCAAACAACAACAGGCAGGCCCCGACAGCAGCTGCAATTCCGGCGGCATCTGCGGCGAGCGCGGCAAACAGGGCGTGCCGGACGCGACGAATCTGAACCGCCCCGAAATAGACTGCCAGGACATAGAATGTCGTTTCGGTCGATCCCTGCAATGTCGTGACCAGATAGCCTGTATAGCTGTCGGGCCCGACCGTCGGGTCAGTGATTATGGCGACCATGATGCCATAGGCGCCAGAGCCGCTGAGCGGGCGCATTAGGGCCATGGGCAAGGCTTCTGCAGGCAGACCAAACGGAGCCGTGATCAGGCCAATAGGTTCGATCAGCAGCGCCATCGCGCCAGACGCCCGGAACATGCCAACCGCCACCAGGATGGCGACCAGATAGGGGATGATCTTGATCGCAACGCCAAAGCCGTCTTTTGCGCCCTCCACAAAGCTTTCATAGATCGGCACGCCGCGCAGCATGCCGAAGCTGAGAAAGGCGATCATCAGGCCGGGAATAATCCAGGGGGCAATGGCGGGACCATAGAAGATCGTCAGGGGGACGAAACCGATCAAGGCCCCCAACGCCAGGGCAGAGGCCCAAAGCGGATAGGCAGCACTGGCATCGGCGGGCAGGGCTTCTTGTGGCTCGGTCGGGTCTTCTGGCTCAGTCAGCGCATCGTGTGCGGGGGTTTTGAAACGACCCTGCAGCAGTTTTGCGGTGACAATGGCAATTGTGGTGGAACAGATTGTTGCAATCAGGGTGGTGGAGACGATACCGGCCGGATCGTTGGAGCCAGAGGCGGCACGGATCGCGATTACCCCTGTCGGCAGCAGCGTGACGGAGGATGTGTTGATCGCCAGGAACAGCGCCATGGCATTGGTGGCGGTGCCCTTATGGGGGTTCAGGCGGTCCAGTTCCTGCATTGCGCGAATGCCAAACGGGGTGGCTGCATTGCCCAGGCCCAGGGCATTGGCAGAGATGTTCATGATCATCGCACCCATGGCTGGATGGTCGGCGGGAACGTCGGGGAACAGGCGCACCATCAAGGGGCGCAGCAGTTTCGCGATGATGCGCAACAGGCCACCAGCCTCCGCCACCTTCATCAATCCCAGGAACAGCGCCATGACGCCGATCAGGCCCAAAGCCAGGGTGACGGACGATTCCGCCGTGCTGATCATCGACAGGCCCAGATGCTCCATCGGGGCCTTGGCGGCTTCTTCGCCTGCGGCCACAATCGGGGTCACCCAGGTCACCTGTTTATAGGCCGCGACCACGAATGAGATAGCGACCATGGCGAAGAATATATAGTTCATTGACGCCCCATCCTCTGTTTACATCAGCAGCGCGTGATTCGATGAATTTGTCGAGCAGGTCACATCAGTTTCATCCGGGTCCGCCCCAGTGCCGGGGGATTTCCCCTTGCATGACTGCGTCGGTTCACGCTCAAATCCGGTGTCTTTGGGATTCTATCGGTTGGGTATTGGGGGCGTTGTATGCGGATCAGGACGATTCTCTGGGCAGTTCTGCCCTGTATCGCCATTCTGGGGTTCGTCCCATCGGCTTTCGCCCATACGTCAGAAAGCGGATATATCCTGCTATTGCCCACCGAATATTACCTGTTGGGTGGCACTTTGTCGGTTGCCTTGTCTTTTCTGATCCTGTCCCTGACAGCCCCGAAAGCCGTGGTTGCGGGGTATCTGGGCCACCTGTCGCTGCCTTGGATTCCAGCGGGGGTGTTCGACACCGTGTTATCGGCGGTCGGGTTCTTTCTGTTTGCCGGATTGTTGTATTGCGGTGTTGAGGGCGCGCGCGATCCCCTGACAAATCCATTGCCCATGGTGATATGGTCTGTGGGTTGGGTCGGTGTGACGGTTGCCCATGCGGTGTTTGGAAATTTCTGGTCGGTGTTGAACCCCTGGCGATTTCCGGTCCGGGTGCTGCGTCGACTTGCAGGCGCTGCGGCAGAAGGAAAGGGACCAGTCGCCCTGCCTGATTGGGTTAAGGGATGGCCCGCTATAGTACTGTTGATGGGGATCGCCTGGTATGAATTGGTGTCTTTATCACCAGAGGATCCCGACCTTCTGGCCTTTTGGGTTTCGGTCTATTGGGTCATTGGATTCATCGGCTGTCTGATCTTTGGAGAGGCCGTCTGGTTGCGTTCAGGCGAACCGCTTTCTGTCCTGTTTCGCTATCTATCGCTGTTGGCACCATTCTCTGTGGAGACGAAGGAGGGGGGGCAGCGGGTCCTGCTCTTGTCTAAACCGGGCAGGCGGGTGCTTGAGGCAGAGCCTCCGACCGTGCCCTTCATGCTGTTTCTGCTGCTCAGTCTGGCAACGGTCAGTTTTGATGGCCTTAGTATGACATTCTGGTGGTTGGGCCTGAATGATATCAATCCGCTTGAATTTCCCGGGCGTTCTGCGGTGACAGGGATCAACACGGTTGGATTGGTATTGGCCTGGACTGGACTTGCCTGTCTGTATTGTGCGGCAGTCTGGACGGGTGAGAGGCTGCGCGGTGTCCAGGATGCAAGACCTGCATTGGGCCTGATGGTGTTGTCGATCCTGCCGATCTCTTTAGCATACCATTTCTCTCACTACCTGACCTATTTTCTGGTAAACGGGCAATGGGTGCTGATCGCGCTGAATGATCCGCTTGCCACTGGCGCGAACCTGTTTGGCTTACAGGGCTTTCGGGTGACGACATCCTTTCTGAACATGCCAGATACCGTAGAGAGAATCTGGCAGGCTCAAGTTGCCGCAATTACCATTGGTCATATCTGGGCGGTCATCCTGGCTCATGGGCTGAGCCATCGTCTGGCCGGTGGTCGGGCGTCAAGGCATCTGATCGGGCAAATCCCTCTTGGTATGCTGATGGTGGGGTATACTTTGTTTGGATTGTGGCTTCTATCCTCTCCCACAGGGGGATAAAGTGGCAAAATCGATCACAGACACTAGACACAAATTCATTTGTATGCGTACGATTTTTCCAAAGACCGTCGCATGCTTGGGTAAATCCGGTAGACGAGTCTACAAACATCAAGTCTGAACAGGAGACTTCGCGATGACTGAACAGAAGACAAACAGCACCAAGACCAAGCACTTTACGCGTCGGGACACGCTGAAAACACTAGGGGCTGCGGCTGGCTTGGCCGCCGGGTCTCAACTGATGCCGCTGTCGGGTCGATATGCCCAGGCACAGAGCAGCGAGCCGATCAAGATCGGGTTCCAGGCCCACCGCACCGGCATTGGGGCATCCTATGGCCGCTGGTACGAGCGCACCACAATGGCGGCGGCGCAGTTGATCAATGACGCGGGCGGGATCAATGGTCGCCCTATTGAAATCGTGACAGAAGATGATGGCACGGATCCCAAGCGCGGCGCGGAAGTGGTCGAAAAATTTGCCATTCAGCACAAGACCGATATCGTGTTTGGCACCTTGTTCAGCCATGTCGTGATCGGGTCCGCCCCGCGCGCAGGCGAATTGAAGATCCCGTATTTTGTGGTCAGCGAGGGACACCATGTCGCCAGTGGCAAGCTGAACCGCTATGTCCTGCAGCCCGGCATTACGGATGTGAAAAGCCAGGTTCAATCCATGGCACCCTGGGTTGGCAGCAATCTGGGTAAGAAAGTCACGATGATCTTCCCGGACTTCGCCTTTGGCCATGACCACCGCGACTATTTCTCTGCGGCCATTGCAGCGCAGGGTGGTGAGGTGATTGAGAAAATTGCAATTCCACCGACGGAGCAGTCCTTCTTCAAATACTTCCCCCGCATCCCCAAGGAAACCGAAGTCCTGTACCATGTCATGGTCGGGCCGGGCGTTTTGACCTTTGTGAAGGAATTGGGTGAATTCTTTGGCAGCGACCGTCCGCAAATCTTCGGCTTTATCGACAGTCTGGAAGCGGTTGATCTGGCCAATCCGGGTCTGGAAGCACTGGAAGGCACCTATTTCTGGGAAGGCTTCCCGCGCTATGCCCAGAATGACGGGGCTAATCCGCATGATGCCTTCTATCGGGAAAAGGTCGGCGTTGATGCAAATGGGGCCAGCCTGAGCGATCCGAAGGATATTTCCACCTATGCCCATATGTTTGGGTGCTGGGAGACCCTGTATATCATTAAGCAGGGTATGGAAGCGGCAGACTATAAAGGTCCGGCGGATCGCGCCAAATTGATCGAAGCGGTTGAGAGCTTCACGGACTTCCCAGAAGGTCCGGAACATCCGCAAGGTGCGAAGATGTTTAATGGTCAGACCCACCAAGTCTTCGGCATTCAGAATATCAGTCAGGTCACCGATGGGAAATTAAAGGTGGTACACCGTACCTCCATCGAAGACAGCCTGTATGAGCCGGAAGTCGACTATACGAAGATGGCATTCTAGGGACCTTGGAAAGACCCCGTCACCCCGGACGTGATCCGGGGTCCAGTGCGAATGGCAGGAAATGTCCGGGTTGCTCTGGAGTCCTGACTGCGCGGAATGACGGGACATGGTGCGATTTCCTCTCTCCCACCGTGGGAGAGAGGAACTTCAGAGATGAAGCTCCGGAATTCTATCCGGCAAGGACAATTTGATTCCATGGATTTTGGACCCTATTTGCTTCTCGCCTCGCTGGAAGGGGCTGTTCAGGCAGCGGTTTTGGCACTGACAGCCCTGGGTCTGTCGCTGGTGTTTGGTGTCATGCGCGTGGTGAATGTCGCCCATGGCGAGTTCTTTATGTTAGGCGCTGTGCTGGCCTGGTGGATTTCCAGTCTGTTGACCGGCACGCCGCTGTTTGGGTTTCTGGCGGCGCTGATTTTTGCCCCCCTGATCGTCGGGGGGCTGGCGGCTGTCGCAGATCGCCTGATCTTGAAGCGCCTGAAGTATGATCCGGAGGCGACAATCGTCGCCACGATAGGGTTGCTGTATATTATCCAGCAGGGGGCCCTGACGCTGTATGGGCCCGATGCACGCCCGGTCGCAGCCCCGTTTGATTTTCGTGTCAGCTTCCCGTGGTTTGGCTATTCCGGGTATAAGATTTCGGTGATCCTGACCTGTATGGTGATGCTTTTGGGTGTCTGGGCGTTGCTGACCCGAACCCGCATCGGCCTGATCATGCGGGCGACCCAATATGACAGAGAGACCGCCCAGGCTTTCGGCATCCCTGTTGCGCGGGTCTATACGGGTGTTTTTGCCTTTGGGGCGATGCTGGCCGCCGTGGCGGCCGTGTTGATCGTGCCGACACAGCAGGCCTATTACCTGATGGGCCTGGATCCGCTGTTGCTGTCCTTTATTGTGGTCATTATCGGCGGGTTGGGCAGTTTGAAAGGGACCGTGCTGGCCGCCGTTGTGATCGGGTTAAGCGATGGGATCATAACAATCTTTTTTGACCCGACATTGGCGAAGATCCTCTCCACAATTCTGGTCGCGATGATTCTGGTCTTCCGACCAACGGGCCTGTTCGGGACGGCAACGCGATGAGCGGGGTCTTTAACAAGGCATTGATGGTGCATTTGGGCCTGATCGTCGTACTGCTGGCGCTGCATTTCATTCTGCCGGCCTATCACCATGTCAGCCTGGCACGCATCATGGTGTTGGCTGTCTATGCGCTGGGGTTCAATCTGCTCTTTGGCTATACCGGGTTGCTCAGCCTGGGCCATGCACTGTTCTTCGCAGCGGGTCTGTATGGCGCAGGCCTGTCGATGCAGTTCTTCCAATGGACGGCGGGGCCGGGTTTCGTTTTCGGCCTGTTCTGTGCCATCGCGGTGGCGACGCTGATCGGTATGCTGGCCCTGCGCACGGTGGGCGTGTCGTTCATGATTGTGACCATGATGTTCGCCCAGGTCGGGTATCTGTTGATCCTGTATTACAACGAATACACAAGGGGCGATGAAGGCTTCGTGATCCTGCGGGAATTGCGGGTCTTAGGCCCCCTTGATCTGTCGGCGGAAGATACGCGCTATCTGGTGGCCTTGGCCTTATTGGCGGCGGCGATCTTAATCAAGCTGGCGCTGGTGCGCTCTCCAACCGGGCGTATCCTGATCGCTATTCGAGAAAATGAGGAACGCACCCGGATGCTGGGTTATGACCCGTTCCAGTACAAGTTGATGGCGATGGTGATTTCCGGCGCTTTTGCGGGGGCCGCTGGGGCAGCCTATGGGATTCTGTTTGGTTATGTCGGGGCCAGTTTCGCGTCCATCCAGTATTCTATTCTGCCCCTGTTATATGTTCTGATGGGCGGGGCTGGTGTGGTGTTGGGGCCCCTATTGGGGACGATTGCAATGTTCTATCTGATTGATATCGCCAGCGGGATGACCTCTGCCTATCTGTTTTTTGTGGGGCTTGCCCTGGTATTGTTGATCCTGGTCGCCCCAAAGGGCCTGTTGGGAACTGTGCGGGAACGGTGGGTACCGTGGCTGCCATGACGACATTGTTGCAAACCAGAAACCTGTCGAAGAATTTTGGCGGCCTCGCGGCGGTTCAGTCCGTTGATTTTGATCTGCAGCAGGGTGAAATCCGGGCCATTATCGGGCCGAATGGGGCGGGGAAATCCACCCTGGTTGGGTTGATCAGCGGACGTATTGCGCCCAGTGCTGGAACCATCGCCTTTCAGGGGCAATCCATTACCAGATTGCCTGCCCATGCCCGTGTTGCGCGGGGAATTGCCTATACATTCCAGATCACCAGCATTTTTGCCAATCTGACATGTCGCGAAAACATCCTGTTGCCTGCCCAGCGCGCGGCGGTGGCGGCATCTGGAGTGTTCGGGCGCGTGGACGAGGCAGCCCTGATCACCCGCGCGGATGAGGTATTGGCCCGGGTCGGACTGCGTGATCAGGCCGATACCAAGGCAAAAGAGATGGCCTATGGGCATCAGCGTTTGCTGGAGGTTGGCATGGGCTTGGCGCTGGACGCGAAATTATTGATTCTGGATGAGCCGACACAGGGCCTGGCGGATTCCGAAATTGCCAATTTTATTGATCTGATCCGTGCGGTTTCCAAGGATACGACAATCCTGTTGATTGAACATAATATGACGGTCGTGATGGATCTGGCCCAGCGCATCACGGTGATGAATTTTGGCGAGGTGCTGGCGGAAGGCACGCCAGAAGAGATTCGCGCCAATCATGCTGTTCAAACCGCGTATCTGGGGGGATAGGCGATGCTGACAGTCACGGATATCGATTGTTTCTATGGCGATGTGCAGGTGTTGCGGAAATTTTCACTGTCAGCGGCCTCTGGGGAAATCCTGTGTTTGCTTGGGCGCAATGGCGCGGGGAAGACGACGGCGCTGAAAGCAATCATGGGTCTGGTGCCGCCGCGTTTGGGCACAGTGCTTGTCGATGATGTTGATCTGACAAAACTACCGGCCCATGCCGCCCCGAAATACGGATTGGGCTATGTCCCCCAGGGGCGACGCTTGTTTTCGGAGCTGACGGTTTCGGAGAATATTGACATTGGCCTGATGGCGACCGGGCAGGGAAAGCCGACCCGCGATCGGGTGCTGGATCTGTTCCCAGTCTTGCGTGAACGGCTGTCCCAGGTGTCTGGCAAGTTAAGCGGGGGGGAACAGCAAATGCTGGCCATGGCCCGCGCCTTGTGCACGGAACCCAAGGTTCTGTTGATGGACGAACCGACGGAAGGATTACAGCCTTCCATGATTTCCAAGATTCGAGAGGTCGTCCTGTCCCTGAAACAAACAGGCGTTGCCGTCGTTCTGGTGGAACAGCGCGTTGATGCCGTCCTACCGGTCGCTGACTACGTCGCCTTCATCGAAAACGGTGTTAACCGAGACGTCGTTCCGGTGCAGCAATTGCGCGACGACCCAAGCCTGCTGCACCGTTATGTCGGTGTTTGAACGGGCAGTCTGTATGAATATTGTCATTTCCGCGCAGGCGGAAATCCAGAGACATAGGCAAGAATGATGAGTGCCGCTCTGGACCCCGGATCAAGTCCGGGGTGACCTTGAATGTTTGATCCGTTGTGTCGGTGTTTGAAGGGGCATGTATTTGTCTGCGCCCGTGACGGAGGGGTTTGACAACTCGCACATTTCTCATCCTGAGGAGCGGCGACGCCGCGTCTCGAAGGAGGGATTGTAAGTCAGGTGCTTTCAGGGGGCTCATCCTTCGAGACGCTGCGCTCCTCAGGATGAGGGTGCAATGACTTCCACCTGACAGAAGAGTGTAGCCGTTTTATTCACGACATCCGGTTCTTGCGAAGGTCTATTGGGATGTGGAAAACTGATGGCTGGTTCCAAAGAAAAGAGGTTTCCGATGATATCAGCGGATACGGCCTTTGTGGCGATTGATGTGCAGAATGACTTTTGTCCGGGCGGTGCCCTGGCTGTTGCAGAAGGCGACCAGGTCGTTCCCGTGATCAACCGCATGATGCCGCGCTTTCCAGTCAAGGTGCTGACCCAGGACTGGCATCCGGCGGATCATTTTTCTTTTGCAGCCAACAATCCGGGGGCAGAGGCTTTCAGCCTGATCGATGCGCCCTATGGGCCGCAGGTAATGTGGCCGATCCATTGCGTTCAAGGCAGTGCGGGGGCGGCCTTTCATCCCAAATTACAGATCGAGTGCGCTGATCTGATCATCCGCAAAGGCTATCGCAGTCATATCGATTCCTATTCCGCCTTTTTTGAGAATGACCATACAACGCCGACCGGGCTGGAGGGATACTTGCGGGACCGGGGCGTGCAGTCTGTTGTCATGGCGGGGCTGGCGACAGACTTCTGTGTGCGGTTTTCTGCCGTCGATGCAGCGAAGCTGGGATTTGACGTGACGGTCCTGGAAGATGGCTGTCGCGCGATTGATATGGATGGATCCTTGGCGGCAGCCATGGCGGAAATGGCAGAGCATAATGTGGCAGTTGTTCCCAGCGCCGATTACGCGGTGTAATTCCCCTTTTCTCTTGTGTGAAATACTGCTAAAGCCCATCAACCCTGATGGGGCGATGATTTTACGGCAAAAGGGATGATGTGATGGGCGCTGGATATGCTGGGGATATAACGCCGAAAGAGGCGTGGAAACTGTTGAGCGAAGAGCCTGATGCGGTCTTGGTGGATGTACGCACAGCGGCGGAATGGCAGTTTGTGGGTGTCCCTGTCCTGAACAGTTTGTCCAAGCAGCCGGTTCTGGTCGAATGGATTCGGTTTCCCGGCGGTGCCCCAAATCCGGAATTTGTTGCACAAGTGAAAGAGGCCGTCTCTGAAAGTGCGGGCAATGCGGATCCGGCAATTGTGTTTCTGTGTCGATCCGGTCAGCGCAGCCAAGGCGCTGCCGCAGCCCTGACTCAAGAAGGGTTCAGCCGCTGTTACAATATCCTTGAAGGGTTTGAAGGCGATAAGAATGCTGATGGTCAGCGCGGCAAAGCCGGTGGCTGGAAAGTGGCTGGACTGCCCTGGGCCCAGGGTTGATTTATTTAATTAGAAAGAGATCATGATGGATAGCGGTAAACCTGAAATCGGTGCGGGACGGCGGTATCGCCAACAGACGGAATTGGTGCGGGGCGGCCTGGAGCGCACGGATTTTCGGGAAACCAGTGAAGGCCTGTTTCTGACCTCTGGCTATATCTATGATAATGCGGAACAGGCAGAAGCCTCGTTTAAGGGCGAAACCACCAATTTCATGTATTCCCGCTATGCTAATCCCACCGTTGGCATGTTTGAAGAGCGCCTGGCGCTGCTGGAAGGCGCAGAAGGATGCCGCGCGACGTCCAGTGGGATGGCTGCTGTCTTTCATGCGCTGGCCTGCTTTCTGGGCCAGGGCAAGCGGCTGGTCGCGTCCCGCGCATTGTTCAGTTCCTGCTATAACATTTGTAATGACATCCTGCCGCGCTTTGGCGTGCAGACAACTTTTGTCGATGGGCATGACCTGAACCAGTGGGAAGATGCCCTGAAACAGCCGACCGATGCGGTGTTTCTGGAAAGCCCCTCCAACCCGATGCTGGATTTGGTGGATATCGAGGCAGTGTGTAAACTTGCCAAAAAGGCGGGCGCCCGTGTTGTTGTTGATAACGTATTCGCCACCCCGATGCTCCAGCGTCCGCTGGCATTGGGGGCGGATATCGTCACCTATTCAGCGACCAAGCATATCGATGGCCAGGGCCGCACAATGGGGGGCGCAGTATTGAGCACCAATGCCTTCCTGAAGGATGTGTTTGAACCCCTGTATCGTCATACCGGCCCGTCGATGAGCCCGTTTAACGCCTGGGTCATGCTGAAAGGGCTGGAGACACTGCCGCTGCGCGTCGAAAGAATGTGTCAGAATGCCGACAAGGTCGCCCGCTTCCTGGAGGCCCTTTCCGCCGTGACATTGGTGCGGTATCCTGGTTTGGAAAGCCATCCCCAGCATAACCTGGCCAAGCGCCAGATGACGGGTTTTGGCACCCTGGTCACCTTTGCGCTGCCCGGCGGGAAGGCTCAGGCGTTCAAATTTCTGAACGGTATGCGGCTGTTTGATATATCCAACAATCTGGGAGATGCAAAAAGCCTGGCAACCCATCCCGCAACCACGACCCACCAGAAACTGAAGCCCGAGGAACGACAGGCCCTTGGCATCGATGATGGCACAATCCGCCTTTCCATCGGTCTGGAAGATGTCGATGATCTGATCGAGGACCTGGATCAGGCGCTTGCGTGACCCCGCTGTTTCAGCGCATCACAAACCGTAATTCGAAGCTGCGCCGCTGTTTCGTCCGCTTAGGGGTGACATGACTGCGGTGCAGCGTGAATTGATCATGAATTATAAAATCGCCCAATTGCACTGGCGGCACCCAATGGGGCAAGCGATCCAACGTTTCGCCAAATACTTCCAGATCAAGCGTGCCTTGAGCATTGGACGGCAATTCCTGGTTAAGCCAGGCGGGCAGATATTCGATAGACGGCGTTTCATCGTCAATATCGTCCAGTGGAATCCAACATGTCACCGTCCGCTTGGGTTTGAAGTGGTCCTGAATGTTAGAAACCTTGTTAAAAGTCGGATAATCTTGATGAAAGCCGACATGAGCGGACGCACCGCCGTCATTCCGCGCCTCTCTGGCATAGGCCATGATATATTGTATTTCACTGCACCCGGCTGCGGCGGCGATGCTGTCACGATAGGGGAATTGTGGTGACAATACCTCGTTGAGCAGCATCACCAGTCGTTCATAGGTGGTGCGCATGGCGGGATCAAATTCACTGCGCATGACGGTGATGTAGGGCACGCGCTCGCCGACCTGATTTTCCAGCCAGGCAAGCCCGTCTAATATCTCCGCCTTGATGGCCGCAAGCGTTTCCAGTGGGATTGCGTTTTGAACATGCAGTACGCCAAGTCCTTGAAACAGCGCCGCAGCGCTTGCCGAGCGAAAGTCGCGCGTGTCGATGGAAAGCCGTGTATAGGACGGCGGTACTTGATGTGCATCTTGCATGGATTATCAAATGATTATTGAATGATACGATTTACAATTCAATATAGCTGACCCGAACATCCTGTACCACTGACAATCTGATGATGATTTTCAGGCGGTCTTGCAATTGTTGTATGCCTGACAGGCAAAACACTTGATCTACTACACTCTGTATTTGCCCCCCTTCAAAAGCTGGGATACGGATATCGTACCGCGCGTCTTTTGAAGTTGGATTTTTCTATGTCACAGGTTTCTGCTGACCATCCCGATGCAACGGACACTCCCTATTCCTGGTTTCGGCTGGGGGTATGTCTGATCTTGAGCACGATCGGTGGTGTTGGGTTGTGGTCTTCCGTGGTCGTTCTGCCGTCCATTGAGCTGGAATTTGGTCTGGATCGTGGCGGGGCGTCGTTTCCCTATACCGCAACGATGATTGGCTTTGCCCTGGGGGGCGTGCTGATGGGTCGGTTGGTGGATCGCTTTGGGATCGCCATACCGGTTATCATGGCGGCTACGATGATCTGCGCGGGCTATGTCCTGTCCTCCTTTGCCCCGAATTTCTGGACTTTCCTGGCCTGTCAGGCCGTGCTGATCGGGATGTTGGGCAGTTCCGCGACCTTCGGGCCCATGGTGGCTGATGTATCTCATTGGTTTCTGAAGCGCCGGGGCCTTGCTATTGCGATTGTCGCCAGTGGCAATTATTTGGCCGGGGCGATTTGGCCACCGATCCTGCAGGAAGCGATTGTATCGATTGGTTGGCGGGGTGCCTATTTCTGGGTGGGTGTGTTTTGCTTCTGCACCATGATTCCCCTGGCCCTGTTGTTGCGGCGCCGCCCTGATATTGATCAGGGCTCTGTCCCCGTGGCGGCAAAGGCTGCGACCGCATCCGCGCCAGTATCGCCCAATGTCGTTCTGATGCTTTTGGTCGTTGCCGGGGTTGGATGCTGTGTGGCGATGTCCATGCCCCAGGTCCATATCGTCGCCTATTGCGGGGATCTGGGATATGGCCCCGCGGTGGGGGCGGAGATGCTGTCCCTTATGCTGGGGTTGGGCGTGGTCAGTCGGCTGGCATCAGGGGTAATTGCAGATAAGATCGGGGGCGTCGGTACGTTGATCCTGGGCTCGACCCTGCAATGCCTGGCCCTGCTTTTTTATCTGCCCTTTGATGGATTGGTCTCCCTATATCTGGTCTCTGCCTTGTTTGGCCTGTCACAGGGGGGGATCGTGCCCAGCTATGCCTTGATCGTGCGGGAATATTTCCCGGCCCGTCAGGCGGGGTCCCGGGTCGGGATCGTCCTGATGGCAACGGTTCTGGGCATGGCATTGGGCGGATGGATGTCGGGTGAAATCTATGATCTGACCGGCAGCTATCAGGCGGCCTTCCTGAATGGCATCGCATTTAACCTGCTGAACATGTCGATTGCCTTCTGGCTGCTGTATATCCGTCGCCCTAAAGGCCCAAAGGCGGCTGTGGCCTAATCACTGCCCGGTGACGACCTGGCGGACAGCGTCCTTGAATTCGGCGCTGTCTGCCATTTCTGCCGTCAGGTTATGCGGGGCCCCAGAAACTTCGGCAAAGGTGGCATCAATGCCTTTGGCTGATGCGTCGGCTGCATAGTCGCGCGACAGCCGTGACCAGGTATTGGTGTCCCGCGACCCCGTCACCAGCCGGATCATGGTTCCAGCCGGAATGCGGTCGATATAATCAAGCGGGTTTTCCGCGCGCGACAAGGGCTTGCGGTTGTTGATCTGTCGCCAGGTTGGCACATCGCAGGGGCAGCTTAACAACATCGCACGCTGCACCAGGCCAGGATGACGCCCCAAAATCACGCCGGTCATCACGGCCCCGCCGCTATGGCCGATCATCACAACGGTATCGGCCCCATGATGGGCTTTCAGGCGCGTGGTCGCATCGGCGATGGCGTCCATCTCGTCGGGTGTATAGATTTCTGACCGGTTTTCAGATCGACTGGCCCGCCCGGTGGAGGATCGACCACCGCCGCTATATCCGATGCGCATCATTGCAACACCGACTGCCCCCATTTCGGCGGCTGTTTCGGCGACGGGGAAGATATAGTCAGCGGGGCTGCCGCTGCTGAGATCGCCATGCAGAACCACAACCAGCGTCTTGGTGTGGGCAGGCGTGCCGGGCAGGTAGGTCTGGATCGCCAAACATTCATCCCCACCCTGAACATAGGTTAGGTTATCTGCGGGTCGGCAATCATCATCCGATGCCTGTGCCGGCGCGACAATTGATAGGGTGGGCAGGACCAGAATGCCGAATACGAAAATCCAGAAACGCATGGGTCGATCTCCCTATGAACTGTCGCAATGCATGTGGCTTTTCTGAGGATATGGTAAGGGAATGAGAGAGATAGGCAATAATCAAAATGGGCCAGACGGTCTGTAAGCCGGGTTCTGTCCTCCCCCCGCTGACCCAAGGATCATTGGGGCGATGGACGGCCATTCCTCTGGGACACCCGTTGCCGTGTGCCTCTCGCAACCTACCCGGATGGGGCGCGGAAACCCGCCTGCCGTCTTCCAGGGGCGATATCTCATAAGAGATCAACCCCAGTGCGGCTACCATCCCTACTCGGTTTTGCTCCCGGTGGGGTTTACCATGCCTCTTCCGTTGCCGGACGAGCGGTGCGCTCTTACCGCACCCTTTCACCCTTACCCCGATTGAAATCGAGGCGGTTTGCTTTCTGTGGCACTTTCCCTAGGGTCGCCCCCGCCGGTCGTTAACCGGCACCGTGTTTCCGTGGAGCCCGGACTTTCCTCACCCAGACGGGTTTCCCCATTGCCTGGGCGCGACCGTCCAACCGTCTGGCCCAGGGGAGGAGATACGCCCTATTGTGGATGCTTTCAACGCTGGTGACATCCGCATAGACTAAAAGCCATGAACAGGGACGATCGAATATCGGGCAAGGGATCAGGAATGGCCACAGGCGGAACCGCGCCTGCGGCCCTAAATGTCGGCATTGTGCCCTTACCGAACTTCACCCTGAATGCGTTTGCGTCCTTTATTGATGCCTTGCGGTTGGCCGCGGATGAACGGGACCGGTCGCGCCCGATCCGATGCCGCTGGGAGGTGATGTCCCATGATGGGCGCATGATCCCGGCAAGCTGTGGTGTCAGTATTACTGCAAGCAGCACATTTCTGTCCCCGGGACGCTTTGACTATGTGGTCGTGATTGGCGGATTGCTGGGGCATGATGAGGATAAAGAAGATCCCGTCCTGGACTATTTGCGCCAGGCGGCCAGCGGAGGTGTTGCCTTGGTGGGAATTTGTACCGGTGTTTTTGCGATGGCGCGGGCGGGACTACTGGATGGGCGCAAGGCCTGTGTCAGTTGGTTGCACTATCAGGATATGATTGATCGGTTCGACAGTGTGGAACCCGATGCCAGCCGCCTGTTCGTTGCAGATGGTAAGCGGATTACCTGCGCAGGGGGGGTCGGGGCGGCGCGTTTGGCGGCCTGGATGATTGAACAACATCTGGGACGGGATCTGGCGCAAAAGGCCCTGAGCATCATGATGGTCGAAAACAGCCGTGCGACGGCGACGCCGCAACCCCAACCCCCAGTGGCCCAGTCGGTGCGCGATCCCCGTGTGGCCCGCGCGATCCTGCTGTTGGAAGAAAAACTGTCCGATCCGCCGCGCATTGATCAATTGGCGCGCACCATCGGCATTTCCAGGCGACAGTTGGAACGCGGTTTCCGGGATGAATTGGGTATGAGCTTTGGGGAGTTTTCCAGGGCATTACGGTTGGATCATGGCCTGTGGCTGGTCCTGACAACGGATAGATCCATTCTGGATATCACGCTGGAATGCGGGTTTAACGGTCAGTCCCATTTTGCGACCTTGTTTCGCAAGGCCTATGGCCTGACCCCGACGGAGGCGCGCGGTTTACCCTTGTTGGACCGGGATGCGCTGATGCAGTCAAAGCTTCGGTTTCGCCCCAGAGCCGCAAACGATTCACGAAAGACCCACTGGACGCAATAAACTGGCCTAAAACTGATCCAGCAGCCGGTCGATATAGTCCAGTTCTTCTGGCGGACGGGCGCGTTCTCCGGCACGTCGGCGTAATTCGTCCCGAATTTCCCGGGCTTTTTCCAGCCCGCCCTTGTCCGGCACTTTCACCTGACCCTGCATGCTGCCGCGGAAGGTATCACTGGCTTCGCGCCCAAACGGATCCATTGTCTGTTCGCCAGATTGACCGGGCACTTGCTGACCCATTCCCATTTGTTGCTCAAACCGTTCAATAAAGGCGTTTCGCGCCGCATCAGCGGCTTCTTGCATCGCATCCAGCGCCTTGCCTTGGGAGTCCACGGCTTCACCGGGCTTGCCGTCGCCCAATTGCTGTGTCGCATCGCCCATGCCTTCGTCGGCTCGGCCAAAGGGTTCAGGAATTTCCCCCATCATTTCACCAAATTTGCGCATCACTTCACCCAATTGTCGGCGCAGGGCATCCTGCAGGACGGCATCTGCACTATCCTGCGCACGCTGTTGGTCGCCGGATTCTCCCCGCTGGCCCTGTTCAGCCTGGCCCTGGCTTTGCTGATTGCGCTGGGCCTGGTTTTGCTGTCCGGCCTGACCCTGTTCCGGGTTGCTTTCGCCCCGGCGTTCCAGGTCGCGGCGATGGGTTCTGTCCATCAATTCGCGCTGGCTTTCCATGATATCTTTCATGGAATTCAGCATTTCCATGGCTTGCTGATTCTGCGGGGACATTTGCTGCTGCATCCCTGCTTGCATGTTTTCCATCATATTACGCAGCTGTTCCAGCATTTGCTGGGCGCTTTCGGTCATGCCATTCTGCATCATGTCGCGCAATTGCTGCATCATGTCTTCAAGGTCGCGCTGAGAAATGACATTTTCGCCGGGGGCCATTTCGGGGGGCTGTTCACCCTCGGCAAGGTTCTGGCGCATCTGGTCTGCCATGGCCTGCATGTAATCCTGCATGGCCTGCTGCAGTTCATCCATCAATTGGTCCAGTTCGGCCGCATCGGCGCCATTCTGGAGGGCGTCCATCAGGGCCTGTTGTGCCTCACGCAAGCGCTGCAGGGCCAGGGATACGCCACCATCTTCCAGATACAGCGCCGTTTTCCATAATAAATCGATCACAGACGCAATGGCCTGTGGCTCAGGGGCGGCACCGGTGCGGCGATGGGGCGTCAGGGCGCGCACTGCCTGACGCAGCGCCATGAAAACCGTAACCTTGTCATCAAATGTGTTATGTTCCCACGACAAGGCATCCAGCGCGTCTGAAACGGCTCGATAATTTTGTATCGGATTCCAGGCCAGTTCACGCCGCAAGTCGATAATGATCTTTGCCACGGGGTGGTTGAACTCCCGCGCGGGCAGGATCAAGGTCACGGGCTCGGATCGACCCTCCTGGCCCAGGGCGTCGGTTGCCACCAGGGTCAGGCGCACTTCTCCGCCGGCCCAGGGATGGGCGGTATAGTCCCGGTAGGCGCGGCGTTTGGTGCCGTATTTGCTGGGGTCCGGGACGGGCAGTTGGGTGATGATCTTCATTTCCTCATCCCCCTGAGCACTGCTTTGCGCAGAGCCCGCAAGCCTGTCCGCGCGCTCTATCTCCGCCCTTAAGGAGAGAACGCCAAAGTCATCGCCGACCGTATGGGTGATGGTCAGGGCGCGCTGAACACTGGCAATCGGGGGTTCTGGCAGGGTGACAACGGGGGGCGCATCCGGCACGGCGCGAATTTCCCAGGAGGCAACGGTTTCACCCTCAGACTGAATGGAAAATGTGCCGGACTTTAGAATTTCATGCTCCAGCGCCACGGCATTCTGGGCAAATTGCGCCATTGGTTTTGGACCCTGCGGCGTTATCAGGGTCGCCCCGTCCGGGACGCCGCTGACCTGAACCACCAGGCGGGACCCGACCGGGGTGCTGTGTTCATCGCCCTGCATTGCTGTTGGGATCGTATCGCTCGTGTCAGGCGATTGTTTCTCGCTGCTGGACATAAAAAGCGGGGGCAGACCAGTATAGTCCGGCGGCGTCAGCCAGGCATCAATGCCAACCGTCAAGGTCGGTCCGCTGGTGCCGATATTGGGGACCAGTGCAGTCCGCAGGCGCTGAATACTCTCCCCGCCCGCAGCGATCAGCGCGATGATCAGGAAGAAAGGCGCAATCAGGCGCAGGGCGCGGGGATCGCGCCGTGCCAATTGGGGATCCGGGGCGCCCACCGACAAGCTGCCGATCCGTTGACGCAGGCGCGCCTGATGCGCCTGCCACAGGGCCAGTTGAATCGGATTATCGCTGCTGGGGCGATCCGCCAGACTTTCCAGTGGGCGGTGATCCAGTTTGTTGACCCGTTCGACCCGACGACGCGCGGCTTCATAGCGGGGCAGGTGAAACCGTCGATAGCCCTGAACCATCAGGCCAGCGAAAAGGATGGCCGATACTGCCAGGACGGTCGCATGCAGCCAGGGAGCAAGGTCTGGCAGAAGTCCGGTGATTGCGATGGCAAGAAACAGGATCAGGACGCTGACAGGTTTCCAGAAGGCAACTTCCAGCGCCTCCCAGATCAAAACCGCGCGGGAGAGACCGATGGGCATTTCCATACCCGTCGCGTCGTTTTGGCCCCCCCGAGCCGAGTGATCTGTCATCCTGTCGCTCCAATCCTTTAAGCGGCGTGATCCTTTGAACCAGTCTGTAACCAATCTGGAATTCTGTCCATGCCGATCAACTCTTCATAGGTCTGCCGAGGCCGGATCACAGCATAGTGATCGCCATCGACCAAAACCTCTGGGACCAGCAACCTTGTATTATAGGTCGATGCCATCACGGCACCATAGGCCCCTGCCGTCCCGAATGCGACCAGATCCCCTTCTTCTATCAAGGGCAGCATGCGGTCCTTGGCAAAGGTATCGCCGGATTCGCAAACTGGTCCTACAACGTCAACCGGCATCAGCGGCGCATCCGCACCTGGTTGTTTGACGGGGCGCAAACCATGGTGACCATTGTAGAGGGCAGGGCGGATCAGGTCATTCATGGCCGCATCCAGGATCAGGAAGCGCTTCGCCTCACCCGGTTTCACGACCAGGGCCCTAGACAGCAATATCCCGGCATTCCCCACGATCATACGCCCTGGTTCCAGCATGACCTGACAGTTCAAATGCGCGATTTCTTCTGCGGCCATTTTGGCATAGGCATCCGGCAGGGGCGGGTTTTCCGCGTCGTAAGGGATGCCAAGGCCGCCCCCCAGATCAACGCGGGTGATTTTGTGACCCAGGCTTCGCAGCCGCTCAACCAATTGAGCGACCCGGCGAAACGCCTGACGATAGGGACCCAGATCGGTCAACTGGCTGCCGATATGGACAGCAACCGTGACTGGGGCAAGGCCTGGAAGTGAGGCAGCCAGTGCATAGATTTCCTCGGCACGGTCAATATCTATGCCGAATTTGTTTTCCTTCCGGCCGGTCGAAATCTTCTCATGGGTTCTGGCGTCAACGTCCGGATTGACCCGAACAGCGATTTCCGCCGTCACATTCATGCTGGCGGCGATCCGCGATAACAGCCTGATTTCACTTTCGGATTCCACATTTATTTCATGGATTCCGGTTTCCAGGGCAAACCGAAGCTCACTTTCGCTTTTGCCAACGCCGGAAAAGACGATGCGGTCCGGGGGGATTCCAGCAGCCAGGGCACGGCGCAATTCCCCTTCGGATACGACATCCGCCCCCGCACCCAATTGACCCAATAAGGCGATTACCGCCAGATTGCTGTTCGCCTTGACGGCATAACAGATCTTGGCATCCAGGCCGGCGGAGCGAAAGGCGTCGGCAAAGACCGTATAGTGGCGGGTCAATGTTGCCCGGGAATAGACATAGACGGGGGTCCCGACCTCTTGCGCGATCTGCGTCAGGGGCACATTTTCAGCGCATAAAACCCCATTGTGATACTCAAAATGGTTCATTTCACAGGTGCCAATCTATATGGATGCAATTACAAAATCACGATGTCAGGAAGGGGCCGCCCCGGACGGATAGGTCCGCGGATAGGGCGCATCCTCGCCTGAGGGTGGCTCGGGTTGCGATTTTTTGCCACAAGCCGCCAGGGGAAGACTGACCACAACGGTTAACAGCAAGGCTGTTCCGGCCCGGCGCAATAGTGCGCGACGTGTCGTTTCTTCCATATCCAGTTACTCCCTGCCAAATACTTACAGATACTGTTTTCTGGCTGCCGCCGCTGCTTCCCGCACGCGGCTGGGCGCAGTTCCGCCAAAACTGGTCCGGCTGGCGACTGATGCCGCAGGACTTAGCACAGAATATATATCAGATGTAATGCGCTTTTCCACCGATTGCATCTCTTCCAGGGACAGTTCCGCCAGATCAACGCCGCGCGCTTCTGCCTTTGCAACCAGTGCGCCGGTCACATGATGGGCATCGCGGAAGGGCAGATTGAGGACCCGCACGCACCAGTCGGCCAGATCGGTTGCAGTGGGGAAACCCTTTTCCAGCCCGGCCAGCATACGGTCAGGGCGGGGCTGCATATCATCGACCATGCCAGCGGTCGCTGCGACGGCCAGGGTCAGGGATTCTACAGCATCAAACAAAGGTTCCTTATCTTCCTGCATATCCTTACAGAAAGTCATGGGCAGCCCCTTCATCATCGTCGATACGCTGATAAAGGCACCCAGCAACCGCCCGGGTTTTGCGCGCACCAATTCTGCGGCATCGGGGTTTTTCTTTTGCGGCATGATGGAAGACCCGGTGGTGAAGGCGTCGCTGAGCGTGATGAACGCGAAACGGTCCGACATCCACATTACGATTTCTTCGGCCAGGCGGCTGAGATGGATCGCATGAATGGACCCTGCGGCCAGGAATTCCAGAATGAAATCACGGCTGCCGACGCTGTCCATGGAATTGGCGGTGGGTCGGTCAAAACCCAAGGCTTTCGCGGTCATCTGGCGATCAATGGGGAAGGAAGTACCGGCCAGCGCGGCTGCGCCCAACGGGCATTCATTCAAGCGCCGACGGCAATCCGCCAATCGTCCGCGGTCCCGCCCGACCATTTCGACATAGGCCATAAGGTGGTGACCGAACGTCACCGGCTGGGCGCTTTGCAAATGGGTATAGCCTGGCATAAGGACATCGGCATGGGCTTCGGCCTTGTCGATCAGGGCGCGCTGAAGATCTGCCATCAGCGCGTCCAGACCGTCCAGGGCGTCACGAGTCCACAGGCGCACATCGGTGATAACCTGGTCGTTGCGGCTGCGTCCGGTATGCAGGCGCGCACCGGGATCGCCGATCTTTTCGCGCAGCCGGGCTTCCACATTCATGTGGATATCTTCCAATTCAGTCTTGAAATCGAAGGTTCCCGCCTCGATTTCCTGTTGTATCTCAGCAAGGCCCTGATGGATCGCATCGCGGTCTTCGTTCGTGATGATGCCCTGGGCGGCCAGCATGTCGGAATGTGCCAGGGACCCTTGGATGTCCTGTTTATAGAGGTTTTTGTCGAAACCGATGGAGGCGTTGATCTTTTCCATGATTTCCGCCGGACCGCCAGAGAACCGACCGCCCCACATATCGTTCTTAGACATACTGTCTCACCCTTGTTATCGTTACTCTATGATGAATTGGAGGTTCAGCCCGTGACCAATCCCGTAAAAACATCCCCTTTGGCGCCGACACGCCGCGACTTTGGCCTTGGTGCCTGCGCGATTGGCCTGACTGCCCTTGCGCCATCCATACTGCATACACGCCCGGTTCAGGCGGCGGCGGACTATCCTCCGACAAATGGGGAGATGCAAGAATTCGTTCTGTTAAAGGAACGCGCGCCTGCCCCCGTTACACCATTTTTTGATGGTGATGGCGTTGAACATCATTTCACTGATTTTACCGGGAAAGTGTTGCTGGTCAATTTCTGGGCGACGTGGTGTGCCCCCTGTATCAAGGAAATGCCCAGCCTGGCCCGTTTGAACGATGTCTTGGCCGGGCCGAATTTTCGCCTGTTGACGATCAGCCAGGATCGGGGTGGTAAGGCCGTCGCAGAGCCCTTTCTGCGCGATCGGTTGGGACTGTCAGATCTGGAGCTGTTCTATGACCCCAAATTGAAGCTGGGTCGGGAACTGGGTCTGCGCGGCCTGCCCAGTACTTATTTGATCGATCAGCAGGGGCATTTGGTTGGCGGCCTTGCGGGTGCTGCGGAATGGGACAGTCCAGAGGCTATTGAAATGATCAAATTTGTCATGCTGCAAGGCGGTGACATGCAAAAGACGGAAGATAATTCCAGCACTTAGTGTGTCAGAATTTCCGTCCGTTGTGTCACTGTGTCTTGTGCCTGTCTGCCAATAGTTGAGAGACAGGAAGCGCCAGGACGCACAGGAAGGAAACCTGCCACCAGGACGCCCAGATAGAGAAATTGGCCAGGGAACTGGTCCAGAACGACGCCATCACGGCGCAGGCAATCCAGGCACTGCCATTGCCGCGCAATGCTTTACGGGCGACCGCGATCACCAACAGCAATTGCGTGATGCAAAATAGAACCAGCCCCACGATGCCGGTTTCCGACCAAATTTCCAGAATCCAGTTATGTGGATGCCCTGGCACATATTCCGCATGCTGAAGACCGGGAACCATTTCAAGGGCGCCTTTGGTTTTATTGATCGTGTTGATGCCATACCCCGTCACAGGCGCATCCAGTGCCTTCTGATAAACGAAGCCCCAGATTGCTTGCCGGTGAAAATCGATAACGGGTAGCGGGGGGGACGATACATCGTTTTCCGTGGTCGGGGGATGGGGCAACACCTGAAAGACAGAGACACCAAGTGCCACACACAGGCCAAGAGTGGCGATAATCAAAAGGACACGGCCAGGCCGGGACAAATGGCGCGCGACAAACAGTAAAAACAGGATCAGGCTGGCCCCCATCATGCCACCAATCGCCGATTCCGCAGTCTGACCCGTGATGCCTGCGAACAGCGCGATATCACAAATCAGGGCAACGGAGACCACGCCGATCCAGACACCGCGCCGTTGCCACGCCAGATACAGCAGAACCGGTACGGTCAGGGCCAGAACAGATTGTAAGGATTTAAACATGTTCTCAGCCATAATTGGGCCTTCATGCAACGGCTTGAAAACATGCAACAGGGAGGGTTCGACAATAACTGCAATAACGGCCAGGGTACCCAGAACGGCAGAGCCAATCATAATGCTGGATTCAGCGATCTGGCGGGCCTTTGGACGTTCCGCCAAAGCAACTATCACCCAGATGAAGGCCATGATGTAAACCGCCATGCGGCTGACAACCTGTATCGAACTGACAGGATCAATAGAGGTGATGGCAACGCCGACCCACCACAGCAATGTCAGCAACGCAGCCGTTCCAACCCGGGTTTTGGCCAGCGCCTTGGCCTGTTGCCTCGCGGATGGGTTTGCCATGGCGACAGCCGCCAGAAGCGCCGCAAAGCCAAAGGCGATGGCAAGGGCCAGATTACCCATATATGTGACAGGTACGGCTATACCGATCAGTAACCCCAAAGCCCAGGCATATCCACGACTGTAGGTGAACTGCTGGGGATTAAGTACGGTGGCCACGTTCACGCCCTCAGTGACCGGCCAGAGGGATTTCTGGCAACGGTTTCTAAACGCTTGGTTTGTAAGAAAAAGTCTATTAGTTCTATGACACAAAGCGTTTAGCACGCCGATATCAGCAGCGCAATTGGCAGATTTTATGGCAAGATTTAGATGGATTTGGGCGATCCTCGCCACTATTGCAGCACTGGGGCTGCTGGTAGCGTTCGTCCGCACCAATGATGCGGCCTTTACAGTGTACAAACGCCTTAAGGCGAAAGATCAGTATGTCTATGAAGAGGTCCGGCCCAGTCTTCTGACACAGGATCCCGCTACTTTTTTATCAATCAAGACATCTGCGGATGTTATGGCGTATCGCGATACGTTGACGCACTTGGTCTATGGCGCGGATGGTCTACGCCGGGCAGAAATCCCGATCCCGGCCGATGAAGACAGTTCAATTCTGAACGTCGTCCGACAGTTTTCAGGGGTTGCGGAGGCACATCGTTTTGCATTGGAGGTCCGACCCGGCCTTTTTTCCTATATTTATCTTATGGTCCCAGCGCGTCCGATGCCGCAACGTGGATTGATCTATCATCATGGCTTTGCAGGCAGTTTTCCCCAGCGCCAGGATTTGATTGAGGCCGCCCTGAAAAAGGGGCTGACGGTTATCGTCATGGACCAATTGGCCTATGGGGAGAATGTCGGGCAGGCCCCCTGTGATTTTCCTGCTGATGGTACTTGCCACGCAAATTTGCAATTTGATCTGACCAAATTGAAGAACCCCCTGGCGATACATGTTGAACCCGTACGTGTCGCAATTGATCTTTTGAACCAGCGGGGTATCAGCGATGTGACCGTAGTGGGCTTCTCCGCAGGGTCAGGAACAATCGTTCTGACCGCTGCTTTGGATGAAAGAATACGAACATCCATCGCGGTGGCGGGAACCTTGCCCTATTACCTGCGTGAAGGGCAGGACGCCCCGATTGGGGTTGCGGATTATGCCCCCTTGCGGGATGCGATGAGTTTGATGGATCTGTATATCCTGGGGGCATCGGGAGAAGGACGGGTGCAAACGCATCTTTTCAACCGATATGACCGATGTTGCTTTCGGAATGTGAAAGGGTTGTTGTACGAACCGGTGATTTCTGATCGCCTGAAGGAACTGGACCTGGGCGGTCAGTTCCAGATACGCATCGACGAAAGTCACGCCCATCATGGTATTTCGAAATGGGGGATTGCCATGATCTTTGAGCTTATGGGGCTTCAGGAATAGTCCCTTTTCAAGGAGGATTTAGAATGACCAATGTTTATGCCGGGGCTTCTGGCGCTGCTGTGGGGCACAATCACGCAGACTTTGTTGATTTGCGCAGCGATACCGTGACGCGTCCGACACCTGGCATGCTGGCTGCCATGGCGGGGGCTGAGGTTGGGGATGATGTCTATGGCGATGATCCAACCGCCATTGCCTTGGAACAGAAAGTAGCGGAAACCTTTGGCAAAGAGGCCGGGCTGTTCCTGCCCACCGGAACCCAGAGCAATTTCTGCGCCCTATTGGCCCATTGCGGGCGCGGGGAGGAAGTCTTGGTGGGGCGGGCCTATCACGTCTATTCCTATGAAGCCAAAGGGGCCTCTGTTTTGGGCGGTATAGGGCTGGAGCCATTGGATGTTGCGGCAGATAACGGGCTGGAACCTGAAATTGTCGCGAAGGCAGTCAAGGGCAATGACCCGCATTTGCCCATCACGCGCCTTTTGTCCCTGGAAAATACGGTCAGCGGCAAGGCCGTTCCCCTGGCGCGGCAGGAGGCGGCGGCGGCAGCTGCGCGCGATGTCGGCCTGTCTGTGCATCTGGATGGTGCGCGGGCCTTTAATGCTGCGATTGCCCTGGGCATTGATCCCAAAACATTGGCGCGCTGTGCGGATTCCGTTTCGGTGTGTTTGTCAAAAGGACTGGGAACACCGGCCGGGTCGGTCCTGTGTGGTTCCAAATCTCTTATCCAGAAGGCACACCGATATCGCAAAATGTTGGGTGGTGGCATGCGTCAAGTCGGGATTCTGGCCGCAGCGGGGCTGTATGCGTTGGAACACCATGCCCCGAATCTGGCGCAGGATCACCAGCGCGCAGAAAAACTGCGGCTCGCCTTAAGTGAGATTCCTGGCCTTTCTGTCGATCTGTCGCCGCTGCAAACCAATATGGTTCTGCTGCAAACACGCGATGTTGATGCGGCGTCGCTGGTCGTTGCCTTAAAGGCACAAGGGGTAATCGCCAGCGGCTCAGGGAAAAATATGCGCCTGGTCGTTCACCGCGATATCAATGATGATGGAATCGACCGGGTGATCGCAGGATTCAGGGCAAGTCTATAGGCGCGCCGCCATCAAGTCGACAAACCGATTGAACAGGTAATGACTGTCCTGCGGTCCGGGGGAGGCTTCCGGGTGGTATTGCACCGAAAAGACAGGACGCCCGGTGACTTGCAGGCCCGCCAAAGAGCCGTCGAACAGGGAAAAATGGGTCCCCTCCACACCTTTGGGCAGGCTGTCTTTATCGACCACGAAACCATGGTTCTGGCTGGTGATTTCAACCTTATTGGTGGTCAGGTCCTTGATCGGATGATTGGCACCATGATGGCCCAAATGCATCTTTGCGGTCTTCGCGCCCAGCGCTAAAGCCAGCATCTGGTGGCCCAGGCAAATTCCGAAAACCGGCGTGTCGGTCTTCAGGATGCCTTGGATCATTGGCACCGCATAGGTGCCGGTCGCCGCCGGGTCGCCCGGACCATTGGACAGAAAGATACCATCTGGCTTATGGGCCAGGACTTCGTCGGCCGTAGCGGTCGCTGGCAGGACCGTGATTTCACAGCCCAGTGTCGCCAACCGGCGCAGAATGTTTCTTTTGATCCCGAAATCAATGGCGACAACCTTGTATTTCGGATCTTTCAGGGTGCCGTATCCGTCCTTCAGGCTCCAGTCCGACTGGGACCAATCATAGGCCTGGGTGCAGGATACATCTTTCGCCAGGTCCATGCCTTCCAGTCCGGGCCAGTCGCGGGCCTGTTCCCACAGGGCGTGCAGGTCGAATTGACCATCGGCGCGGTGGGACAGGACGGCATTAGGTGCACCAGCATTGCGAATGCGGCGGCTCAACTGGCGCGTATCCACCCCAGTCAGGGCTGGCAGGCCCTGTGCCTTCAACCAGCCGTCTAAATGGCTGACTGCGCGAAAATTTGATGGTTCGGTGATGTCCGCGCGCAGAATGCAGCCGCAGGCAGAGGGGGTTGTTGTTTCCAGGTCTTCCAGATTTGCGCCGACATTGCCGATATGAGGGAAGGTGAAAGTCACCATCTGTCCGGCATAGGATGGGTCAGTCATGATTTCCTGATAGCCGGTCATTGCCGTGTTGAAACAGACCTCGCCAACCCTGGTAACTTCCGCGCCTGCGCCGCGTCCCCACAATACGGTGCCATCTGCCAGAACCAGGACAGCCGTTGCCCCCTCGGGCTGAGGCGGAAAAGTCGGGCCAAGGCTGCTTGAGACCGTGTTGTTGGTTGGCGCGCTGTCGGTGGGCATGGTGTCATTCTTCCAGTCTGTCAGAGGGTTAAGTCGAACCTGACGGTTTCAAAGACTGGGCTTCTGCGGGATGCCTGCTGAAGACCAGCGGATGGATACGCGACCCACACGAAAAGGTCAACCCAGATTTGATTCGTAAAACATATGTTTTTCAATAGCTTAGAGTTTTTCGTCTGAGTTGCGGGCGGCGGGTTGATCGGTTAATGTCCGCCACTTACAGCAAGAGCGTTCTTGCACTATTGTGAAACCGGGATGGGAGAGACCCAATGCGCGATGCTTTAACCCAGGCGCTTAAGGAATCCATGCGCGCGAAGGATGAGCGCGCGGTATCCACGTTGCGCCTGATCCTGGCGGCTTTGAAGGACCGGGATATTGCGGCGCGTTCCAAAGGGAACACGACGGGCATTACGGATGATGAAGTCCTGCAAATGCTGCAAAGCATGGTCAAACAGCGGCGGGATTCGATTGCGATGTACGAACAGGGCGGGCGTCTGGAACTTGCTGAACGCGAGCAACAGGAAATCGATGTCATTCAGCGGTATCTGCCAAAGCAGATGACGGAAGACGAAATTGAACAGGCCGTGCAGGATTTGATTGAAGAGATGAATGCTTCCGGTCTGAAGCAGATGGGTGCCGTGATGGGGGAGTTGCGGGATCGCTATGCGGGCCAGATGGACTTTGCCAAGGCTTCCCCCATTGTTAAGCAAAAGCTGGCTTAATCGGACCGATGTGCCCCCTATTTCGGCTCGGGGCGCCGTTTCTCAGCCAGCATCTTGTATCCTTCGTCCGATAGACTGCCTGCAATATCCAATAGCAGGGCATTGGTCTCATCAAAGTAACGCGTCTGGGCATCGCGCGTCTGTCGCAGCGCTGCGGTCAACTGTTCCGGGTCCCGAACGCCATTCTGCATCAAATCCCGCAGGCGGGCGCGTGTCGCCCATGTTTCCGCTTTTGCCCGGGACAGGGCAGGGCCGTGTTTCTCCCTCAACGTGATCAGGGCGTCACGATCCTGATCAGGCATGTGCTTGAGGAAATGTGCGGACCGCCCCTCTTCACCCGGCGCATCGGTCTGCATGAACCGCATCATTTCGTAAAACGGACGGGGCGGTCGGTCATGGTCTTCATGATGCCGGAAAAACCCTATCGCCAAAAAGCCAATCAGGAACAGATTGAGCGCCAGTGACCCAATCAACACCCAACGCCGCGTTGTCACTGCAGGGGTGATCATAATGAATCCTCCGATCCCAGCAGGAATGCATCAAAGGGCGATGACGTATCCGTAGTATCTGTTGAGACATATTGTCCGGTCATGTCGGCCAATGCGGCTGATGTATCCGGATTGGCAAGGCCCAGCATAACCCCCAGCAACAAGGCCGCAGCCAATGCGCCAGTGGGTTGCCAGACAGGACCCCACCAATCAAACAGAGCACGCAGCCGTATCATCAGGCCAGGCTGGGCCTTCGCCTGCATCGCGGTAATCGCTGATTCCGAAAGGGCGGGGACTGCTGCCGTTGCCAGCATCTGGTCCAGTATTCGCGCCTGCGCCAGCGCCTGGCGGATTGCCGGTGTATCCGTCGCGGCCCTTTGTTGCGCTGCCGTGCGCTCCGATTCCGGCCAGTGCAGCGGATCCGCGCCATAGGCGGCGATCAGCACAAGCAATCGGTCTTCTGATATTTCAGAGAGCATGTCCGAACCCTTTCTTCCCATCATCATAGCAAATCCTGCTTTTCGTCCAACAACTGGCTGCGCAAAGTGCGTCGCCCGCGGGCTAAAAGTGATTCGAGAGCATCAACAGAGATTCCCATCGAAGTCGCGGCCTCGCTCTGTGAAATGCCTTCAAAATGAACCAGCGCCAGGGCTGCGCGTTGTCGATCTGGCAGACCTGCCAAGGCAGCTTGAACCCGAATGCTGATGTCTTGTGTCTGATGTAGCGCCTCAGCATTGGGCGTATCGTCTGGTTGCGCGTTCATCGTTTCGTCATCGGTAATCCAGCGTTTGCGCCGTCGCAGCTTGTCGATGCAAAGATTGCGGGATGTGCGCATCAGCCATCCGCCAGCATCGCGGTCTGGGGCCTGTGCGCCGGTATTGTTGCTTAATGCTTTCCACAGCCTGGAAAAACTTTCCTGCGTAGCGTCTTCGGCCTCACTGGATTCACCCAGGACGCGGTAACAATTGGCGAACACCCGTGTCATATAGCGGTCCAGCAAGTGCCGAAATGCCGTTCCGTCGCCTTTTGCGGCTGCGGATAACAGGTCGCCATCCCCTGATTGGCCATAAGAGGGAGCCTGGTTCTGGTTTGCGCCCGATGGCGGGGCTGTCATACCGTATCCTAGTGCTGATGGTTTTGCTGGTCGCGGTTGCAGACAAGAGGGGGCGGCGCCAGTAACGGTGGCTTCTGAAAGCAAAACCGCCATCCTGCGCCGCCCAACACGTCTCATGTCCGTGCTTAATCCTTAGGCTGATCATGCATGGGTTGCAACTCTTCCACACTGATGGTGTCGTCATTGTCGCGATCCATATGTTCGAACATATGATCTGACATTTCAGCCATTTCGGCGGCTTCAATACGGCCACTGCCATCCTTGTCCATACGCCAGAAGCGCTTGCCACCGCGATGAGGGCCCATGTCAGACGTCAGGAATTCTTCCTGTGTGACGGTGCCATCGCCATTTTTGTCCAGCATCTTGAATTTCATCAATCGGGCTGCCGTCGCCATTTCTTTTGGTGTGATGGCGCCATCGCCATTGGTGTCTGCATCGGCGAATTTTGCGTCCCGAAAGGCCTGGGCTTCCGCTTTGGTAACGGATCCGTCGCCATTGGTGTCCATTTCAGCGATCATGCGTTCCATATGGGGCCCCGCCATTTTGTGCGGGCCGCCCTGCCATCCATTCGCCATGACCGTGGTGCCACCCAATGCTGCGCCAATCAGACCAGCGCCAATCAAAAGGGCAAGTTTTTTGTTCGATAGTGCCATGTTGCGATCCTTCATTTACTGTTACGTCTCAGAGGGGTTGTCCCGCTGTCATGTCTCAAGGACGCTGGGTATTGTGTTTTCCGTCGCGATTATTTTGCATATGCGAAATAGCATTGCGGGTATCGGGCAGGCATGCGAATTTAAGCAAGATGCCCTGTCCTGATTGGAGGAGAGCCGTGCTATGACTGGAAAAATACTGACTATTGCCCAGCAGAAGGGCGGTGCCGGTAAGTCAACACTGGCGGCTCATTTAGCCCTGGCCTGGGCCCTGAAAAGGAAATCCGTCGCCCTGGTTGATATCGATCCCCAGCAAAGTCTGGCGGCATGGTACGACCAACGGGAAATCACTTTGGGTGCGGATCAGACCCAAATCACCTTTGCATCCGCAACCGGTTGGCGTGCCGCTGGCGTCGTTGAGAAATTGGCGAAAACCCATGACTATGTTCTGATCGACAGTCCCCCCCATGCTGACACCGACGCGCGTGTCGCGGTTCGGGCGGCGGATCTTGTGCTGGTCCCGGTACAGCCCAGCCCGTTGGATGTCTGGGCCACATTACCCACTTTGGAAATGGCAGTGAAGGAAAAGTCAGCGGTGCTGCTGGTGCTCAACAGGGTACCGCCGCGGGCTAATCTGACGGCCCAGATGATCACCAAACTGGGCGGGTACAAGGTTACTGTCGCCAAATCGACGATCGGGAATCGTGTCGCCTTTGCCGATGCCATGGTTTCTGGCCGAACTGCCTTGGAAACAAAGGCGTCGTCGGTTGCTGCAAAAGAACTGCGCGCCCTGGCCAATGAGCTGTCAAAAGCACTTTAGAGCAAGGGCTGATCGGCGACCTTGCCTGCCAGCTTCTCGCGGGCAATGTTCCAGGCGATGCTGATGCGATGCCCATCGCCCAGATAGGGCGTGACGTAATGCACAACAAAACTTGGGAACATCACCAAAGTGCCAGGATCCAGCGGTGGATAGATTTGTGATGTGACGCATCCAGGCGATGTCGGGCAGCATTTTGCCACGCGCGGGTCTGTTATTCCCAACGCTCCATTGAATTCCGCGCGGTCCTTAGGATCAGGCGGCTCCAGATGATAGACAAGGCTCATTTCCGTGCGACGATGCGCATGGGGACCAATGAATTCGCCTTTACGATATACGCTGGCCCAACAATCATCGATCTCTGCTGTTTTTGCCTGGGTAATCATCTTAAAGGCCAGTTTTGCCCGTTCATGCAGCAGTCTCATCGCAGGACAGGGCCAGGACCCGATATCGCGGACCTTAGCACCTCCGGCACCGACCCAGCGATCCCCTTCCGCTTTCCGAAAGGCTTCTTCGCCCGCCAGCAGTTTTGGCCCGGCGACAGACCGGATCAAATCATTGTCTGGAAAAACCGCGAAATAGACCATCGGGTCCATGTTTTGGATGCGAACACCCTTTGGCCAAATTGGCACCGATATCGGCCCAATCTGGATATGCTCATCCGTCATCAGGAATTCCCCCCCGGGTAATCCGAATTTTTATTACAATTTCACGAATTCGTGACCGGGGCAACCGCTCTGTGTAAAAATCAAGAAAAAACCCAATCAAAACGACCATTACTTGGATATATTATTTAAAAAATCGTTGTGTAAATGTTTTCAATACTACCCATGGAATAGTGTGCTGAACCATGTTAAGGCATTGTATGTAGTATGCTAATATTTCGTCCAGAATAGATTACCTAGTAGGGCGTCCTGAGGAGATATTTCATCGCTATTTTTCTTTGAACCGGGGGGTGTATGAAAATCTTGTTGATCGGGATTATTGGTCTGGGGATTATTCTGTTTGTTGTAGGCGTTTGGTTTTGGACATCGGACAAGCCGCGCACTGAATTACAGGCGCGGTATCTGGAACGGCCGTCCGACCTTGTCGACGTGTTGGGGATATCCCTGCATGTAAGAGACCGCGGCCCGCGCGACGGGCCCGTCCTTATTATGATGCATGGATTTGGGTCCAGTTTGCATACATGGGACGGATGGGCAGATGAATTGGCAGACCGCTTTCGCGTCATTCGCTTTGATCTGCCTGGCAGTGGATTGTCCATGCCGGACCCGACAGGAGACTATTCTGATGCCCGGACATTGGACATTCTAAACATCTTAATGGATCAGTTGGGCATCGAAAAAGCAGCAATGATCGGCAATTCCATTGGGGGGCGATTGGCCTGGCAAATGGCGGCCAAATTTCCGGAACGGGTTACGAAGCTGGTTCTTGTCTCCCCGGATGGATATGCCAGTCATGGATTTGACTATGGTAAGGCCCCGGATGTTCCGATATCGATCACTCTGATGCGGTATTTCCTGCCGAAATTCCTGTTGAAAATGAGCCTGCTGCCGGCCTATGGCGATCCCAGTCGTTTGGACACAGACACGGTTGATCGGTATTATGATTTGATGCTGGCCCCTGGATCGCGACAGGCCTTGATCCATCGCATGGAACAAACGGTGCTGGTCGACCCGGATCCTCTGTTGGCCACAATACAGGTGCCCGTTCTGCTGGTATGGGGCGAAAAGGATGCGATGATCCCGATATCCAATGCAGCAGACTATCAGCGGGTACTACACGACAGCACCCTGGTTCGGCTTGAAGGGTTGGGCCATGTGCCGCAGGAAGAAGCACCAGCATTAACACTGCCCCCGGTTCGCGCCTTTCTTGAGCGCAAATAGTAACTATTCGGGGGTGGCCTTAGACGGCGTGTCGCGGCGGCGTGCGGCGGGGAAACTTAGTGTAACCATTGTGCCTTCACCAACGGTGCTTTCAATCAGGATTGTTCCATCATGGTGATCCATCAGGGCCTTTGTGATCGACAGGCCCAGGCCGACACCATCAATGACGCCCCCATCACTGCCCATGCTGCCATGATTGCTGCCGCGTTCGAAGGCGTTCTGAATGCGGGGCAGATCCTCTTTGGGAATGCCAATGCCAGTGTCGCGTACGATAACATCCAAACTGCCCTGAGGACCTTCCGTCAATTGCAGCTCGATAAATCCGCCGCGTTGGGTGAACTTAATGGCGTTGGTGACCAGATTGATCATCATCTGCTTGGTGGCGTTCCGATCCGCGAACAGGACTGCATCCCGCAAGGGGGCATCCCTGTCAGGCTGCAGCAATTTAAGATGCTTCTGGGGCAGACCCAGCGACATCATGTCCGACACTTCATCCAATATCGGCCCAATCGGAAACTCACTTTCACGCAACTCGGATTCTCCCAGTTCAATTCGGGACGTATCCAGGATCGAATTCACCAGCGATAAAAGATGCATGCCGCTCATATAAATATCTTCAGCATAATTCTTGGCACGATCGCTGACGTCGCCCGCATAATTCAGTCGGATCATATCCGAAAAGCCGATTATGGCGTTCAAGGGCGTGCGCAACTCGTGGCTCATCCCCGCCAGGAAGTTTGATTTTGCCTGACTGGCCCGCTCTGCGGCAACGCGCGCCTGGAGGAGTTTTTTGGAAGTGTCCAACAAGGATACATTCGCCTCTGCCAACTTATCCAGCTGGCGCATATGTCTCCATACGATAAATCCAGACGCGACCAAGACCGCGACCACCAGAAGTATCAGGAACCGAAGACCAATCAGAATACGATTCTGGGAGTCTTGTCGCCGTTCCGCCATGTCCTGATTGATGCGCGATGCGAAGGACGCAAATACGGCGTCATATCCATTTAGATATCTTAATGCTTGTGACGCCAGGGCAGGCACGTCCTCGGGCTGCGCGTTCCTCAGCTTGTTAATGATTGGGTCCGCGTTTCGGGTCGCGTCCTGAATCAGGGACAGTTTTTCAGCAAATTCTCCATCAACATGCCCACGATAGGGCGGGCGCATGGGCAGACTGCTGATTCGTTCATAAAGAATGTCATAAGACAGGATGGTTTCTTCAACATTCGCATCGGCGTCAGAATGTGCCAGCTCAGTCAGGCCCAATCGAATTTTCGTATAATGGGTGCGCAGCTGATAGGCTGCGATTGGCGCACTTTCATAATTGATTTGTTGAAGGAAGATGCGTTGGGAAATCAGGATAATGAACAGACCTAACAGAAAAAAAACACAGATCGCCATTGCGATTACAAAAGTCCGTGTGGAGACGATCCGGCCCGTTGGGGTTTGGCTCATTGAAATGCAATCCGTTCAATCTGCCAGACAGAACGGGCGGAATACTCCATTCCTCTGAGTTCAGAGGCACTATCAAATGGATAGATCAGCCACAATGGGCCTTTTTCCCGGATCGTCATAACCTTACCATTTCGTGCCCAGGCCAGGATTGGATCAAATTCTTTGATATCACTGGTGGGCACTGTCACCTCATACCCATCCAGGGCTGTTACAAACATGATTGTCCCATCGGCACCGGTTGCCTCCATCAGTTTCGATAGCCGGCATCCGGTGAATTCTGAAACACCCACATCCCAGGGGGTGGATGTCGTTATAGTGAACGTGTCCAGGTTCGCCAACATGGCGTGATCGAATACGGCCCTTTCACCATGGTTCTTATTGGTGATCTTTCCTTCTATGGTCAGGATGATTTTGCCCTTGGGTTTTGGCAAGGGGGTGTCGGCATGAAGTCGCTGCAGGGACATCAGGTTGAAGAGCATGATGACAGAGAGAAAACACACGATGTACTTCATTGAAATCTCCCAAATGTTACCGTCTGGGCAGGATTACGGTGTAATCTAAAGACAGGATAAGGTTATCCCCCGACTCCTGAAACTCTGTGCAAGGCTCGTTTTTGATTGCCCTTGTTACCACTCGTAAGGCTCCAATGTCAGACCGGTTTTGCAGGGCGATACATTCCTTGACCTCGGTCCAGGCATAAAGCGTGTCACCGGCATAAACGGGTGCTGAGTGACGTCCTGCATTGATGGCGGACAGAATGCATGCATTTGCTAAACCGTTATAAGATAGCGCCCGGGCAAGGGCAATGACATGCCCGCCGTAAACCAGGCGTTGGCCGTCGGCACTGTTCTTCATCTTCAAACCGTCGAAATGAACGCGCGCCGCATTTCGGTACAGCCTGGTTGCGGTCATATGTTCTGCGCCTTCTACCGTGACGCCATCAATATGATCGATTTTTTCACCGGCCTGAAAATCTTCCCATCGATAGGGGGATCCTGTGCGCAGGTCATTCCAGTTGCGGTTCAACCTGTGCGGCGGGACGGTAATCGGGTAGACATGGTCAGGTAGATCCGGAACATGAGAGTCTCGCGGGGGGCTGTTTGGGTCTCGTTTGGGGATCAGAACCCAGCGGATGAATCGAAGTATAGGGACGTCACGATGGTCCAATCCTTCGGTTAGAACATAGACAATACCACTGTCCCCGGATGAAGTTTCGCGCAGGCCAATAACCTTTGACCGGGCGGAAAGCGTTTCACCTGTAAAAACCTGCGCCAGAAAATCGCATCCGGCATAGCCCAGATTGGCTTTAGCGTTGCGGGAGATATCAGTGACCGATAGGCCAAATACCGCATTGAACAGGAAAATATCATCAATGGGTGCCGTGCTGTAGCCGACATCCCGCGCAAACTGATTAGACGTCTGAAGCGTGAAACGATTGCCGGTCAGGGCATGATACAGGGCTACATCGCCATCGGAAATCGTCCTGGGGGCACCATGGATGATAACTTCATCAAGTGTGAAATCTTCAAAAAACCGCCCATTGGAGGATTTGGATCCCTTTGTGCCAATGGGGCCTTGAGAGGAAGCCAAAGGTGACATTCGAGCATTCTCCTGAACGGATGAGAGAAGCGGCGAAAAGACTATACAGGGTATAATCCTGTGAAATCAGACATATGGACCTGCCATTACCAAGGTACTCATCATCCGGTTCGACTATATTTACTCCTTTTCCGTTGAGAGGTCTTCAATCATTTGCGCCAGGGTCAGGATGCGCCGTGCGTTCTCAACGTGCAAATTTTCAACAAGTTTTCCATTCAGCACCACGACCCCTTTTCCGGCAGACTGGGCTTCCTCAAAGGCCGCAATAATCTCTTTGCTGCTTTCCACTTCCTGCGCGTTGGGTCCAAAGGTCTGATTGGCCTGATCGATGGTTTTTGGATGGATCAGTGTTTTACCGTCAAACCCCAATTCCAGCCCTTGCTGACAACTTTCCGTGAATCCCTGATCATCAGACAGGTCCAGATGCACGCCATCTAATGCCGCCAATCCATAGGCGCGGGCCACCAGAACAACGTGGTTCAGGCTGGTCATGAACGGCAAGCGCTGGGGTGTATGCAGGCAATGCAGTTCTTTCGCCAAATCGGACGTCCCCATCACGAAACCAGCCATGCGCGGTGACGCGGCGGCGATTTCTTCGGCGTGTAGCACACCCATGGGCGTTTCAATCATGCACCAGATGGCCAGATCGGCGGGACCGCCCGCCGCATCCAGGATCGACAGCGCCTTGCGCACCGCATCCGCGCTTTCGACCTTTGGCAGCAAAATTCCATCCGCGCCGCAGGATGCCAGGTCGGACAAATCCTCACGCCCCCAGGGGGCGTCCAACGCGTTTACGCGCACCAGAATCTCGCGCTTTCCATATCCGCCCTCCGCTAAAGCCGCAGCGATGTTGGTACGGGCAGCGGCCTTGGCATCCGGTGCAACGGCGTCTTCCAGATCCAGAATCAGCACGTCTGCTGACAGAGTGCGACCTTTCTCCAAGGCGCGGGGATTGGATCCTGGCATATAAAGAACGGAGCGACGGGGGCGGGCAGATGCAGGCATTCACAGTCTCCTGTAAGGGATTTTCCACTAGTTGGAATGTATTTCATTTTTTTAGGGGGTTAAATTCTTTTCTCGCGTCTGCACAGTTTTACTGTGTCGCTGGTGTGTCGCCGGGCATTTTCTTCCGTGCCAGATTCTCTCGCCAGGTCAGCAATAATGCGCCGCATACAATCAGACCTGCCCCCACCAGGCTGTATAGACCCGGTATTTCATTGAATACGATCCAGCCGTAAACGCTGGCAAAAATCAGTGTTGTATAGAAGAATGGGGCGGCGACATTCGCTTCTGCCATGGCGATGCCTTTCAGGAATAGGGACTGTGCAGATACCATGATAACGCCCAAGGCGACCAGCATGACCCATTGTATGGGAGTTGGTGGTTTCCAGAAGAAAATCACGGCAATGCTGATAATCAGGGCCGCGACGCCATTATTGATTGCCAGAATCTTCAACGGTCTTTCGCGCCCGCTCAGCAGTTTGATGAAAATCAGTTCTACCCCCAAAAAGGCGGCTGCGGACAGCGCGATCAATGCAGCGGGTTGGAACGTATCCAAACCTGGTCTGGTCAGGACCATGGCACCCAAAAAGGCAATGCCTGCGGCCAGCCAACGCCAGGGGCCGATGGTTTCCCGCAAGAAAAAGATGGCAAAAATCATGCTGAACAGCGGGCTTAGAAAGCTGATAGCCGTCGCATCGGTCAAAACCATCAACCCGGCGGCGGCGAACATTCCGATCACCCCGCCAAGCCCCAAGAGAATTCGCCCCAGATGCAATAGCCAGGGTGTATCGTTCAGCGTGACGCCTCGCATCATTGCGATGGGTAGGATCGTGCAGGCCGCGAAAAAGAACCGGGCCCAGGAAACCTGAACCGGATGCAGGGCTGCTTCTCCCGCAATTTGCGGCCCTAAGGCCCGCGCGATCAATGTTGTCATCGCCACCAGGACGCAACACATAACGATATAGGCGGCGCCCTGCACATTGTTGGGGGCGGGCGCTTTGAAGGTATAGGACTGGCTTGGCACCGAAAGGAACACTCTCTAGAACAGAGGATAGGATTGCAGCGCAATGATAGGAATGGGTTTCCCGATTGGCAATGTCGGGAGTAACCCTTTAAACAAGCGCATCGCTGATATCCCGCACAATGTTAGGCGCACGAGGTACCATGGCCATTTTATCCATCCAATCGCATGTTGCTTACGGTCATGTGGGAAATGCCGCGATAACCTTTCCGTTGCAACGTTTGGGGCGCGAAGTCTGGGCGGTTCACACTGTCATGTTTGCGGCCCATGCCGGCTATGGTCCCCCAAAGGGACCGGTGTTTTCTGCGCAAACCATACGGGATGTTGTTTCCGGGCTGGAGCAGATGCAGGTGCTTCCCCGATGCAAGGCAATCCTCAGCGGCTATTTGGGAGATGCGGATTTGGGCGCGGCTGTTCTGGATGCTGTGGCAACAGTCAAGCAAGCTAACCCGTCGGCTCTATATTGTTGTGACCCTGTTATGGGGGATGTTGCGCCTGGCATTTATGTGCGCGATAACATTCCAGCCTTTATGAAAGAACGTGCAATACCCGCCGCTGATATTGCGACCCCGAATGTGTTTGAATTGACCCTGCTGACCGGTATCGCGGTAACGGATATCGCTTCCGCTCTGGCTGGGTGTCGGGCCCTTCTGGCGCTAGGCCCCAAGCTGATATTGCTGACCAGTTTAGAGGGGGATCAGACCCCACAGGGGCATATAGAAATGCTGGTTGTGACACAGCAGGCCGCGTGGCTGGTTTCCACACCCAAGCTGGATCTGAATCCTGCGCCGAATGGAGCGGGGGATTTAACGGCGGCCCTGTTCCTGGCATTTTATTTGGAAAATCGACAGGCGGATGCGGCTTTGGCGCGAACCGCCGCGGCCGTGCACGCAGTTTTTGGCGCAACCCAGGCGGCTGGGACGCGGGAATTGGCGTTGTTGGATGCCCAGGATGATATCCTGCACCCGAGACAGCTGTTTCAGGCGAGAATTGTTTCGTAATAAATTTTGTTAACCTTATTTAATACGAGGCATTGCAAAATTGCGCTAATATGCGAAATATCTCGGGCAAATAATGTCGTGCGCTGGATGGGGCGATGGGCGCGGACAAAGGACAGTGAACAGTGGATGAGGCGCTGAAGCCGACAACCGAGCAACAGGATAGCCTGCATATCCTGCCATTATGTATGATTCCGATAAAAACACCGGCTTTGCGCCGCGCCTGCCTGGTCAAAAACAGCCGGCTGGAAACAGCCGTTGAATTGTTCAGGGACAAGGCGGGGGTCAGCGGTCAGCTGTATGTGCAGGACCTGCCGGATTTTTTTGAAGAAACGGACGCTGAAAGTCTGCCCGACGATATGGTAAAAATCCGAGGCTTGGACAAGATGCCCAGCTTCGACGTTTATTCCTGTCGGATCTCCTTGCGCGCGCTGGGCATCGCCGTGAATGATGAAGAATACCTCAAGCTCTCTTCGGAGCGTCAGGCAATCCTGGCGGATCGAATGCGGGAATTCACCAGACCATTGATCGCGCAGGTTTTTGGCACGGATGTGGACGGGCTGGATGAAAGCATCGATCTGATCGCGATGTTGCGTAACCCGCATCAGGAGGATACACGCTCTAATCTTGCGAAATTAGCGCGAGAGCTTGATGTGAAGGTGATGGATATTCCCCGGTTCGTTGAAGATTATGGGGATATCTTCCTGTCGCTGGCCTATTTCCGGGACTGCCTGGATAAGATTGCGCCGACCGTAGAGCGATTCATTGTCTGGCTTCAGGAAATGAAGGGGGCCTGGACCATTCGCAATGATCGACCCAAAGAGCGAATGATCGATCAGGTCGAAGCGGATATGAAGGAAATTGTCCGCCTTATCAATTTGCGTTTCGACACATTCGACCGCAAAACCCATGATTTCTGGGATAATGCCTCTGCGGAGCATTTCAAGGCCGTTCGGCAATATATTACCAGCCACCATACCTCTGTTGGCGGCGTCCTGTGTGGTCTGACCATGAAAATGGATTCCTGGAAGACCCGGTTTCCAAACAAAAACCCGGGTGGACCCCAGGCTCGTTTAGAGTTTTTGAATGGTGAAATCCTACCTGGCCTGGATACGATCAAGAAACTGGAACGCTCTGCAATTGATCTGAAGTAGCGGCTTTTGTGATTGAAATACTGGTTGCTTAGCCTACGTGAAAATCAGTCTTTTAATAACAAATGGGCACGGATTGGGCTGTTTAACCTGCTTCTTCGCCATGATCGGTTGCCGTACACGCTATGTTTAGTTCTGAATTTTGGAATATTTATGCGGAGGCGACAAAGACCGCTCTTGGCTTTTTCTGGAAGGCCGGGTGGGCTTTTGTCCTGGGGTATTTTATCAGTGCAATGATTCAGACCTTCGTGCCCAAACGGAATTTAACCCGTGTTATGGGCAAGGCTTCGCCTCAATCTATCCTTTTTGCAACAGGCTTTGGCGCCGTATCTTCCTCTTGCTCCTTCGCTGCCTTGGCAGCCGCTAGGGCTCTGCTCAGCAAGGGAGCGCATTTCATTGCGGCGGTCGCGTTTATGTTTGCCTCAACCAATTTGGTTATCGAACTGGGAATTCTGATTTATATCTTTCTGGGCTGGCAGTATTTGGCCGCCGAGATTATCGGTGGCTTGATCCTTATTGCGATCAGCAGCGTTTTAATCCGCCTGACCTATCCCAAATCTTGGATGCAGCGCGCCCGCGAGAAGGTGGAAGGAGAAGCCGAATCCGGCACGGACGATTTCGATTGGCGCCAGCGGTTGGTTAGCCGGGAAGGCTGGCAAATGGTCGGCCATACCTTCGTGATGGATTGGCTGATGGTCTGGAAAGAGGTGCTGATTGGCTTTGTCGTTGCGGGCTTTGTCTCTGTCCTCGTTCCACCAGCAGTCTGGGGCCAGATATTCTTGATCGATATGACATCGACACTGCCAGCTTGGGTGATCGCTGTTGAAAATGCGCTGGTAGCACCCTTCGTTGCGGCAGCCACCTTCATCGGATCAATGGGTAACATCCCACTGGCAACAGTGCTCGCCTCCAATGGGGTGATGTTTGCCGGTTTGATGGGGTTCATCTATTCCGACCTGATGGTGCCTCCGCTGGTTGCCGTGAATGCAAAATACTATGGGTATCGCGTCGCCCTGTATATCGCTGGTATCATGTATATCAGTATCGTCGCCACCGCGCTGATCCTGTCCGGCAGCTTTGCCCTGCTGGGAATTTCCCCGGAAAGTGCGCGCACGGTCACTGATATCGTTCAGTTCCAGATTGACTACACATTCTGGCTGAACCTGGCCTTTATGGCCGTGACAGCCAGTCTTCTCTTCTTAGCCTCCAAACACAAACATGACGGTCATGGCCATAATATGGAAGGCGATGGCCCGATCAAACGTGTTGCTACCGCAGGGGCGATAGCGGTCTTAGGCGGAGGGGTTCTGGTTTGGGCCTTTGTCTGATGGTTATCGTATTGCAACAGGTCGTCCTTTAACGTCGCTCTTATCAAGCGGGGATAAGGACCGGAAATTCATCCGCCTGCAGCGGGTCGCCATCTTGCAATGTCACCTGGTTGAAGGGCGGGGAGGTGACAATACCCTCGCGCCGGGCGAACCGTACCCCATCGCCGACCAGGCGCAGGGAAAAGGCGCGGCGCTGTTCGCTGGGGCTGTTGTTTGCCGGTGCCCCATGGATGGTCCGATAATCAAAGGCAATGGCATCGCCCGGGGATACGTCCCAGGAGACAATGTCATAGTCGCCCCTGTTCTCATTCACATTGGGAATATCTTCCAGGATATCATTTTCGTTCAACGGCTGACCGTTAAACCGCTGCGGGCGATAGAATTTGCCCCATAGATGAGACCCTGCGATGAATTCGACGCCCCGTTCATGCGGAACCTCATCCAGGGGAATCCAAAGGCTGGCCGTCTTGGGGCCATCCACACAGTAATAGGGCATATCCTGGTGCCAGGGCGTTGGCACCCCAGCCTGAGCCTCTTTGACCAGTACATGTTCGTGAAACAACTGCACCATCTTGCTGTCCATTAACTCTGCCCCGATTTCTGCGGCGGGAGAGTTAAAGATAAAGTCCTTGTACTGGGGGATACGCTGCCAATTGCAATAGTCGACGAAGAAGCGGCCACCGCCATTCTCCCCGGTATAGATACGGGCCGTCGGATCTGGTTCGCGCATGTTCAGGGCAACGCCGTCGCGCAGCGTTTCAACCCAGTCCTTAAACACGCCCCGCATTACAGTCACGCCATTGTTGCGGAACTCTGAAACGGTCTGTTCATCAAGATGCTGTGTCATGTCTACTCCGCGCGTTGAAAGGGCTGAGGGCATCTTTACAAAACATTAGTCATCAAAGATAATAATATTAATGTATACTCAATATCAAAAAATCAAATCTATAACTCTGAAACAAATCGTTTATGCGCTGGCGGCTGCGGATGCGGGCAGCGTGACGGCGGCGGCGCATAATCTGCATGTGTCACAGCCATCGATTTCTACCGCCATTGCGGCCTTGGAACAGCATTATGGTCTGAAGCTGTTCACGCGGCATCCGGCCCACGGCGTCTCGCTGACACGGTTTGGTGTGAAGGTCATGGCGGAGGCCCGCCTGTTATGCGATCAGGCGCAAACAGTTGCCGCTCTGGCGGGCCCCAATGCAGGATTAAGCGGTGAAATCGGCCTGTGCTGTTACGAGGCGATTGCGCCTTACATCCTGCCCCGGCTGCTAATGCGCCTTCGGGAAAAGCTGCCCGACGTCATCGTCCGCTATACGGAGGCGGATATGGAAGGGGTGGCCAACACCCTGAAACGGGGCGCGGCGGATCTGGCCATCACCTATGATCTGGGTCTGGAAAGCGATATGCTGACCCAGACGATCTATAGCTTACAGCCCCATGTGATCTGTCCGGTCGATCATGAATTTGCCGACAGAAAGAGTGTGTTTCTGTCTGAATTACATAATCAGAAACTGGTCCTGTTGGATCAACCGTTAAGCGCCCAATATGTCCTGGGGCTTTTGAGGGCCAGCAAGGTTGATCCCATCATCACGGCACAGGTCCGTGGCTTTGAACTGCTGCGGTCACTGGTCGCCAATGGGTTTGGCATTGCTGTTACCCACACTCATCCCAAAACCGCCGTCACCTATGATGGCCGCCCCATCTGTTCCATCCCCATCGCCGATGATCTGGCGGAACAGCGGATCCTGCTGGCCTATATGCCCCAAACCCAAATCCGCCCCGTCCTCAAGGCCGCCCAAGCGGAAATCGTTGCGAGTTTTGTAAATTATGTTACGGTGTAACTATGTTTGGGTAAGGGGGAGATCGAGGAAATGACAATGTAATTTTCCTTGAAATTTACCTGGTAATAATCTATTTAAGTATCAACACACCCGCCACGCCTCTCTACGATGCGCACCCGGCGGGTTTTTCTTTTTTGGGGACATAAATGCGATACGATGAACCCGCACTTACCTTGATCCAACAAATAACGATGCTTCGACAGCGCGGACTCATTATACCAGACGATGATTTCGCACAAAAAGTATTGCGGTTTGTTGGGTTTTTTAGAATGCGAGGATATTTTTTGCCATTTAGAGAGCAGGATGCCAACGGAGTTCGGGGCAACTTTAAATTGGGTACAACATTTACAGAAATTGTTCAGGTTTACATATTTGATCGGAAGTTGAGACTTTTAGTAATGGACGCGATGGAACGCATAGAAGTTGCCAGTCGCACTGTGATATCCAATGAAATGAGTGTTCAATATGGACCTCATTGGTATTTGGAAAGCCGTTATTTTCGACGGTTTGACCACGATAAGTATATTAGCGATATTCGAAATGAGATTGGTAGTAGAGAAGAAGGAAGCAGGCACCGAGATTCTTTCATTGCAAGCTACTACGAGCAGTATTGTGAGCCAGACTTACCACCAAGTTGGATGATATTCGAAGTGCTACCCTTTGGGTATGTTTCTAAAACGTATTCTAGATTGGCTCCAGAACCAAGAAAACAAATTGCAGAGAAATTTGATGTATCTCATAGAGTGCTTGAATCTTGGCTGCACACTCTTTCATCGCTAAGAAATTTGTGTGCGCACCATTCTCGCCTATGGAACAGAAACTTTGGTGTACGGCCTAAAAAATACAAACCGATTGAAGAGCACTTTAAAGTATATGATCGATTTTATGCGCAAGCGGTGGTGATAAAATCATTACTTGATAGTGTAGCAGGGCATCCAAAATGGGCGCACGATCTGGCAAATCTACTTGATGAATCTTCATTTATTGATCCAACCGCTATGGGGTTCCCGCCTCAGTGGCGCACGACATCTTTGTGGAACATAGAAGAATCAATGTAGTCTAATACTTCTCTGATTTTATGATTGACGGAATTTATTTAATAGACTGGTGTCACGTGACACCCGATGGATAACGCCAATTTAACGCTCGGAGATTAATACTTTCAATCAATGACTTAGGGCAAGCATGTGCCCTAAGTCATTGGAAAGATTGGTCGGAGAGGCAGGATTCGAACCTGCGACCCCCTGCTCCCGAAGCAGGTGCGCTACCAGGCTGCGCTACACTCCGATAGGGTGCGATCGGATGATGGCGAACCATCACCATAAAGCGGAACGGCTTATAGCGCTCCGGCTCAGGCGGTGCAAGATGTGGATTGCATCGGGTCCTGGAATTTTCAAAACCGGCGGGAGTGCGATAGGCTTGCGGAAATAGACAGCAAGAGGGTGTTTCTTCAGTGATTACGGATGTTCTGGATTTTTGGTGCACACAGCATGGACCCAAGGATTGGTTTGCGCGGTCCGACGCTTTGGATGCGGCGATCCATCAGCAGTTTTCTGATCTGCATCAGTCATTTTGCGATAGCAGCGATGCGGCCTGGGCGGTGTCGGATACGCCGCTGGGCGCGCTGGCGGTGGTGATCGTGCTGGATCAGTTTTCCCGCAATTTGTATCGCGACTCGGCAAAAGCCTTCGCGATGGATCCATTGGCCCGGGACATTGCCCGCTATGCCATTGCGCGCGGATTTCATACCGATCCCGGTCTGCCTACCCTGTCGGAGCTCTTCTTCTATCTGCCATTTGAACACAGTGAATCCCTGGCAGACCAGGACTGGTCCTGTGCGCTGATCGCCAGTATGGGGGATGAAACCTATGACGAATATGCCAGGCAGCATCGCGACATTATCGTTAAGTTCGGGCGCTTTCCCCATCGCAATGCGGCGCTTGGTCGGATCAGCACCGATGCAGAGCGCGACTTTCTGACCCAGCCAGGCTCTTCTTTCTAGGCATCGGGGCCAAATGCCTTTTCCTGACGCGGCGGGTCCAGTATGACTTTCGCACGTCAACAGATAATCCCGCCCCTTCTTCTCTTTGAGTTGTGATGTCCAGTCTCCGCCCCATCCTGCCGCTTATTCTGGCCACTGTGTTCAGTATCATCGGCCTTGGCATCATCGTGCCGGTTCTGCCGTTTCAGGTGACCGCGTTAGGGGGAGAGAAGGGCGCGGCGCCGCTGATTTTTTCTGCATTCTCCATGGCTGCTGTGATCAGTGCACCGGTTTGGGGCTGGTTGTCTGACCGGATCGGGCGCAAGCCGGTGCTGCTTGCCTCTGCTTTGGCGACGGTGCTGTCTTATCTTTGGCTGGCGAATGTTGAGGGACTGGCTGAAGTTTATGCCAGCCGGGTCATGGCGGGGCTGGCGGCGGGATGGTTCACAGCGGCGGCGGCCTATGTGTCGGATGTGACATCGGATGCAGACCGGGCAAAGGGTATGGGGATGCTGGGGGCTGCTTTCGGGGTCGGCTTTTGCATCGGGCCAGGCCTGGGTGCCTGGGCGGTTGGGGGCGATGCGCCAAATTATGCGCTGCCCGCCTATGCGGCGGCAGGCTGTGCGGCGCTGGGCCTGTTGATCGCGGTGCTGTTCGTTAAAGAACCCGCGCGACACAGTGACGACCAAATCGTTCGCTTTGCCACCAATGTGCTGCGCAACAACAATATCTCCCTGTTATTGGTGCTGCATTTCACAATCCATCTGGTCTTCACTGCGATGGAAGGGGTATTTGCCATTTGGGCGGCCGCAGAATTTGGGCTGGGCGCGCGGGAGGTCGGGTATTATCTGGCCTTTTCCGGATTGATCACTGTGCTGGTTCAGGGGGGATTGGTGCGCCGTGTTGTGCCCATATTCGGGGAGGCGCGGGTGATCATCTTTGCGGCTGGAACACTAACGGCAACGATGCTGGCGATCCTGATCGTGGACGCCCCAATAATGATCCTGCTGCCCATGGGCCTGCTGGCGATCGGGATGGGGTTGCACAATCCCGCCATGCAAAGCCTGTTGAGCCAGATTGCCCCCAAGGCAATGCGTGGCGGCACATTGGGCAATGCCCAAAGCGCCCAGTCCTTCGCGCGAATCTTAGGGCCTGCCTGGGGGGCGGCAGTTTTCAGCGCCTTTGGGCCGGACTCCCCTTTTATCATTGGCGCGGTGATCTTCGTCGGGGCCACCATTTTCGCCTATTATCTGGCGCGACGGTTTCCCAAAACCGCAGTTTGAGCCGCTGAACCCGCCGTCAATTATCAGCGGATGCTTAAGCGTTGGATATAGGCTATACTGCGCTGAATGGACCGGACCACCGGCCCTCCCCTTCATGAATGGGCGATACTGTGTCGCCATTTGCGCGGGACCCCGTTTGGGGCCTACCCCCGCTTTACTCGGAGAGTCGCATGGCAAAAGCAAAACCTAAGAAAACGCAGACGGTTGTTTCAAATACTCCCCTGACGGCCGCCCCTCGCGTGCCTTCGGGTAAGCCCACGGCCGTTGCGCAATTGAAGACATTTAAGGCGGAATTGGACCGTGCCCCGTCGGGTATGAAAAAAGATGCCGCCCTGCGCCAATACGCCATCGCCGATGCCGCGATGAAGGACAATAATGATCGTGGTCTTTTGAAGGCACTGGAAGAAGCAAAGAAACTGCTGCGCTGAGCGATATTTACAGCGGGCCCGCCCTTCAAGACGAAACGCTCCTCAGGGAGAGGGTGCCTATGTCGTCGTCACCCCGGACTTGATCCGGGGTCCAGGGCGGCAGGCACGATGGGCGTGGGTGTCCCTGGGCTGCCGCCTGCGCGGGAGTGACGGCATTGTTTGCAGATATCACCACCCTCCTGTGAGGGACGGCAATGCCGCGTGCTTTCATCGGGAGAGTCTAGGCTGCTGCCGTCTTCTGGTCGCCCTTAAACTGCAAGGCCGTCAAATAAGCCTTCACGGTGGCATCGAAGCCCATCCACAACGCATCTGCTGTGAAGGCATGACCGATGGAAACTTCGTCCAGCCGGGGCAGGGCGCGGATCAGGTTCGGCAGATTCTCTGTTGTCAGGTCATGTCCGGCATTGATCAACATGCCGGCATCCAGCGCCGCCTGGGCCGATCTGGCATAGCGGGCCAATAACGCGGCCTCGTTCGCCGTACCAAAGGCATCAGCATAGGGACCCGTATAGAGTTCGACGCGGTCGGCCCCCAGGGCGGCGGCTTTCCGCATCGCCGGGGCCGGATCGTCGGTCGCATCCATGAACAGCGCCACGCGACAGCCAAGACCTTTTAAGGTGGCGATTGTCTGCTTCAGCCGGTCAGCCTCCCCAAACACATCCCAGCCACTGTCAGACGTGGCAGCATCGGGGGAGTCCGGGACCAGCGTTGCCTGATCCGGGCGGACCTTGTTGATGATGGCCAGGAAATCATCGAAGGGATTGCCTTCCACATTAAATTCCACCCCGCGCGCGGCCCATCCTTCATCGCGGATCATCGCGGCGATGTTCATCACATCGCTCTTTCGGATATGACGCTCATCCGGGCGCGGATGCACGGTCAAGCCATGGGCACCCGCCCGCAGCACGGTACGGCCCGCCTCAATGGGATCGGGATAGCCGACATGACGCTGGTTGCGCAGCAGGGCCACCTTGTTCAGGTTCACAGACAGTTTTGTTTCAACGCGTTTCATACCAGAAATCCCGAACTTTGCTTAATTGGCTTTAGATATAGGATGTTCACAGCACTTTGATAGGGCCATTTTGATGAAATCGTGCTGGACCTTTCGCAGGGATTGGTTGATAAGCCGCAGATGGTTTTGTCCGATAATATAAAAGGCGCGTCCTTGATGGCGGCCAGCATGGCGGCGTTTATCGTCAATGATACATTGATGAAACTCGCTTATGATTTCGTTTCCATGTATCAGGCGATGTTGCTCCGGGGATTGGCCGCGACCGCAATGATCGTGGTGATTGCAGCCTGGCGACGCGAGTTGAAAGTCTCCGTTCCAAAGCGGGAGCGGGGCATTCTGGCCCTGCGTGTATTGGGGGAGGTCGGGTCCACCACCGCCTTTCTGACGGCCCTGTTGCATATGCCGCTGGCCAATCTGACAGCCATCATGCAGACCATGCCCTTGGCCGTGACTCTGGCGGCGGCGGTATTCCTGAAAGAGCCCTTGGGCTGGCGGCGCTGGTCGGCGATTGCGGTTGGATTCTGTGGTGTCTTGCTGATCGTGCGGCCGGGATCTGAAGGCTTCAACAGCTTTTCCCTGCTGGCGTTGGTCGCGGTCCTCTTTGTTGTGCTGCGCGATATCTCGACCCGGCGGTTGAATGCCCAGATACCCTCAATCTTCGTGTCCCTGCTGACCTCCGTCGCGGTCACGGTTCTGGCAGCAGTCATGGCCCCGACGATGGAATGGCGCCCCTTAAGCGGACATGCGCTCGCCTTGTTAGGCACGGCGGCCGTCTGTGTGATTTTCGGCTATATCTTCAGTGTGAAGGCCATGCGCGTCGGTGAAATCGCCTTTGTGGCCCCGTTCCGCTATACGATCATGATCTGGGCCATCCTGCTGGGGATCTTCGTCTTCAACGATTACCCCAGCCAATGGACCCTGATCGGTGCCGCCATCATCGTTGGCACCGGCGTCTATTCCTTCTACCGCGAACGCAAACGCCGTATCCTGGCCGCCAAAGTCGCACCGCGCAATCCGTAAGGCCGGCGGGCGGGGTTACCCCCGCATCCGCTCCGCCTTCGGGTCGAACAGGGTTTCGGTGATCAGGGTGGCCGTATGGGGCACCCCTAAGATTTCGATCTCGAATTTGCCACCCTCGATGATGCGTTCCTTGGGGATCATGCCGATGGCGACCGATTTGCGGGCCCAATGGGCGTAGCCGCCTGATGTGACATAGCCGATGACCTTGCCGTCCTGCCAGATCGGCTCGTCTGCGACACAATCAGCGGATTCCGGGCTGTCTGGCACATCCACGATGAAGGTCGCCAGATGGTTGGCGGGCGGATTCTCGCGCTCTGCAACGGCAACATCCCGACCAATGAAGTCATTCTTCTTGAAATTGCAGAAGCGGTCCAGGCCGGTTTCTGCCGGGGTGAAGTCCGGACGGAATTCCCGCAGCCAGGAGCCGAAGCTCTTTTCCAGCCGCAGCGACATCATGGCCCGCATGCCAAAGGGTTTCAGGCCCAGATCGTCCCCGGCACTCTTTAAGGCTTCATACAGCGCAACCTGATGATCGCGATGGACATAGATTTCATAGCCCAGATCACCGGTATAGGTGACGCGGTTGACCAGGGCCGGGATCGGCCCGATCTCGATGGCCGTGCAGCTCAGGAAGGGCATGGCAGTATTGGACGTGTCGCTGTCGGTGACGCGGGACAGCAAGTCCCGGGCGTTGGGCCCGGCGATCTGGAAGCCGATCCGCTCCAGTGAGACATTGCGCAGGCTGACCGAACCGTCTTCCGGCAGGTGCTGTTGGAACCAGCGCATATGGAAGGACTGGGCAGAGAAGGAGGCGGTCAATTGCACCTCTTCTTCCCCCAGGCGCGCCATGGTAAAGTCGCCGATGATCTTGCCCTTGGGCGACAGCATCGCGGTCAGGGCGATCTTGCCGACGGCAGGCACGCGATTGGTCATGATATGGTTCAGCCAGGCCACGGCGCCCGTGCCGGTGACCAGATATTTCCCGAAATTGTGGATCTCATTGATGCCCACCGCTTCCCGCACGGCGCGGCATTCGGCCCCGATGGCGTCAAAGGCACTGGAACGGCGGAAGCTTGGCGTTTCAAACAGCGGTTCGCCTTCGGGTGCGAAATAGTTCACATGCTCCATGCCATAGCCAGAGCCGAAGACCGCGCGTTCTGCCTTCCACAGGCCATAGGCGGGTGTGGTTTGTAGCGGGCGACCGACCGGCAGTTCTTCATTGGGGTAGGAGATGGAGAAGCGCCGCTGATAATTTTCCGTCACTTTCATGCGGGTATAGGGCCGGGTGCAGTAATCGCCAAAGCGCGCGACATCCATGGCATAGACGTTGCGGCTGGGCTCGCCCTCTACCATCCATTCCGCCAGCGTCAGGCCGACGCCGCCGCCCTGGCTGAAGCCTGCCATCACGGCACAAGCGGACCAGTAATTGCGCAGGCCCGGCACTGGACCGACCAGTGGGTTGCCGTCTGGCGCAAAGGTGAAGGGACCATTGATCACGGTCTTGATCCCCGCCGTGCCCAGCACGGGATAGCGCTTGAACGCTGCATCCAGTGGCTCTGAAATGCGGTCTAGATTGTTGTTCAGCAATTCATGGCCGAAATCCCACGGCGTGCCATTGACGGCCCAGGGGTCACAGTCCTGCTCATAGATCCCGATCACCAGCCCGCGGCCTTCCTGGCGCAGATAGGTCTCCCCCGCCGGGTCCATGACATGGGGCAATTCGGTCGGGTGGTTATAAACTTCAGGAATGTCGTCGGTGACCAGATATTGATGTTCCATCGGGTGTAGCGGCAGGAAGACGCCCGCCATCTGCCCGACCTCGCGCGCCCACAGGCCCGCCGCGTTGATCAGGTGTTCGCAGGTGACCGTGCCCTGTTCGGTGACCACATCCCAGCCGCCATCGGCGCGGGGATTGGTTTCCAGCACGCGGTTGCGCAGCACGATCTCTGCACCGGCCATGCGCGCCGCCTTGGCATAGGCATGGGTCGTGCCCGACGGGTCCAGATGTCCGTCCAGCGGATCATACAGCCCGCCCAACACGCCCTCGACATTGGTAATCGGCGACAGTTTCTGGATTTCCTCCGGCCCGACGACTTCGGTGTCCAGACCCATATAGCGATGCTTGGCACGCTCCGCCTTCAGGTAATCCAGCCGGTCGCGGGTCGTGGCAATCGTGACCCCGCCGACATGGTGCAGGCCACAGGACATGCCCGTGATCTCTTCCAATTCCTTATACAGGCGGATCGTGTATCCCTGCAGGGCGGCCATATTCGTATCGGCATTCAGCGTATGAAACCCGCCCGCCGCATGCCAGGTCGACCCGGAAGTCAGTTCAGACCGCTCAATCAGCAACAGGTCCGTCCAGCCCAGTTTGGTTAAGTGATACAGCACCGAACACCCAACAACACCCCCACCAATAACGACAACCCGGACATGCGACTTCATGCACTGCGCTCCTAGCAAAATTGAATTTTTGAACAGACCCGTTCAGACCCACACACTGCATCGCTTTAGGGAGAATGAAAAGAAGTAGAACCGTCGTCTATTGTCGGAGAAGCGGCATAAAAAACTTACTCTATCTACAATTTAAAAAGTTAGGCCTATCCAAAAATTCGTCCAATATTTTATGAAGATACATACGTTTAATATCAAAACTAAATACTAGTATTCTCGTTTGATTTCGGTGATAGTTCCAGCAAGTAAAATCTCTCGTTCCATTTGTATCGCCTTATACCATCTAGGCACCATTGGTGACACATCACTTACAATATCATTCAGTAATCCCGTTTTTGTTTTTTGCGGAAGGGAGTCCCACCAAGAAATTTTACAGTATGCATTCTCGCAAGTAGCTAGCGCTACATGCACAGCAAACCCAAGTCCCTTGCTCTTTATTTTATCAATAAAATCTTCTGCAAAATCAATATTTCTCTCGGATTGACTAGTCCACGTCAATGTTATCAATGAACTCTTTCCATCATTAATGATATTTAGTTGGATGACTGGAGGGTCATCGTAGGACAGTTCAAGTGAAAACAATTCGTTTCCTGAGAAGTCGTAATCAGGAAATCGGCCTCCGGCCACCACAACAGGTAGAACACTATCAATTTTTAAGGAAATATAATTTAATTTTTTGTAATCATTATTTATTAGCATATTATCAAAATTTTCTTTTATTGCTCTTGCTTCATTCAATGCGATTCTATTGTATCGGATTCTTTCTTTTATCATAGTTTGAATATCCACTTGTTCTGTTAAACTTTTTCCAGAATCCAGATTTTTACATAGTTCGTTAAAGTTTAATTCAGATTCTTTTTGAAACAACTCAAAGCAAACTACTCTATAGGATAGGAAAAATATAAAATCATCTGATGCACTTATTTCGTTAGTATCTACTATACGAAATATTTTATTGTCATGATGGCCACAAAAACCAGTGAAAGTTGAAGCATTGTTTAGGCCAATTTTTTTTGGTGCTGTAATTCCATTGTTTTTTTCAAAAGTGTTAAAATCTCCTGAGAAATTGTAAACATGGCCTTTTTCTGAAATTGATTTCAAGCATGTGCTTTTAGATATGGTGTGGGATTTAATGATTTTGTCACAAGTAGACGGTGATGCCTCTGGATGCGAACAATATTGTCTAGCAAAACTCTTTCGGGAATCGTTCCAAAATTGATACGGGTTTATTGTTTTTTGAGCTTCTTTATCTAGGTGACAATGTTTGTACTTTTTCCCAGAACCACACCAACATTTTTCGTTACGGCCCATTTTTTTTCTCGGATGAACGATTGGAATAGAATACAGAGGCATAAACTGATCTCTTTATTTTACTTGGGTGAAACATTTGAATAGAATCTACTATGCAGAGTTTATTTATCTATGTGCAATTTAAAAAGGACACTTTAACATAATACGAACAAGGTTCCTCACTTTTTCCGACAACAAACTTGGCGTGAAATAGCTGCCGGCGGTGCGTTTGGTGACTTCGGATAGGGTGGGGTAGGGGGCGATCAGGCTGGCGAGGGTGCTCATTTTCTGGCGGTTTTGCACGGCCCTGATCCAGGGCAGCAGCAGATCTCCTGCATGGGCACCGGCGAGGGTGCAGCCCAGGGCCCGGCCCTTTGTGTCGACGATTGCTTTGACCAGCCCGTCGGTGCGGCGTTCGGCTTGGGCGCGGTCGCTGTCAGGAAAAATAGCAGCAAGATTATCCCAAGCGGATCAATTGAGTTCTGAAAGTATTTTGCAGCCTGGATGCATCCCCTGAAGGGACGCCCGCAATTTTTGCATGTTGGGGCCATGCGCTTACCGCAGCGGCAATTTCTGCCAGGATTCGTTTTACTTTTGTTATTTTTATTCCGGCCATTTTTGCGAATGCCAGAAAGTCTTCGGGTGTGAAATCATCGCGTTTCCCATTCAGGCTCATCTGATGTTGACTGGTCCACGCGCCATCCGGGTTATAGGAATAAGCGATGTCAAAGGCGGGCGCTAGGCGCCATGTCCCCGCGCGATCCATCAGGAAGGCGATGTTCTTGACGTGATCGTCTTGGTTTCGGGTGATGACGTTAAAGAGGGCGCGGCGATATTGTTCTTCAATGCTGGGCATCGGAATACTGAGTAATTTTAGAGTTTGGATTGCTTGTTCGTAAGAGTAGGCACCGGCCATATTGAAATCGAAATGTTGCAGGGCGCATAGGCTCTGCATGTGAATTTTTTCACCTGATGTGGTTCGGTCAAATCGTTTGGTCATGAAATGCGCCCGCCCACCTTCCTCATGCAGGCGGCATGGCGTCATTTCGATTCCTGCCTGGCGGGCCATCCGGAAATAGGCATATTCAATACGTCCAAAACCTTGCGGATCCGCGATTTCCTTATCACGATTGCCGTCGATACCGTCGAATTTCATAATCCAGTAACCGAATTCTGAATCGTTGGGGATCTGACCGGATCGGAATTCACCAGTCTTTTCATTCCAGGCGAGTATTGCTTTCGCCCGGGCTCCGCCTGCGGACGTGCCTACACGCAGGATGTCTTCAATGGCGGATTGGTCATCAATGCCGTCGAACCGGCCGTTCAGGGTTTGGCGCGTGTCTAGGGCCTGATTGGCTAACTCAACCAGTGCTTCGATTTGGACTGTTCTGCTGGTATTCGAGACGGAGCCTCGGCTTGGCTGAAATTCTAACGCGCCCATGCCCCTGGACCCGGTGTAGCACAAGCGATCAACGGGATTGAAACTGGCGGCAGTTCGGTTCTCGCGCGCCAGCCAGGCATCGATCAGGGCGTTCCCGAATTTATCCGGCAAGCTGTCCGCCAGCAATCCAGGCAGGCCTTTGAAGGTTTGTTGGTTCAGGTTGGGGAACTCATAGGGGGCGTCGCGCAAGGGCATGGTCAGGGGCGCGACCTCAATCCCACTTTTGGCAAAAGCCCCTGAATACTGGAAAACGCCGATCTGACGATCCTCCAACCAGGAGACAGCGCCGATCTCTGATCCCCATAGTAAAACCCGTGCGTCGGTCATTTTGTCGACCCGTCATCCGCCCAGGTCCAGGGCTCAGCCTCGGTTGGCTTTCGGCGCGCCCGCTGGCGCTGTTTCCCTTTGAATTGGACTCTTTCGATGGGGCGCACTGTCGGATCAGGAATGAAGTTCTCTAAATGATGGTGAAGATTCAGGGCCAACATCACGCGAATGATGGTATCGAAGGAAACCCCGCCTTCGCCTGTTGCAAGGCGGGTTAGCGTGCGCAAGGAAATGCTGGCCCGTTTCGCCAGTTCGGATTGGTTCATATTCTGGCTGAGCCGAACCGCTTCCAGTCGGGCGCAGAGATAGGTTTCAATCTCTGCACTTGAGGCGATTTTTAAGTCAATTTTTTGCGTCATTTTTCGCGCTTTATAGACGTATTAAGAGATAACACGCGAATTATAGCGTATAATAAGGTTATACAATACTAAAAAATATAACACGCAAAATATCGCGTTTTATAGCGCTAATATGATATAAAAAGTAACATTTCGCGTGTTATATTAATTTCATCAAAAACCGTACCACTTTCCGCGTGCGCTCCGAAAACAGGCTGGGTGTGAAATAGCTGCCGGCTGTGCGTTTGGTGACTTCGGATAGGGTGGGATAGGGGGCGATCAAGCTGGCGAGGGTGCTCATTTTCTGGCGGTTTTGCACGGCCATGATCCAGGGCAGCAGCAGGTCCCCGGCATGGGCGCCGACGAGGGTGCAGCCCAAGGCGCGGCCTTTTTTGTCAACGATTGCTTTCATCAGCCCGTCGGTGCGGCGTTCGGCCTGTGCGCGGTCGTTTTCGTCGAAATGCCAGCGCAGGACCTGATAGTTTCCGGCCCCCAATTCCTTCTCCGCCTGCGCTTCGGTCAGGCCGATCTGGGCGAGTTCGGGGTCGGTATAGGTGACCCAGGGGACGGCCCGATGGTCAACCTTGGTCCAGAACATCTTAAACAGCATCTGGCGGATGACGATGCCCGCGTCATAGCCCGCCATATGGGTAAATTGCAGGCCGCCCGTCACGTCGCCAATCGCAAAGATGCGGCGGTTGCTGGTTTTCAGATGGTCATCGACGGTGACCGCACCGCGCTCTGTCTTAACGCCTGCCTTGTCCAGGTCCAGACCGGCGATATTGGCGCGGCGTCCTACGGCGACCAGCAGATGACTGCCGGTAATAACCTCCTGCTTACCGTCTTTTTCCACCGTGGCGGAAATGCCGGTATCGGTGAGGGCGACGCTTTTCAGCGCAGTCTCCTCGCGGATGTCCAGGCCTTCGGCGCGCAGGCGGTCCAAAACCAGGGCGGTGGCTTCGGGATCATCCTTGGCCAGGGCCTTTGCCATTTCGATGACGGTGACCTTACAGCCCAGACGGCGATGGGCCTGGGCCATTTCCATGCCGATGGGCCCGCCGCCGATGACCAGCAGGTGGTCGATGGGCTGGTCATTGTCGAAGACGGTTTCATTGGTCCAATAAGGCGTCTTGTCCAGCCCGTCGATTGGGGGAACAAAGGGGGTGGAGCCGGTGGCTATGACAAAGTATTTCGCCTGGATTTTTGTATCACCTGCCTGGACTTCTGCTGGGCTGAGGAAGCGGGCATGTTGCTGGATCACGGCGACGCCCAGGCTTTCGAAGCGCTCAACGGAATCATTGGGTTCGATTGCGGCGATCACGCCTTTGACATGCGCGCGGACTTTTTTCCAGTCGACCTTGGGGGGGACGGGCTCGATCCCGAAAATGTCAGAATGGCGCTGGACATGGGCGGCATGACCGGCGGCCAGCAATGCCTTGGATGGAACACAGCCAAAATTCAGGCAATCGCCGCCCATCAGCCCCTTTTCGATCAGAACCACGCGGGCACCCATCTGGGCGGCACCAGCTGCGACGCTTAACCCGCCAGAGCCTGCGCCGATGATGCAGATATCGGTCTTGATCGTGCCAGCCATAGTCTGTTCCCCGCAAAGGCGTTCGTGTTGATGTGAAACAAGGTGGCGATAGAGCGCCCCGTTTTGCGATACACATCATCTCACGTTGCCGTGACGAGACTCGATATCACGACTTTGGGAAAATCTCTAATGTCCGATTGCCGATCTGGGTCGGGCGGCGGGGTGTGATTGCATTTGATTTGAACAGCCACCCCCGCCTGGCGAATTCAGCCCGCAGCAGGGATGTTACAACCGCTGCCAGAATGCCGCCTGCGATCACATCGCTGAGGAAATGGGCATTCACCACGACCCGGCACAGGGCGACACTGGCGGCGATAACCATGGCTGGATAGATCAGGCGCGGCCACAGAAAGGCGATGACAAAAGCAACCGTGAAGGCGGTTGTGGCGTGGCCAGACGGGAAGGATTGGTAAGAGGACGTGAAACCGATAGGGTCGATGCCATACCAGTCTTCAGCCATCAAGACCCTTGGTCTGGCACGTCCGATCAGCATTTTAAACAGTATTGCCGCAATGCCGCTGAGCGCGATGGCGCTGAAGGCAAAGCCGATATAGACCCCGACTTGTTTGCACAGCGGCCGCATGGATCGTGTTTTATCCCACAGGCCAAGCCCGGTCAGGACTAATCCCACTATGCCAAGGGGATAGAGATAATAGGCGGAATCCCCAAAATCCCCCAACTGATGAAACATCAGTCTTTCCGAGGGGTTGATCTGGGCCAAAGCCCGGGCAAGCGGCGCATCCAGCAATATGATGAACAGAGGAAGGGATGTCGTCGCCGCCTGCAGGCCTGCAATCCAGGTTGCCTGATGGTCTGGGTCGATTGTGGCGTGAAATCGTTGTTGCAACAGCACCGCGGCAATTGTGATTACCGCCAGAATCGTTAGGCCCAGGAACAGGAACCCGGTCAGGAAGGCGATGATCCAAATCAGCATTGCCAGGGCCAAAAGCCCTGTTGCCGCAATTACGGTTCCCCCCGCGACGGCAAAAGACTGACGGGAATTGGTTGTGAGCGTGACATCCTTCGACGGCATTTGATTGTTCCAATCACAGGGACAGTGAGTCGCCAGCGGGCATCCTTTTCTTTCTACAGTTTTGATGTGAATGATGGGTGTCATCTGCATGAAGGCCGTGCGGCATATTTATGGCAGAGGCGGGGATGGAGACTGTTTTTTAAGGAAAATCACAAAGACCATCACAGATCGGTCACAAGCACGGGCTAGGGTGACCAAAAATATGTCGGTTGATCGGATTGATTTTTTGATATGATACGCAGCGCTTTCGCCCGTTTTGCCCTTCCGGGTCCCGTCGCTCTTCCAGTGCTTGCGCTGTTGAGCCTGTTGGTCTTTTTGCCGGGGTTTTTCAGTCTTCCGGCCATGGATCGCGATGAGTCCCGCTTTGCCCAGGCGTCCCGGCAGATGGTGGAAAGCGGCGATTTTCTGGACATTCGCTTTCAAGAGACACCTCGTCATAAGAAACCGATTGGCATTTACTGGCTGCAAGCGGCATCGGCACTTCTATTTGATACCCCTGATGCGCCGAAGATATGGGCCTACCGTGTGCCTTCCTTGGTCGGGGCAATTGTGTCGGTGCTGCTGACATGGGGATTGGGTCGGGTCCTGTTTGGCAGACGCGTTGCGTTTCTGGCAGCCCTGTTCCTGATGGGCAGCGTGTTGTTGGGGTTTGAGGCGCGACAGGCCAAGACCGATGCCGTTCTGTTAGCCTGCATCCTGGCGGCGCAATTGTGTCTGGCAATGGCCTATACGGCGCGATCCCGGGAGGCGCTGATCGGGCGCAAGACTGCCTATTGCTTTTGGTTTGTGCTGGGCATTGGGATTTTGATCAAGGGGCCGATCATCCTTTTGATAACAGGGGTCACGATTGTTGGTCTGATCGCCGTGGACCGTCGGGTGGATTGGTTCACCGCCCTGAAACCTTTATCGGGAGTGGGGCTGACCTGCCTGATCATCGCCCCTTGGTTCATTGCCATCGGGATTGCGACCGGGGGGGCGTTCTTTCAGGAGGCGGTTGGTCAGGATCTGGCGGGCAAAATTCTATCGGGGCAGGAATCTCATGGCGCGCCGCCCGGATATTATCTGTTGAGCTTGTGGTTGGCATTCTGGCCATTTGGACTGTTTGCCGGGCTGGGCCTGTTATGGGGTGCGCGCAATTTTTCATCTTTAGGCGCCCGGTTTTTGTTGGCATGGCTGACCCCCAACTGGATCATCTTTGAACTGATCGCAACCAAACTGCCGCATTATGTATTACCGCTGTACCCTGCGCTGGCGATGTTATGCGCGGCGGCGCTGGTACAGGAAATGCCGCGGGATCGACTGTTTCAAATTTTGAAAGTGTTCGGGCTTGGTATGACGGCGCTGATAACGGTGGTGTTGATGGTGGCCGTCGGCGCGGTCCTGGTGCTGTATGGTAACCCCTTATCATTCTGGCTTATTCCGGCGCTTCTGGCGGGAATAGCGATGTTGGGATTTCTGTGGGGTCCATTGCACGATGGCGCGCGCTTGGAACGGGGTATCCTTCCAATCTTTCTGGCGGGTGTATGCCTGATTGGATCGATTTTTCAGGGAGTCCTTCCTGCCGCACAGGATTTCTGGATTTCGAAATCTGTTGCGGACGTGGTGTCGCAGCGGCGGCAAACCTGTCCGGATGCACCCTTTTCTATTGTTGGATATTCTGAGCCCAGCCTTGTCTTCCTGGCAGGAACAGCAACTTATTTCACGTCGATAGAAGGGGCGGCGGCATCCTACCTGGCTGACCCAACCTGCGCCATTGTGGCCATCCCGGAAGCGTCTGCGCCAGATTTTCAGCAACGGGTCGAGGCATCGGGTGTTGCCCCGCATGCCGTCGCCCAAATTGAAGGTTTCAACTACAATGGGGGTCGGTCGGTACGCTTGACCATATACTCGGGTCAGCGATAGGCCGATCACCATTGATAACCAGTTTTCTGCGCCTTTTCATGTTATTATAATGCAACACATAATGTTAATTAGATGTGTTTCTCAGATTAAATAAACAATAAGGATTTTCCTGCAATATATTAGAAATCAAAGCCTGAAATACATCATAAATGTATTAAGATATGTGCTTTCTGTATGGCATAAATGGCGCGTATTATAAAGAAAATGTGCGCTTTTTGACCTTTTGACAATTTATGATATGGATATGCTTCTCAATTACTAAGCGAATCGTATCAAATGAAATTCGCAAAATGAAAAATAATGTGTGGTGCTGTACCAAAATAAAAAGCCCACCGCGGTTAGAAGGAGGGGATTCGCCAATGTTGTGGCATTCATCGGGTATGCGTGATTCAGGTCGGCGTTTAGGCCATCAGATCCTGTGTCGGGCGCATTCCACAGAAAAAAGCTAACACTATTGCGTATCCATTTCTGGAATGGATTTTGACAGACAAGTGGACGGAGTACGCGGGGTGCGTCACGGCCGCTGACTTATGAAAAACACTCACCAAAAAGAGGGGGACATTATGTCTGACCAAGAGGGTAATCAGGGAATACCTGAACCTGAAGGAGCGGTCGAACGGATCGACACGGATTACGAAATCGGCCAACACAATATCGAAGGAGAGCTATGGCGGTTTGGGTTCGACATTCATAATCCGGTTTTCATGATTTCCGGATTGTCGATTATCGCTTTCGTATTTTATGCGCTGGCTTTGCCAGAACAGTCAGGCGCGCTTTTCAGCTTCTTGTTTTCCAGCGTAACGAAGGGCTTTGACTGGTTCTTCCTGCTGGCGGGCGATATCTTTGTTGTCTTCTGTCTGGCGCTGATTGTCAGCCCCCTTGGAAAAGTGCGGCTTGGCGGCAAGGAAGCAACACCGGATTTCAGCTATATCGGCTGGTTTGCGATGTTGTTCGCTGCGGGCATGGGCATCGGGCTGATGTTCTATGGCGTGTCTGAACCGATGAGCCACTTTGCCAGTTCAATGGGCGGCACCAGCGTAGAAAACGGGGTCCGTACTGATTGGGCCCCATTGGGCGCAGCCGCAGGTAATGAGGCGGAATCATTGCGTTTGGGTATGGCGGCGACGATTTACCATTGGGGTCTGCATCCCTGGGCAATCTATGCCGTGGTGGCCTTGGCGCTGGCCTTGTTCAGCTATAACAAAGGGCTGCCGCTGACGATCCGCTCTGCCTTCTATCCGATCTTTGGGGATCGCGTCTGGGGTTGGACCGGTCATGTCATCGATATCCTGGCTGTGTTTGCAACACTGTTTGGTCTGGCCACATCCCTTGGGTTTGGGGCAACGCAGGCCAATGCCGGTCTGAATGAACTGTTTGGCGTGCCGGTCAGTGATACGACTGAAGTGTTGTTGATTTCGGGCATTACCGCCATTGCGTTGATTTCGGTTCTGCGCGGGCTTGAAGGCGGCGTGAAGGTCCTGTCAGAAATCAACATGGGACTTGCAGCCTTGCTGTTGTTGTTCGTGTTGTTTGTCGGCCCCACGGTCGCAATTCTGACGGGCTTTGTCTCCAATCTGGGCAGCTATCTGGAATATCTTCCTGCCCTGGCCAATCCATTCGGTCGGGAGGATGTGAATTTCAGCCAGGGCTGGACATCCTTCTATTGGGCCTGGTGGATTTCCTGGTCGCCTTTCGTGGGCATGTTCATTGCGCGCGTCAGCCGGGGGCGCACGGTCCGTGAATTTCTGGTCTGTGTGCTGTTGATCCCGTCTCTGGTCTGCGTGTTGTGGATGACTGTATTCGGTGGCGTTGCCATCCAGCAGGTCATTCAGGACGGCTATACATTGGCCCAGAATGCACCCCTTGAACTGAAACTGTTCAAGATGCTGGATGCCTTGCCTTTGTCGACCATCACGTCGGTGATCGGGATTGTTCTGGTGATCGTGTTCTTCGTGACATCGTCTGATAGCGGATCGCTGGTGATCGATACGATCACGGCGGGCGGTAAAGTGGATGCCCCGGTGCCCCAGCGTGTTTTCTGGTGCGTCTTTGAAGGCGCGGTTGCCATCGTCCTGCTGTTGTCCGTAGGGGGTTTGTCTTCCCTGCAATCCATGGTGATTTCAACGGGTCTGCCGTTCACCGTGGTATTGTTGGTGATGTGCTATGCCATTTTCCGCGGCTTGCTGGCGGAACCACGCAAGTAAGTCTATTGCACTGTGACTTGGAAAGGGGCGCTGAGGAGAAATCTTCAGCGCCCTTCTTCGTTTCAGGCAAGGCCCATTTCCGCCATGCGGCGCTGAAGGGCAAGCAGGTCCTGCCAGGCCTGACGCTTCGCAGATGGTGTTTTCAGCAGATAGGCCGGGTGAAAGGTCGCAAGTGCGGGGAGGGAGGTTTCCCCGACCTGAATATCGAACCAGGTACCCCTGCTGCGGGTGATTCCCTGTTTCGGACCAACCGACGTGATCAGACTATTGACCGCCTGACCGCCTGCCAGAAGCAACAGCTTCGGGCCGACCAATGAGATCTGTTTTTCCAGAAACGGTCGACAGATAGCCATTTCCCCATCCGTGGGGGATCGATTACCCGCCGGTCGCCAAAAGACGGGGCTTGAGAGATAAACATCCCCCCGCGACAAGCCAATCGCTTGTAGCATCTTATCCAGCAGCGCCCCGGTTTGCGCCACAAAGGGGGCTCCGGCTCGATCTTCTTCCGTATCGGGCGCATCGCCAATCAGCATTAAGGGCGCGCCCACCGATCCTGTGCCAAAAACCATGTTCTTCGCATGAAATCGCAATTCGCAGCCTTCAAAACGCTCCAACGCAGCGGACAGCTCTTCCAGGGTCGTGCAGGCGTGTGCAGCCGTCTTGGCCTGTTCCACCGCTTCAGCTGCGCCCAATGGGGCGTCGGCGCTTGGTTTGGCGCGGTTTGTCGCTGGTGGTGCGGTGGATGCCTTTGCCTGCGAAAGCGCGCTTTCAGCCGCGGCCCGTCTGGCGGCCAGGCGTGCCTCTGCCTCGGCATAACGATCACAGGGCTGATCTGCCAATGCCTCATCCGCGCCCATGGCTGTTTGCCATTCCAGCGCTGATATCAGGGCTTTTACGTCGCCATCCAACACGTTACCGTCGCCAACCATGATTGCTATTTCGGGCTTTTGGGCTATTGTGCCCGCCGAAACCCATTCCGCCAAGTCGCCTGATGAAGAAGATAAGGATCGATCAATATGTCCGACGCTGTGGTTCGTGAAAGCATGGAATATGATGTGGTGATTGTGGGGGCTGGCCCCTCCGGTCTGTCCACCGCCATCCGCTTGAAACAGTTGGAACAGGAAACCGGTAAGGAAATCGCCGTTTGCGTTATCGAAAAGGGCGCAGAGGTTGGCGCGCATATCCTGTCTGGTGCGGTTCTGGAACCACGCGCCTTGAACGAGTTGATCCCCGATTGGCAGGATAAGGGTGCGCCGTTGGATACGCCGGCGAAGGACGATCATTTCCTGTTTTTGACCGAGACTAAGGCATTCAAGATGCCAACGCCGCCGCAGATGAACAATCACGGCAACTATATCATCTCGCTGGGGAACTTCTGCCGGTGGCTGGCGGAACAGGCTGAGGCGATGGGTGTTGAGATTTATCCGGGCTTTGCCGCTGCTGAAATCCTGTACCACGAAGATGGCAGTGTGAAAGGCGTCGCGACCGGCGATATGGGCCGCCTGAAAGATGGCAGCGAAGGGCCGATGTTCCAGCCCGGTATGGAATTATGGGCCAAGCAGACCGTCTTTTCCGAAGGCTGTCGTGGCAGCCTGGGTAAAGTGCTGATGGAAAAGTTCGACCTGCGCAAGGATGCAGAACCACAGACCTATGGCCTGGGCATGAAGGAGTTGTGGGAGATTGATCCGGCGAAGTCAGAGCCAGGTAAGATCATCCATACCACCGGCTGGCCGATGGATACGAAGACTTATGGCGGGTCGTTCCTGTATCATTTGAATGGCAATCAGGTCGCAATCGGCTATGTGGTTGGTTTGGATTATGAGAATCCAAATCTGTTCCCCTATATGGAATTCCAGCGCTTCAAGCATCACCCGGAAATCAAGAAAATCCTGGAAGGCGGCAAGCGCATTTCCTATGGCGCCCGTGCCCTGAATGAGGGCGGGTATCAGTCGATCCCGAAACTGACCTTCCCTGGCGGTGTCATGGTCGGTTGCGAGGCCGGGTTCCTGAACGTGCCCAAGATCAAGGGCACCCATACCGCGATGAAATCGGGCATGACTGCTGCGGAAGCGATCTTTGCCGCGCTGACCGGCGACGGCGAAGCCCCACGCGAAATTACCGCCTATGAAGAGGCATTGAAGAAAAGCTGGGTCTGGGACGAGCTCTATGCCGTGCGCAACATCCGCCCGTCCTTCAAATGGGGTTTTTGGGCAGCACTTGTCTATTCCGGTCTGGATACCTTCCTGTTCCGGGGCAAGGCCCCCTGGACTCTGCACCATCACGGGCCGGACCATAAATCGCTGAAAGCGGCAAAGGACTGTCGGAAAATCGATTATCCGAAACCCGATGGCGTGATCAGCTTTGATCGCCTGACCAATGTTGCCTTTTCCGGCACCAATCATGAGGAAGACCAGCCGGTTCACCTGCAGTTGAAGGATGCTTCGGTCCCGGTCGATATCAATCTGGCACTCTATGACGAGCCCGCGCAGCGATATTGCCCGGCCGGTGTGTACGAGATTGTACGGGAATCAGACGGTGGCAATCCGCGCCTGCAGATCAACCATCAGAACTGCGTCCACTGCAAAACCTGCGATATCAAGGACCCCACCCAAAACATCAACTGGGTCGTCCCGCAGGGCGGCGAGGGGCCGACTTACCCGAATATGTAGGGGTGTCATAGTGTCTGGGGAGGTCTGCTTCTCGGTTTAATGACAGTGAACAGACCCAGCCTTATTATCCATATGGCAGCACTGACCGGGAGGCGAGCTTTTCCGGCATCCGCCGCCATGCGCGATACTCTCATTCTGTGTGACCGTGGGCAGGGCCGTCGCATGCGTTATGGACTGTGTGGCAAAAAAAACCAGTCCTGAGACGACTAAAGATAAAAGGGTAAGTTTCATTCTGACTATCCTATCTATTAATTGTATGATTGATATCATACTACCTTAATTATAATTTTACGATTGAAATCTGTTTAAAGGATTATGCTCAAAGCTCTTCGTCCAATCATTGCCTGCCCTCACGAATAAAGCCGCGGCACGCTGGCGGTGGTGGTTTGTTTTCGGTCCTGGCTGGGAGAGACCTGGAATTGCCTGCGATAGGCGCGGGAGAAAGCGGGGAGGCTGTCGAATCCGGTTTCGACCGCGATTTCGCCGATGCCCAATGTGGTTTGCTGCAACAGGTTCTGCGCACGGGTTAGGCGCAGGGCCAGGTAATGGGCCTGGGGGCTGTGTCCGGTCCCTTTCTGAAAATGACGCTCCAGCGTCCGTTGGCTGGTTCCAAGCAGTTCTACCAGATCGGGGAGGGCAATGGGGTCATTGATATGGCGGGTCATGAGGGCGATTGCCTGGGTGACCAGGGCGCTTTCTCCCGGCTTCAAACTGTTCGCTGTTTCGGGATGTCCTTGCTGATACAACAGATGGATCTGGACCGTTCGGGCCAGGGCTGCGCCCGCATCTTCCTCAATCAACTGCAGGGCCAGGTCAATGGCGCTGGCGCCCCCGGCACAGGTCAGGCATCGGCCTGCTCGATTGACGGACGCTTCGCTGAGGCGGATATCGGGGAAGTCTTCTTCAAATCCATCGCGATTGGCCCAATGGATCGCGGCTTCTCGTCCGGTCAGCAGGCCGGCCCGCGCCATTGCCACGCCGCCCGTTTCCAACCCTACCACACGCGCGCCAAACCGATGGGCTGCTCTTAAAAAGCCCCCTACGCCCGGCGCATTTGCAAGCCCGTGGGGGTCAAAGCTGGCCACGGCGAAAACGATATCCATCTTGCGTGCGGATACTGTTTCCAGCGGATCGGTGCTGATAGCATGGTTGCCAAAGGCCAGAACCTTACCCCCATTGGCAGAGACTGTATCCCAGGCATAAAGCGATTTTCCCGCCTGCCAATTTGCCACAAAGAAGGCATCTGTAATCGCAGCCAAGGTGATCAGGCTGAACCCGTCATGCAGGATGAAGCAGCAGTGTTTCGTCATATAATCACTTAACACTATTCGACACTTGTCTGTCGATCTTTGTCTGTACTGTGCCCTAAATCCAGATAGCTTCGGGGACACTTATCCTACAGCAGGAGTGCGACTTGATGTTTGCCGACAAGAAAACTCTCTGGGAAACAAATCGGCCTGAGACCGATCTGACCCTGCCCGCGCGTTATTATTACGATGCGGATATCTTCCAGCGAGAGGCAGAGACGATCTTTTACCCGTCCTGGCATTGCGTCTGTCACGACACAGAAGTCCCGGAACCAGGGGACTATGTGAAATTTGATCTGCTGACCCAAAGCGTGATTGTCGTGCGCGGCGATGATGGTCAGGTGCGCGCCTTTCACAATGTCTGTCAGCATCGCGGCACGCAATTGGTGGAAGACCGTCGCGGTCGCTTCAAACAGGCGATCACCTGTCCGTATCATGCCTGGACCTATGCTTTTGACGGCGATTTGAAGATCGCACCACGGACCAATGCGCTGGAAGGGTTCAACGCCGCGGACTATGGCTTAAAGGAAGTGAGAGCGGAGAATTATGGCGGCTTTTGGTATATTAATATGGACCGCAACGCGACGCCGATTGCCGAAGAAATGGACGGTGCCCTGGATGCGATGCGCCCGTATTTCCCGGATCTGGACGATATCACCTTTGTGGAAGAGGTGGACTATGTCGTCGATGCGAACTGGAAAATCATCACAGATAACGCAATTGAGGGCTATCACTTTAAACTGTCCGGTCCGGTCCATAAGGAACTGGCATCGTTGATTGATTTCAAGGGATATGACCTTCAGGCGCATGGACATTGGTGGGACTTTAAAGGGCCGCCCAAAAAGGTGAAGACAGCCTTTGGTCATCCCATTGCGGGGGAGAAATATCAGACGGACTGGTTCTATAATATCCAGCTGTGGCCGATGACGACGCTGTATGCCTTTCCCTATGCCGATGTGATTGGCACATTCAATTCAATCCCGCTGGGGCCGGAAAAGACGCTGCTGCGGTTTGGGCATTACTGTCCGAAATCCCGCCCCCAAAGCGCCTTGAGCCGGGCCGCGATGGATTGGTTCAACACGCAACTGGGACCGGAAGATATCTGGCTTAATCTGCTGGTGCAGCGCGGGGTGCAGTCCTTCGGCTTTGATCAAGGTCGCTATATGATCGATGCGGAGCGGGGGCCCAATAGCGAGCATCTGGTGCATCATTTCCACAAGCTGGTCTATGATGCACTGACCGGGGGTCAGTCCTTCCCGCGCAAAGCCGCTGCGGAATGACAAAGGTGGAAACTGTTTCAGATTACATTATCATCGGGGCCGGATCAGCGGGCTGTGTGCTGGCCAATCGCCTGAGTGCCGATCCTAAGAATTCTGTGCTGGTGGTGGAAGCCGGGCCTGATGACAATGATTGGACCCTGAAGATGCCGTCGGCTCTGACCATCGCGCTGGGTCGGACAAAGCACAATTGGGCCTATCAGGGGGAACCGGAACCGGGCCTGAACAACCGCGTCTTAAAGCATGACCGTGGCAAGGTGCTGGGGGGATCATCCTCCATCAACGGTATGGTGTGTATTCGCGGCCATGCCAGAGATTATGACACCTGGCGACAGATGGGCTGTGATGGCTGGGGCTATGCCGATGTGCTGCCCTATTTCAAGCGGCTGGAAAGCTATGCCGGGGGCGATGATGAGTATCGCGGTACGGATGGGCCGTTGAAAGTCACCCGCCCACCTGCAAGAAATCCGATCTTTCAGGCCTTTCTGGATGCGGGAGAACAGGCGGGTTATCCCCGCACCAGGGATATCTGCGGGCGTGTTCAGGAAGGGTTTGGCCTGTTGGACAGCACGGTGCATGGGGGCCAGCGCTGGAGCGCGGTACGGGCCTTTCTGGACCCGATCCGGTCCCGCAGAAATCTAACCATCCTGACTGACACGCGCACGCAGCGAATATTATTTGAGAACAAGACGGCCATTGGCATCGAAGTTCAGGAAAAATCTGGAACCTTGCGGCAGTACCGGGCGGGTAAAGAGGTTGTTCTGTCTTCAGGTGCCGTCGCGTCGCCCCATTTGCTGATGCTGTCTGGGATCGGTCCGGCGGCGCATCTGCGCGATCATGGTATCGATGTTGTCGCAGACCGCCCAGGTGTGGGGGAGAACCTGAACGAACACCCTGATTTCGTAATGAAGTATCTGTGTCGTCAGCCGGTTTCCCTGCTTCCCCATACGCGGGGCCTGGGGAAGATAAAGATCGGTCTGCAATGGTTTCTGTCGCGAACTGGTGTAGCGGCGTCCAATCAATTTGATGCTGTCGCCTGCATTCGGTCCAGCGCCGGGGTCGATTATCCGGATATCCAATTGACCATCATCCCCATTGCCGTGAAGGAAGGGTCGGTTGATCCGATGACGGTGCATTCCTTCCAAATTCATATCGGTTTGATGCGGGCCCACAGCCGGGGGCGGGTATTCTTAAAGAATGCCGACCCCAATGGTCAGGCGGGTATCCTGGTGAACTATCTAAAAGACCCCCGCGACCGTGACATATTGCGCAAGGGCATTCGTCTGGTGCGTGAATTGATCGACCAATCGGCCTTTCAGGATTTAGCAGGTGACGAGATTTTCCCCGGCCCAGCCTATGTCACCGATGCAGAGCTTGATGAGATGTTGACCAAGGCGGTGGATACCCAATGGCATCTGTCCGGTACCTGCAAGATGGGCTCCGCCCAGGATATAATGGCAGTCTGCGATTCTCAGGGGCGTGTGCTTGGTGTGGAAAATTTAAGAGTCGTAGATGCGTCCCTGATGCCAATCGTTGTGAATGGCAACACCAATTGCCCAACCTTGATGATCGCAGAGAAAATGAGCGATGCGATCTTGGGCCATCCCCCATTGCCGCGCGAAGACCGCGAAGTCTGGCAAAACCCCGATTGGGAAACCGCACAGCGATAGTATTAGTGAATTCTATGGCAGTAAGCTTTGTTTTATCCCTCTTGATGGGGCGTCCATTCTCTCCCCTCTGGGCGGAGGACGGCTCTGTTTACTCCCTCCCCCTTGAGGGGGGAGGACGGTTTTATCTACTCCCTCCCCCTTGAGGGGGGAGGGTTGGGGTGGGGGTGATAGGCCGCAAGGCCTTTCCCTGCAGTGGGCTGGATTGCGGAGGAGAGAGCACCCCCCTCCCAACCTCCCCCCCTCAAGGGGGGAGGGGTAAGATATGGGGCTCCCCCCCTCAAGGGGGGAGGGGAATCGCATATGGGGCTCCCACCTCAAGGGGGGAGGAGTAAAAAATGGGGCAATAGATAACCAAAGGTCCAATCGGCATCAGCCGCGCAGTTTGCCAACTTTGGCGATGCTTTCGGGCAGGTCGTGGCCATATTTTTCGGTCACGATGGAAACGATGCGGGTAACTTCGTCCTTGCCCAGCGTATCCATCAATTCGCACGGCGCCTTGCCAAAGCGCAGGGCCAGGCCCGCGCCCATGTCTATATCGGCCGGGCTGGCGACATCTTCGTCCAGGGATTGCAGGACCGGCAGGAAGGTGGCTGCGCGCAGGCGGTCGGCGATGATCGCATCGCTTTCGGCAGAGCCCGTTGCATCGTCGCCGATTTCAAATTCATAATCCGTGTCTCCGCGATCCGCCAAGCCATTGGCCAGGGCATAGAAGGCACCGTGCGGGCCTAGATTGCGCTGGGCATGGAACATGATTTTCGGCTTCACCAGATTCATCACCATGAACGGGCCTGCCGCGACGCCCAGGCAGTCCTGTGCTACACGGTCGATCTGGGCGGTCGTGCCAACACCTTCATCCAACAGCCGCACAGCCTCATTGCCATAGGGGACGAAGAAGCGATTGATGGCGAATCCATAGGCGTCCTTGCACGGAATGGGCTTCTTCGCGGTTTCCTTAATAAAGGTAACGCATTTCTGGAACAGGGCTTCGTCGGTCTTTTCGCCCTTCACGACTTCCACAATCGGGTTGATTGCGGCTGGATTGAAATAATGCAGGCCCAGAAAGCGGGTCGGGTCGTCAACGGTTTCAGCCAATTCTGAGACCCGCAGCGCTGACGTATTGGTTGCAACCACAGTGGTTGGCTTTAAATGCGCGTTCAGACGTTTGAACAGGTCCTCTTTAACGCTGAATTCTTCAAAAATTGCCTCAATGATCAGATCACAGTCCGTAAGGGCGGAAAGCTCTGTCGCGCCTGTCAATTTCCCATAGGCCTGATCGGCATCTTGCGTGCTCATTTTGCCTTTTTCAGCGGCGCGATCATAGAATTTCTTGGCAGCGGCCAGACCCCGATCAACGGCGGCCTGGTTGGTATCGACCAGAACGACAGCAACACCTTGTTGACCCAAAGAGGTTGCAATGCCTGATCCCATGGTCCCGGCACCAATAATACCTACAGTCTTAAAAATCATGATCTCACTCCCTTAGTGTCAAAATGGTTGGTTCCTACCTAATGCCGCAACGCAATATTGTCGAGGGTCCTATCCCTCATTCCGCGCCCAAAGGACGATCTGTGTGCACCGAAACAGGGCGATGGGCCGGTCGGGTCTGGCATCGGAAAACACTTCCGCATCCCAGACCTGAGTGGTGCGTCCCTGATGTTTGGCATGGGCGCGACAGATCAGGCTGCCCTTGCGTGCGGTTCCCATATGATTGGATTTCAACTCCGCCGTGGTGAAGCCTTCCGCCCCTTCCGGTAAATCGGCAAAGGTGCCATAACCACAGCATGTATCGGCCAGGGCAACGACCGAGGCTGCATGCAGAAACCCATTGGGTGCCAACAGATTGGGTGTGATTTTCATCCGCCCCTTGCTGACACCATCGCCGGCATCGGTGATTTCTATGCCCAACAGGGATACCAGTGTTCCATTTGCGCGCTCTCTTAATATCTCGGGGTCAATTTTCGGCATTCCGGGTTCCTTTACGGTTAGGCGCTAATGGTTTTTCCTTTGAAGCCACACAAGTCATTGACAATACACGCCCCACAATCCGGTTTGCGCGCCTTACAGATGTAACGACCATGCAAGATAAGCCAATGATGCGCGTGGCGCAGAAATTCTTTCGGGATCCGTTTTTCCAGCTTTAATTCGACTTCCAGCGGCGTTTTTCCCTTTGCCATGCCGGTACGATTGCCAACCCGGAACAGATGCGTATCAACGGCGATGGTCGCTGCGCCAAAGGCGATGTTTAACACCACATTGGCGGTCTTGCGCCCAACACCGGGCAGGGTTTCCAGGGCGGCGCGATCCTGTGGCACGGTGCCGCCAAAGTCCCGCACCAGAATCTCGGCAGCCTGCATCACATTCTTGGCCTTGGAATTATAAAGTCCGATTGTCTTGATGTGGTCTTTCAAGCGTGCCTCCCCCAAGGCCAGCATATCTTGCGGGGTTGAGACGATTTGAAACAGGCGTTCGGTTGCCTTGTTCACACCGATATCCGTTGCTTGCGCTGACAGGGCGACGGCCACCAGCAGCGTATAGGGATTGGTCCAGTTAAGCTCCCCCTTGGGCTCTGGATTTGCCGCTTGCAAGCGGGCGAAAAACTCATGGATATCGGCTTTTTTCATGAATGGGCAATTCGATTGTTTTGATTGGTCAGCCTGTGATTCACCGGGCACATTAAAGAAGCCATGGTCACCAAGAAAGCATTTCTCTCACATGCGGGCGCTTTACGACTGTGTAATTCGCGCTAATCTATGGGGCATGCGCGACACTCACGAACAGACCATCTATCTTGATGCGACGCTGCGGCCTCACCGCAGCCTGGATCAGCGTGGATTTCTGCTTGTGATGATCGCGATCGGGGGCTGTGGTTTCCTGATCGGGTTTGCCTTCTTCCTTGCCGGGGCCTGGCCCGTGGCGGGTTTCTGTGGTTTGGAGATTGCGCTGGTTTACATCGCCTTCAGGCTTAATTTTCGGGATGCCCGGCGGTGTGAGCATTTGCTGATGACGGATGATGGTTTGCATATCGTGCGAACAGACCCATCGGGCACCATCCAGCATATCCAGTTAGAGCCCAGTTGGGTGACGGTACAAATGGATGATCCACCCCGTCATGAGAGTCAGTTGATCCTGAAAAGTCATGGTCAAGGCACAGAAATCGGGCGTTTCCTGCAACCCTATGAACGCGTTGAGGTGGCCAAAGCGCTGCGAAACGCGATACAGCGTTATCGCACGGCCTGAGCATGCGCGGGGGGCTGCGTATCAATTGAACGGACCAATGCGGGGACCTGAACTGCCAGTGTCAGGCCGCGTGCCAACAGGAATATATGCAGCGCCACCCATAATCCGTCATTACCAAACTGTCCGGTCAGCACCCATTCTGAGGCGAAGTAGAGCGCAATTGAGATCAGCATCCCATTGCGTAGGGCTGCTGATCGGGTCGCGCCAACGAAAATCCCGTCCAGCACAAAGGCCCAGACGGCGGTTATGGGCAGGAACGCGGCCCACAGCATGAAATTTGCGGATACATCGCGGACGGGCAGTTGATCGGTCATCAGGCCGACGATGTGATTGCCAAACAGGAAAAAAACCAGCACCGCGACCAGGGAAACCAGGCCACCCCACACTAAGGACAGGCGGGTAACTGTTAAAAATACGGCCCGGTTGCGTTGTCCCACAGCCTTTCCGATCAGGATTTCCGCCGCATTGGCAAAGGCATCCAATCCATAGGAGCTGAGATCCAGAAAGATCAGCAGCACCAGGTTCGCCGCCAATGTGACCGTGCCTAATTCCGCGCCGGCAATTTTGAAATGCGCAAAGGCGATCAGCAGACAGAAGGTCCTAATCAACAGGTCGCGATTGACACCAAAGAGGCGTCTCAGGCCGGCCGGCTCTAAGACACTGACCCAATCGGGCAGCAGGGACTGTCCCAAATGCCGCAATCGGCGCGCAATGAAATACAGGCCCAGGGCAGCACCAACCAGCTCACCGATGACGGTGGCCAGGGCGACGCCTTCAATGCCCCAATCGAACCCAAAGACGAAAACAAAATCCAGCACGACATTGACCAGATTGGTAACAATCTGGATGGTGACGGGCAGGCGCATACTGCCAAACCCAAACATCCATCCCAGTACCACCAGATTCAAGAGGGCTGCTGGCGCGCCCCAGATCCGGATGTCGAAATAGGACAGGCCGTATGTTTGGACGGTTTCTGTCGCATCGGTCAGTTGGAAGGCATATCGGCCTATGGGATCTTGAAAGACCATCATGATAATCGCCAATGCGATTGCAATCAGGCCGCCACGATACAGAACGATGCGGACCTCTGCGGCGTCGCCTCTGCCATCCGCCTGGGCGGTCAGGCCAATTGTGCTCATGCGCAGAAAGCTGAAGCTGAAATACAGCGTGGAGAATATCATCGCCCCCAGGCCGACAGCCGCAAGCCCGCTGGGATCGGGCAGATGGCCCATCACGGCGGTATCGACGATGCCCGGCAGGGGAACCGATAAATTTGCCAGCACAATGGGTCCAGCCAGAGCGAACAGGCGGCGATTCCAATTTGTCGTCTCTTGGGACTGGGTGTGCGGCGAAGTCATTTTGACTACTTGCCCGGTTTTCCCCAAGGCGACAAGTCCTTGAGCGCCGCTTTAAAATATTCATGAAACTATTCTCAATATGGTTATCAGAACGTGCTATAGTTCAAACGGATGACGGGGCAGAATTCAGGAATTTTTCTGCAGGCGTAACGCCAATGATCGAAGTTGATTATACCAATTATTGCAGTATCCAGGCGGAATGGGCAGCAGGCCTGTTGCGGGCTGCGGGTCATCCGGAATTTATGCCGGACGGCTATTGTGAGGATATGACCGCCATTGCCAAAGGCATCCAGGCGCGGCTGACGGATGGGCGGCATTACTGTCGCATTACCATTCCGGCCCAGGTCACCAGTCCGGATTGACGCCCGGCAGGGTTGCCCGCGCGCGCAGAACAAATGTTGGGTCAATATCGGCCGTTGCGGCGAAGTCCAACAGATCAGGCTCGTGCCCCAGCAAATGATCCAGAACCCCACCCAGAAAGGCCGGGTCGGCGATGCGGTCGCGCAGGTCGTTCTGGTCTAATCCGGACAGGGCCAGGAATCGGTCCAGCCGATCCTCATCTTCCACCAGAAAACTTAACGCCTGTAGTGCCAAGGTTTCCGCCTGTTCTTGCTTCATTGCTGCCTCATCGACCGAATAGGGCTAGTGTCCCCGTGTCATTCGCGATATCACGCGCAACCGCTGGCGAAAAGGATTTAGACCCATCGTGACCGACACCACCGCGTTACAGCGCTTCAGGGCGGGCCTGCTGATTTACAAAGACAGGCGCATTATTCTGATCGCCCTGATGGGCATCGCCAGTGGCCTGCCGTTGTTGCTGACTTTAAGTACGCTTGGCTATTGGTTGCGGACACAGGGGCTGGATCTGACGTCGATTGGTCTATTCGCCGTAGTCGGAACCCCCTATGCGTTAAAGTTTCTGTGGGCGCCAGTGATCGATAAAATATCGCTGCCGCTGTTTACGGCAAAACTGGGTCAACGCCGGGGATGGGCTCTGTTCATTCAGATTTTGCTGATGGCGGCTATTGCATCTCTTGGATTTACAGATCCGGTTGTCGCGCTGGCACCGGTCGCGATTCTAACCACATCGATTGGATTTTTGTCCGCCAGTCAGGATGTGGTGCTGGATGCCCTGCGCATTGAACTTTTAGAGGAGGACGAGCAAGGGGCTGGAGCGGCTGCCACGCAAGGTGGGTATCGAATTGGTCTTTTGATTTCCGGGGCGGGCGTTCTGTTTCTGTCTGATTTTGTCTCCTGGGCCGTGGTATTTGTGTGCTTATCGGGGTTCATGACGCTGGGAATGTTGGCGGTTTTACTGGTCAAGGAACCCGATCATCCAAAGACAGCGGAAATCAGGGATATGAAAACCTTTATGAAGGTTGGCGTGATCTCTCCATTTTCGGAATTTCTGGTGCGTCCCGGTGCCTTTGTAATCCTGACATTTGTGTTGTTGTACAAATTTGGCGATGCCATCGGGGGGACGATGGCCAATCCTTTTTATGTCGATATGGGCTTTACCGGCACTGATATCGCGTTGGTCAGTAAAACGGCGGGAATAATTGCAACCATGGTGGGGGTGTTTGCCGGTGGCGTGCTGGTCCGCGCGATCGGGCTGTTCCTCTCTCTTGTGATTGGCGGTATTCTGCAAGCAGCGACAAATATGCTGTACGCCTGGGTGGCTGTTTCCGGCACCGATGTCAGTGTGTTGGCGATAGCGATCTGGGGCGATAATTTTACTGGGGGATTGGGGTCGGCAGCCTTTATTGCCTATCTGTCGGTGCTGTGTAATCGTGAGTTCACAGCGACGCAGTATGCCTTGTTGACATCGTTTATGGCTTTCGGGCGCACCTTGTTGTCGACCCCCAGCGGGTGGCTGGTAGAACAGGTCGGTTGGGTGGAGTTTTTCATCATGACCTCGTTCCTGGCGGTGCCGGGTTTGGTGCTGATCTTCGTGCTGTCGCGCTACAAGGCATATAAGCCAACCAAGTCAGCCGATTGACTGTTTTTTCGTTGCGACGATTTCTCCCATGTTGCAGTGCAGCAATTTAAGTACTATCTAGAGGGTCAGACATTGGTGGCCGGCTGCGGTTACCGCGGATAAATGAAAAGGAAGTTTTATGCGGATTGAGTTGCTTGCCACAGGCGTTGCGCCACCTTGGGACGTTAATGTTGTGATCGAAGTCCCCCAAGGGGCGGAACCGGTGAAATATGAGTTGGATAAGGATTCAGGGGCGCTGTATGTCGACCGTTTCCTGCATACCGCCATGTTCTATCCGGCAAACTATGGCTTTATTCCGCATACTTTATGTGGGGATGGCGACCCGATTGACGTGCTGGTTGTTGGGCGCGTTCCCGTCGTACCTGGCAGTATCGTGCGGTCGCGGCCGGTTGGTGTGATGATGATGGAAGACGAAAGCGGCATGGATGAAAAAATCATCGCCGTGCCCCACAGCAAGCTGCATCCCTATTATGATGAAGTGACAGATTATACGGATTTGCCAAAGATTCTGATTGATCAGATTGCCCATTTCTTTGCCCATTATAAGGACCTTGAGCCCGGTAAATGGGCCAAGATCATCGGATGGGCGGACTCGAAAAAAGCTGCAGAGATGATTGAGGCCTCGATTACCGCCCATAACGAAAGTGTGGCGGCAAAATAGGCAGGCCTCCAAGAGCAAATCCCGAACAAACGGGATCGTTTGTGACGACGTATTTGCTCAGAAAATATGTGGTTAGAGTATCCTGTGTGAGCGCATGCGAGCGCATGATGCTCTAGCCGAAAGCTGGAGAAATGTCGGTAGCGCACATGAAAGAAGCTAACTTTTCCAACGACAATCGGATTGCCGTTATTGATGGCGATATTACACGGTTGACCGTGGATGCGATTGTGAACGCTGCGAATGAACCCCTGATCGGGGGTGGGGGCGTTGACGGGGCTATTCATCACGCTGCCGGGCCAGAAATGATGGAATATTGTGCCGGTTTGGGCGGATGCCCGACCGGGGAGGCTCGCATCACCCCAGGCTTTCGATTGGCGGCGCGTCACGTCATTCATACTGTCGGTCCGATCTGGATCGACGGACAATCCGGAGAAGCGGGGTTTTTGGCATCCTGTTATCGTAATTGTTTGCAATTGGCTGTGGAAAATAACGTGCGCAGCGTCGCATTTCCGGCAATCTCCACTGGGGCCTATGGCTATCCGGCGGAATTGGCGACAGAAATTGCAATATCTACCGTGTATGATGTCTTGGCGGAGAATTCAGGCATCGAAAAGGTTATTTTTTGTTGTTGGGGGTCGGCAATGACCGACATGTATAATCGGGTTCTGGCGCAAAAGGCTCTGAAGAACGGATAAAAATCAGGGACGGGACAACTGCTCGTGCAGGCGTAAAGCGATTGATTGAAATCGCGCAACAATGAAGGTGCCCCATGTCCGTACGTGACCTAGAATACCTGTTCAATCCACGCTCTATCGCCTTGATTGGCGCATCCAAACGGGCTGGTTCCGTGGGGGCGGTGCTGGCGCAGAACCTGTTTGGCGGTGGGTTTGAAGGGCCGATCATGCCCGTCAACCCCAAGCATTCCGCGATTGGCGGCAGCATGACCTGGAAGGATATTGAAAGCCTTCCCATGGTGCCGGATCTGGCCATTGTCGCGACCCCCGCCGATGCGGTGCCCCAGGTTATTGCGGACCTGAATAAAAAGGGATGCAAGGCTGCCTGTGTGATCACAGCCGGTTTTGGAGAGGGCGACGACACGGAAGGCCATGCACGCCGTCAGGCGGTTATGGACGCGGCGGGCTCCATGCGGATTTTGGGACCAAATGTGCTGGGCATGATGGTTCCGGCAATAGGCCTGAATGCCAGCTTTGCCCATATGAACCCCAAGATCGGGGATTTAGCCTTTGTCGCGCAATCGGGGGCGGTGTTGACCTCTGTCCTGGATTGGGCGACGGGGCGCGGTATCGGCTTTTCCCACATGATCAGCGTCGGCGACAAAATGGATGTCGATTTCGGCGACATGTTGAACTATCTGGCCACAGCGTCAGAGGTTCGCGCGATCATGCTGTATATTGAGGCCGTGGGGGATGCGGCGAAGTTCATGTCCGCAGCCCGCGCGGCGGCCCGCACTAAACCCGTTGTTGTCATCAAGGCGGGGCGCATGGCCGAAGGGGCCAGGGCTGCAAGCTCTCATACCGGCGCGCTGGCGGGTTCAGATTCGGTCTATGATGCAGCCTTCCGGCGGGCTGGCATGTTGCGGGTCTATGATATGCAGGAATTGTTTGATGCGGTTCAGACACTGTCCAGTGAATTACGGCGGATGGGATCCCTGGCGGATGGCGATCCCAATACGGTGGGGGATCGTCTGGCGATCCTGTCCAATGGGGGCGGTATTGGTGTGCTGGCAACAGACAGCCTGATTGAACAGGGCGGTCATCTGGCCGAACTGTCGCCACAGACAATTGAAAAACTGAATGCCTGCCTGCCAACGACATGGAGCAAGGGAAACCCGGTTGATATTATTGGCGATGCCCCGGGTAGTCGCTATCGTGAGTCCCTGCAGGCCTTGATTGCGGATGAAGCGGCCGATGCTGTGCTGGTCTTGAATTGCCCCACCGCAATCAGTAACTCGCTGGAAGCTGCGGAGGCTGTTCTGGAAGTGGCCCGGGACCGTCATCGCCCGATCCTGACATCCTGGCTGGGGGATATGTCCGCCGCTGAGTCGCGCCGCCGCTTTGTAGAGGCGCGCATTCCAACCTACAACACCGCCGAAGAGGCTGTGCGGGGCTTTATGCATGTGGTTCGATATCGCCGCAATCAGGTGAATCTGATGCAGGTGCCCTCTGCACGCGCCAATAGTGTGGAGCCGGACCGAGATAAGGTGCGCAGCATTATCGATCAGGCCCTGTCGGAAGATCGGGAATGGCTGAGCGAAGTTGAGGCCAAGCAGGTTTTGGAAGCCTATGGCATTCCCATTGTGCGAACCGAAATTGGCCGCACGCCCGCCGAAGCGGCGGAAATCGCCAGAGGGTTCTCCATGGGGGATCTGGTGGCGGTCAAAATTCTTTCGCGCGATATTACGCATAAAAGCGATGTTGGCGGGGTCGTGCTGAACCTGTCATCGCCCGATCAGGTCTATAACGCCACGGAATCGATGCTAAAGCGGATGCATCAGGAATTTCCCGATGCCCAAATCGAAGGGGTCAGTGTTCAGCAGATGATTCGCCGGCCCGGCGCCCATGAATTGATTGTGGGGCTGAATGAAGACCCGCAATTCGGCCCGGTCGTCCTGTTTGGGAAGGGGGGCAAAGAGGTTGAAATCGTTGGCGATACCGTAACCGGCTTACCGCCATTGAATGATGTTCTGGCCCAGACCCTGATAGAGGAAACGGCAGTCCATAAGCTGTTGCGCGGGTATCGTGATGAGCCGCCTGTGGATTTTGAAAGCCTGAGGCTTGTCCTGATTCAGATTGGCCAATTGGCGATCGATTTTGCAGAAGTGAAAGAGCTGGATATCAATCCATTGATCGCGGACAGTGCCGGTGTCATGGCGCTGGATGCCCGAATCCGTGTTGCAGCCGTGTCCCGGGAACTGCGCGATAATCCGGCGCGGCGCCTGGCGATCCACCCTTATCCCCGCGATCAGGAAGGGACTGTGCCATTGCGGGATGGAACAATGGTCAATGTTCGCCCGATCAGACCCGAGGACGCGCCTGGATTAAGCGATCTGGTCGCCCGGTCCGCCCCGGAAGATATTCGCTTCCGTTTCCTGCACCCGATGCGCCTGTTGCCAGAGCGTTTGGCGGCCCGCCTGTCCCAAATCGATTATGCCAGAGAGATGGCATTTGTTGCGCTGGACCCGGCGGATTCAGACTCCATCATCGGGGTTGCCCGCCTGATCGCCAACGCGGATGGGGCAGAGGCGGAATACGCAATCCTGCTGCGACAGGACCACAAGGGTGAAGGTTTGGGCTATGCGCTGATGTGCCTGTTGATAAAATATGCCCGCCAGCGCGGTATAGATGTTCTGTATGGCGATGTGCTGCGCGATAACAAACCCATGTTGGATATGTGCGCGGATCTGGGCTTCACACAGCACAGTGATCCCAGTGATGCAGGCCTGGTTCGGGTGCAATTGATGGTGACATCGCAAGCCACGCCAACCGCATCGAAAAATAAGCAGGTTGAAACGATAAATTAGGGTTTGATCACTAGAGCAATATCAGGTCATTCATGGTCGCTTTGACCGAATATTGCTTTAGCGGGTAAACCGGTCTTGCAGAGTCAGGAATACGCCGCGGATTCCTTGTGCCTCGCCGCCTTCCGGGCGACCGGGCTTCGTGCTTGTATTCCAGCTCATCAGATCAAAATGGGCCCATTCGATTTCCGGTTCGACGAATTTTTCCAAGAACAGGGCTGCCGTGATGGCCCCCGCATACCCGCCTGAGGAAACATTGTTGGTATCGGCAATCTTGCTGTCCAGCATCCCGGTATAGGCCTGATGCAGCGGCAAGCGCCAGGTTGGATCCTTTGCGGCCAGACCGCCCTGTGACAGCGCGGCAGCCAGACTGTCGCTGTTACAGAATAAGGCAGGCAGATCGGTTCCCAGGGCCACCCGGGCGGCCCCGGTCAATGTGGCGAAATCAATCAACAGGTCTGGCGTTTCTTCACAGGCCAAGGCCAGCGCATCGCCCAGAACAAGGCGACCTTCCGCATCGGTATTGCCGACTTCGACCGTCAATCCCTTGCGGGTATTCAGGATATCCAGGGGGCGGAAGGCATTGCCTGATACACTGTTTTCCACAGCCGGGATCAACACGCGCAAACTGACCGGAAGCTCCATTTCCATGATCATGCGCGACAGGCCCAGAACCTGGGCCGCGCCCCCCATGTCCTTTTTCATCATCAGCATGCCACTGGATGGCTTCAAATCCAGCCCACCAGTGTCAAAGCAGACGCCTTTTCCAACAAGCGTTACTTTCGGATGGATCGGATTGCCCCAGCGCAGGTCTATCAGGCGTGGCGCGCGTGTTGACGCACGGCCAACCGCATGAATCATCGGAAAATTCTGCGTCAGCAGGTCCTCCCCGATGATGGTTTCACAATGTGCGCCAAAAGTTTGTGACAAGGCCGATGCCGCCGCAGCCAGCTCTTCCGGTCCCATATCCGACGCCGGCGTATTGACCAGATCGCGGGTCAGATAAATGCCCGCAGACACGGCTGCAACAAGCTTATTGTCCGCATTCTTCGGCCAGACCAATTCCCGGACAGGTTCCGAGCGTTTGCGATAGCGGTCGAAATCATAGCTGCCCAAGGCCCAGCCGAGGCTGGCATTGTAAGCCATGGTGGCATCAGGTTCGGGCGACAGGCAATAGCGCCCGGCTGGCAGTCGAACCGCTGCTGCGCCCCAGGACCACAGATCCTGTTCATTTTCCAGGACCACCAGGGCGTTGTTCGGGGCCCCCGCCTTGTCTGGGAAAATCGCAACGGCACCGGGCTTCGCCTTGAACCCAGACCCTTTGATCCAGGTTTGAACGGGGTCCGATTGGTTTGAAAGCCAAGTGTCATAGTCGGCTTTTACGATTCCCGTTATGCTGCGTGTCTCTTTATTTTTCTGTTTAACAAAGCAACTCATATCCATGACCTTTTATGACAAGCTGACGTGAAGGGTAGGGTTAACAGTCCGGTTCTGGGATCGCCAGCACTTCGATCAATCGCGCTTCGGCGACCATGAAGCCCAGATCAATGGTCAGGCGCGTGACGATTCCATTGGGCAGAATATCGGAAATATAGGTTGAAATCGGCTCTGCATCAGTGTGGGTCAAATCAAATAATGTTGTGACAACCCGCTTTGCCTGCCCGATTTTCGTGATGCCGTCGGGATCCTGCGCCTGCGCATCCAAGGGCTCTGGCGTGCCGGCAACCAGGTCCGTGGCGCGCCAGGCGCTTAATTCACTGCCATCAAAGTAGATATAGTTCGTCAGAACCTGTTGCGCCCCCCAAGCGGCATTCAGATTGGTCCGCATCGCATTAATCGGGAACAGCGTATCCTGTGGCAGACGAACTTTCTTTTGCTCAGGCAGGGTGAACTCTGCCTCCCCTCGGCCATCTTCTTCCAGTGTTGCGATGCCTTGATAGGTTTCTTCCGGGGCATCATTGACCACAACGTCTGTTTTGAATTCAAACCGTCGCCCGTCCAGGCTTTCTGTTGCGGCTTGATTCATAACCAGAACGAAGCCTGCGCCATCCTGATTGCCTGCTGCTAAATTCAAATTGGATTGCAGTGTCCAGTTTTTGCAGCCCTTGACCAGATCGACGCTTAGGCCGCCATCCAGCATGGTGACTTCGCCAACCTTTGCTTCAATCAATGTGATGCTGTAGCGCGCTGAATGCGGCAGCACAGAGTATTCCTGTGCCTGTGCAGCCTGCGGTGTTGCAAAAATAAACAGCAGTGAAAGGGTGGCAAGGAGGCTTTTGCGGTGCATTGAGGTGATCCCTTTAATTTTTCTGTTTGGGCATTCCGTTTGGGCATTAACTGTCCATATAGGGTGGCGAGCCGCTAATTTCGACGACTCAACAGTCCACGGGCGATGACCTGTGCCTGAATCTCGCCGGTACCCTCAAAGATATTCAATATCCGCGCATCCACCAAAACACGGGAAATCTGGCTTTCCAGCGCATAGCCGATCCCGCCATGAATCTGTAAGGCATCGTCGGCTGCCGCCCAGGCGGTGCGCGCCGCCAGCAGCTTGGCCATACCTGCTTCCACATCGCAGCGCCGTCCGGTATCTTTTGCCAAGGCGGCATGGCGTGTCAATTGCCGGACAATCTCTGTTTCTGCCGCCATCAGGGCCAGCTTATCTGCAATACGGGGAAACCGGATCAGGGACTGGCCGAATTGCCGTCTGGTTGTGGCATAATCCATGGCCAAACGCAGGGCATTGCGGGCGACGCCAACCGCGCGCGCGGCGGTCTGGATGCGTGCCGACTCAAAGGTTGCCATTAATTGCCGGAACCCAAGACCTTCTTCGCCCCCCAGCAGGTTATGGGCGGGTACGTCGAACCGATCAAAGGCGATGTCATATTCCTTCATGCCGCGATAACCCAGGGTGCGGATTTCGCCCCCTGTCATGCCCGGCGCAGGGAAGGGGGTTGCAGGCGTGCCACGCGGCTTTTCGGCCAACAGCATGGAAACGCCGCTGTGATCCTGGCTGCCCGCCTGTGTGCGCACCAACAGGGTCATCAGATCACTGCGCCCGCCATGGGTGATCCAGGTCTTTGCCCCGGATACCTGATATACAGCGCCCCGCCGAACCGCCCTGGTGCTGAGATGCGCCAGGTCCGAACCGATATCAGGTTCTGTGAAGACAGCGGTTGTCATGATCTTTCCGCTGGCGATCCCCGGCAGGAAGCGCTCTTTCTGATCCTGGGTCCCGCTATTGCTGATCAATTCCCCGGCAATTTCAGGCCGGGTTGCCAACGATCCGGTGGGCAAATGAAAGCTGGATAGTTCCTCCGTCACTGCGACCATGGCCTGTTTGGACAGTCCCAGACCGTCATAGGCCTGTGGAATTGTAATCGCAAAGGTTCCCAGATCTGCAACCTTCTGCACCGTTTCATCGGGGATCAGGATATCATCCAGATGCCATCGATGGCAAAACGGTGCAATTTCGGCTTCGGCGAAGCGTTGGTATTGCGTCCGCATCATGGAAATTTCGCCATCGGGGTCGTCGGCAGGATTGGAAAATCCATGTTCCGACATTGCCAGGGCGGTTGCCATGCGAATTTCTGGCAGGTCCGGGTCTGCAAATAGGGCATTCAGGGTTGGATCGGTCGCCATGCCCATGGCATGCAGTGACGTTCCCAGTTCATGGGGGCGCACGGTTTCGGTTTGCCCCATGGGCAATCCGTGAATGATCCTGTTCAGATATTCCGCAAATCCGATGCGCAAAATCCCAGCCTCAACAGGCCCCATTGAGTTTGTTTCTTCCAAGCGCTGGGCCCAATCATGCAGGGCCGTCAGTCCGGCGACATGGGACACAAGCCAGGCCGTGCCATGGGCTTGATGCTGTGCGCGCTCCAGAGCGATTGGGTCCACGCGGCCGGTTTCAGCGTTCCGGACTGTTTGCGACAGATGGTCAACAGCCTCTGCGGCCAGCGATTCTGCTTGGCTTAAGGCGTATAGTCGGGCTTCTGAGGTGATCACGTTCGGGGCTATTCGCGGTAGGGACCCGGACGTCCCCCATTTCGGGGACTGAGATTGGTGCGCTGGGCACGATCACCACGGGATTGAAAGCTCAACACATTTTGTGCCTCGCGCCCTTCAATGCGGGGCGGTGGTTTGATTCCGGACGATTCCGCCTTTTCACGCGCAGCATTGGCATCGCGGGTCAGGCCAGCCTGCTCCACAACCGTATCGCCGTTCATTGGAAATGTCGCGTTAAAGCCACCATGCCGGTGACGCACCATTGCCGCTGGTTTCCGCCCGAAAATCCAGAGGTCTGCCATGCCGGGTCTCTCCCTCGCTGGGCCCAATCCATCGGGTGATAGATGGCACGCTACTCCCCGAACCGCAAGGTCTCTGACTTGCCCAGAGTAGCCACACGGAGTAATCAGAAAACAGATAAGATAAGGATTCGGCTCTCTTGGATATCGTAATCAACATTCTGCTGCCGATTTTTGGCATTGCAGCCCTTGGGTATGTCGCGGCCCGCCTTGGGTGGTTCTCTGAATCTGCGGAAGCGGGGGTCGCATCTTTCGTTTTTAATTTCGCCGTTCCCTTCATGCTGTTCAGGACGATTGCGACCACGCAATTGCCAGACAAGGTGCCCTGGAACCTGTTTGCCAGCTATTACGGGCCAGGAATTCTGATTTATGCGATCGGCTTTCTGGTCGCGCGTTTCATCTTTGGGCGCGACATAATGGGGGCTATCCTGACCGGGATGGGCAGTGCTTTTTCCAACACGGTTCTGTTGGGTCTGCCCCTGATCCTGCTGGCCTATGGAGAGACGGCGGCTCTGCCGTTCTTTCTGATCCTGTCTGTCCACGGCATTATCTTTTTCACCGGCACGACGGTTCTATTGGAAATGAGCCAATCGCGCCGCAGCGGTGGTCTGGCCGCACTGCCCAAACAGGTTGCCAGCGGGTTGATTCGCAATCCCATCCTGTGGGGTTTGTTTCTGGGCATGGCGACAAATCTGGCGGGTCTGTCTCTGCCCACACCTTTGGCGCGGATTGCCGAAACCATGCAGGGGGCCGTGCTGCCCTGTGCCTTGTTTGCCTTGGGATCGTCGCTGAAGCGCTATGGTATTGCCGGGCGTGTGGTTCAATCCATGGTCCAGGTGTCGCTGAAGATCATGCTGTTTCCGTTATTGGTCTATCTGGCGGGCACGTATATTTTTGCTTTGGATCCGTTGTGGGTACAAATTGCCACCATTACAGCGGCCCAGCCCAGTGGTGTCATGGTCTATATATTTTCCCAGAAATATGGGACGGCCCAGGCCCTGGCGACGACATCAATATGCCTGTCGACGATTGGGTCGGTCTTTACCTTATGGCTTATCCTGTGGCTGTTCCAGGGTGGTTTGTAATATTCTTGCGTCACCTTCCAACCGGATATATGGTTTCAGTATGTTGACCTCGAATTTCTCTGTGGCGCTGTTTGGGCGCATTGGTCGAATTACGGACCCGGTCCCCCGCATATAATGCGGCTGGGGGGTCCGGGCCTGTGCCGCCACCTGATGCTATTCACAGAGAAATGAGACTTCCATGACCTTACCTTTGTCGGTGCCGTCCAATGATGTCGGTACATCCCCTTCAGTGTATTGTTTTTCCGTCACCGCCGATACGGATGTTGGCATCCTGGCCCGCGTATTGGCCCCCATCACAAAGCGTGGCTTGATTACACAGAAGTTGAATGCTGTGATCGACGGAGGAATTGACCCCAATCTGATCATCGATGTGCAGGTCAGCGGCCTGGACCCGCAGAGCTGTGATATCGTTGGCGCGGTGATGCGTCAGACTGTCGGTGTTCGCAGCGTTTTGGTGTGTGAAAAGAGGTAACCGTGGCCTATCAGGACCGGATTCTCGCCTGTAACAATGGATCGCGTGAAAATTATCTGCCGTTCTTTGGGCGCGGTCAGCAATTGGGCTGGATCCGCAAGGATCGATTGGAACGGTTGTCCGGTTTCCCCGATATCTTCGTGGTGGGGGGGCAACAGGTTGATCTGCATGCGGCTTTGTTCGATTACGATTCTGCGACGGCAGCGGTGGATTATGCCCTGCGCGTAATGGCCGATGAAGGCCTTATTCAAGGGTGGCGGGACGAGCGTTATGCGGTTGCTGAACGGTTTTCGGATCCCGCTGTGTTTTCGATTGAACGGGCGGGATGTCCTTTCTTAGGCATTCGCAGTTGGGGCTTTCATTTGAATGGATATGTGCGAAAGCCAGACGGTCTGTACCTTTGGATCGCACAGCGCGCCCATGATAAGCCATCTTATCCCGGATTGCTGGATAACACGGTCGCCGGGGGGCATCCCGAAGGTCTGACCCTGGCGCAGAATCTTATCAAGGAATGCGCGGAAGAGGCCTCAATCCCCGCGCATCTGGCGCGCCAGGCCCGTGCGGTCGGGGCGATATCTTATTTGTATGAAAGCCCGCAAGGGCTGAAGCCGGATCAGATGTTCTGTTATGACCTGGAACTGGATGAAAGTTTCACCCCAATCCCGGCCGATGGGGAAGTTGCGGGGTTTTACCTGATGCCTGCACAGGAAGTCATGGAAATCGTGCGCGATACGGACCGGTTCAAATTCAATTGCGCCCCGGTCCTGATCGATTTCTTTATCCGCCATGGCTTGATTGACCCGGATCGGGAGCCCGACTATGTCGGCCTGTGTGAAATGCTGCATGGTGCCCCGCCGGTGTGATGGCGGGGTTACAGTTTGCGTTCTCGCCGATCCAGGAAGCTCTTCCACATGACGGCGACGCCAGAGGCAGGCCGTTTCAGCCAATGAAAGGGGATCAGGCGCGGCGCATTGATGGGCATAGGCAAATCCTTGTGGGGGACATCGCACAACCAGTCCGCCAGAACCGATCCCGTTGCGGTGGTCATGGCGACACCTCGCCCATTCCACCCGATCGCAGCGCCCAATCCGGGCGCGATCTGCATTAAGCGGGGCAGGGAATCGGTGGTGACGGCAACGCGCCCATTCCAGAAATTCTCCATCGGCACACCCGTCAGTCTGGGAAACATTTCCTGCATACGCTGTTTGGCAAGATCAAAGGCGGAATCATCCAGGGATCCGTTCAGTTTGCCCCGCGCGCCCATGATGAAGCGCCCTTGGGAGTCGATCCGGTAGTAACTTAAAACGCGCCTTGCTTCGGAAACGCCCAAACCATGGACAGGCAGGCTTTTCAGCAAGTTATCCGACAGCGGCTTTGTCGCCATCTGATAGCTGTAAAATGGGACAACCGATTGCGTTGTCGCATCCTGTAACGGCGCCAGATCAGAATACCCGTTCGTGCATAACAGGACCTTCCCAGCGGTGACGGTCATGCCATCTCCTGTCGTTAGGGACCATCCATGCGGGGCCTGTGCTAACCCCGTTACGGCGGTTTCACCATGGATTTGTGCCCCTGCTGCCTGGGCTGCCCGGGCCAGGCCACGGGCTAGTTTCAAAGGCTGGACGGTACCGCCCGCAGCATCGAACAGGCCTCCTACATACCAATCTGTTCCCACGCGCTCGATCATCTCTTGCTGTGACAGCATGCTAACCGCGCGACCACGCGCTGCCATTTTCTCCGCTTTTTTCTTCTGATCTTCCAGCACGCCCACGCCATGGGCGGATTGGACCCATCCGCCCCGCACGGCATCGCAATCCAGTTTCAATCTATCGATGATAGCAAACGCGGTATCGGCTGATTTATCGGCAAAGCCAATCATTCGGCGGGCCATTTCGGGGCCGACAAGGCGTTCCAACTCGGCCAGATCATGTTTCAGACCGGAAATCACCTGACCGCCATTGCGTCCCGATGCCCCCCAGCCGGGTTCGCGTGCTTCCAGCACGATAACGGAAACACCGCGCTCTGCCAGATGCAGGGCGGTGGACAGTCCGGTAAACCCACCCCCGACAATCGCGATATCAGCCTGTTTGTCTGTATCCAATGGCGGGCAATGGGGTGCGTCGCCGCCTGTAGCTGTCCATAGGGATTGCTTGAAGCCCTGATCATCTAACGCAAGTAAAGCCATGTCATCCTCGGTATCTGTTTCGATCAGTCTAAAGCAAATCCCGAGCAAACGGATATGTTTGCGACGACGTATTTGCCACTAATACAAACGGTAAGAGCCTCACGTATGAGCTCATGCGAACGCATGATGCTACAGCGCGTTATCGGCGCGAGACAAACCCAACTTTGTCCGAAGAGGTGAAAATATACATGATTTGGGTAAAGAGCGGTCCGGACTGGATCAGGTTTCCAGTTCGGTGTCCCAGTACAGATAATCCCGCCAGCTTTCATGCAGGAAGTTTGGCGGGAAGGCCCGGCCATGTTCCTGTAATTCCCAGGTCGATGGTTCGATGGGGGCGCGCAGCAATGGCATATTGGCCTGTTTCGGGGTGCGGCCACCTTTGGTCAGATTGCACGGGCTACAGGCGGCGACGACGTTTTCCCAACTGGTGATCCCACCCTGACTGCGCGGGATAACATGGTCAAAGGTCAAGTCATGTGCCGGGAAGGTTCCATCGCAATACTGACAGACCAGCCTATCCCGAAGAAATACGTTAAACCGGGTAAACGCGGGGCGTCGCGCCGGGGCAACATATTCTTTCAGGGAGATCACGCTGGGCAGGCGCAGGGCGAAGGTCGGGCTGCGCACCTCCATATCGTATTCCGAAATGACGTTGACCCGTTTGGCAACGACGGCCTTGATGGTGTCTTGCCAGTCCCAAACCGACAAAGGAAAGTAGCTGAGCGGCCTGAAATCCGCATTCAGCACCAAAGCGGGACTATGATCTAAGGCGGTTAACATTGCCGCACTCCGAACTTTCTGTATCACCAGATCGATTTCGTCAGAACCGATACAGGTACGTTACCCCATATTTTGTCATCACCACAACATTTTGTGTAAGCCTGCTGGAAACTATCACATTGTTGTAATGAGGACCCGACACTCCCTTCTCTCTATCCGATTTCAATGACAAATATATAACGCATCCAATTTTAGGCGAGATCCGCTTGTTTCTTATCGCGGCTGTTATCTGATTTAGGTCTCTGGTACTTCCTTGTCACCAAACGCGCGCTGCAAGTATTCAATGCCAAGGCGCAAGCCCGCTTCGTCAATGGAATGGCCCAGACCTTTGGAATAGGCGACTTCTACATCAAACCCGGCCATTTTCATGGCTTCGCCCGACACCTTTGACATTTCAGCAGGGACGACCGGGTCTTCCGTTCCGTGGATCAACAAGGTCGGTGGTTTTCGAATATTCTCGTCGGCCAGGGATTCCGGGGCGATCAGCATTCCAGAATACCCCAGGACACCGGCGACCAGCCCTGAATATTTCGGCATTGCATGCAGCGCCAGCATCGTTCCCTGGCTGAAGCCGACGATTGCAACGCGGTCCGGCGTCACAGAAAACCGCGCGATTTGATCATCCAGATAGCGGTGCAGAACCGGTGTGACAGAATCGACGCCCGCCTGTAACTGTTCGCGGCTCATATCCTGCAGGGAAAACCATTGCAGGCCCATCGGGGCCATATCACATTCTTCCGGTGCATTGGGGGCCAGAAACTGCGCGGTCGGGAAGACCTGACCCAGGACCGGTGCCAGGCCGATCAGGTCATCCCCATTGGCCCCAAGCCCATGCAGGAAAATGATCAAGCGGTCAGGTTTCTGACCGTCGTTGGGGGCTTGTTCTGGTCCGCTTAGAACCGGTGTATCGGTCATAGGAATTTCCTTAAGCTTTGGATTGGATTTTGCCCAGCTTGGACGATACAGCCGGGATGCGCAAATGTGCTGTCAGGCGGGTGCGCCCCGGTAATAATGCCAAAGAAATACGGCCATGGCGGATCGATGCGGGGACCAGTTTTCCGCCAAAAGGCGCGCCTGTTTCGCATCCGGTCGGCTGGGCAGGCCTTTCAGCCGTCGCATCGCTTCCTGCAAGGCAATGTCTTCGCCGGGAAACAGGTCCTGCCGCTGCAGGGAGAACATGCAGTAAATCTCTGCACTCCACCGCCCGAATCCTTTCAGGCCCATGATCGCCGCAACGGCCTGCTCATCAGGCATTGTGGCGACAGCCTGTAGATTTAAGGTGCCACGGGCAATCGCGTCCGCCAGTCCCAGGGCATAGGCAACCTTGGGGCGCGACAGGCCCGCCGCGCGAATCGCATCTGGTCCCAATGCCAGAAAGGGTTCAGCTTGCCCCCCCGGATTCAATGCTTCCAACCGCGCCTGGATGGCGCCTGCCGCTTCTTTGGAAATCTGCTGTGATACGATAATGCTCAGCAGAGTGTTGAACCCATGGGGCCGCAGGCGAGGCTCCGGATATCCAACCAGACTCAACCCGGTCGCCACATCTGTGTCATGTGCGGCAACGGCGTCCAGGGCGGCGATGATATGTGATTTATCCATGGCTCTTGACTTACCCTGTAGAGGCAAACTACGCCAGTGGGTATGGATGGATTCAATTCTGCCGCAACCCGATTTGCGCCCAGCCCCAGCGGTTTCCTGCATTTGGGGCATGCCTATGGCGCCCTGTTTTCCGCCCGGCAAGCAACAGCGATGGGCGGTACCTTTCTGTTGCGAATTGAGGATATCGACCTGGCGCGCTGTACGCAGGCCTATGAGCAGGCGATTTACGAAGACTTACGCTGGCTGGGTTTGACCTGGCCCGATCCGGTGCTGCGGCAATCGGATCGTTTTCCGGTGTATCATGATTTTCTCCATACATTGGAAGAGGGCGGGCTGACCTATCCCTGTTTTTGCACGCGCCGGGAAATTCGGACAGAGGTCGCCAACGCCCCGCGCGCCCCGCATGGGCCGGATGGTGCGCTGTATCCGGGCACCTGTAAGCATTTGGACCCGATGATCGCGAAAGACCGGATCGCGGCCGGGCAGGTTCATGCGATCCGCCTGCATATGGATCGGGCTGCCCATATGACCGGTCCATTGACCTTTACTGATCTGGATCGTGGGATAATCACGGTCGTGCCAGAAAGCTGTGGCGATATTGTTCTGGCGCGTAAAGATGTGCCAACCAGCTATCACCTGTCGGTTACCGTGGATGATGCGTTTCAACAGATATCCTGTGTGACGCGGGGGGAAGACCTGTTGCACGCCACCCATATCCACCGCGTCCTGCAGACCCTGCTGGGATTTCCAACGCCGGTGTATCGCCATCACCGATTGCTGCTGGATTCGCAGGGCAGACGATATGCCAAACGTGATAAGGCGATCACGTTACAGGCCTTGCGTAAGGCTGGAAAAACGCCCCAGGATATCTGTCAGATGGTTGGGGAAGATACCAATAGGGCCGCTGAAACTTCTAGATAGGCAGTCGTACACGGGCCCTTAACCCGCCATGGGGGGAGGTTTCCAATAGGATTTCACCGCCATGGGTGCGCGCAACGTCACGGCTGATCGACAGGCCCAGACCCGTACCGCCGGTGGATGGATTGCGGGACCGATCCAGACGATAGAAGGGGCGGAAGGCGTCTTCGCGTTCTTGCTCAGGAATGCCAGGGCCATTGTCATCCACCAGAATTTCAATGGCATTGCCCCGCTTTCCGGCCTGTAACCAGACCTGGCTGCCATAGCGTGACGCATTTGCGATCAGGTTATCAATGCATCGCCGAAAGGCATTGGGTTTCAACCATGTCACGATCTTACCTTCTGCATGGCAATCCAGGGCGATACCGGAGGCCTGCCATGTTGCGGCAAGGTCTTTGACGACCTCACTCAAGTCGCATTCAATGGATTTCTCCCCCCCTTCGCCACGGGCAAAGGTCAGGTAATCCTGAATCATTTTCTCCATTTCGGAGACATTGACGCTGAGTTCCTGAGTTTCTGGCGAATCCCCCAGCATCGCCAACTGCAGCTTCATGCGGGTCAAAGGGGTGCGCAGATCATGACTGACCCCCGACAGCATATCGGTGCGTTGGCGGATCTGGCGACGGATGCGTTCGGACATCAGGTTAAACGCATTGGCGGCCTGGCGCACTTCCAGGGCCCCTTCCGCCTTGAAATCCTGCTCTGGCTCTCGACCTTTTCCAAAACTTTCAACCGCACGGGCAAGGCGCCGGATCGGACGCACCTGATTGCGCATAAAAATAGAGGCAACGGCAAACAGCACTAAAGAAGTGCCAACCATCCAAAGGATAAAGATATAGGTTGTCGAACTAAACAGTCGGCTGCCCGGCACAACGACGTTCAGCACCGCATCCTTCAACTGAATCTGCAAAATCAGTTGTTTCCGAAAGGACGAACTGTCGATGATAAAGGGGCGTCGTACACGCTCGTTCATGGCCTGGGCTAACAGGCGATCCAATTGGCTGCTGATTTCTGTCTCTTGATTGGGCAGGATTTCACCTTGCAGCAAAGTGATATCCAATTCCATGTTCTGGCGAACGCTTTGAAAGATTTCGTCGCGGGCATCGGGTGTGCGGCGCAATTGGTCGATCGTATTGGCGATATCCCCTGCGACACTGGCCGACAGGCGCCAGGTGACCGTATCCCAGTGGCGATCATAAAACACCCATGCCGATACAATCTGTAACAGGATCAGGGGCATGACGATGATCATCAGGGCGCGCCCGAACAGCGTCTTGGGCAGGCCGCTTTTTATCGTCAGGCGAATGGTGCGCAGCGCGGATCGGATCGGTCCCATCGGTTTACCAGCGGGCGAATGCGTGGGCTTTATCGGGGAGGGCTCCGTCATCCATCGGGCCTTAAAACATAGCCGCGTCCCCGAACGGTTTGCAGATAGCGGGGGACTTTTGGATCAGGCTCCACTTTCCGGCGCAGGCGGGTCATCTGGACATCTACTGCCCGGTCACCGCCATCGATGTCTACAAATTGCGTCAGTTCATCCCGGCTCATGACGCGTCCGGGCTCTCCGGCCATCACCTTCATAAGGGCGGTTTCTGTGGATGTCAGGCGCACCGGCGTATTGTTGCGCAACAATAATTCGCGACCCAGATCGAACAACAAATCGCCCAAACGCACAACAGAGGCCCGGCTTGGTTCTGCCGCAGCGGGCAGGCGGCGCAGGATCGATTGAATGCGCAGGATCAGTTCGCGGGGCTCAAACGGCTTGGGCAGATAATCATCGGCACCGGCTTCCAGCCCCTGGATGCGGTTTTCGGTATCCCCCATCGCGGTCAGCATCAGGATTGGCACACCAACCTCCTGACGGATGGATTTTGCCAGATCAAGGCCACATTCGCCGGGCATCATGACATCCAGGATCATAATATCGAAGGTCAGGCCAGCAATCTTGCGCCGTGCATCTGCAGCGTCCTCCGCCTGGGTGACCCGGAAGCCTTCTTTAGTCAGATAGTCACGCAACAGGCTGCGCAGGCGCGCATCGTCGTCAACCACAAGAATATGCGTATCAGTGTTCATGAGCGCAGTATAAGCGCAGTTTCGCCGCGACAAAATCTCCACGTGAACGCTAAATTAAGAAACATCGCCTTTTGGGCCTTTAAGGGTTCTTGGTTATCGCGGGCGAATGGTGTACGCCCTAGCCCATCCGAAGCAAATCATATCCAAACAACCTTGTTTGCGACGATGGCTTGCATGGAAACACTATGTTGGGGTTTCTAGGGTTCGCATTGGCGAATGTCTGATGTCCCGGGTACATGATGGGTGCATCGCTATGTCGCGTGAGGATCAGGTGTCAGGGGATATCAGCACACAAAGTATGTGGCGTCTGTTGCTGAGCGCTGCGCTGGCGCTGTGTGCGGTTCGCCTGATGGTTTCCTATGCGACAGGGTTGTCGCTGCATGGGGATGAGGCACAGTATTGGACCTGGTCCCGGACGTTTGAGTTCGGATATTATTCCAAGCCCCCTCTGATCGCCTGGGTCATTGGTGCGGCGACCAGCATTTGTGGCGATGACACATGGTGCATTCGTGCGCCTGCCGCATTGTTTCAAACGGCGACCGCCATCCTATTGGCTGGCACGGCCCGGTTGTTGTTCGACAATCGCACCGCGCTGTGGACCGGGATCGTCTGGCTGACCGTGCCTGCCGTGTCATTTTCGTCCCTGATCATGTCGACAGATGCGCTTTTGCTGTTTTTCTGGACAGGATGCCTGTGGGCCTATGGGGCATTGTTGCGGCGCCCAACCTGGGGGGGGGCGGTACTCCTGGCGCTTTGTTTCGGACTGGGCCTGAACGCGAAATACGCCATGGCCTATTTTCTGATCTGTGCGCTGGTGCATCTGCTGATCAGTGCACAGGCCCGCCAAAAGGCCCGCGTCGCAGCAACGCATTTGATCGCAGGCTTTGGGCTGGGGACCTGCGCCATTCTGCCCAATGTCTGGTGGAACAAGGTGCATGGCTGGGCGACTGTTGGACATACGGCTGATAATGTCCATTGGCAGGGAGTGGTCCTGCATTTCAATGAATTGGGGGATTTTCTGGGTGCGCAGTTTGGCGTGTTCGGTCCGGTTTTGTTTGTGGTTCTTCTATTGGTAATCCCGCGCAGCCGTCGCGCCTGTCAGGCCCTGTCTGAACCAGCGCGTTTGCTGTTAGCATTTTCGCTGCCCATTCTGTTGATTATTTCAATTCAGGCGATCCTGTCCCGGGCCAATGCGAACTGGGCGGCGACGGCCTATCCTGCAGCGGCGATCCTGGTAACTTCTGTGCTGCTTGCCCAGACAAGGCGGCGTTGGTGGTTATGGGGATCGATTGCGCTGCATATGATCGTGGCGGCAGGCCTGTATGGGGCGGTGCTGATGCCAGGTGCCACCGCCCGCGCCCTGGGTCGGGATCCATTTCAGGACCTCAGCGGTTGGGATCAGGTGGCCTATCAGGTAACTGACAGGATGAAGGCTGAAAATCTGTCCGTGCTGTTGATGGACAATCGCATGATGATCGCCTCTATGGCCTATGCGTTGCGCGACCAGCCGGAAATTGTCATCCGGACCTGGAACCATGACACCAAGATTGATCATCATTACGAAATGGCCTGGCTGTACAGCCCGTCCGTTGATGGATCGCGCGTATTGTTGATGACGCCCCATGGCACCCAGTCCATCGAAAGTCATTTTACCACGGTCAAAGAATTGCCCTCCATCGGGAAAGTTGATCGTGTTGGGCAGGCCAAAAATCTGGAACTGCGTGTGTTGGAGGATCCGAAATGATGTCGCTTGGCAGCCCAGCCTGGTCCACGGTCTGGATGTTGAAAATCTGTGGGCTGGTTTTTATCGCCCTGACGGTCCTTTTCCTACCCTTTCCCCAGATAGATCTGTGGGTATCAAAACAGGTTTATCTGGGCGAAAATGAATTCTGGCTGAGCCGCAGTGAATTCACGGCGTTCAAGAATGATGTCTTGCGCCCGTTATTCAGCTATTTGGTTGTTGTCGGGCTTGTTGTGTTCCTGTGGCGGTTGTTCACAGTTCGGATTCAGCAGGTTCGCAAGCTGGCGCGATATGCGTTCCTGCTGTTATGTCTGATCCTGTCGACCGGGTTGGTCGTACACGGGGTTTTTAAGGAAAACTGGGGGCGGGCCCGTCCCAAACAGGTGACTGAATTTGCCGGGGCACAAATATTCACCCCGCCGCTATTGCCAGCCCAACAATGCGACGGAAACTGTTCCTTTGTCTCTGGGGACGCGTCGGTGGGATATGTATTCCTGGCATTGGCGCTGTATGCCGCCAAACGTCGAAAGTTCTGGATATTGGTCACTGTGGCCGCTGGGATCGGCATGGGGATTCTGCGGGTCATGAATGGATCGCATTTCCTCAGCGACATTCTCTATGCGGGCGTCTTTACCTGTGGCACCAATCTGATCCTGTATCGTTGGTTCGAAGAAAAGAAATGGCAACAGGATCTGGCCTTTCTGGCACCGATAGCCAGGCCGGTTTCCGCAACCCTGGTGCAGGCAATTCCGGCGTCAGTATCGAAAAAACTGGACCCTGCTGCGTTACGCTTTCGGGCCTTGTTTAGTGATACCATCTGAGGTCTTGGGCGTATCGGCAGCCATTCCTTCCCGGTCCGGGTCGGGCACATCGAAATCGACCTTCCGGCGGCGTGTGACAAAATATAGATTGCGCAAATAGATAAACAGACCCGTCGACTGCCCCAGAATGATCACGGGATCCGCCCGCCATATGGCATAGGACAGCAGGATAGCGCCGCCGCCAATGCTGAAATACCAGAATGCGATGGGTATCACGCTGTCGCGTTTCTTTTCGCTGACGATCCACTGAATGATGAATCGCATGGCGAACAGAAACTGGCCCAGAAAGCCGATAGACAGCCAGATGATCTCTTCCGGAGCCATGGCTCCGATATTTGCGATGATTTTATCGATCCACCCCATGGGGCACCTCTTCCTGAACATCCGGCCGTTTTGACCGTTTCACCAACCAATAGACACCAAACAAATCAACCAATCCGGCCAAGGCACGCTCCAGCGTTCCATATTTGGACTGGCCGCGATCCCGCGCGCGATGCGTCACCCGTTCATAGCGAACCGAAAAGCCTTCGCGACTGATCAAGGCCGGCATGAAGCGGTGCATATGATCAAAATAGGGTAGTTGCTTGAAGACGGGCCCTGCGACGACTTTCAGGCCACAGCCGACATCTTTCGCGGTATGGTTTAAAAGCGCTCTATTGCAGGCATTGGCGACCCGGCTGATAAACCGCCGAAAACCTGAATCCTGGCGCTTCTCGCGCTCCCCCATGACCATGCCGATGGCTTCTCCCTCCGCCAGGGCCGCATTGAATATGGCGACAAGGCGGGGCAGGTCGGCTGGATTGTTCTGGCCATCACCATCCAGCACACAGATCAGACGTCCGCGCGCGGCCAGAACACCTGTGCGGATCGCGCGGCTTTGGCCGGATCGCTGGGCATGGGTCAGAACACGCAGATTCTTGTGCTTTGATTGGCAGTCTTTCAGAACAGCAGGTGTGCTGTCACGGCTGCCATCGTCGACATAGATGATTTCCACCCGATCTGTATCCGGGAAGGCCGTCGCAATTTCTTCAATCAAGGGAGAGACATTGCCTTCTTCATCGCAGACCGGGACAACAACACTGATCTCCAAGGAAGTGTCCTGGCGGGGAGAGAGTTTTGTTTTAGTCTGTTGGGTCATACGGGCTGCTCAAACGACCTTTTTGATAGGAACGGCGAAAGGCATTGGTCTTTAAAATGCGAACGGGACCGGGCTTATCACGCCCGGTCCCGATTGGCACGACCGAAAAATCATTCTAAACGCTTATGCCGCAGACCCTGTGATCAAGGCCGCCTTATCTGAGCCTCTGCGCACCTCTGCGTCATAGGCCTTCATTAAAGTTTCACAGACTTTGCCCGGCGTGAACTGATAGTCACCAATCGATGCAATCGGGGTGACCTCCACCGCCGTCCCGGTCAGGAAGGCCTCTGTTGCCTGTGCCATCTCTTCCGGCTTGATGTGTCGCTGCACGATTTCATAGCCATTGCGGCGGGCCAGATCGATGACCGTGCGCCGGGTGATGCCATCCAGGAAGCAATCCGGATCGGGCGTATGCAGCTTTCCATCTTCCATCAGGAAGAAAATATTGGCACCGGTTGCTTCGGCAACATACCCACGCCAATCCAGCATCAGCGCGTCATGGTATCCTTCCGCTTCCGCCTTATGCTTGGACATGGTGCAGATCATATACAGGCCAGCGGCCTTGCTGCGTGTCGGTGCTGTGCGGGGATCGGGGCGCGCCCAATCGGAAATCCGCATTTTCAGGCCGCGCATGCGGGCTTCCGGGCTGAAATAGGCGGGCCATTCCCAGGCTGCGATTGCCAGATGGATGGTGTTTTGTTGTGCAGACACGCCCATCATTTCCGATCCGCGCCAGGCGATGGGACGCACATAGCCATCGACAATATTGTTGGCGGCGACGACCTGATCGCAGGCGGCGTCAATTTCAGCGACAGTGAACGGAATCTTAAAGCCCAGCAGCTCCGCAGACTGGTGCAGGCGCTCGGTATGTTCCGTCAGCTTGAAAATCTCTTTGCCATAGACGCGTTCCCCTTCGAACACGCCAGACGCATAGTGCAGGCCATGGGTAAGAACATGCAATTTGGCATCCCGCCATGGCACCAGTTTGCCATCCATCCAGATGGAGCCATCGCGATCATCAAAGGGCATTAAGGACATCGTTTCCACTCCATTATGGGGGTGTTGCCAGCTTCCACGCTGGTTCCCCGAGGTTTTTCTCGTAAGTTCATGACTTACAACGATTTTTCCGACCATTCTTTACTACGGTTCGGATTTTTTGGTAATTTTATTACTCTGGAGCCGGGTCAAAAGATATGATCCAATACGCTTCATTGTTGCCAGACGTAACATCATGAGGCATATATGTCAACATGACTGACATAAATTCTTCTAAGCGTGGATCACCTCCTTCTTCACCATCTCTGGGTGGGGATAGACATCGGTCTGCCAAGACCGGTGGAAATCCTTTGTTTCTGCGCGATGAAGAATTGCGCCAGGCGATAGAACTTTTGTTCTATGCCTATCGGGATTTCACCGGTGAACCGGACATCATTCTGGCACAGCGCGACCTGGGGCGGGCACATCACCGTGTGATTTACTTCGTTGGTCGCTATCCGGGCATGACCGTATCGCATCTGCTGGATATTCTGAAGATCACCAAGCAGAGCCTGAGCCGTGTGCTGAGCCAGTTAATGGCGGAGGGGTATATTCGTCAGGATCAGGGACAGGAAGATCGCCGCCAGCGATTGTTGACCCTGACAGACAAGGGCGCGGAGTTGGAGCGCTTGTTGACGGAAACTCAACGCAAGCGCATCGCGCGCGCCTATCGAAATGCCGGCCCTGACGCTGTGGAAGGATTCCGGGATGTCATGTTGGGTATTATTTCCGGCGATGCGGATCGTGCGCGATTTGAAAACCGTGGGGAATAAGTCTGCGTCCCAGTAAGGCCTTGCGTTCCAGCCGCGATGTTCCATGTTATCTTATGCGAATCATAAAGATGGATGGGAATTTTGGTCGACAGAGACGGTATCAAGAACGGCTTTTTTCAGGAAATGGCGCGCCAGGCGGAGGCGGAAGGTCTGTTAAAGCCCTTATGTGATGAGGAACGCCGCGCATCGCGGATTGCGACCGTGGCGGCGCGCCCCAAAGGGTCGGATATCTGGGTCTTTGCATATGGATCCCTGATGTGGAACCCGGCCTTTCATTTTGTGGACCGAAAGATTGCAAGATTGCATGGGTATCATCGCGCCTTTTGTCTGGAAACACAGATCGGGCGCGGAACGCGCGATTGTCCTGGCCTGGTATTGGGGCTGGATCGCGGCGGGTCGGTGCAGGGCGTTGCCTTGCGCATTGATGAGGCACAGGCGGATGAAGAACTGGATGTGATCTGGGCGCGCGAAATGTTGGCGGGGTCCTATCGCCCGACCTGGGTGCGCCTGATAGATAATGATGGCGGGGCGTTTCATGCGATTGCCTTTGTCATGCGTCGGGATTGCGATCGCTATAAAGGATGCCGCCCGATGGAAGAGGTGGCGCAACAGATCGCCCGCGCCGCCGGTAGACTGGGACCCTGTTCGGATTATCTGGAACAAACGGTATCTGCCATGGATGAGATTGGTATTGGGGATGGTCCGATGCACCGACTGCGGGATCGCGTGCGGGCATTGCAGTCTGAAATGGAACTGGAAAGGAGCACCGGATCATGAGTGATACGGCTGGCAATAAAGCAAAAATGACGTTAAGCGACGCTGAATGGCAAAAGCGCTTGAGCCCGGAAGAATACAAGGTCACCCGCAAGAAGGGGACGGAACGTCCATTTTCCGGCAAGTATCATGATGCAAAGACGCGCGGCATCTACACCTGTAAATGCTGTGGTGAAAAACTGTTCCATTCGAATACAAAATTCGACAGTGGCACCGGCTGGCCCAGTTTCTTTAAGCCAATCGACGAAACCGCCGTGGCAGAGAAATCGGATAACAGCCTGTTCATGCGCCGCACGGAAGTTCTGTGCGCCCGCTGTGATGCGCATTTGGGGCATGTCTTTCCCGATGGGCCACAGCCCACCGGATTGCGATATTGTATGAATTCCGCTGCATTAGACCTAGACCCAGAGGTTTGAGGGTTTTATACCCCCACCATGAACAGACAGCAGCGGCGCGCAAGTAAAGGGAATGGAACCGGTAACGGGGCTGGCAATGGGACCAGCGGGGGATCTGATGATTCCCGGCTGGACCAGGCCATGGCATTGCATCAGGCCGGGCGCCTGATGGAGGCGGATGCCCATTACCGACAGATTCTGGAACAGCATCCGACAGATCCAAATGCCCTGCGCCTGCGCGGGGCCCTGGCCTATCAATTGGGCAACCCGGCGGCGGCGGCGGAATTATTGGCGGAAGCCCGCAAGGCCGATCCGAAAAATCCTGAGGTCTTAACCCTGTTGGGACTGGCGTTGGAAGGGGCGGGTAATCCCGAAGCGGCGGAACAGGCCTATCGCAAGGCCTTGACCCTGTCACCGAAATCGCCGGAAATATGGAACAATCTGGGTGCCCTGCTGCGTGAGACGGGGACCTTGCAAAAGGCAGCCGAAGCCTTCGGGCGTGCCGTCGTCTTGAAGCCTGATTATGTTGAGGCCTATCAGAATCTGGGCGTTACCCTGTATCGCATGGGGTCCTATGGGGCGGCGCTGGCTGCCTTTGAAACCGGCCTGAATTATGCGCCCAATGATGCCGATATGATGCTAAACTATGGCGTGGTTTTGTCTGCGTCCAACCGTGTCGAGGAGGCGGCTGCCTGTTTCAAGGCGGTGCTGGAACTGGCACCGGATGATCCAGATAGCCTGACCAATCTGGCCGCGGCACTGATGCGGCTGGAGCAACTTTCAGAAGCCGAAGATATTGCCCGTCACGCCCTGTCCATTGCGCCGGAAAGCGCAGGGGCGATGGCTAATCTGGCGATGATCCTGACCGCAGCCCGTCATTTTGATGAGGCGGAAGCCCTGTATCACGACGCCTTGCGCGCCACGCCGGACTTTGCCGATATCTGGGGCAATTACGGTAATATGCTGACTGCGACCGACCGGCTGGAAGAAGCCGCCGTTGCCTATGATAAGGCCTATAAGCTGGACCCCAGCGATGCCCGCCATGCCTTTCAACTGGCCCTGTGTCATCTGGGGCAGGGCAACCTTGCCAAAGGATGGGCGCTGTATGAAAGCGGTTTGGATTGTGGGGAACGTGTCCCGGTCACCAGTCCAGACCTGCCGCCCTGGCAGGGCGATGCCCTGAAAGGCAGGCGCTTGTTGATCGTGCCGGAACAAGGGCTGGGGGATGAAATTCGCAGCCTGTCCTGCCTGCCCGATGTTGTGCGTGCGGCGGGTGAGGGGGCAACTGTTCTGGTTGGCTGTGACCCGCGCTTGCAGGGCCTGGTTCAGCGCGCCTTCTCCACGGTTGAGACCATTGGGCGGCCTGATATTGCCAATGCCCAGGCGGATGTCTCCATCCCTGTCGCGTCCCTGCCGAAACTGTTTCGCAACGCGCTTTCTGACTTTCCAGAAACGGCAGGCTATTTTACCGCCGATCCTGATCAGGTCGCAGCGATCAAGAAGCGGCTGGATCAATTGGGCAGTGGCATGAAGGTTGGTATTGCCTGGCGCAGCGGCTTGCGGCGCGTGCGCAGTCAGGCGGCGCTGACGGAAATTGCCCAATGGCAGAAGGTATTGTCGGTTCCCAATGTGCATTTTGTGAATTTGCAATATGGCGTTCAACCGGAAGAGCTGGAAGGCCGTTCCATCACGCATTTTGATGATATTGATCTGTTCAATGATCTGGACGGGGCCGCCGCCCTGACCCAGGCCTGTGATCTGGTCATCAATATGGGAACGTCGGTCGGTGATATGGCCGGTGCCTTGGATGTGCCCTGTTGGTCGCTGTTGCTGAAGCCTGAATGGATTACGCTGGGGGCGGAACGCCACCCATTCTATCCCAACACGGATGTATTCTGGCGCATGCCTGATGAGGAATGGCCGGCGGTTTTGGCCCGTGTGGCGGAGCGTCTGGCCCTGATCAGTAAGGCGTGACGCGATAAGCGCAGCGGCGCGCGCCCGCCAGTATGTGATCGGTCCGTTCCACCCGAATGTCCGGGCCCAGCGCGATCTTGAACACCGTCAATTCCATCGCGCACAACCCTGTGCAGGCCTTGGCGGCACTGCAAATCGGGCAATGGTTTTCGATGAAAAGATATCCATCCGTATCGGCCAGGGGTTCGACCATTGCCATATACCCCTCGCGGGTTCGGATCTTTGCCAGGGCGTCCAGTTTGTCGCGCAGGGTTTCTGGCTTTGATAGGGTTGCGGCATAATCCGCGCTTTGCCGCCTGGACCGTTCCGCGATCAACAGATCCAGCGCATCCTGACCCAGGCTGTTTTTCAGGGCATCAATCAATCCAACAGCCAGATCGGCATGTGCATCGGGAAAGTATTGATCCGCCGCCGGTGTTAATTGCCACAGCTTTGCAGGACGCCCGACAGTGCGGGGGTCCTCCTGCGTCGTCACCATCCCTTCCGCCTGCAAGTCATACAGATGCTGGCGCACCGCCATTGGGGTGACGCCCATTGCCTGGGCCAATGCGGATGCGTCCGACGGTCCGTCGCGTTTCAATCGGTCCAGGATATCCCGGCGAGAGCGCGGTTTCTGTGTGGGTTTTGTCATGTGAAACTTTCTAAAGAAAAAACTTGATTAAAGCAAGATAGGTGAGTCATATTTATAAAGTTAAATCTATAGAAACTATTTTGATGCGAAAGTGTATAGCCCAGCTTGCGATATGGTACGGTCTGGATATCGCGTTGCAGGGCAAGACAGGCGAGGATGTAAATGAAAACCAAGACGCAAGACTGGCAGCCAGTCGCTAAAGCCGAAGCACTGCAAAAGGCCGGTCGGCTGGTTGTCAAAGTCGACGGCAAGCAAATCCTGCTGTTGTGGCAGGATGGACAGGTCCTGGCCTGTAACAACCGCTGTCCTCATGAAGGCTATCCCTTGTCGGAAGGGGATGTTTCCGGCTGTGTCCTGACCTGTAACTGGCACAATTGGAAATTTGATCTGGACAGCGGGGAGACCCTGGTCGGGGGTGATAAACTGCGGCGATATCCAGCCCGGATTGTTGCGAGGCAGGTGGAACTGGACCTAATCGATCCACCGGCTGAAGCGGCGATTGCTCAGGCATTGGATAACATCACCGATTGTTTCGACCGCCATGAATATGACCGCATTGCACGGGAATTGGCGCGCCTGATGAAAGCGGGCGGGGATCCGCTGGACGGTTTGCGGCGCACGATTGCAAGGGTGGGGGACCGGTTTGAATATGGCGCGACCCATGCCTTGCCCGCCGCCGCCGATTGGCTGAGCCTTCGCGGTGAGACTCAAGACCCGGTGCGGCAATTGGGAATGCTGACAGAATGCATTGGTCATTTCGCCTGGGATACGCGGCGCGAACCCGTATTTTCCTATCCAACAACCTCCCGGGCCTGGGATGAGGATGCCTATGTCGCCGCGGTTGAGGCGGAAGATGAGGCGGCGGCCTGTTCCCATGTCCGAGGGGCCGTTTCTGATGGTTTGACCTGGTCGGATATGGAGCGGGGCTTTGCACGGGCAGCCCTGTCGCATTATGCGGATTTCGGTCATTCCGCGATTTATACCTATAAGATGCGAGCCTTAACCGCGGCGTTGGGGGATCGCGAAAGCCTGTTGATGCTGTGTCTGATGCTAACCCGATCCTTTATCTATGCCAGTCGGGAGGATTTGATTCCGGAATTCCGTGCCTATGGTAAAGCCCTCAAGGCATGGGATGGGCAGGGATCAGAACAGCCAGACTCAGAGTCGCTTCGCAGGGGATCTGCTCGGGAGATTTTGGCTCGGCTGAGCGCGGGTTCGAAGGATCCGATTGCCCTATACGACGCCGCCATGACGGCTGGGGCCTGGCAATTGTTGCATTTCGATCTGGATTGGCAGGACAAGACCGACAGCAGCATCGCCCAAAGCGTTGGCTGGCTGGACTTCACCCATACGGTTACCTTCGGCAATGCGGTGCGGAAATTGGCAGAACGCTATCCGGACCTGTGGCCCCAAGGCCTGTTACAGATGGGATGTTTCCTTGGGCGCAACAGTGGCTTTACCGATCCTGATATTGATGAGGCCCCCTGGCGCAGCAATGATCCCTTGGAGGCGGTTCAACAGGCCCTATCGGGCGTTGAGGATCATGGCAAGTTCGAGTACATCGTTTCCAGCCATTTATTAAAGCTCAGCTACGCGATACGGGAAGAAATGCAGGAAATACCGGAAACACAGTTCAATGCCCTGGCCGCTGCTGCCCTGCGCCGGTTCCTTGCCAGCCCGTTGAAGCGCAAGCATGTTCAACGTACGGCCTATCAAGCGCTGAATTTCGTGCAGGCTGAAGGATGACCACAGAAAATCCGGTATCCTGGGGGACGGTTTTATCCGGACCCAATCGCGGTCTTTTCGCCGTGTTGTCATTCGGGGTTTGGCTGCATGCAGCAGACAGCACCGTCATCGCCACCTTGCTGCCCGGCGTCGTCGCTGATGTGGGGGGAGAGGCGTTCATCTCCTGGAATTTCGTGCTCTACCTTCTGGCCTCGATCACGGCGGCGTGCAGTTCGGCATTGGTCGCACGGATGCTTGGTCTGCGCCGGTTGATGATCTGGTCAGCATTGGCTGTGGCGATTGGATGTCTGGTCAGCGCCGTCACCCCGACAATGGGGGGAATGATTGCGGGGCGTGTCCTGCAAGGGTTCGGGGGCGGTATGTTGGTCGCATGCACCATGATTGGTGTCGCGAAACTATTCCCCAGTCACTATACGCCCCGCGTTATGGCCGCGATTTCGGCGGTCTGGGGTGCGTCGGCCTTCTTAGGCCCGTTAGTTGGTGGTATTTTTGCAGAATTTGATATGTGGCGAATGGGATTTTGGTCGTTTTGTGCTCAGGCGCTGTTTCTCGCATTTGCCTTGCGCTGGGCCTTGCCGGTGGCGGTATCGCCGCCATCAGATCCGGCGCGCCTGCCCTGGCGCCGTCTGTTGGTGTTGTCTGTTGCGGTCTTGTGTATCGCAACAGCGGGGCTCCAGAAGGACAGCCTTGTATTGATGGGGGCTTTGTCCTGCATCGGTATTCTTGGTTTCGCGCTGTTCCTGCGTCTGGACAAGGCGGCAACCGACAGCCGCCTGCTGCCATACAGCATCACGGACATGACCCATATCACTGGTATTGGCCTGATCGGGATATTCCTGATCTCTTTCGCAACGATTGCATTTTCCGTCTATGGCCCGGTCCTGCTTCATACGTTACATGACATTGGGCCTCTGGGTGTTGGGTACATGATCGCGCTGGAATCGGTGGCTTGGACAGTGGGGGCGCTGTCTTTGTCAGGTCTGGCTCCCCGTCAGCAGGTGATTGCCATTCGCCTGTCTTTTCTGGCGATCTTAGGGGCAACAATAGGTCTTGCCTTGCTGGTAACACCCGGTCCCGTCTGGGCCATCCTGCCGTGCTTGTTTATCACGGGGGCCGGATTTGGGGCCTGTTTTGGCCATATCCTTCAGCGCTGTACAGAGGCGGCGCCGCCGGAGGATAAAGACAGGGCCGCCAGTGCCATGACCACGGTTCAGACCGTCGGCTATGCGCTGGGGGCGGCAGTTAGCGGGCTGGTGGCGAATCTGGTGGGCTATGGGGACCAACCGACACTGGCGGATGCCCAATCTGCGGGGGTTTGGGTTTTTGTTGCGATGGTGCCGGTATCTGCTGTGTCGGTCTTACTGATCTGGCGTTTGCGGCGTTAAACTTCACGCAGGCGCGGCATCAACTCAACAAAATTGCAGGGTCTGTGGCGGAAATCCAGTTGATAGTGCAGGATCTCATCCCAGCCATCCTTACAGGCCCCCGTAGACCCTGGCAGGGCGAACAGATAGGTGCCCCGGGATAGGACCGCCATGGCGCGGCTTTGAATGGTGGAGGTTCCGATTTTCTGGGCGGACATCCAGCGAAAATACTCGCCAAAGCCCGGTATGTCCTTTTCCCGAACGGCGGCGAATGCTTCGGGGGTGACATCACGCCCGGTCAGACCAGTGCCGCCGGTGGTTATGACACAATCAATTTCCGGGTCATCGATCCACTGATTTAGGACCTGAACAATCTGTGCTGCATCATCAATGATAATCTGACGTGCTGCCAGGATATGACCATCCTGTTCCAGGCGCGCGACCAGCAAGTCGCCGGATCGGTCATTTTCAACGGTGCGGGTATCAGAGACAGTCAGCACCGCAATTCGCACCGGTTTGAACGGCAGGCTCTTATCAACACCCAGCATTGAAATTACTCCGCGCTGATCCGCACTGTGCGGGGCTCTCCGGTCGGGGAACCCTTTTGATCCTGACTGACATAAATCGGCCAGGATCCCCCGATCAACATATCCAGGCTATCGACATTCTGCTTCAACCGCAGGCGATAGATCCAGAAATTGGACAGGACATGCTCAATATAGGCGCGGGTTTCACGGGACGGAAGGCTTTCGATGAACAACAGCGGATCATCGGCATAATCAATCTTGGCCCGCCAACGCTGCAAATTGCCAGGCCCCGCATTATACGCCGCCAGCGCATAAAGCAGGTTTCCATCAATTTCCGCCAGATTGAGGACATGATGCACATATTTCTGACCCAGCGACAGGTTCAGGCCAGGTTCAAACAGTTCCGCACGGGATGAACCATGGAATCGGTCGCCCGCCATATATCCGGCGGTGGCCGGCATCAATTGCATCAAGCCCCGCGCACCAGCGCTGCTGATCGCGCGGCTGCGGAATTGAGATTCCTGGCGCACGATGGCAAATATCAAGGCGCGATCAATGCCAAAACCATCTTCCGGTTCCCAGCCTGGTACTGGATACAGGGCACCGTCCAGGCTGACCTTCTGGCGGCGCTCCATATCACGCCCCAGGCGAAAGGCGACATCAGCCAGCCCCGCCCGATCAGCCAGCGCAAGAAGTGTCCCAACAAAGGACGGCGGCAATTCATCCACAAACCGCCGCAATTCTTCATCGGCGCGGTTGGTCTGGCCGGTTTCGATCAGCGCGATTGCCCGACGGGCTGCGGGGATTTCTAACAGAAACTCCGTCTCTGTATCGGACAGAACCGGCATTTCAAAATCTAATGGGGGTGTTTGGCCCAGGGCGCGGGTCGCCAGCAGGCCATAGAATGTGCGCGGCATTTCTGCGGCGCGCTGCAGCATGGCAGATACATTCTGGGGTTCGCCCCCGACCAAATAGGCACGCGAAGCCCAAAACCCGCCAGCCGCCCTCAGCCAATCATCCGCCTCAACCGACAGGCTCAGCGCGGCGAAATGCGCCGCAGCGGTATTCCAATCTTTCGCCCGGAACGCGGCTAATCCGCCCCACCAATGGGCGCGGGCGGCATCATCACCGGCCAGTTTGGTTGCCATCTTGGCAACCGCCATGGCTTCCTGATCTTCATGATACCGGAAATATCCCCGCGCGATAACGCCCAGGCTTTCGGCAAAGCTGACCGGATCAAACAGGGCGCGATTGGCCTTGGTATCCAGATTTTTTAAGGCGATGGTCACATTGCCGCGTTGAACCAATGATCGAATCTGGGACTGAATTGCACGAATTTTGGCGCGCTGGCTTGAGGATTTCCCCGCATATTTGCGGCTTTCCGTAGCCGGTGATTCGGTTTCGGACCCGCCCTGAGGCTCGTCAAAGGCGACGACTGCATCCATGGCAGGCATTTCAACGGCCTGAGGCTTGCGTGGATAGCCAACAGATGACGGTTTGCGTTTCAGGGCCAAACCGTAAATGCGCGTTGCGCCGGGATGATCCGCATAATCGGCCAGCCAGTTCTTTAATTCCTGATAGGAAGACCGGTAGGCGGTCGGGTGCATATAGCGCTGAAACAGCACATGGCCCATCAGAGAATCATCCGACAACTGCGCGATCAGCCGATCCGCCTTGTCCCATTGGCCGTCATTCTGGAGATCAAAAATTTCGGTATAGAGGGCGATATCGTTTCGCGCCAGAATCGCAGGAAGCGCACTGGTGGAGTCAGACATAGGGCCGACGCGCGGCGCCAAGGCAGCCATTTCAGACTGCGCCTGGGCACCACCAAGCGATAGGCCCGTGGCGAAAACAATCCCTGTCAGTGCGCTGGCAATCCAGCGCAGGCTGGTGTTCAACTTTAAAATGATACTCTCCCCTGCAAACCGTACCGCAAATACTAAGGCGGTGTCGCTCCAAACTGATGAGCGGGAAAAACAAGTGCCAGGTGCCAGAATAAAATATGTCGGGCGAATTCACCCTCGGTGATGTAACTACGTCATTCAGGGCAATATGGCAAGAATGTGCAGACCGTTTCAGGCGTAATTTCCGGTGCCAGTATTGGCATCGGCCGCGCGATAAACAGGAAGTTGAGGGAATCATGGAAGAATTTTGGACGTCGCTGATGACGGGATTTGCATTTTTATGTGTTTTGGAAGGGTTGCTTTATGCATTAATTCCCACCCAAATGCAGCGAATGATGGCAGCGGCATTGACATTTTCACCAACGAGTCTGCGTCGCGTCGGAATGGGGGCGCTGGTGTTTGGGATCGCGCTGGTTTGGCTGATCCGTCATTAAGGCTGGGATTGCTTTCGTGCATCTCTTGCTTGCCGCCAATCGCGGTTTATAGTCACCCCTATGAGCGACACCATTGATCTGAAACCAGAGATGCCCGTCGGGTATATCTTCGGTGAAACACCGAAATATGCACGCCCTTTGACTGAGGGAGGCGTCCCTTTCAAAATAGAGTCCGATTATCAACCCGCTGGCGATCAACCAGAGGCGATCAAGCAGCTTGTCGAAGGTGTGCGTGAAGGGGAGCGGGACCAGGTCCTGCTGGGCGTGACCGGGTCTGGTAAGACCTTCACCATCGCCCATGCGATCCAGGAGTTACAGCGCCCCACCCTGGTTTTGGCGCCAAACAAGACACTCGCGGCGCAATTATATGGGGAGATGAAATCCTTCTTTCCCAATAATGCGGTCGAATATTTCGTCTCTTATTATGATTATTACCAGCCGGAAGCTTATGTTCCGCGCTCTGACACCTTCATTGAGAAGGAGAGTTCGCGAAACGAGCAAATCGACCGGATGCGTCACTCTGCGACCCGGGCTCTGTTCGAGCGGGATGATGTGATCATCGTTGCGTCTGTTTCCTGCATTTATGGTATTGGCTCCCCCGAAACCTATAGCCAGATGGTTATTGATGTGGAGGCGGGAAAGCGCATGGATGTGCGCGATCTGATGCGCGAATTGGTTACCCTGCAATATAAACGCAGCGACATTCAGTTTCAGCGCGGCAGCTTTCGCGTGCGTGGCGATACGATTGAAATCTTTCCGGCCCACCTGGAAGACCGCGCCTGGCGGGTGTCTTTCTTTGGCGATGAAATCGATGCAATTCACGAATTTGACCCGCTGACCGGGGAGAAGACAGCAACCCTGGAGAAAGTCCGGGTCTATGCAGGCAGCCACTATGTTACGCCGCGCCCGACGCTGAAACAGGCAATGGACCGCATCAAGCTGGAACTGCGTCAGCGCACGGAGCAATTTGAGAAGGCCGGGAAACTGCTGGAATTACAGCGCATCGAACAACGCACGGTCTTTGACCTGGAGATGATGGAAGCGACGGGGGCGTGTAACGGGATTGAGAACTATTCCCGCTATCTGACCGGGCGCAATGCCGGGGAGCCGCCACCGACCCTGTTTGAGTATCTGCCGGACAACGCCCTGTTGGTGCTGGATGAAAGCCATGTCACCGTGCCGCAGATCGGCGGTATGTTCCGGGGTGACTTTGCGCGGAAATCGACATTGGCGGAATTTGGTTTCCGACTGCCGTCCTGCGTTGATAACCGTCCCTTGAAATTTGAAGAATGGGAGGCGATGCGGCCTCAGACCATCTTTGTTTCCGCCACGCCAGGCCCCTGGGAGTTGGAGCGGACGGGGGGCGTCATTACCGAGCAATTGGTGCGCCCGACCGGATTGATCGATCCGGTCTGTATCGTGCGTCCAACCGCCAATCAGGTCGATGACCTGCTGGATGAATGCCGCCAATGTACGGAGAAAGGGGAGCGCGTTCTGGTCACGGTGCTGACCAAGCGTATGGCCGAGGACCTGACCGATTACATGTCGGAAACGGGCCTAAAGGTCCGCTATCTGCATTCTGATATCGACACATTGGAGCGCATTGAGATTATCCGTGATCTGCGTCTGGGGGCCTTTGATATTTTGATCGGGATCAACCTGCTGCGGGAAGGCCTGGATATTCCCGAATGCGCGGTGGTGGCGATCCTGGATGCGGATAAGGAAGGGTTCCTGAGGTCCAAGACATCGCTGGTTCAGACGATTGGCCGGGCGGCACGAAATGTGGATGGGCGCGTCCTGTTATATGCGGATCGCATGACCGACAGCCTGACCTATGCCCTGGACGAGACCAGTCGCCGCCGGGAGAAGCAGCAGCTATACAATGCGGAACATGGCATTACGCCGGAAAGCATCAAACGATCCATCTCTGATGTGCTGAATTCCGTTTACGAGCGGGATCGGGTTACGGTCGGCACGGGTGATGGGGCACAGTCCCATTTGGTCGGGGTGGATCTGAAAACCTATATCCGCGATTTGGAAGAGCGCATGAAGGCCGCTGCTGCCGACCTGGAATTTGAAACGGCGGCCAAGATGCGAGACGAGATCAAGCGATTGGAAGCCTATGACCTGGATATGCCAGTCGATTCCCTGCCCATTGATGTGGAGATCGCGGCCTCTCTGATCAGTAAGAATCCTGAGGCTGTGCCGAAGGGGCGCAAGGGGGCAAAGGCCTCTTCTGGTCGTCGTCGGGGGCGTCGTTGATGCGGGTGCCTTTTATGCTACAGGATGAACGCTTGGCCCCGGTAGCGCTGGTCACGGGCGCGGCCCGCCGGATTGGTCGAGAGATTGCTTTGGATTTGGCGCAGTATGGATTTGATATCGCGCTGCATTATCGGGGATCAGAATCCGATGCCGAAGCGACAGCCCAAGAAATTCGGGATTTGGGGCGAGAGGTGCATTTGTTCGATGCGGATCTGGCAGACCCAGATGCGGCGACGGATCTGGTCGCCCAAACCCTGTCTGCTTTCGGTGAATTGGGTGTTGTCGTCAATAATGCCTCAATCTTTGAACGCGACGATTGGAATACGGTTACGCGGGATAGCTGGTCATCTCATATGGCGATTAATCTGGAATCGCCCATGCGGATCATTCAGGCTTTCGCAAAGGCATTGCCCGACGATAAGAATGGTGTCGCCGTCAATATCATCGATCAACGGGTGTTTAATCTTACACCGCATTTCATCAGCTATACGGCATCGAAATCGGGCCTTTGGACATTGACTAGAACGCTCGCGCTGGCCTTGGCGCCACAGGTTCGTGTCGCGGCTGTGGGGCCAGGGCCAACAGTCCCCAGCGCCAGGCAGAATACGACCGATTTTGACCGACAATGGGACGCTGTTCCCTTGAAACGGCGCACCGAACCCACCGCCATTGCCAAAGCCGTGCGCTTCATCATACAAAGCCCGAGCTATACCGGACAGATGATCGCCCTGGATGGGGGAGAACATCTGGGGTGGCAACAGGCAGGGTTGGGATGTTATATCGAAGAATGATGATGACACCAATACTTAGACTGTACAGTTTAATGCTGGTTGTGTGTATTGAATGCACTTTTGCCTAAATATTTAAAAATATGCCTAAAATTCAATTTATCGTTTTTGAGTTGTGCACAGGAGAATTTGCCGGATTCGGGGGAAGTCTGCAGGCAAGGAGCTTTTTTCAGTTTAACCAATCTTTCATACTTGACTTATTATAATGTTAATAAAAACAATATGTTAGTTTTTGGTGGTTAAATATTAGGCAAACCGTTGACTCCCCTAGGGAATGTGGCGAGGCGTGGGGTCGTCCCTTGGTTACCAACAAGGTTTTCCACAGGCGCGGTGGATAGCTGGATTTAAATCGTGCCAGCGCTGAATTTGGCCCGTATGGGACGAAATTCGCCAAGGTTAAAATAGCGCTATCGGCACCCTTGACCAATGCGTTTGGCGGAAAGAAATATGAGGTTCAGCAAACCCGAGTAGACAGAAATGTTTGCAACGGCATATGTGCAGAGAGAACAACAGGCCAGCGTGTCATGTGTGCGTTTATAAGAGCCCATGATGCTGAGGCAGGAAAGTGATACGTGTATGCCCAACGACACCAGAGCGGAGAGTTTGAGCCAAACGGCGGATGGGACCTTATTGGCACCCACTGTCGCCGCGCGCCCCAGTCTTGCGACCGGGGCTGCGGTGGTGAAGCGATATCTTGCGAAGCTGGGCAACGAGGCTGGCGTCTATCGCATGATTTCTGCAGATGGTGAGCCCTTATATGTCGGTAAGGCGCATAACCTGCGCAAGCGTGTGACAACCTATTCCAGGCCGGAGCGTTTGCCGATCCGCTTGCAACGCATGGTTTCTGAAACCGCAACGATGGAGTTTGTCACCTGCGCCAGCGAGGTCGAGGCGCTGTTGCTGGAAAACAATCTGATCAAGCGCCTGATGCCCCGTTACAATGTGCTGTTGCGGGATGATAAGACATTTCCAGATATCTTAATTCGGGGCGATCAGGAGTTTCCCCAAATTGTGAAACACCGGGGCGCGCGGGACCGGAAAGGGGATTTCTTTGGTCCATTCGCCTCAGCAGGGGCGGTCAATCGCACCCTGAATGTGTTGCAGCGCGCCTTTTTACTGCGCAATTGCACGGATGGTGTGTTTCGCAATCGGTCGCGCCCCTGCCTGCAATACCAGATCAAACGCTGTAGTGCGCCCTGTGTCGGCTATATCTCGCAAGAAGGCTATGCCGCCACTGTGGCGCAAGCGAAAGCCTTCCTGTCGGGTCGATCCCAGGAGGTGAAAGACGATCTGGTCAGCGAGATGCAGGCAGCGTCTGACGCGATGGATTTTGAGCGCGCCGCATCCTATCGGGATCGATTGCGCGCCATGGCCCATGTGCAATCCAGCCAGGACATCAATATCGAAGGCATTGGCGACGCGGATGTGATTGCCCTGGAACAGCGTGGCGGCCAGAGCTGTATTCAGGTCTTTTTCTTTCGTGCCGGCCAGAACAATGGCACGCGGTCGTACTTCCCCAGCCATGACAAACAGATGGAGCCAGGTTTGATTCTGGCTGGATTTCTGGGCCAATTCTATGAAAACCGCCCGCCGCCAAAAGATGTGCTTTTGAACCAGGCTCCGGACGAATTGAATCTTCTGACAGAGGCGCTGACACTGAAGGCAGGGCGCAAGGTCACCATAGCCGTGCCCCAACGAGGCGGACGGCGTAAGGCGGTGGACCATGCCGCTGACAATGCCAGGGAGGCATTGGAACGGCGGCTGGCGGAAAGTTCCAGCCAGGTGCGGCTGTTGAATGGCCTGGCGGACCTCAGCGGTCTGGAAGGGCCGCTGCAGCGGGTGGAGGTTTACGACAACAGTCATATTTCCGGGCGTCAGGCGGTTGGCGCAATGATCGTGGCCGGGCCGGACGGGTTTGCAAAGAATCAGTATCGCAAATTCAACATTCGGGGAGAGGATGAGCCCGCCAGCCCCTCTGTTCCCGGCCTTGCAGAGGCGCCCGTGCCTGCCTTAACCGATGCCCCGGCAGGTGGGGATGATTATGCGATGACCAAGGAAGTCATCTATCGCCGTTTTGCCCGTGCCCTGAAGGAAGACCCCGATCGCACCAGCGGTGTCTGGCCCGACCTGGTCATTCTGGACGGCGGTAAGGGGCAATTGAGTTCTGCGATGGAAGCACTGGCGGAACTGGGCCTGGAAGATGATGTTCCCGTCATGACCGTCGCCAAGGGGCCAGAACGGGAAGCGGGCCGGGAACGGATCATGCTGCCGGGTGGGGATCAGCCCCTGTTGCTGCCACCCCGCGACCCGGTTCTGTATTTTATTCAGCGCCTGCGGGATGAAGCGCACCGTTTCGCTATCGGATCACACCGTAAGCGCCGCGCAAAAGATCAGGTACGCAGCCCATTGGATGAAATTCCTGGAATTGGGGGGAAGCGTAAAAAGGCGCTTCTGTTATACTTCGGTTCTGCGAAAGCGGTATCGCGCGCATCTGTGTCGGATTTGGAGAATGTGGATGGTATTTCAAAGGCAGTTGCGAAAAAGATCCACGGTTTCTTTCATCCAAACGGCTAGCGTCGCGGTGCTGTTGCTTATTGCGTCGGCAGGTGTGGCTGCGGCAGACTGTGAAGACCGCATACATGCCCTGGAAGGTATGATGCAGGATGGGCTTGGTGACCTGACCGCAGCCCAAAATTTGACGGAAGAAGCCCTGCATCGGTCAAACACCACTGATTTAGAGACATGCAGTTTTTTACGCACAGGGAAAGAGCGTTTCGATAAGGCGAAAGCGCATTTTGAACAATGCGTCGACAGCCTCGAGGATATGCTGACACGCTGTAAGGCACCAGATTGGTCGAAGGTCAGCGCCAGCCCGGAATTATGCCAAACCCGCGTCTCAGAAATTGATCACGAACTCACCTTGATGCCCCATCGCCTGACACGCTTTTGCGACCAATAAAGCGGCGTTAATACAGGTAGACGACATAGCTGCCATACAGGCCCAGGAAACCAGCCCCGACGATCCGCCCCAATCCATTCAGGGCGAAAATCAATCCGGTCAGAAGGATGGATACACCGATCATGACCGGAATATCCATGCGCGCCATTTCTGGGGAAACTGTGACGGGTTCGATCATCGCGGTGATGCCCAGAATGGCGAGGATGTTGAAGATATTCGATCCGACCACATTGCCGATGGCGATATCAGACTGACGACGAATGGCCGCCACCAGGGATGCGGCCAATTCAGGCAGGCTGGTGCCGACGGCTACGATGGTCAGGCCGATCACCGCTTCGGACACACCGAAGGTGCGTGCGATATCGGTTGCCGACCCGACCAGCAGATTGGCCCCCACCATCAGGGCAACCAGACCACCCAGGATCGCCAGGGTTTCCTGCCACCACAGCAATTTCGACATACTGGTGTCGGACGGGTCTTCTTCGCAGGGGGTGTTCCGACAGGCAAAGACCAGATAGATGATCAAACTCGCCAGCATGGCCATGCCCATCCATCTTTCAATCAGTCCGACCCACCCTAAGGCAAGCATCGCGACAGCAGCAGCGATCATCATGACCAGATCACGCGACACTGTCTTGAATGCCATGGTGATTGGGGCAATCACGGCGGTCGCCCCCAGGATCAGCAGAATGTTCGCAATATTGGATCCGACCACATTGCCCACGGCAATATCAGGTGACCCGGAAAGCGCGGCCTGCACTGAGACAAGAAGCTCTGGCAAAGACGTGCCAAAGGCCACAACGGTCAGGCCGACGATCAGGGGCGACAGTCCAAATCTCAGCGCCAGGGAGACACCGCCACGAACCAGGGCTTCACCCCCGGCGAACAGCAGCGCAAGACCAAGAACCAGCAAAGAAAGGGTGATAAGCACGGTAGGATCATCCGATGAAAAGGGGAGGGCAGAACGATTTCCAGCCACCCGCACGCATAGGTGACCCCGTGTCAAAGATGTTACAATATGAGACTAAAAATAATTCGGTAACTGTTCCCAGATAAGGCAAAGCCGGACCTGACTCCAGATTGGACTCAGGTCCGGTTGTCGGGGGACTTGTTTCAACGCTTATCCGTTAGGAACATCCACCAGGATGACTTCAGCGTCTTCCAAGGCTTCGATCTTCACCGATTTGGCATCGCGGATAATGACGCCATCGCGGTTTTTGATCTCCGTGCCATCAATCTTCACGCGTCCCTTTGCGGGGACCAGATAGGCACAGCGGTTGCGCCCTAAAATCTGGTCGATGACCGTGCCTTTGGACAGGCTGCCCGCAAACAGGGTCGCATCCTGATCAATCGGGGCGACGCCGGTGATCCCGGCCCGACCCGAGGCCAGGGGATGCAATTTGCCCGCCTGATCTCCCCTAGGGAAGGATTTGGTTTCCCAGCGTGGCTTGCCACCCTGACTGCGCGGTATGATCCAGATCTGGAAGATCTTGGTCGTGACATCTTCTTCATTGTACTCAGAATGAACGATACCTGTTCCGGCGGACATGACCTGGATATCGCCAGCTTCTGTGCGGCCCTTATTACCCATATTATCTTTATGGGTAATTGCCCCCTCCCGAACATAGGTGATGATTTCCATGTCCCGATGCGGGTGCGGGTCAAAACCAGTGCCCGGTGCAATCGTATCATCATTCCAGACACGCAGCGGGCCGACATGCATCCGTTTGGGGTCATAATAGTGCCCGAAGCTGAAATGGTGCTTTGCATCCAGCCAGCCAAAATTGGCAGCGCCCAAGCTGTCGAAAGGTCTCAGTTCAAGGGTCATGATACGCACTCCTCGTCTTGTCCACCGGCTTTTTTCCGGTCAGGCGGCTTTCTGGGCATCCCGCCCATGGGGTTCGCCAGAGCATCATGCGTTCGCATGAGCTCACACAAGATACTCTGGCTGGTTGTTATTTCGGCAAATTCGTCGTCGCAAACGCCTCCGTTTGCTCGGGATTTGCTCCAAAGTCCAGAACCGGTCCCACAGGGATCACCCCGGTCGGGTTAATCATGTCGTGGCTGCCATAGTAATGGGACTTGATATGGCGCATATTGATGGTCTCCTGTACGCCGGGCTGTTGATACAATTCCCGGGTATAGGCCCACAGATTGGGGTAATCGACGATCCGCCGCAGGTTACACTTAAAATGCCCGACATAGACCGGATCAAACCGAACCAGGGTCGTAAACAAACGCCAGTCCGCCTCTGTGATTTGATCCCCGACCAGATACCGTTGTTTTGACAGGCGATTTTCCAACCAGTCCAGACTGTCGAACAGGTCGGTGACCGCCTCTTCATAAGGTGCCTGTTCGGTCGCAAATCCTGATTTATAGACACCGTTATTCACAGTGTTATAGACCCGGTCATTGACCTCATCGATTTCCGCGCGCAGGGCTTCTGGATAGTAATCTCCGGCCCGTGCGCCGATCCCATCGAAGGCGGAATTCAGCATCCGGATGATATCGGCAGACTCATTCGATACGATCTGGTCGGTTTTCTTGTCATACAGGACCGGAACCGTGACCCGACCGGAATAGTCAGGCTTCACCGCCGTATACACCTGGTGCAGGAACCGCGCCTTATGGATCGGGTCTGCAATGACGTCCTGATCGCTGTCATCAAAGGTCCAGCCGTTTTCTTTCATTTTCCAGTGGACGACCGAGATATCGATCATTTCGTCCAAATCCTTAATGGCCCGAAAGATCAGGGTGCGATGGGCCCAGGGACAGGCCAGGGACACATACAGATGGTAGCGTCCGGCCTCTGCCTTGAAACCTGCATCGCCGGTCGGTCCAGCACTGCCATCAGCAGTGACCCAGTTTCGGAATACTGATTCACTGCGCACAAATTTCCCGCCGGTCTTGGACGTATCGTACCATTTGTCGTGCCATTCGCCGTCTACCAAGAGTCCCATGTCGTTGCTCCTTCTGTTTCATTTGTTGACAGATAACTTAATCTCGATCCGAATAAGAACAATCGATCAGAAAAGAATTTAATTGTTTCGAAAAAGGCCCTAATGTCTTTCCACCAACCTGGAGTGATGGGCGATGCAGGATTTAAGTGGGATTGCGGTATTCGCAGCGGTTGTTGAGGCGGGAAGCTTCACCGCAGCCGCAGAAAAGATGGGACAATCAAAGTCTGCGGTCAGCAAGCAGGTGACGCGCCTGGAACAACGGCTGGGCGCGCAATTGATTGCCCGCACAACGCGCCGGTTAAACTTGACGGAGGTGGGCCAGGCCTTCTATGAGCGCTGTCGCCGGATCATCGCCGAAGCGGAAGAGGCGGAACTGGCCGTCACCCATTTGCAGGAACGCCCGCGGGGACAGTTGAGGGTAACGGCACCTGTCAGTTTTGGCATTACCCATCTGGCCCGCGCACTGCCGGATTTCATGACGCAGTTTCCCGAAGTGAAAGTCTTCATGGATTTCAGCGACCGTCGTGTCGATATCCTGGAGGAAGGGTTTGATATGGCGGTTCGCATCGGTGTGTTGGAAGATTCCAGCCTGATCGCCAAGCGCATTGCAGAAACCAGGCGGCCGATCCTGGCGTCCAAGGACTATTGGGACCGAATGGGGCGACCAGAACATCCCAAAGATCTGGAAGCACATAACTGCCTGATCTACACCTATCTCAGCGCCCCGAATTCCTGGAACTTTAAGGATCCTGATGATCCGAAAGGCGGGGGGATCTCCGTTCGTGTCGGCGGTACGTTAACATCCAATAACGGCAATGCCCTGGCTTTGGCGGCATCGGCGGGTCTGGGCATCGTGAATTCCCCAACTTTTATATGTGCAGAAAGCATCCGGAACGGGGACTTGATCTCAGCACTAGATGCGTTTGAACCGGACCCGATTGGCATTTATGCGCTGTATCCGCCCAATCGCCATTTGTCGGCCAAGGTGCGTGCCTTTGTCGATTTCCTGGTCGCCCGCTATTCCGGGCCGGAGATGTTGTGGCCGTGACGCTCTTCAGGCGCACCTTGACGTAAGGTCTGAAAAGGTCTTGCCTGTGGGCTCTCACGCTGCCCCCTTATCGCGTTCCCCTTTATTGCATTAAGGACCTATGATGAAGACCGACCAGCCGCCCGTAATCCGCCTGTCAGAGTATCGTGCGCCTGCCTATTCCATTGATCATGTGGCCTTGGAATTCGATCTGGCCCCGAAGGAAACTCTGGTCACAGCGCGGCTTGCCATTCGGCGAGCGCCGGGGGCAACCGGTCCCTTGACCCTGGACGGCGAAGATTTGCGTCTGAAGGCGATTGAGATCGATGGGACAGCGCTGGGGAAAGACGCGTATAGCCAAAGCAAGACCGGCCTGACCCTTAACAATCCACCGGCTTCCTTTGAGTTGATGACACAGGTTGCCATTGATCCGGTCGAAAATACTCGTCTGGAAGGCCTGTATCAGTCTAATGGCATTTTCTGTACTCAGTGCGAGGCGGAAGGGTTTCGGCGGATCACCTTCTATCCCGACCGACCCGATGTGATGAGCGTTTTCACCGCCACAATTCGCGCCGACAAAGCCTCTTATCCTGTCCTGCTGTCCAATGGTAACTTAACGGATAAGAGCGATCTGTCAGACGGGCGGCATCAGGCCGTCTGGGCCGACCCCTTTCCAAAACCCAGCTACCTGTTTGCCCTGGTCGCCGGAACTCTGGACGCGTTTGAAGATACCTTTACCACCAGCAGCGGGCGTGTGGTTGATCTAAAAATCTGGGTCGAACCGGGCAATGCGCCGCGCTGTGCCTATGCAATGGATGCGCTGAAGCGGTCCATGGCCTGGGATGAATCCCGCTTTGGCCTGGAATACGATTTGGATATCTTCAACATCGTCGCGGTCAGTGATTTCAATATGGGCGCGATGGAAAACAAGTCGCTGAATGTGTTCAATGCGAAATACATTCTGGCCGATCCAGAGACGGCCACCGATGCGGATTTTGGCTCTATCGAAGGCATTGTTGCCCATGAATATTTCCACAACTGGACCGGCAATCGCGTTACCTGCCGCGATTGGTTTCAGTTGAGCCTGAAAGAGGGCCTGACCGTGTTTCGCGATCAGGAATTTTCCGCCGACATGCGCTCGCGTCCGGTGAAGCGCATCCAGGATGTCCGCATGCTGCGCGCGCGGCAATTCCCGGAAGATTCCGGCCCCCTGGCCCATCCCGTTAGGCCAGAAAGCTATATCGAGATCAACAATTTCTACACCGCGACCGTCTACGAGAAAGGGGCGGAGGTCATCCGTATGCTTCACGCCTTGCTGGGCGAAGACGGATTCCAGGCCGGTATGCGATTGTATTTTCAGCGTCACGACGGGCAGGCGGTCACCTGTGATGATTTCGTCGCCGCCATGGCCGATGCGAATAAGCGTGACCTGACATATTTCAAACCCTGGTACAGTCAGGCGGGCACGCCAGAGGTTCAGGCAGAATGGCAGCATGACGCCAAAGCACAACAACTGACACTGACTTTGGAACAGACCACAAAGCCAACACCCGGTCAGCCGGAAAAACAGGCTCTGCCAATTCCGCTGCGTATGGGATTGATGGATGCGATAACCGGTCAGCCCCTCCGCTTGCGTGTGGATGGGGAGGATTTGGGCGAGGAAACCGTGCTGGCCCTGAACGAGGCGACATTGGTGACGGTGTTTGAAGATATCAGCGCTCCGGCTGTACCCTCATTGAACCGAGGATTTTCTGCGCCAATCGCTTTGAAAGCGGCTTACACACCGCAAGACCGCGTCGTTCAAATGGCCAATGATCCAGACCCTTTTGCGCGATGGGAGGCCGGTCAGCAATATGCCACTAAGCGCCTGTTGGAGATGGTGCAGGCGCTGCGCGATGGACAAGAGCCGGTCATCGATAAGGCCTTGATCGAGGCCTTGGGTAAAATCCTGTTGGACACGGATTTGGATCCGGCCTTCCGCGCCCAGGCCATTGCCTTGCCGACGGAAGATTACATTGCAGAACAGATGCGCCCGGTCGCCATAGATGAAATCCATTCCGCCCGCATGATGCTGCGCAAGGCAATTGCTGAGGCTTTCCAGGCGGAGTTTCTGGCGGTGCACGATGCTCTCGCGGAAACTGGCCCTTATGATCCAGCCGCAGAGTCTGCGGGGCGTCGGGCCCTGCGCAACACGGCGTTGGCCTATCTGGGCGCAACGGGCAGCGCGGCCGCCATTGCGCTGGCAAAATCGCGCTTTGATCAGGCTGACAATATGACCGATCGCATGGCCGCACTTTCTGTGCTGGCCGATACCGATGGGCCAGAGCAAGAGGCGGCCCTGGCGGCTTTCTATGACCGCTTTAAGGGTGACGAGCAAGTCATGGATAAATGGTTCGCGGTCCAGGCCATGAGCAATCGCGCCGATACTTTGGACCGCGTCAAGAAACTGATGTCCCATTCAGCCTTCTCGATTAAAAAGCCCAACAAGGTGCGCGCCCTGGTCGGGGCTTTCGCCATGGGAAATCCGGTGCGGTTCCATGCTGCTGATGGCACGGGTTATCGCTTCGTCGCCGATGTTCTGGTGCAGTTGGATGGCATCAATCCCCAGGTCGCCGCCCGCTTGCTGGGTGTCTTTGGTCAATGGCGTCGCCTGCCCGCTGATCGCAGCCGCCTTATGCGCGACCAGTTGGAACGCATCGCCAAAACCAGCGGCCTCAGCCGCGACAGCCTGGAAATCGCGACCAAATCATTGGGGGAGTGACTTAAGGTAATTGTCGTAACCGTACCAATCGCCGCTTAGCCCTTACTCGGTTGGGGGGCGAAAGCGTTTGCGGCAAAAGTCCAGCAGGCTCTCCTTTGGTCCGACTCCTTTTTGCAGGTTGGCGAAAACCTCATGTCTATTGGGGGGGGCAGGTTTCTGTTCACGAACTTCAGATAGTCCTGTGCTTCTCTTGTGCCGACCAGTGTTTCCGTCCAAAATTTATCGTTGTCTACTGCGCCGATAGCGTTCCAACTGGTGGTCTCGTAGGGACCGGATGTGACCGCTTTTAGGCAATCAATGTCCAAAACTCTCGAGCGTAATCACAGCGCGCTCATTGCTTCGGGTGCGAAGCGATGCGCAGTCCAATTGAAAGATCCAAGTGATTTGAACCAGTAGCCATTGCAACATAGCCTTCATTTTAAACGGTCCTTTTTAGTTAGGATTTCTTCGATGTGATTTTAGGTATTAGTTTCAGATGTCCGCTGATAACGGCCACTGCCGTAAAGATCATGATCAGACCGAGGATTAAGGTCGCCGAGGCCTCTTCTTGTAACAACACAACGCCCAGCAGCACACTGAAGGCGGCGCGCATATAGCTGCCGGTTGTGACAATCAATGGCCCCAGGGTACGGATAAGCCGAAAGTAAATTGCCATCGCAATGGCAGTGGAAAATACACCAAGGGTGATGACCGACGCTACGGCATGAAATGTCGGCGCAAGGGTCATCGGATGATCTACAACAACCGAGACAGGAAGTATCATCAATGCGGCAAAGCTCATAGAGCAGGCCGCCGTGAGTACCGCTGGCTGAGTGTTGAATCTTCGGGCATTGAGCGCCGCCAGAGCATAGCTAAGACTGGCACCGATTACGGCGAGTTGGCCTAAAGTGGAACTGCTTTCACCCGATCGTAAAGCAGGCTCCATAATGGTCAGAACGCCAATTAGCCCCAGCAGAACTCCAAATAAATGTCGCTTCCCAACGCTTCTATCGCGCAACAAAAAGGCACCGATCAGGAAGACAAATAGGGGCGGTGTTGTATTAAGCAATCCAGCAAGGCCACTGTCGATATGCGTCTGCCCCCAACTGATCAACATGAAGGGCAGTGCGCTTTGCAATATCCCTTGTAGTACCATTGGGGTCCACTGGTTGAGCGTTTTTGGAAAGGTGACACGATTCCAAACAGCAAAAAGGCTCAAAAGAATCGCCCCTACGATCAAGCGCCCGCAGACGATGGTTGCTGGTGGGATTGTCTCGATAGCGATTTCAGTAAGGGTAAACGATCCTCCCCATAAAAATGACAAGAGAATGAGAAGCCCAATTTCTGGTAGCTTTACCTCTGATTTTTGGGGCATTGATTTTCCTATATTTTTGTTGGGCTTCCTGTGATCTATCACTTTGGCGCAACGTGATCTGGCTGGTTTCGGACGCCATCGCGGGATCGAGTCTGATTCCAGCTAGACTTGCTTAAAGCCCTCAGGGAAAATGAGGTATGGATGAAATAACGACCTTCTTCCCAGATTCTGAAACCTGTGATCGTGCGCGTTTGGCCCGCGATAAGGCCTATGATGGTGTTTTCTTTTCTGGAGTCCGTTCGACACGGATATACTGTCGACCAATCTGTCCTGTGCGGCCTGCAAAATCGGTAAATGTTACCTTCTATCCCACAGCCGCTGCGGCAGAAAAGGCGGGATTCAGACCTTGCCTTCGATGTCGACCAGAATCCGCACCGGGCAGTCCAGCCTGGCTTGGTACCGCGACGACCGTGGGGCGGGCCCTACGCTTGATTGATGAGGGGTTCTTGGATACGAACAGTGTTGATGATCTTGCGAACAAACTAGGTATTGGAACGCGTCATCTTTCACGATTGTTTGCAAAACATGCAGGAGCCAGTCCAACACAAGCCGCAGCAACGGCAAGAGTGCAACGGGCCAAAAGGATGATCAATGAGGGGACGATGTCGCTTACCTCCATCGCCTTTGCCGCTGGTTTTCAAAGTGTGAGGCGATTTAATGATGTGTTCAAAGCACTCTATGGCAAACCTCCTTCATCCTTTCGGCGGTGAATGGTGCGCGGGATCAAACCATCGCTTGAAGCTTGGAGCGGAATTTGGCGAGACTTGGGAATGTGTGCTACACTAAATCTTCTGATGGAAACTGCGACCGCTTTCATTTAGTAGATCTTTTCCGGAAGCATTTGTGGTAAAAGTCCAGCAGGGTATCTGGTCCGAAGCCTTCTTCCCACCAGGGCTTTTCTGGCGGGGTCTGAAGTTCTCGCATGCGATCTTTCTCTTCCAACTGCGCACGAACCTTCCGGTTGATCCGACTCTCAAACACTTCGCCTGTCCATCGATATACAATATAGGGGGCGGTTAGTGTGCTGATGACGAAGGGGAGGGTGATAAAAAACCAGATTGGTTGAGTATTCCCCCAATACTCCAATCAAACTCTTGAGTGCCAAAAAATATTAAAAAAAAGATAAGTAGCATGCATCCATAAACTAGGATTGCTGGAATGGAAATTATAAAAATATTAAGATATATGTTAAAATAGAAATAAGAAACAATAGATCGTACTAATGCATTTATTATAATTTGATTATATGACCTGAGAATATTTGCAAATATAACGAACAAAAGAATTTTATGTATATTGAGTTCTTCGTAATAAGGTATTCTTCCGAGGTCGATGTCGTTTGGCCCAAATATCCATATTGGAATGGTTACTATCACGCCCAGGCTGAACGTGACCACCATACAGATGGCCATGTCCAGTATCCATTCCAGAAAGAAGAGGCACAAAAACCGCCCGACCGCTCTCATTCGCTGGACCTTTTCTGAAAACGCTTGCGGCAAAAGTCCAGCAGGTTGTCTTTTGGTCCTATGCCGCTTTCCCACCAGGGGGCCTGTTTGATCCCGGTGAGCGCCTGAATTCGCTCTTTATCTTGCAGTTGTGCGCGAAACTTGCGATTGAACCGGCTCTCAAATACCTCGCCCTTCCAGCGATAAACAATATAGGGGGCGGTCAAGGTGCTGACTACAAAGGGAAGTGTTATAAGAAACCAAAAAGTGTTAGGATAGGATGTTGAGAACCAATCGAATGTTTGCGTACTGGAAAATAAAAAATCAAAGAATGAAATAAATATAAGCCCGTATAACATTATGGCTGGAATAGAAATTAAAAATATACTCAAATATATATTAAAATAAAAATATGATACTATTGATCTTATTGTCATATTTATTATTAATTGATTCCATAATCTGGATAAATTTATAATAATTACAAAGCTTATAACTCCAATTATGTTTATTGATTCGTAAAAAATAGTATTTTTTATGTCGATGTGATTTGGTCCAAAGACTGAGATTATCAACATCATTAATACGCCCAAGCTGAACATGGCCACCACGCAGATGGCCATGTCCAGTACCCATTCTAAAAAGAAGAGTCCGAAAAACCGGCCAACCGCTTTCATTCGTTGGACCTTTTCCGGTAGATTTGACGCACAATGTTCTGCCCGATCTTCACGCGGTCAGACTCCTTTTTGGTATTGTAATCCTGGGTTGAGAATAGATCGGTCGTTGCTGCCTGTACATAATCGTTTCGAGAATCTCCAATCGCCGATAAGTTTATTTTGCCGATTCCAAATTGGTCCAAAGGCTTAATGTTGACATATGGCATCGCATTCGTAGTTGAGTCGCTGATTTCTTGCATAACTACCCTTTTGTTGAGATTCGGATTATCCATAAAATAGCGGTCTGTTAGCACGGAAACTAAATGCTGCTCCCGTTCGACCAGCTTTATGTCCAGATCTAATCCCCGCAGTCCCTCCAATCCTTTTGGCTCTACCCCCTTTTGCAAGTTGGCAAAAATCTCCAAGTTATAGGGGATTAGATTGTGGTGAATGAATTTCAGATAGTCTTGGGATTCATCCGTAAGATAGGGGTTGTATGCGGCGTCCACAGCGCCAACAGCGTTCCAACTGGTGACCTCACTCGCTGCCTTGGGAAAATTGGATGGAATGGCGCCCGGCGTATTATGCAGCAAGGCGTGGATCAACTCATATGTCCGACTGTTTTCAAGAACAGTTTCACCCGGCTTTAGGGTTTGCATTGCCTTGTAGAAGTCATCACGTGTTGGACTTTCGGGCAAGTCTGGGAAGGCTTCCCGCAGGGCATTTATACCTAAAGGAGCACTATCATCGATTACAAGGTCGGATGGCCCCTCAGTGGCGGCTTCTTTAATGAAATCCCAGGTTCCGTCTTTCGGTTTTGCGTCCACACGGCGGTTTCGCTCCTCCTGGCTGAGGCTCCGATTTTCTTTGCGGCGCAGAGTGGCCTGATGCACGTCTTGTTGCTGTCGTTTTGGGGCAGTCCATAGAGGCTCGTGCAGGGCGCCTGCGACCCAGGAACGGTCACCCTGGCTTCTGTGATAGCCCAGGGCTGCATCTGCTTTTGATTTGAAGGCATGATATTGATCCTGCTGCGAGTCGGGCAGGGCCTTTTGGTAGCGGTCCAGGATATCGGCATATTCAACGGCAAACTGGTCGGGAGACCGCTGTTTTGCGGCTACCATGAACTCAATCAGACCAGAGGGATCGCGGGTCTTGGTCATTGCCGATACCAGGCGGTCATTCGAGGCTTGCGCTTCCTCTGAAAGAACAGGCGCAGCAAATCCCGAGCAAACGGGATCGTTTGCGACGACGTATTTGCTGAAAAAACAAGCCGTAAGAGCATCATGTGTGAGCTCATGCGAGCGCATGATGCTCTGGTGCCGAGGGTAAGGGGCGCTTTGGTTCCCCTGGCCCGTGCATGCCACGATAGGACTGGCTGGCCTTGGTCTGGGGTGAGGGGGACGGGCGCTTTGTTTCGCTGCGCGTTGGCGGATGCGGGTTTCGCGTTTCCACGGTTCGGTTTGGATCGGACAGCCGTATGCCGGGTGTGATCAGTGTTTTGTCGGTCACATCCGGTGCGGCGGTGCGCTGTGGTTTTGAGGCATTGATCCCTGAAGCCGACGGCGTGGGCACGGGCGCGGTTGCACCATCCCAGCGATTCCAGGCCAGATTTTCCGGGACAGTCGGATTGGCTGGTACTGTTGGCACGGCCGGGTTCAGACTTGGCAGGGTTGGGCTATAGCCCCCTGCGAGACCGCCATTATACGGCATCCTGCCAGTTGTGTTGGGTGTGGTAGATACGGCTGTTGTGCGCGCGGGTGCAGTGGGCGCGCGGGCGCCTATCGAATCAAATCGTGCCGTGCTGCCGCTGTCGACGGCGGGTGTGCTTGGTACGGGTGTGCTTGGTGCGGTTGTTGAACTGCCCATGGGTCATTCCTTTCAAATTTAGAGTGTATCCAAACAAAAGACGCCGCATCGGGCTTCCGATGCGGCGTAAGGCTTGAACAGGGTAAGTCTGGCTTTTGGGATTTGGACGCACTTATGGCCCGCTCCCAAAGCTTGTATAGTGGCTTAATAAGAACATATAAAGAATTAATTTAAAAACCATACTTTAAAGGGAACATAATGGCCCATTCATGATTGAAACCATCGCTTGAGGACTGGGTTGGAATCCGGTGAAAGTGGGGAATGTGTGCGGCCCCTACTCTTATGCTGGAACCTGCGCCCGCCCTTGTGGCCGGGGTGCATGAGGCTGCGTGGCTGACCGAGGATGGAGAGGTGGAGCGTCTGCCCCATAAGGAGGCGGCGCGACGGCTGTCCAAAGGCGGGCCGATTTACCTGTTGCATGCCCCTGCCACCGTGGCCCGGATTTCGGGTCGGGCCGGGGGGCGTATACCGCCTGGCAGTTTGGATCTGCTGGAACTGTTCGCCTTTGTCGCGCCTGCAAAATTCTGTGTGCCGACCCCGCGCGGGCTGGCCGAGGCTTTGCAATTGCCAATTCCAGGCGGGTTGGAGGATCAGGCGATCCTGCTGCCCCGCGCTGCCCAGCGTCTGTTGCGTCACTTGATGGCAGTGGGGGAGCGGGACCCCCGCACCCGGCGCTGTGCCTTCGCCATGGCTCAGGGCGGTTGGAGCTGGGGCCCGATGGTCTTGGCGGCGTTGGGCGAAGAGTCAGAATCTGCCGGGCTGCGCGCCGCTGTGACCGGGCTGGATGTCTGGAAGGACCTGCCGGAATGGCAGGAAGAAGCGCCCCCGCCGCCGCCCGGTGATCTGGCCGTTGATCCGGCAGAGGCACGCAGCCGCCTGGCTGATCTGCTGGGGGCAGGGGCGGAAGCCCGGCCGAGCCAGTCTGACTATGCCTCTGCCGTCAGTGAGGTGTTTCGGCCCCGCGAGGATGAGGGCAATCCCCGTGTCGTCCTGGCAGAGGCGGGGACCGGCGTGGGCAAGACCTTGGGCTATATCGCGCCGGCCAGCCTGTGGGCGGAAAAGAATGAAGGGCCGGTCTGGCTGTCGACCTATACCCGCAACCTGCAGCATCAGATTGATGGGGAGCTGGACCGCCTGTTCCCCGATGCGAAGGAGAAAGACCGCCGCGTCGTCATCCGCAAGGGACGGGAGAATTACCTGTGCCTGCTGAACCTGGAAGAGACGGTACGCGCCGTTGAGATCAACAGGTCGGAGGCAATCCCGCTGGGCCTGATGGCGCGATGGGCGGCGGCAACGCGCGATGGAGATATGACCGGGGGTGATTTCCCCGCCTGGCTGGTGGATCTGACCGGCGGGCGGCGGCTTAGCAGCCTGACCGATCGGCGGGGGGAATGCGTCTATACCGCCTGCGCCCATTACAGCCGATGCTTTATCGAGCGCGGCGTTCGCCGGTCCCGCAAGGCTGATCTGGTGGTCGCCAATCATGCGCTGGTGATGATCCAGGCGGCGCGCGGCGCGCTGGATCTTGGGGGGCGCACAACGCGGCTGGTCTTTGACGAGGGGCACCATGTCTTCGATGCCGCCGACAGTGCCTTTTCCGCCCATCTGTCGGGGCAGGAAACCGCCGAACTGCGCCGCTGGCTGCGCGGGAATGAGGGAACCGGTCGCGGCCGTGCACGGGGTCTGAAGGCACGCTGTGAAGACCTGCTGGGGCCAGAGGACAATCGCGCCCATCTGGAGGCCCTGATGCGTGCGGCCGCCGGTTTACCGGGTGAAGGCTGGCATGCCCGCATGACGGAGGGGCGTGCCCAGGGGCCGGTCGAAGTCTTTTTAGCGGAGGTCCGTCGTCTGGTCTATGCAAGGGCGCGAGACGCCGATGGCCCCTTCGGCCTGGAGGTTGAAGCGACCGAACCCAGCCCCGAAGTCGCCGAAGCAGGCCTGAGCGTTAAGGATCTGTTCCAGACATTGCTACGGTCCGCAACGGGCCTGCGCGATGGTTTGCTGGCGCGCCTGAGTGAGGAAGCCGATGAGTTGGAAAGCGGCGACAAGATGCGGATCGATCAGATCTGCCGCTCGCTCACCCATCGCGTCATAGACTATGCCAAGGCCGCGATGGAGATGGCAGGGTCCCTGGATCAGGCGACGCCCGACCAATTCGTCGAATGGTTTGGGGTGGACCGAGTTGATGGGCGCGACCTGGATGTGGGCATGCGCCGCCATTGGGTTGACCCCAGCTTTCCCTTTGCTGAAACCGTGTTGATCAACAGCCATGGCGCGCTGATCACCTCTGCAACGTTAACCGACGGGTCTGGGGATGGGGAGGCGGATTGGCTGTCGGCAGAGCGTCGGGCGGGCACCAATTTCCTGCCCAGCCCGCCCATTCGGGCAAGGGTGCCATCACCCTTTGATTACCCCAGAAATACGCGGGTCTATATCGTTACCGATGTGAACCGGAACGATACCGCCCAGGTCGCAGCCGCCTATCGGGGACTGTTCCGCGCGTCTGGTGGTGGGGCGTTGGGCCTGTTCACAGCGATAGCCCGGCTGCGCGCCGTCTATCAGCGCATTGGTGCGGATTTGGAGGCAGAAGGCATCGACCTGCTGGCGCAGCATGTGGATGCGCTGAACCTGCCGACCCTGATCGATATGTTCCGTGCAGAACCCCATAGCTGCCTGTTGGGGACCGATGCCATCCGCGATGGGGTGGATGTGCCGGGCGACAGCCTGCGCCTGATCGTGTTTGACCGTGTGCCCTGGCCCCGCCCGACGATCCTGCACAAGGCCCGGCGCGGTCACTTTGGCGGCAAGGAGTATGACGACGCCATGACCCGCCTGAAACTGAAACAGGCCTTTGGCCGGCTAATCCGGCGCGCGGATGATCGCGGTGTCTTCGTCCTGCTGGATTCCCGCATGCCCAGCCGCCTGCTGGGGGCCTTCCCGGACGGGGTTGAGGTTCAGCGGGTCGGACTGAAGGAGGCGGTCGAGGGGGTCGCGGCCTTTTTGATGCCTGCTGAGGTTTAACTTTACGATGTCTTTTGTCATCGCTGCTCTGGACCCCGGATCAGGTCCGGGGTGACGGAATCGAGCGCACACTATTGTCATCCTTCGAGACGCTTCGCTCCTCAGGATGAGGGTGCTTATTGATATTGGGAACCGTAGTTGCACGTCTCATTGTCGACCCGTTTGTAGGCAAAAGCATTGGCGACCGGCTAGGTGGGACTAATGAAATCGCACCAATCGTCACCCCGGACTTGATCCGGGGTCCAGGGCGGCTGGCGCGATTGGTGCCTGTGGCCCTGTTCACCCGCCTGCGCGAATAGGGCTCGAGTGGTGGTGCGTCATTCCCGCTCGATCCCATAGGGTTTCACGATGTCCCAGACATGGTCGGGGATCATGTAGGGCGCGCGGGCGGGTTCTTCGCGCCGTAGATGAACGACGGTCTCGCAGGCCTTCATCTCCACCCGGGCGCGGGCGAATTCCAGACCCTTGGGCCCGACAATGGGCATTAACCGTCCCACGATCGGGCGCAGCCAATTGGGCATGCGGCGCAGGGGCAGGCCGCCCGCCGCGCGGATTGTATTGGTCAGGAACCCTTTTACCGGCCCCTCGCGTTTGCCTTTGCTGCCCGGCGCTTCCGATTGGAGTTCGTCGCCCAGCAGGTCGATCAATTCCTCGCCTCGGTCATTGCGAACCAGCAACCATTGCTGACCCTGGCCGCCCATATAGCCCACCGTGATGTCGCTCAAAACATTGGTGTAATCGACACAGGTGCGACAGGTCAGGGGGAAGAAATCTGGTGGCAATTGCGAGATTGGCAGCATCAGGAAGGGAATTTCCTTTTTGCGGCCATCGGTAAAGCGCAGTTCCACATAATAATCTGCGCGGAATTCCAGATAGGTTATCGTGTCCGGGTCTTCCGCCAGCAATTCCAGGAAGGTATGGAAATTCTCTGTTGTCGTATTATCGGAGCAGGGCGTGCCGATGACATACAACCGCTCCAGCCCCAATTCCTTTTCCAGCGCACGCAGGGCATAGACTTGGCAGGGAATGCCGATCACGGCCAGACGCTTGTAGCCTTTGGCAATGGCTGGCTCCAGCAGCGCCAACAGGGGCGCATAGCCCATGCGCATGCCCCGCACCTGTTCCATACCCTTTGGTTCGGTCACCAGAACCGGCATTGGTTTCCATCGGTCCTGTGGATCAGGCGCCATGGTCAGGACGGCATCCACCGCCTTTGTTTCCAGCAGGCGTTGGGCGATCCGGGTGGTGATGCCAGTCCATTGGGCGCCAGGGCTGGGGTTTTTCAGTTTTGCGCGCAGCATTCGTCGGAACGGGCCGAAATACATCTCGTCGCTGCGAACCGGGTCCCTGGCGCGGCCATGAACAGCGGTTTCCATCGCGGGATAGTCTGGTTTGATAAATTGGCAGGCCTTGCCGCATTGTTTGGGATCTGACATGCGCGATACGCCGCAATCGGTACACAGGCTGCGCGGGGCGGCGGGTCCATAGGCAATGGCCTCGACCGGGTCAGCCATGGTTCAGCAGGTCGACATAGTGCTGCAGGATGAAGGAAACGGTCACGACAGATAGGATTGTCGATACCAGGATTACCGCTGAGGCCCGTTGCACATAGATGCCATAACGCTGGGCCAGGACGAAAATCAATCCTCCCGTGGGCAAGGACGCCATAACGACCGCAACAGCCTCTTCCAAAGGATCCAGCGGGATCACGTAATGTGCGATCAGCCAGGTAGCCAGCGGATGGATAATCAGCTTCACAAAGGTGACCCAACTGACCTCTGCGGCACCGCGTCGAACAGATTGTCCCACCAGAAACAGGCCCATGGCAAACAGGGCACAGGGCCCTGCCGCTCCGGCCAGCAGATCCAGAAATTTCAGGCCGGGGCCGGGAATTGTGATGCCCAATGCGGATAGGGCCATGCCCAGCGCCAAAGCACAGAGCAGCGGGCTGCGCACCAACCCGCGGACGGCGTCATAGGCAATGCGCGGGCCTTTAGATCCGGTGCGGTCCACTTCCATCATGGCAGTCGCCAGGCCCAGCACGATAAAGATATTGGCCAGCACGGTTGCGATCATGGGGTTGGTTGCGCTCTCACCAAAGGCTGCCAGGCCCAGGGGAATTCCCATATAGCCGGTATTTGCAAAGACGGAGGAGGCGCTGTGCAGGCCGATCTCCCCGATCCGCCGTGCAAAAAAGATCCGCGCAATGATCGCAATCGGGATCGCGGTGAAAAGATAGCCGCCGGCCACGACCGCCAATAAAGGCCAGTTCAAAACGGCCTCGACCGGCGCGCGCGATGTCGATGACAGAAACAGGGCGGGCAGCGCGATGAAAAAGACGAACCCATTCAATGCGGCAGTGGAGTCTTGTCCCAACAACCGGAACCGTCCGGCCAGCCAGCCAGCCAGAATGATTGCGAAGATGGGAATGGAAAAGTCGATAAGAGCTTGCATAAAGGTACGCTATAAGCGCTGGCCCCGTTTTGTCGAGCCGAAAGCATGGCACTGGCCTGTATCAACCCCATATTAGCGCGAAGGACAGGCGTAACGGTCTTCCTTGACGTGCGGCGGGGAGCTTGAAATAACTCAGGCTCTTTATAGAAAGAGTTCTTAACGGAGGGTTTCTGAATAATGCTAAACCGTCACGAGGCGCTTATCCACGGTATGGTGATCGCCGCTGCCGCTGATGCCGTGATCACTGAATCCGAAATGGAAATGATTGGGCGCATCGTTGCGCATCTGCCCGTGTTTCGTGATTTTGATGTGACGCAACTGACCGGTATCGCAAATGCCTGCATCGACAAGCTGGATGATATTGATGGTATCGATCACATCTTGCAGGAAATGAAGGCCTCTCTGCCGGTATCGCTGCATGAAACTGCCTATGCGCTGGCGGTTGAAGTGGCGGCGGCGGATTTGGAAGCCAGCGATGAGGAATTGATCCTGCTGCAGATGTTCCGTCAGATTTTTGGACTGGATCGCTTGATCTGCACGGGTATTGAGCGCGGTGTCCGGGCGCGATTCACCATCGATTAACCCCCCCGCGTCGTCGTCTGGTGTTCAGCTTCGGCAAGGAATCAAGCCGCCAATACAGATCTATTTGCGCGAATTGGCAGAGATGGTGACAAATTTGCAACGCCAAAATTGTCTAAAAATTAGGCGTTCGCCTATTATTTTATCGTTAGATTTCAAAGGATTCGGAGTTTGTGACGCATTTGTTGCGGGGCTTCTGTTTCAGCCATGCAGTTTTCGCATGCCCGGTTTGACGATTTTAACGCTAGGCGGGGCGGCTCAACAAGACTATGTAAGGGGTGCTTCAGTTGCTGCAGTGCAGCGACGCCGGGTGATGTCCCCATCAGCCCGGCCCTACGTCTCCCAGACGTGAAGCCTCCCTGTTCAACTTGCCCGGATCTTCGGATCCGGGCATTTTTTTGTTTTTTTGTCCGATTACCCAGACTGCAGCTATAAAAGCTGCCTGAGTTACATGAGAGGTCACGTCAAATCCCAGCGTCTGTATGAGAGTTTTGGGTTTCTCCATGGTCATTGTTGGCTTTGCAAGGAAGGGCAGGATTACGCCGGTGAAGAATGGTTGTTACACGTTAGCGATTTAACGGGATGGAGAGGGGCGCGCCGGTTCCGCGCATGTGTTTAAGGACATTCCGAATTTAAGGACATCCCGGAATTTTGTTATGCCTGTGCCCGGGGGTCATTTTGTTTCAACCAGTCCGGCCATTCTGAGAGCGGCATGGGCTTGGCGATCCAATAGCCTTGCAGCATATCGCATCCCTGCTTGGTCAACCAATCCGCAGCCTCTTTGTCTTCGACACCTTCCGCGATGCTTTTCAGGTTCAGATCTTTCGACAGTTCGATGGTTCTGCGCACCAGAATTGCATCGGTTGAGGATTGCATAACCTCCCGCACAAAGGATTGGTCGATTTTCAAAGTGTCGGCAGGGAAATCTTTCAGATAGGAAAATGAGGAAAAACCTGTCCCAAAATCGTCTATGGCGATATGCACTCCCATGTCGCGCAATTCAGCCAGAATAGGCTTTGCCTCGCCCAGATCCTCAATAACAGAGGTCTCTGTAATTTCCAGTTCAAGATAGGGCAGGCGTTTCATATCGTCTTTGAAGGCTGCTTTTAATCGGCTGGGGAAGTCTGAATCTGTGACATCCCAGCCCGATACATTGATTGCGATATGATAGTCGATATCCGGCAGCACAGCCTCTGTTGCCATCATATAGGTTCGCGCGGCTTCAATCGACGCGCTTGTGATGTCATAGATCAATCGTGACTTTTCTGCCAAAGGGATGAAGCGGTCAGGGGGAATCATTCCCTCTTCCCCATGTTTCCACCGCACCAGCAATTCGCATCCCCGCACCAGCCCGGTCCGGGCGCACAGCTTGGGCTGGGCATAGAAAACAATCTCCTTGCGTTCGATTGCCTGGCCCAGATCCGCCAGCAGTTTCAGATTGTCCCGCCGCATTGTGTCATCGTGTTCGTTAAAGACCGAAGCCGTGGAAAATTTGGATGGCGTCTGCAGCATCGCCGCAAATGATTTGCGCACCAAATCATCGGGTTGTGTTCCATGATCCGGAAACACAACCATGCCAATCCGGCTGTCGATCCGCATTGGAAGGCTCCGCATCATTACCGGATACTGTAGAGAGCAAACGATTAAGTTCGATATCCGACCGGCCTCCTGTGGCGTTACATGTTCTATCAATGCCAGGAATGTGGCGTGCCCACCACGGGCCAGATAAGATTCCTCTGGCAGAATGGATTTTATTCGATTGGCACAGGCCTTTATGAAGTCCTCACAGGCGTCATTGCCAAATGACGTGCGGATGTCGACGGCGGTTGTGATTTCGAAATTCAGAATTACGTGTTGATCGTTCGGGTCATTGATTGTTTGTGCGGCCGCGCTGATCTTGCGCCGGAATGCCTCGAATAGCGGAAGATTTGTCACAGGGTCGTAGTTCATAATGCGGAACAGTTCCTGTTGGTGACTCAGGATCGTGTCGTGCAGAAGACCAATCACCAGGCCGAAAAGACATAGATACACACCCCTGGAAACCCAGTTATCCAGTTCTTGCGGCTCCCCTGCCAGAACATCCAATGGCATGATCGGCCCCATGACAATCATGCCGACAAGACCCGCAACAATCCCCCCCAATACTCGAAAGCGGAAGGCGGCCAGTACCACTGGAAAATACACGACATGGAGATGGGCAAATTTTGTTCCGCCAGATTCACGCACAATAATCCAGGACAGGACAAAACAGACCGCAATAGTCAGGATAGCGATCCAGGGGTTGTTGTAGAGTCTGATCATTGGCGAGAATGTAAATCTATCAAAACGTCTCTTCATGGATTATCCCTTTAAACAGTCATCTGACCGGCAGAACCAACTGATACTTATATACGCAATTTTGGCAAAGATAGTTTGAGTGGTAAAAACTTAACAAATTATTATAAAAAACAACCAGTGCGGAAATTCAGTGCGTGTCAATTATTTTGAAAGTCCCTCAAGGCAATAGCGAGAATAAGCTATCGGCGCGGCGTCCAATAGCCCGTCTCCTGCTTGTGCCTTGGTGGTGATCTGGTATCTTTGGCGATTGGTACACAGATAAGGGTTTGGGTGTGTTTTCGCGATTGTTTGATCCTGCACGGAAGTTCAAGAAAACGCCTGAAGGCAAACTTGTTTCCATCCTGAATGATTTTTCCATCGATATTGTTTTGGATGTCGGGGCGAATGTCGGACAAACCGGGCAGCGTCTGCGCCGGGTTGGCTATTCAGGTGCAATCGTTTCCTTTGAGCCGGGGCCACAGGCGCATGGCACGCTGAGTGAAGCGGCGGCCAATGACGCAAAATGGACCGTCGCACCGCGTACGGCGATTGGCGACACGGATGGCGAAATCGTCCTGAATGTATCGCAAGAGACCAGCATGAGCTCCGCCCTGGATGCCAATCCCGCGCTGCTGGAGGCCTTGCCACGGACCGCCAATCAGGAAAAGGTCACCACCCCTGTCTATCGTCTGGATAGTCTGTGGGATCAGTATGTGACCCCCGACAATCGGGCGTTTTTGAAAGTCGATACACAAGGATTTGAACGTCAGGTTTTAAACGGAGCCTCTGAGGCCCTGAAGAAGCTGCAAGGCGTTCAATTGGAATTGTCCTTGTTCGAACTGTATCAAGGGGAGGAGACATATCTTGGGTTCCTCCAGGATCTTCATCGCTGGGGATTTGAACCTTACATGATGTGGGAAACCTATTTCTCACGAAAGCTGAAACGACAGCTACAGATAGATGTCGTCTTCATGCGCCCCCGGTAGAGGGTTTCAAAACCTGGAAACTGGTGAACCTGCATGCGATCAGGGTTGCCCAGACCGTGCCGCCGCCCACAACCATCATCAGATAGGGTGCTGTATAGTAGCGCGGATCGTAATAGGGGAAGATGATGAAATGCAGCGCGACCATCGCAACGGAAACTGCCCCAATTTCTCCATAGATTTGAAGGTTTCTGTGCTGACGACTGATCCAGTAAGCCACCAGCACCAGCGGCGCAATCAGCACAAATTTAATGCCATCAACCATTAAATACCCCAATTGGCGGATGAGTATTTTTAGGTAAATTTCGAAGGTTATGATTGGTTCTGATATTTGTAGATATGGCGTCTGGGAAATAAGACTGTGGCTGAAAACGGCCTTATATCCTGGAGGGTTCATGACCGCCACGATTCCGGCATACAGCAGCAGGGAAGCGATCCCCCACGGCACAGACGCCTGCCAGAATGGCATTCGGCGGGGTCCCTGACAGAAAAAAGTCGCGACCCCCAGATACGCGCCGACAAAGATGATCGCATCGGCGCGCACAGTGATTGCGGCAAGCAGCAGCAAGCCGGTTGCGCGCGGCATTGCTTTGGCATGGGTAATCATCGCTGCGCCCAAGGCCAGCGCCGTCAGGCTGTCGGGATATTCGTACCGGGCGGTTTGATACAGCATAAAGCCCATGCCCAATAGGCTGAGTGGAATGGCAATCCTGGCGTCTACCCGACGACACAGCCAAACCGCTGTCATACCAAAAAGGACTGCAGCAGGAAGTGCAGAGAGCAATCTGAGCGCCCAATGCGGATCAACCCCCATCCATGTCAGCGCAATGGCGGGCCAAACGAACCCTATCTTGTAACAGTAAACGGGCTGAGTGAGCTCAAAAGCCTTCGCCGATTGGCTCATGTATTCACGATACGTGCTGATCCCTGGGCCCGCCGTGGTCAGGTCCCTATAAACATTTTCCGGATAATGCTGGGATAGATAGGAATACGTTCTCTCCCGCTTCTCGTCCCAGGTGCCGCCGTGCAGGGCGGAAAGGATACATCCTATGTAATGGGTAGAGTCCCAGGCATATTTTGGCTTAAGCAGAGATAAGGTAGCGAATGTCAGCACCAGACAGAGAAGAATGCCAGTAACAGGGGTCGACAGGCCAAAGCAGCCTGTTGCAATTCTTGATATGGCCCCCCGCATACCCTTGTGCACCCCATATATTCATTCGTGTGGATACAATAGAAACGGAAGTTGTTCTTGGCAAATTTATCCAACGGGAAAGCTGGAAAATTCCGGTCACTACTGGCTGAAAAGGGACTCGGCATATTGACGAATGGGCTTTTCCAGGAAGTCTTCGGGGTGACCCGCGGCAATTCCCATGAAACTTCCTTTTGCGTCGATGGTGCCTGATTTGATCATTGTACCCGAATTGGTTTCAATGATCGACACCGTGACGGTGGCCTGATCCACGGCCCCTGTCCACGCAGTGTCAACATCACGCCACCGCAATATTTTTGGTTCTATCAGATAGTCTGCCTGCTGGGATCGGGCGGAAGTCAAGGCCTCATCCCGGGTTTCCTGACTGGAGCCAAGCGTCAAATTGATGAAGTAGGGGGCGAATGCGTCTGCCACGATCATCGCGGTTAAAACGCCCGAGCGGAAATAGATTTTTGCTCCATCCCGACCGTCGACAGGTGTCGTGACATAGGCTGTTTTTTGGTTGGCGGGTAGAATCACCACCGTCTCGGCGTCTTCCTGAATATTCTGTTGTGCGCTGCACCCAGTCAACGGCACAACAAGCAAAAATATTTTTAACCAGCGTCGCATCATAGCTCGTTTCTCACGTGCAGGGGTGGTTACGAATAAAATCGTTCTTCTTAAAAGAGTTAGGCCGTGAATGATGCTGACGCAAGCTGGTCCGTATTGGTAATTTGAAATCGCAGTTGGCGCAGTGCCTACTATTTGTGCAGCGTTAACCATGTTGAACGCTTGTCTTGAAAATCTACTCCGGGCACACTTTTGCTGTTGGACATTGCGGGCTGGGGTGCAGGATGTTCGGAGGCAATCGAGGAAACGCAGATACGGGGTCGGATTTTCGACGGGATCCACGATTTAACTCAAAGAAAATTCGCTTTTTGATGGATGGTCGAGAATTGGATGTGGTCGATATTTCCGCCACTGGAATTCAGGTCCGTCATGCCCCTGGATGGGTTGTCGCCGGACAGGGTCTGTATTTTGATTTATTGATACCCGTGCGCAAAGGCATGAAAAAAGTTCAAGCAACGGGGCATGTGCTGCGGCGTAAAGGCACAGACATGGTGGTCACTTATCACAGCCCCCATCCAGATTGGCGTCGTTTGATCACACAATTCTTAGCCAGTCGATGACGCGGCCTGTAAATCAGCTTTTCGGTTTGCATCAATCCCCCTATAGTTTCTGAAAGGTGTCTCTGGACCGAATATGGTCCAGGGAACACCCGATTTGTCGTATAGCAGTGCGCCTGAGCGGTGCGGGTCTTGTGTATGATCCGGCCGGAAGTTGCGCGCGTCGATGCGACCTGCGGGATGCAGCACATTTCGTGCAAGCCTCGCCACACCGTAAGGATATCATCAAATGGGTAAGGGCAATAATCAACGCGGCAACAAGGAAACGAAGAAGCCCAAGAAAGAACAGCCGAAGGTTCTGGCAACAGCCAATTCGAATGCAGGAAAGCCTGTTTTGGGGGCGACCAGCAAGAAGGCCAAGTAAACACGACGTCTGGCACGGATCAGATCGTGCTCTGGGTTTTCTTCTGTGCGGCTGAATGAATGTGGTGGCGCAACCTGGTGGCGACTGTGTGGCGTTGGATCTTTCCAGACGGGCCACGCGGTATCGTATCGACAGTATAGAGATGTATGTCAGCTTTAATCGGCAAATGTGATTTCAGTTTTTGCTGAATATCGGAAAAGTCGGCATTTGGGGAAAACCGAACGCCCAACCAGATTGCCCCATCATCCAGCGGGTCTTGAATGGTCGTTGCACAGCAGTCTATCACCTCGGGAAATCCTTTCACGATCTCTTCGATGGCTGCGGCCGGGATCTTGTAGCCACGGACGTTCAGCAGGTCGTCATCACGCCCCAGTAATTGCAAATGGTTTGCATCTTCCAGGATCGCCTTATCCCCTGGATAGAACCAGCCCTCGCGAAATCGCTCTGGCCTGGGGTGTTCTTCAAACAGATAATGGGTTGCGCAGGGTTCCCCGCGCAGTCTGATTGTCCCTTCTTTCCCATACGGAAGTGGGATGTCGTTGTCGTCAACGACCTGAACCTCCAGTTCCGGGATGATTTTACCGCGCGTATCGGACTGTATTTCTGCAATCGTGCCGCTTTCATTGGTCCCATAAAGCTCAATCAATGTGCCTGTGGGACAGACCTCGCGCCAGGCAGCCCTGTCCGCCGGGGTTAAGCTGCCGCCAACAATCAGTATTTTCAGGCCGGGTGGCAATGCATTGCGGTGGTTCATACTTTTCAGCGCAATGAATTCCATAGGGATAACAATACTATGTGTTGCGCTTTGCTCTTTCAGGGTTTGGAAAAGAGGCGCATCCCCTGCGAAAATACACAGCCCCCCGACGCGCATGCAGGAGATGAAAGATAAATAGTTGGCTTGGAAGGCGAAAGTGGCAGGCAAAACCAGGCGTGAGTTCTGCGTCAATACAAGGCGCTTTTGATTTTGACTGAAGCGGAATTCTGATTGGGCGCTTGTGCGCATCATGAATTTCGGTGCCCCGGTCGTGCCAGAACTGCAAGCGATGCGATGATTCTTTGCCGGCTTGCTGTCCCGCAATGCGACTGTATTGACTGGTTTGGATAATGTCTTTTCCCACCACAGGTCATCGCACAGGATCGTCAGACAGGTCCTATGCGGCCTGATTGTCGCCGCCGCGATCAGGTCCGAATGGCTGAACAGGCGTTGATACTCATCACCAATTTCCTGTGCGCGATATGTGGCCGTCACCACTCCAAAATGCTCAAGCGCCAGCAACAGCACAACGTGTCGATAAGGGGATGTCCATTCCACCGCCGCCAGGGACTCCGGTTCTGGCACAATTGGTTCCAGCATTGAAATTGTGCGGCAGATATCCTGCCAAAGGGTCTGGTAGGATATGGAGATACTGTTATCCAGAATGGCAGCAGCATCCGGGCGCATTCGTGCATGGCCTGCAAGCGCTGTCAGGGTTCTGGTCAGCGATGGTTGAGGATGTTTCCCGCCCATTGATGGGGTATCTATCATCAAGCGGAGTCTTGAGTAGACGCGCGTAAGGGGATGGCAGTACCGATCATCAGGACGGTGTTACAATGCGAAAATCGTCAGGATCGACGGCATCAATCTGTTCTGGTTGTAAGAATTTATTCGCATAGGCTTCATAAATTCTTTCTGTCAGGAAAAGGTTGAATAGCTCTGGATCCACATGGGATTCCTTAGCCATGAATCCCATGATCTTCAGCGCTTCCGACAGGGTTTTTCCTTTCTTATAGGGGCGGTCAACGGCCGTGAGGGCTTCAAAGATATCGGCGATTGCCATCATACGGGCGACAGGAGACATATCCTCCTTGCTCAATCGTTTGGGATATCCCGTCCCGTCCATTTTCTCATGATGGCCCCCGGCCAGCTCCGGCACCGTGCTGAGATGTTTCGGGAAGGGCAGACGCTCCAGCATTTTGATGGTTTGGACGATATGCTCATTGATCTTGTAACGATCTTCCTCGGTCAACGTGCCCCGACGAACGGTCAGATTGTGAATTTCACCACGATTGTACAGAAGTTCTGGCACGTCCATTTTAAAGCCCCAGGGGTTGTCGGCATCAAACCGTTCTGAGGCGGGGCGTTTGATTTGATGTTCAATCCGGTCCGCGAGAAGAGGTTCTTCAACAGGCACGGGACGCTCTTCACGGTTTTCCAAACGGCTGAGTTCTTCATGCGAGACCCCCATTCGATCGCTGATGGTTCGGGTCCAGGTCTTTGCCGCAATTTCCTTTATGCGTTGAATATCTGCATCTGTTGTAAATTCACCCCCCTGGTTGCATTTCGCAAGGAAGGCAAAGTCGTCATCCAATTGGTCCAGGTCGGCCTGAAAGGCGGCTTTGCGTTCGGGGGCATCGCCATCGCGCAAAACATCGCGCAGATAGCCGATTTCGGCTTCACGTTTCATGACCTCTACACGCATGCGGATTTCGTGAATTCGATCATAGATGGTTTCCAGCTTTGTCGCTTTGTCGACGACGAATTCAGGCGTTGTTACTTTTCCACAATCATGCAGCCAGGCGGCGACGTGAATGGCCTCCCAATCTTCGTTGGAAAGCGTGAAGTCGGCAAAAGTGCCGCTGGTGGCTGAATGCGCCGCAGAGGCCAGCATTTTAGTCAGTTCTGGAACCCGTGCACAATGGCCCCCCGTATAGGGACTTTTCGCGTCAATTGCGCCTGCGATCATCTGAATGAAGCTTTCAAACAATTCTTTCTGGGCAACAATCAATTGTCGCGCTTCAAGGGAAATCGCAGCAGAACCTGACAGGGCTTCGGTAAACCGGATTAAGGTTTGATCCATCGTCGTATCGGTTTCCAGCAGCAACAGGACCCCAACCAGTTCTTTCTGGCGGTTGAACAGGGGGGCAGCGATCAGGTTCTTTGGTGCCGCATCCATCGCTTTTGCAATGCCGCCCAGGCCCAGCATTTCCAGTTCGGTGGCGGTTGCGGGGGTCCCTTCCGCATTTTCGTCAACGATGCTGCGTGCCAGCAGGGTCTTTTTGCGCGATAACAAGACATCGGAAAGGGGATAGTCCAAAGGCCGATTGGCATCCAACCGCCCCGCATGGGGGACCAGTCGGGTGCCGTCCTTATCGGTCAGGTACAGAATGCCCGCCTCGGTTTTCGTTACACCAATAATTTCGTCCAGCAACCGCCTCATCAACGCATCAAAGTCTTCCTCTGCCGCGACAGCTTGCGAGATATCCAGGAACCGCCGGATGGTTTCTTTCATCATAAAGATTGCATTGGATAAATTCTGGATATCTGAAATTCGCGTTGTCGGTGACTCCTGATGTGTAAAATCAAACCGGCTTACATCGTCGGCCTGTTGTTGCAAGGCCCGCAGCGGGTTCGTGATCATGCGACTGACCCACAGCACCAGCAGTATGGACGCCAGCATCAGACCCAGCGCCCAAATCATCCCTTCCTGCATAACCGCTGTCAGTCCCCCCATCATTTCCGCGCGCGGAATTGCCAGGGCCAGGATCAGGGACTGGTCGCCCAGAATGGGCACCGATGAATAGGATACATCCCATACAGATCCATTCTGAGTCAGTTGGAGGCGGCTGTTGCCGCCGTTGCGGAACCGTTCAAATCCCAGAGACAAGACAGGGCTTCCAACATCAGACAGGCTGGTTTGCCTGAGTTTTCCATCCTCCCCCATTCGCGTGACACTAGCAGGGTCGGGATGCGCAACGATCAGTCCATCGGTGGTCATGAGAATGCTTTCCGTGCGGGGAGTCACACGGTTTTGTTCCATCGCATTGCCCAGCGTTCCAAGCGTGATATCAACACCAATCACGAACTGCTCTTCCGGTGACTCTGATGATCCCTTGCGGGCAACGGTCATCCCTATTTCCTGTGTGGTGAAGAAAACATAGGGGGGCGTGGAAATCGTCTCGTCGCTTTGTGTGGCGGATTGATACCAGGGACGGGTTCGGGGGTCATAGGTCGTGTAATCTTCCCGTGGCTGGAAACGAAGGGTCTGCATCGCGGCATTCACATAAATATAGTATCCGCGGGCAACCTGTTGTTTGTTGCGCTCCAACACCTGGACGATATAGGCCGTACCCTCTGGCGCGTTAAACCGAGCAGCCAGATTTGGATCAGCAGGTAATCTTCTGACCAACATGAAGTCACCCTGCTGATTACCCACAAAGACAGCGGTTATGTTTTCCGACCTGTTCAAGCCCCGCAAAAGAGCGGGAATGCTTTGCATCCGGTTCTTCAGCGCTGTTGTGCCAAGATTGCCGTTGGATGAAAGAAGATTGGCAACACTTTCTGCAGGAAGAAACAGCGCGCGTGTCTCTGCCACAGAGACACGGTTCACCTGATCCAACAGCGAGTTTGTCGAAGTGTCGGTAAGCTTCAGTGCGTAATTGTAGGAAATAGCGCCAATCAACAAACATACGGAGATAACAACAAATAGAAAAATCGTACTTAGGTGAACCTGTAGCGAGAATCTAAGGTTTGAAAGTCGGATTTTTGTTTGCATTCTGCCCCGCATGCAAAGAATTTTAAGTATGCTATCATACCAAATTCAAAAACATGTATTGTAAAGTGCAACCTGCGTTAAAATCTCTCACTCAACCAGATTGCAAGGCGGGAGCCACGTTGTATCAGACCGGTCAGAATAGAATAGGCCGGGGCCTGGGCCGCGCCATGGTCCAACCCAATGTCCCTGTGTTCCAGTTCTTCCAGACGAAACTCTTCAATTTTTGCGCTCAGGTCCGGCTCGTCCTGACCTAATGTTGATAGCTGTTCCTGATAGTGGGCATCAATGACTTCTTCAACGGCGACTGTGCAGGCCATAGCGGCCTTTTCCCCCAACAGGGCGGTGCCTGCCCCCAGGGCATAGCCCGCAACATGCCAAACGGGGCGCAGGGCCGTTGGGCGCACGCGACGCTGTGCTACCATTGTTTCAAAGGTTTCCAGGTGATGGGCTTCCTGGTCTGCCATATGACGCAGGATGTCCCCCTTGGGGCCCTTTCCCAGAACCGATAACTGACCCTCGTAAATCCGTTTGGCGCCAAATTCACCTGCCAGATTTACGCGCAACATGGAATGCACATCGTCGCGCTTGCGGCTGTCACCGGGTAGATATTTCGGGCCACGGGTCATGGGTTTTTCAAGGGCCATGGGCGTTTCAATCCTTTCCAAATCGCCAGACCGCCCACCAGGACGACGAACAGCGACAGTAGAAAATTATACCCCGCCATGGAAATGCCAAACAAGGTCCATGCGGGATCGCCACAAGACGGGGCCGGCGGGCCGGATTGAATATTCTGAATGGCTCCGGCCAGCCCGGTGGATAAGGCCTGTGCGCCCGTGCAACCAGATGGTCCGGGCCAGAACTGATATTCAACACCGGCGTGATAGGCGCCCAATCCCGCACCGACTAAAATTGCAACCAGTGCCAGGATCGAAATCAACAGCGACAGAACGCCTCTGCGTTTCAACAGCATGATACCGACACATGACAACCCCAATGCGATCCACCAAGGCAATCGCTGATACAGGCACAAATGGCAGGGCAGATAGCCAAATCCATATTCGAAAATATTGACCGTTATCAGCACCAGTGCCGAACACACGGCAAGGGCGAACGGGATACGCTGCGGCGGCAGCAGTCGGGTCAGAAGCGTTGTCATAAGATCACTTTGATCACAAGGAAGCCGCCGATCAAGAGTACAAATGCCCCTGCGACAACCCAGCCCAGTCGGGTTTCGATAAAGTCGCGGATGGGGGCCCCAAATTTCCATAACAGGGCTGCGACCAGGAAGAACCGCGCCCCGCGTCCCACGATAGAAGACGCCATAAAGGCCAACGGATCCAGCCCCAATGCGCCAGACGCGATGGTGACGACCTTATACGGAAACGGGGTCATACCGCCGCCCAGGACGATCCACCAGCCGTTTTCTGCAAAGTCCCCCTGAATGCCCTGCAGCGCCTCTGTCGCGCCATACAGGGCGACCAGCGGCCGCCCGATGGATTCGAACAGGAAATGCCCGATCCCATACCCGGCCATCCCCCCCAGCACAGAGGCAATGGTACAAATCAATGCAAACCGAAACGCCAAATGCGGGCGCGCCAGGATCATGGGGATCAACAGCACATCGGGCGGGATCGGAAAGACCGAGCTTTCGATAAATGAGACCACCGCCAACCACCAAACCGCATGTCGATGCGCGGCAAGAGACAGCGTCCAATCATACAGGCGATGCAGCAAGAGCATGGGGGGTCCACAACGGTATCAAAGATTGAGCGTCTTGATTAGACGATCATTCCAAAGACGTCCAGCAGTCACCCCGTCACAGGCAAAAAAGAACTCTGGAATGAGCAAACAACGCAACAATTCTCATTCAGTTGTATCAATGTAATTTGGGAATTTCTCGTATGAGTTTACCAATCCGTGGTTTGGCTTATGAGCCTCATCCAAAAAAAAGTTCTTAAATGCTACTTCATAGGACGAAAGCTCGTTTGATATCATGCCTGAAAACAATGTGTAGATATCAGGATTTTTTCTCTCAGGTACATTAAATAGATCATAAAATAAACGGCAATTATACTCTTTTTCTAAAATATCATTCAAAGTTATTAAAGAAGACAAGAGAATAGAAAATTCATCATGATTATGAAATATAAGAAAATTCTTAGAGGTGAATTCTGGTATATCTGTAATTATTTTTGCATTGTTCCTTTTGTGTGTGCTGAAATTTCTAGAAATAACGCGATTTAAGAAGTTGATAGCATAGAACACAGCGGTTCTACCTTTTTCATTAAGATACAGGTACGGTTTTCCTGGTTGAGTCGTGGAATCAGGTCCATCAAGATTGTATCTTACGTAGATGTTCTTGCTGTCCCAGGTTTTATCTAGCGTTTGTGTTTCATCCTCATGTTGCCGCCAATAAAACTGCAGGAAAGAGCGTGCTGCTGGTGTATTATCAGTTGCACTGATAGCAACATTCAACTGCCCTGTTTCTGGAATATAGGAAACCATTTGACCGGTTTGGTGTCGAAAAGACACGTACGGGACATAGATACAACTTACACGGCCACTGGTTTCAAATTCAACCAATCTTGCATCTGCTGAAACTGGGGGTTCCGTATCTTGAGCGTTCCCGACCGCTGCGAACATTGCAAAAACAAAAACAAAAATGAATGCCAGTTCAGACATCGTTGTTGGCATCATGTCTTGTTGTTCTGATTGGGCCATTGGAGCGTCCTAGACTTTACTACCATTTGAGTAACGTCGAATGGCATTTCGCGTATCTCGCGAAATCTCATCTTCGCCACAGGGGGGACGCGTGGATGTAGCGGTCTGATAGATTGGATAATATCCATCCGTTCGCCCAGGGTGACCGTCGATACCATACACCGTATCCTGGGGCCTTTGTGGTAGTTTCTGTAGGAACTTAACTAAGTTCAACCAACAGGATTGAGCATCAATCAAGCCGCAGTATCTATGCCCCGCGACTGGTTCAGAATTTCCGTCGTTGAACCCCGCTTCAGGTTTTTGACGGGGCGGCTCGCTCTCTGATAGTTTCGAAGAACTCTCATGTTCACTGCGACTGTTTGAATTATTTCCGGAGCGAAAATGAGCATTCAGTTCAGGTCGTGACCTGACGACTGAATAGTGTCCCTTGGCAACAATGTGAATTATGAACCCTATAACTGTTGATGACACAGCTGCTGCAGCATTTGTTGAAACGTTAACCAGAAACTGCTTTATCTGTTCCTGACTCTGGTTTTTGGTAATCGGTCCATTGAATGGTGCTGTTTCTGGTCGGGGGCTTTCGACGTTTGAATTTCCCGATGTGGATTGTGAATCCGCATCGGATGCACTTGTAGAGTTAATAGCAGCGGTCTCTGTTGACTGTTTTGCTGCGGATTCTGGTGAAATTGGTAACGTACTGAAATACATTGATACCGCAATTGCAATCAATGTGGAAACAAAACCCAGGTAATAATGGATGCTAATTCTCTCTGCAGCTTCGTCGGGGGAACTGCCTTTGCGCGGCCAAATGCAACCAGCAAAAATGACTTGAACCAGAAGAATAAGACCTGCGCCGACAAGTGGCTTATGTTGGGTAAGTGCATTTAGTGCTGATAACTCTTGACCCTTTTCAGAGGCGAAATTCAGATTTGCCAGGGTGACGAGGATGAGGAGTATTATCATCGTCGCTATTGAGAAAGACGCTCCTACAAAATATTTTTCGCGTTGTTGTGCCATTGTTGCACCCCTCAACGATGATCGAAAAGGCGTTGTTGCAATTTTCGCGCGGCATAGTCGGTATTGTCTTCATTCAGAAGGGCGCGGATGCGGGCTTTCAGGAAGCGGTCGAAGGCGTCGGTATCGTCAGAGTTGTCGCTTTCTGGGTATTTTGCGGTGTTTTCGGCTTTGGTATGCGCGGCGGTATAGGCGCTGTCCTGGCCGATGGGATCACCCGCAGGCTTGCTCCAATCGATAAACTGCCCGACGGAATGGATCAGGTCATTGCGCGCGCTTTGAATGGCGTCGGCGACATCGGTCTCTTGGCTGGCCGTGGCATCCAGATGGGGTTCTGGGGTCAGGCCATAGGGAATGGGCCCAACGATGACACTGGGCAGGTCAAAGATGTTGAACTGTTCCCGATCCAGCAGACCGATAACGGAATGATTCGGCTTCGCGGTTGTCATGCTGTAGCGCAGGGCCAGGCAGAACATGACAATCGGGTCGGCGGTGGTGATATTGGCGATCACCAGGGCAGCCTTTGTCGTATGATCCTTGTGTTCGCGCGTCATATAGCCTGACCGCGTGATATGTGAGGATCGTACAATCCTGAAGCCCCGCCCGGTGATGGATGGCTCTATGATCTGATTGAAGATCGTATTCAGGTCTCCGTGGGTCAGGGCATCTGGATGCGCATCATCGCGCTGTTTCACCGGTGTGGGTTCCAGCACGAAGCACAAATTTGGATCTTTGGTCGTCATTGTGTTTGCCCTTCTTAATATTCCAGGGAAAGTCGGAATGCCTTTGTTGGCATGGTTGTCTTGAAGAAATCGGTCCAGAAGGCGCGAAACTGGGTCGCCGTGCCGGACGGCAGCAAGGCCGCGGCATATCCTTTTTCTTCGATCAGACTCTGCTGTCCCAACCGTTTGCCAAAACCAAAGGCAGTAACAGTCGCATTTGCCAGAAAGTGATTTTCGGGAATAACCCCCCGTGCTTTGCGCTCCAGCGCTTGCCGCGCGGTGAAATCAAACGCGTTGATTTTGTAATTCAGCGGCGAATATTCCAGCATGTCCGAGAAAATATAGAAGTCGCTAATAGAGCTGTCGGAATATTGATAGGCCAGATTCTCAAGAGTGTTGATCAGATGGGTGGCATCAGAAACCGCCGACGCCGCGTTCAGGTCGTTCATAAATTTTGTAAACGCGGCGACAAACAGGCGTTTGTCGCGCTGAATCAGAACATTCGAACAGATATGTTGCCAGTTGGAATTGCCGGATTCGATCTCGTCGGGGCAGCCCGGAATGCAGGATGAAAAGGCACGCGTTAAAGCGCCAGGCTGACCGGCGATCAGATAAATATCCAGTTGGTTGCCTGGAATCAACTCCTGGAATATGCGGTTAAACCCTTCAGCAAAGCGCGTCATATCAATGGTGTCAAAGTTTTCGGTTTGATCGATCAGCATCAGGGTGTGGGATGGCGGGCTGGCAGGACCGCAATAGGTGGAAAACGCCTGTGCCTGTGCGGTGTCAGGGGTGCTGATGCCAGCCAGAAGGGCCAGAAAGCCCAATAAGGACGAGCGTAACATTGTCATTCGACCAATACCTCCTCGCCCAGAAGTCTCAATCCGAAATTACCAAAATAGACGGGCCGCTGTGATTTGCGCGATTGGGCATTGCTCTCCTGATAGGCGGTCAACTGTTGGGACAAGATGTTAAGGACGGTGCGGATATCGTTTTCGATCTGGCGCTTCAGCTGCATCCGCTCTTCTTCGAGTTTCTGAATATCCTGATCGATCTGATCGGCCAGGCGTTCTGCAGACGATATCCGTTTGGACATCTCGTTTTCTATGTCGGACGCATCGCGGTTGAAATCGCGCATATAGTAATCAACGGCACGTTCCGTCTGGCGCTTTTTCAAATAGGCTTGTTCCAACTCTGGTTCTCTGTCGTGGCGCAGGCAGGACAAAACTGTTCCGATTAACAAAACCAATCCGTTCAAGAGCAGCAGACCCACCTGGGCAAAGTTGCTTTCTGTCGGGTCGCCAAACAGGGCGTTGGACAGATTTCCAAATAGGTTTGAGAAGAAGTTGCTTGCACCCACCTGGGCGATTTCGGGCGGGGGTGTTGCCCCTGGGACCTGAATGATTGCAGATTGCGCGGCAACCGTTGCTGTGACTTCCCCGCGCATTTGGAACAATACCAGAATCATCGTGGCCATCAGCAGCAGGGTTAGCAGGATAAGGACCAAATGCCACAACTTCCGCCAGCCAGATACAGCGATAAACCGCAGCATTTGCACCCCAAGGAAATGGGCCTGCAGGATAAAGGTGACACCGATCAGGAAGGCGATGATGTAAGATATCCAGGCGGAAAATTCGAAGGACAACTGAACCGCCAATTGATTGACTGGCACTTCCAGAAGCGCCAGAAACAGCAATACCAGAATGTAGATAGACAGCCATGAAAACCAAGGGCGATCGATGATGGGCTCGTGCATGCGCAAACTGGGCGCGCGCCCAAATTCATGTTCCCGCTCCCGATAAGTTCGGTTCGCCTCGTCCCGTTGCCGCACCAACTCCGTATAGCGATGCGATCCCTTGCCAACCAAATCATTCACCCGTTGCAGGCGGGATTGCTTTTCCACATACAGCGAGCTTTTCCGTGAACTGTAATCATCATCGCGCAACGAAACGAATTCGCGGATGCGCAGATCGATTTTGTCGATTTCGGTGCGCATGCGTCGGATGTATTCGTTCAAGGCAGTCCGGGCTTCAGCAATGCGATATGCCTCATGCGGCGAGAAATCGGTATCCTCTACCGCTGGCAATTCCCGGTAGCCGTCTTCAGCCCCCCGTTGCCGATCAAGGCGCGCGTCTCTGCTGCTGAAATTCTGGTAATAGGCCAGAGTTTCAGCCGCTATGAATCTATCCATCTGGGACCCCCCCAAAGCGATTTAGCGAACTATTCAATCGTGACGATATGAAGGATAAATTTTACAATCAATTAAAAAATCATTCATAAGTACATGAAATTAAATATTGCTATTTAAGATAGCCATATGATCAACTTTTAGGGTCCCTTTGGGTGGATTGATCGGTCGGGTGTGGTTTTTCTTGTGCTGTGCCTTGCGCGGACTTGCCGTGTCGGATAGGGAACAAGGCAGTATTTTTTCGTCCAAAAATGACACCATGCGGACACTGCAAGTATGAAACGCAGTGCGGCATGGGTCGCAACGAAAGGGCTGTAAAATAATGGCACGGAACAAGATTGCGCTGGTTGGCGCTGGGAATATTGGTGGGACGCTGGCGCTTTTGGCTGGTCTGAAGCAACTGGGTGACGTCGTCGTCTTCGACATTGTCGACGGCATGCCGCAGGGCAAGGCGTTGGATATCGCGCAGGCTGCCCCGGTTGAAGGGTTTGATGCAAAAATGTCAGGTACCAATGACTATGCGGATCTGAAAGGGTCTGATGTGGTTATCGTTACCGCCGGTGTTGCGCGCAAACCTGGCATGAGCCGCGACGATCTGATCGGCATCAATGCGAAGGTCATGAAATCGGTGGGTGAGGGCATTAAAACCCATTGCCCGGACGCCTTTGTTATCTGCATCACCAATCCGCTGGACGTCATGGTCGGCCTGCTGCAGCGTGAAAGCGGTCTGCCGGAGAACAAGGTCGTTGGTATGGCGGGCGTGCTGGACAGCGCGCGGTTCCGTTGTTTCCTGGCTGAAGAATTTGATGTGTCTGTGGAAGACGTCACCGCCTTCGTTCTGGGCGGTCATGGCGACACAATGGTGCCGCTGATTCGATATTCAACGGTTGCAGGCATTCCCGTGCCGGACCTGATCGAAATGGGTTGGTCAACCCAGGAAAAGATCGATGCCATCGTCAAGCGGACCCGTGGCGGCGGCGGCGAAATTGTTGCCCTGCTGAAAACCGGTTCGGCCTTTTATGCACCGGCGTCTTCCGCAATTTCCATGGCGGAAAGCTATCTGCTGGATAAGAAGCGGGTTCTGCCCTGCGCCGCCTATTGTGATGGCGTTTATGGCCTGGATGGCTTGTATGTCGGCGTGCCGGTCGTGATCGGTGAAAATGGCGTGGAACGTGTTGTCGAAATCAACATGGACAAGGACGAACGCGCCATGTTCGACCATTCCGTCAATGCGGTTAAAGAATTGAATGCAGCCTTGGAAGACGTGCTGAAGGCCAGTTAATCAGACAGGGTTATCCAGTCTGGAATCTGTGGATGAAGGGCGGTGCTGCCGGAAGTCAGCGCCGCCTTTTTTCTGACCGCATCCAGGCGCAGAAGGGCCAATCCCCAATCGCCCGCAATGCTGAACAGTGTCCCTGCATCCTTTCCTTCTGGCGTCAGGACCTGACTGCCTTCCTCGGGTATGCCGCCTGACAGTCGGACAGGCAAAAGACGCTTTTTGGTCAGGCCGCGATACTTCGTTCGGGCCGTCAGTTCCTGGCCCATGTAACAGCCTTTTTTCCAGTCCAGGCCGTTCAGTTCATCAAATCCATGCTCCAACAGGATTGCCTTATCGGGCTGAATATCCCGTGCCCCGTCAGGAATGCCCAGTGGGATGCGGTGCGCGTCCCAATCCGTGCGACTGCGCTCTGTCGCGCCGTGCTGCAACAACCACGGGCGCGCCATATCTGCCGGGGCGATCAATCTGTATCCCATGGCGGGCAGGCGGGGGTCCGCAAACAAAATGCCCCCGGCAACGGGTTCTGCCGTTCCATCCGGTGATAGGGCGTCTGATCCGTCCCCCCAGATCGCAAAGCAGTGCAGCGCTGGCTCTACGCCCAATTTGGCATCGGCCCGAAGGACATAGCGTCGCAACGTCTGCCCCAAATCCATCAGACGGTCACCGCCTTCACAGTCGATCAGGATCCTGTCACCATCGGCGATCAGGAAAAAGTCATGGCGAAATTTTCCCTGCGCCGTCAGCAAGGCCGACCATAGGGCGCGCCCGGAGTCCAGCTTGGCAACATCGTTGGACACCAGCCCTTGCAAGAACGCGATCCTGTCGGTCCCGGACAATGTGATGACACCCCGGCCCGTCAGTTCGGCAAAATTTGTCATGACGCATTCTCCTTGACGCGAAACGGCTATTTTACACAGGTAAGCATGACCGGTTCTGTTGGCAAGCGGGGACAAGGCGGGTATAGGGTCCTCCCGACACCGGATCCAGACACTGGAAAGGCCTGTTACAGCTCTATGCGCCTTCTTTTCATAACCTCCAATCGAATTGGGGATGCGGTTTTATCGACCGGTCTGTTGTCGCATTTGATCGATCGGGATCCAGGCATCCGCGTGACTATTGCGGCGGGCCCGGCCTCTGCGCCTTTGTTTGAGGCCGTGCCGGGGCTGGAACGTTTGATTGTCCTGAACAAAGCCCGGTTTCATGGCCATTGGTGGCGTCTGTGGCGGGCGGTTGGTCTGCGAAAATGGGATGTTGCCGTAGACCTGCGCCGATCCGCCATTTTAAATGCATTGCGGGCGGAAGAAAAATTGCGCGTGCCAAAGCCTGTGCAGCCGATTCATCGCGTCGATGTTCTGGGCAGCATGGTTGGGCGCGCAGATAATCCACCCTTGCCAAAAATGTGGTGGTCGCCTGACCATGAAGAGCGGGCTGCGGCAAAGATTGGATCAGGAAATGGGAAAGTACTGGCAATAGGCCCGACTGCCAACTGGCAGGGAAAGATATGGCCAGCCGACAGATTCGTATCCTTGATTGACGCTTTGACCGGCCCTTCTGGTCCGTTGCCCAGGGCGAAAGTGGCGGTCTTCGGTGGGCCGGGGGAGCGGCAACAGGCAATGCCGGTCCTGCAATCCGTTCCGGAAGACAGGCGCATTGATCTGGTTGGAACAGTGGACCTGCTGACCGCTGCGGCGGCAATGTCGCGAATGGCCCTTTATGTTGGTAATGATTCCGGGCTGATGCATATGTCCGCCGCGGTTGGCACCCCGACTTTGGGGCTGTTTGGACCGTCGCAAGAGGCCCTGTATGCGCCCCGCGGCCCGCGCGCTGCTTTTCTGCGAACGCCGGAAACCATGGCGGAACTTATTGGCTTTTCAGGCTACGACCGGCATACAGTTGGCAGTTTGATGGGAAGTCTGTCCACCGATCAGGTTATCGCTGGCGCCACCGATCTGCTGGGATAACGGTGCGGTTATTGGCGATTCTGGCGTTCCAGGATCTCACGCGCCTTTAAATGAATTTGCAGGCTATAGCCCGCCGCAAAAAAGGCCAGGGCAAGGCCATAGATCCCTTCGCGATATCCCTTGCGAGCAATATAGGATTTCCAGCCGCGCGTCAGAACTCGGCGCAGCGCGGAACTGAGGGACGGGACGGTGTTCTTATCCACCGCATCCTGGGCCATCAGGGTCGTGTAGCGGTTCATCCGGTCGAACATATCGGCCAGATCCTTATCCACCAGATGGATCAGGCCATGGCGCAGCGATCCCAACCGCGTCCCGGTTTGCAGGGACGGATGCACTCGCTCTGGGCCCCAGACCTTGGCCCCCTTGGAAAACAGACGGGGTGCAGAGGCCGCGCCATTATAGGCTCCCCAGCCATATCGAACCTCGCGGTCGCCAATCATGTTACGGATGGGGATCAGGTATAATCCATCGGGGCTGCTCTGGATCAGATCTGTCACTTCCTGGGCCACCGACTCGGTTGCGCGTTCATCCGCGTCCACTTCCAGAATCCAGTCGCTGGTGCAGGCCTGGATACCGGTATTGCGCCGTTCCCCTTCGGACGGCCAACTGCCTTCGATGATCAAGGCCCCGGCCTGGTGTGCGATCGCTTTGCTTTCATCGGTCGTGCGGTCCAGGACAACAACGATCTGATCTGCAAAACGTAATGATTTCAAACAGTCCGGCAACATCGCCTGTTCATTCCGGGCGACGATAAGGCAGGAGAGTGTCTTGCGCTTGGTGGTGCTGTTTTCGCTCATAACCTTGCGTATATCCGAGATTTCCAACCCCGAAAAGGAAGGATTAATTTGCCTCTGGAAACGAGCATCTGTAGTCTCCCGCTGAAACCCGCGCGTCTGGCTGACCCAGACGCTCCTTAAAATCGGATGATCCAGTGTCCGCGTGCTGATGACAGAGCCAAGCAGTCTTCGCCCCCCAGATCAATTCATGGATGGCCGCATGTTTCTTGCCGCAGCGCTGGTTGCGGCCTGGATCGGGTTGGTTCTGGCACCAGGATGGGCAGGATATGGCGTCATCCTGGTTATGATTTGCGCCTGTATTGTTACGATTTTTCGCGGCTATACGCATCTGTTGACCTTGCCCAGGGCGATGGGAACCGTGGGCTGGCTCACATTGGCCCTGGCGCTGTGGGGGGCAGCCAGTATTTTCTGGTCTGCCCAGCCGGACATCACAACGCCAATCGTGATTGTGCTATGCGGGGCGGTTTTATTGGGCGTGCCTGCGATTTTTCTGGCCGGTCATCTGACATCGGATTCGGCGGTGGTCGTTCCCACATTGTATGGTGCCTTTGCGATTGTTGCGATTATGGTTTTCGAAGCCGCATCCGATGGTGCTTTGCGTGGTATTCTGCGAATCAATGGGCCCCAATTCAGTATTCTCTATGTCCTCCTGAGCATTTTTATGTGGCCTGTCGCAGCATTGGTGCAGCGCGCCTATGGATGGAAAGAAGCGGCACTGTGGCTGGTGATCTGTCTTGCTGTGCTGTTGATCGCGGCCGGCCCGATAGCCCGGATTGTGTCGGTTGTTGGTCTGGTGTGTTTCTTGTTGTGTTTTATCTCCATTGTTCTGACACGTCTGATGCTGTTATTGGCCCTGTTGGCGTGGAGCTTTGGTCCAGCCGTTGCCGTCACGCTGTACGGGGACCGCATGAACGGCTGGATCCTGGAGAATGGCACGAATTTTCCCTATCTCACCAACAAGGTGGATGCGTGGCGCGCCGGCCTGGCATCCTGGGCTGAATCGCCCTTGCTTGGCTGGGGCGCCGGAATTGTCTCGGCGGATGGGGCACAGTCCTTTTCAACCGCGTCGGTGCAGACCAGTGCTTTTCTGGAACTGATGTTGGGGACAGGCATAGTCGGCCTGATGCTGGCTATTCTGGGCGTTTGCTTTCTGATTTTGCGCTGTGTTCAAGGCCCGCGGGAGGGATGGCGGCTGCCGGCTGCTGCTGCAGTTATTGGAACCGGTCTGGCAATAGCTGTTTCCGGCCTTGGGTTTTGGCAGGGTTGGGTCTTGGCAGCGTTCGTCCTGTCCGGCCTTGCTGTGGCGGGATGTCGTCCCATTGAGTCGAAAGGGGCATCTTTGGGGTCCATTTTTGACAACGCCAGGAATGATCCGACCCTCTATCATTTCGACAATGATCTTTATGAGGATGATGATCCGGGCGACGACGAATACGAACCTGAAGACGACGACGACTATGATGAGGATGATCGTGACGAGCGGGATCCCGATTTGTCCCGACAGAGATCCCACGCATTGGAAGAGTCGCATTCAAGCACTGAGACGTCGGAGGATGAGGAGGAATGGCAAATTGATGTCGATCCCTCGGATCCCGACAAGCGGAGGTAAAGAGTAGCAAGTGTCTGTATCCGTTCTGCAAGTGATGGCCGGGGCGCAAACCGGTGGGGCTGAGGCCTTTTTCATTCGGTTGGTCTGTGCCCTGGCGCGCGCAGGGACACCGCAACAAGCGGCCATTCGGCATCATGATGGTCGTCGCAAGACCCTGATAGAGGCAGGCGTCCCGGTTACGGAGCTGGCCTTTTCCGGGAAATTCGACATGATTACCAAGGGCAGCGTTAAGCGCCTGGCGAAAAGCTTCAATCCGGATGTAGTGCTGGTTTGGATGAATCGCGCTGCCAAGATTGCCCCAAAAGGGGATTGGACGGTGGTCGGTCGATTGGGCGGCTATTACAAGCTGAAGAACTATAAGCGCTGTGATCATCTGGTCGCCAACACCCATGATATCAGGGACTATCTGATCCGGGAGGGCTGGCCAGAGGAGCGGGCGTGGTACCTGCCCAACTTTGTCGATGATCGCCGTATGCCACCTGTTGATCGCGCAGAATTCGATACGCCCCAGGGCGCGCCGCTGCTGTTGTGCCTGGGGCGATTGCATCCCAACAAAGGGTTCGATACGGCGTTGGAAACATTGGCGCAATTGCCAAAGGCGTATCTATGGATCGCAGGCGATGGCAAGGAAGAGCAGGCCTTGAAGCAGCAGGCGGCGCAATTGGGCATCAGCAATCGGGTGCGTTTCCTGGGCTGGCGAGAAGACACACCAGCCTTGCTTTCTGCGGCAGATATTTTCTTCTGTTCGTCGCGGCATGAGCCCTTGGGCAATATCGTTCTGGAAGCCTGGGCACAGGGTGTGCCGGTCGTTGCCGCAGCGTCCCAAGGGCCCAGTCAGTTGATAGAAGACGGCAAGACCGGCCTGTTGGCACCTGTCGACAATGCTAAAGAACTGTCGCGCACCATTGCGCGACTGTTGGACGATCGCAGCCTTGGTCAGGAACTTGTCGGGCATGCGCATGCGGAATTCACTGACAAGTACTCTGAAGGCCCGGTTGTCGCCGCCTATCAGGAATTTTTTGAAAAGATCCGCCAATCCTCGTGAACGGAATGGCGATCCCTGGAGCATGATAGAAGTATATGTGCGGCATTGCTGGCCTTATGATGCGGGATGGGTCCGCGCCCAAAGATGCGGTCCTGGATCGCTTGATCACGGCCTTGGGGCATCGTGGCCCGGATGGCAGTGGCCGTCATATTGCTGGCGATACGGCATTGTTGCAGACCAGGCTGGCAATTATCGATCTGACCACCGGGGATCAGCCGCTGTATGAGCCGGGCCGTGCGGCCCTGGTTGCCAATGGCGAAATCTACAATTACATCGAATTAAAAGCGGCGATGCCAGATACGCCGTTTCGCACCGCGTCGGATTGCGAGGCCGCCCTGTTCCTGTATCGCCGGGACGGGGTGCAATATGCCAAGGCGCTGCGTGGCATGTATTCCATTGCGATCCATGACCCGACAGCGGGGGGCAGCCTGGTTCTCAGCCGGGATCCGTTTGGTATCAAACCCCTGTATTATATTGAGACGCCCAGCGCCTTTGCCTTCGCGTCTGAACCGGGCGCGCTGATCAAAGCGGGATTGATTAATCCAATGCTGGATGATGAAGCCCGAGATACCTTTTTGCAGTTACAGTTTTCCTGTGGACGGGATCTCCCCTTGAAAGGCATAAAACGCGTCCTGCCGGGCGAGACATTGATCGTGCGCCAGGGCCGGATTGTTGAACGCCACAGACTGCCAGCACTCCCCCAGGGCGGGCCGGAACCGATTACCGAAGCGGAAGCGCTGGCCCGGTTGGATGATGCATTGAGAGACAGCGTTCGGGTTCATCAACGATCTGACGTGCCCTATGGCATGTTTTTGTCCGGCGGGATCGATTCCAGCGCCATTCTGCGGATCATGGCGGATTTGAATGATGCCCCCGTTGTGGCATTCACCGCAGGGTTCGATGGAACCACCGTGCAGGATGAGCGCAGCCATGCCCGCATGCTCGCCAAACGCCTGGGCGCACAGCATGAAGAAGTTTCATTCGGACAGAAGGATTTCAATCAATTGCTGCCACGCATCGCGGCGGCCATTGATGACCCGACAGCAGATTATGCGGTCTTGCCCAGTTGGGCCCTGGCAGAGCGCGCAGCGCAGGATTTAAAGGTCGTGTTGTGCGGGGAGGGGGGTGACGAACTTTTCGGGGGATATGGTCGCTATAGATCGGTTCTGCGCCCCTGGTGGATGGGGGGGAAATCCATCCGAGGTAAGGGTGTGTTTGATCGTTTGGGCGTTTTGCGCGACGTCTCCTCTACCTGGCGTGACAGCATTGCAGGGCGGGAAGCAACCGACAGCATGGATGGGCTGAACCGGCTGCAGGCCGCCCAGGCGACGGATTGTCAGGATTGGCTGCCCAATGATCTGCTGGTTAAGCTGGACCGCTGTTTGATGGCCCATGGGCTGGAGGGGCGCACCCCATTCCTAGACCCTGTTGTGGCCCAGGCGGCGTTTCGCCTGCCCGATATTTTGAAAATTCGTGAAGGACGCGGCAAGTGGATATTGCGACAATGGTTGGATCAGCATTTGCCGGAAGCTGATGCCTTTGCCCGCAAGCGCGGGTTCACGGTGCCGGTCGGCGCCTGGATTAAGTCAGATGCCGCCCGGTTGGGCGCAGCCGTCGCCCGCCAGGACTGCATTGCAGAAATCGCCCACCCTGATCGCGTGATCGCCCTGTTCAAGGCGGCGGGTAAAAAGCGTGAGGGGCAGGCGGCCTGGGTTCTGTTATTTTATGCTCTGTGGCATAAGGCTTGGATACAGCGGGTCGACACACATTCGGCGACAATTCTTGAGGCGTTGGAGGCGACATGACACAAGACACACTCAATCTGATCCGACCGGATGACTGGCATATTCATTTCCGCGATGGGGATATGCTGAAGACCGTGGTTCCGGCCACCGCATCCGTGTTTCGCCGTGCCATTGTAATGCCAAACCTGGTGCCGCCTGTAACCACCGCTGCGGCGGCACGCGTCTATCGTCAGCGTATTCTGGATGCCTGTCCGCCGGGTTCTAATTTCCAACCCTTGATGACAGCCTATCTGACAGAAACGCTGGACCCGGATGATCTGGCAGCAGGGCATGCGGCAGGCGATTTGACGGCGGTGAAACTGTATCCAGCGGGCGCGACAACGAATTCAGATGCCGGTGTGCGCGATATCCGCAAGGTGGATGCGACACTGAAACGGATGGCAGAAATTGGTATGCCGCTGCTGGTCCATGGGGAAGTGACAGATCCCGCAATTGATATTTTTGACCGGGAAGCCGTTTTCATCGAACGGGTGCTGAAACCCTTGATGGATCGTCTGTCGGATTTGAAGATCGTACTGGAACATATCACCACGCGCCAGGCGGTTGATTATGTTGCCACTGCCGGGGACCATCTGGCCGCCACGATCACGCCGCATCATATGGAAATCAATCGCACGGATATTTTCCGGGGGGGCATTCGCCCGCATCTGTATTGCCTGCCCATCGCCAAGCGGGAGGAGCATCGCCAGGCGGTTCGGGCCGCGGCAGTCAGCGGCAATCCCCGGTTTTTCCTGGGAACGGATTCAGCACCGCATCCGGTTCATGCGAAAGAAGCCGCCTGCGGCTGTGCCGGGATCTATAACGCGCCGGGCGCATTGTCGGTCTATGCCGGAATGTTCGAGGCCGATGGAGCCCTGGACAAGCTGGAAGGATTTGCCAGCGTGAATGGGCCCAGATTCTATGGTCTGCCGGTTAATGAGGAAAAGATAACCCTGCGCAAAACCGGCTGGACCGTGCCGGATGTCGTGACGACTGGCGGTGACACGATCCTGCCCTATCACGCCGGGGAAACGCTGCCTTGGGCGGTTGTCTAGATACCGACTATGCCTTTTTGTGGGAAAACTCCCAGTATAGGTCATGGGCCAGTTTGAATTTCGGCCCGGGCTGTAGGTCGCGATCCTCATAGCGAATGACCGGCATGACCTTGCCATAATTGCCTGAGTTGAAAATCTCATCCGCCTCAATCAAATCCTGGGCGGTCAGGCGGGTTTCCAGCACGGTTTCCCCCCGATCCCGCAATAATTTGATAACGCGCTGGCGGGTGATGCCGTTCAGGAAGGTGCCATTCACAACGGGTGTCTTCACAACACCATCCTTCGCCATGAAAAGGTTGGCCGTGGCAAATTCCGCGACATTGCCCAGCGGGTCCAGCATGACACAGTTATCAAAACCCTTGGCGCGGCATTCCAATAGCGCGCGCCCCGCATTGGGATACAGGCAGGACGCCTTTGCGTCTGTAGGTGCCGCATCGGGCATTGGCCGACGCCGCGTTGACAGGCAGGCGGAAAAGCCCTGTGTGCCCGGCATCGGCAGAGGGTTGACCGTCAGTGCAAATTTCGTCGAGTCCGGGTCTGGTGCGACAAAGCCAACCTCTGCCCAGAACATCGGGCGGATGTACAGGGCAGTATCAGATGAAAACTGGGCAACGCCTTCGCGTGCGATTTCTTCAATCTTCTTCGCATCCATCGTGGCGCGTAGACCCAGGGCTCCCGCAGATCGCACTGCACGCTGGCAATGCAGGTCCAGATCGGGCGTGACGCCTTCAAAGGCACGCGCGCCATCAAAAATCATAGAAGACAGCCAAACACCATGGGACATGGAATTCCACAAAGGGGCATTGGCATCGACCCATTTGCCATCGACATAGGTGATCGCGGTGGTTGTTGTCATTCTATTGGTCCTTCACTGTGATGAGGAATTCGGCGCAAAGGGCCAAAATCCATTACTGACGGGCCCAGGCGATGCGCGTAAGCCACAGAACATGCTGTGCCTGGATGGTTTCAATATCCCCCCCATTCAGAGGTGCGATATCAATGGTGTAAGGAGTTTGCCGCAGCAACGTTCCGATGAAAAGCCCGGCGTGACCTGTCAGGCTGTTCTTAAAGCGATAGACCACACGGTCCCCCCGCCGAACACTGATTCCCGGTGCGCAAACCAGCAGGTCACCCGCACGATAGACGGGTTCAAAGTGATCGGACTTTATGTGCAGGCCAAAGCAATGGGGGTCTTGTACGTCCGGGAATTCGACAAGATCCCAACCGGCCCCTGTAGGAAATCCATCATCATCATAATTCTGGTCATCGGCAGCCTTATCCAAGGGCAGCGTGGGCAGTTTGAACCCTGATCTGGTCGCGGGATCGCCATGCATGTAATTCACGAAATCGCCTAGGGAAACGCCGGCCACATCCAGAACTTTTGCCAGGCTGTCCATGGAAGGCCAGCGAAGCTCCCCATTTGGTTTCCGACGGCGACCTGCACTGAATACGGCCTGATCCAGCCCAGCCATGCGCGCAAGACGGGCGGGCGACACCCCAACCTGATCCGCAAGGTGATCAATCCCCAGCCAAATGTCTTTTTGCTTCATATGTCCTTCCTAAACGGGCAAATTAATTGTTTTCAAACTTGCGATCTATTAAATCCATTTAATCGGGATTATTCTAAACCTCAAGAAAAACAATTTTCGAACGAATGGCGGGGATACATACAGTTTGGTCGCACGGCCAATGCTGTAATGGTCGAAATCAGTTTAAATTACACATAGAAAGATCTCATAAAATTTAATTTTTTTAATTATATAAAGAACATAAGTTAGTTAAAATAAGAAAATCGACTAAATTGCCCCTTTTTGTGGTTGACCATAAAAATTTCTAGTAATACGATCTGGTGCCTGTCTGGAACTGCAAAGTCCATAAAATTTGTAATGGAGGATTGGATGACGCGAATGCGACTCATCCCGCGCCCGACTGTTGTTTCACAGGGTGTGGCATTTGATACAGCGCAGGAGGCGTGGCTATGGGCCGCCTTTATCACACGCCATGGGGTCGGTGGGGGCAGCCTTACCGCACATGAATCAGATATCCCAAAACCATGTGAGCCAAGGGATGTGATTTCTGTGGCCTGCCGCCTGCGTCGCGCGGGTGTATTGAGTGGCTATGAATTTGGTGCCTTGTGTCGATACGGGGCGGCGGAATGCCCGCCGGATCCGCGCATCCAGGAGGAAGTTCAGGATGAGCGCTATTGGTCACAGGCATTGGGAAAGCTGACTGGGCCCCTGCAGGAAAAAGGAATTGTGAAGATATCCCCCTGGGCGAACTCGGCGACCGGCAAAACCCATACCGGGTTTAAACAGGGTATCGGAATGAGGTCTGATTTTTCTTGTTTTGAAAGGAACATATAGTGAATAAACCGACCGGACAAATCCCCTTGAGACGGGCCGTGATCATTGCCTATACGAACCGGACCAGTTTTTCGTTTCTGCGATGGTTGCGGCCAGGGTTTCGCCATTGCATAGCGATCTCTGCCGCCCCGCCTTATTGGGTTCTTGTTGATCCAATATCAAATAAACTCTCACATTCTGTGTTGGATCTTAAAGGGTTGGCCGATTACTTGGTGACGCTTCATCAGAATGGATATCGGTGTCAATTGACCCATACGAACCGCAGCCCCAACGCTGAGATCAGTGTCATGCCCTACACCTGCACCGAAGCTGTCAAGCGAACCTTAGGCCTGATCAGCTATCGAATCTGGACACCGTATCAGCTTTTTGTTCACCTTAAGAAAAACATATTGACAACATAAGATAGCAATGTAATATTTTAACCCGCAAGAGTAAATCTGAATGATCTGCATATGCCCTATCGCGTGACCGGGGCGATATTTATTAGGCGGTTGCGCGTAACACTGAAAAAGAACAAAGGGAGTCTAAAATGGGTTTTTCATCAAGTGCACCAACACCGCCACCGGTTGTTCCGGCTGAACCGTTACCGGAAAAGGACCCGACCCTGGAGGAACGGGATCGTCGGGTGGAGGAACTGGAGCGCCGTCGTCGTGGCCGCAGCGGCACCGTTGAAACTGGATTTCGGGGCGTTCTGACGCCTGCTTCAACATCGGGTACGACCAAGCCCGGCAAAACTTACCTTGGGGAATAGATATGACAGTCACATCGCTTGAAACGATGCCGGCTGACTCCATCCTGGGCCGGTTCGAACGGGCGAAAGCCCGCCGCTCGGCCTGGGAAGGTCACTGGCGCGAATGTTACGACTATGCCATGCCTCAGCGGGATGGGGCTCTGTCGGAGACTGTTCCGGGCCAGAAAAAGACGGACAAGTTGTTTGATGGCACGGCCCCGGATGCGGTGGATCAGTTAGCAGCCAGTCTAATGGCGGAATTGACGCCGCCCTGGAGCCGCTGGTTTGATCTGGTACCCGGTCCTGACGTTCCTGCACAGGACGCCATGCGGATTGCGGGCCCATTGGAAGAAGCGTCGGCAACGTTGCAGCGTCATTTCGACCGGTCCAACTTCGCCGTTGAAATTCACCAATGCTATCTGGACCTCGTGACGGTGGGCACAGCTTGCCTGCTGTTTGAAGAGGCCGCGCTGGGAGAGTCGACAGCCTTTCGTTTCACGGCTGTTCCCTTGGGGGAGGCGGTGTTGGAGGAAGGGCCAACCGGGCTGCTGGATATCAGTTTCCGGCGCAGCGAGTTTACGGAAGAAGCACTGAAGGCGCGGTTTCCCAAAGCAGATGTGATCACCGATCAGGCAGTTGGCGAAACAGATCAGGGGGATAAGAAATATGCCGTGCTGGAGGCGGTTATTCCCGATCCGGATCGCGGCTATACGTATCGTGCGCTTTTGACAGAAGGATCCCACACGGCGGATCGGGCCACTGAACTGGCTCAAGGGAGTTTCCCGGCATCACCGTTTATCAATTTTCGCTGGATGAAAGCGCCTGGTGAGATCTATGGGCGTTCCCCCGTAATGAAAGCCCTGCCGGATATAAAAACCGCCAATAAGGTCGTTGAACTGGTACTGAAGAATGCCACCATCGCCGTGACGGGCATCTGGCAGGCCGATGATGACGGCGTGTTGAACCCTGCAACGGTAAAATTATTGCCAGGGACGATCATACCAAAAGCGGTTGGATCCAGTGGTCTGACCCCACTCTCTGCGCCGGGTAATTTCGATGTATCGACATTGATGCTGGACGATATGCGCGGACGCATTCGCGCCAGCCTGCTGGCTGATAAACTGGGCCAGGTGAACGCACCCAAAATGACCGCGACGGAAGTGTTGGAACGATCCGCAGAAATGGCGCGTCAATTGGGGGCAACCTATGGTCGGTTACAGGCAGAATTGATGTTCCCTCTTGTTCGGCGCGCTGTCTCCATTTTGCGTCGACGGGGTGAAATTCCAGATATCGTGCTGGATGGTCACGAGGTTGACTTGCAGATCGTGTCCCCCATCGCCTTGCACCGTCGTCGGGCAGAAGCGCAATCAGCCATGCAATGGTTTGAGATGATCGGTCTGTTTGGCCCGGAAGCCGCCCAGATCGTCAAACCACAGGAAGCCGCGCGATGGCTGGCCAAATCCTTCCGTATTCCTGACACGTTGCTGCGCACACCGGAAGAAATGACCATAGCGCAAGATAAGGAGGCGAATGCAGGGGCAGATCCTTTGGCTGGGCTGGGCAAGATGCTGGGGCCGCTGGCGGGGGCCGCTGGTGGAAGCGATCCAACAGCCGCTTTAAGTGGCCTGGCGGGGGCGGCTCAAGCCGCCGTTGATCCAAACGCCGCAATCCCCGGACCGATACCGGCAATGGCGGGGCCGGCAAAATCGGGGGGTGGCAATGTCTGATCCAAAACAGACGGGCTGGGGAGCCCTGACCCCCATCGGGAGCACCGGCGACCCGGACTTGAAGGTCAGGATAGAGCGCGCTTTCGCCCGATGTTTCGCCGGGGCGGAGGGGGAACTGGTCCTGTCGCATTTGCGGGGATTGACTTTGGACCGGGCGCTTGGACCAAACAGCACGGATGCTGCCCTGCGTCACATGGACGGGCAACGCTGCCTTGTCCTTCACATCCAGTCCCTGATCGATCGCGGTCGCGGATTTTCTTAACAAAGGGAACAAATCATGAATAAAATAACTGAAACAGCGATTAAACCAGCGCAATCCCCCTCGCAAGGGACGGCTGCGGATATAAACATTCCGCAAAAATTCAAGGATCCAGAAACGGGGGAGGTTAATGTCACCACCCTACTGCGGTCTTATCAGGAATTGGAACGCAAACTGGGCCAGGGACAGGCACCGGGGGGGGATAATGGCCCCGCGCTGGAACTGGATCAGGCCGCCATGTTGAAAGCCCTGGGCGTACCCGACACCCCCGAACAATACCGCATCGATATTCTGGAAGACTATCTGGAACGGGATCTGGAGATGGAGGCTGTGCTGCATCGCGCAGGCTTTACCGAGGCTCAGGTGCAACTTGTCTATGACCTGGCAGCAGAAAAGCTGGCCCCTCTGATCGTGGAGGTCGTGCAGGCCGCCCGCGGGGCTGGTGACTCCGCCCGATTGGAAGCGCATTTCGGCGGTCCGGAGCGATGGAAGGAAATCCGTCGCCAGATGCGAAAATGGGGCCAGAAGAACCTGCCGGGCGATGCTTTCAACTCTCTGTGTTCCAGCTTTGATGGGGTCATGGCAGTGCATCGCATGATGGCCGCCGGGGACGAGCCGGGCCTGACCAAGGGCGGGGATCGCGGCGAGCCGCTGAGCGAGGAACAGTTGAAGCGCCTGATGAATGATCCGCGCTATTGGCGCGATCACGACCCGGCCCTGACCCGCAAGGTTCAGAACGGCTTCAAGCAACTCTATCCCGACGGTGCCTGATCGCCGGGATGATGCTCTCGCGCCCCCGTTTGATTTCTGCGATCGCAGGTGGGGGCGTGTCCATCTGAAGAGACCTTCAGCCATGGAAGACAATCGCGGTCGCACTTACTCAACCACTCGAAAGGAATGACAGTATCATGTTTAACAATAACCACTCGGTCCAGGTGATCGCCAATGGCCTTCAATCTCTTACCCAGGCGGAACTGGCGGAACTGGATTCCATCATCACGCCTCGGGCGGCGATTTTGCTGGCCAAGGCCTTCGGGCCGGAAATCGGCGAATTGCTGGGCCCGTTGCTCGTCAACGATGATCCAAAGGGGAAGGCGGATGCGGAAGAACAACTCCGCCAGATGATGCGCGATCCTCGCTATTGGCGCGACCGGGACCCACAGGTCCTGAATGCCGTCAGCGAGGGCTTCAAGCAGCTTTACCCGGAAGGCAGCGCACCGGCTGTCTGATCGGGGAAAGACAACACCGATGGGCGGTGGACCGGCAGCGACTTTGCCCGGACAGGCCCCACCGCTCATCGGGGTTGGCTGTTGAAAAATGGATACAATCACTTTTTGTGGTCACCCCGGACTTGATCCGGGGTCCAGGGCGGCAGTCAGGATTTATGCGGGCTGCCCTGGATTCCCGCCTTCGCGGGAATGACGGTGGTTTTTCACCATCCGCACTTCCCTCATCCTGAGGAGCGGCACCGCCGCGTCTCGAAGGATGGGCTGTAAGTTTAGTGCTTACAGCGGGCGTACCCTTCGAGACGCTGCGCTCCACAGGGTGAGAGTGCATTTGGCTAATGCTTCGTCACCCCGGACTTGATCCGGGGTCCAGGGCGGCAAGTGCTAAGTGTAGACCGCGCACTCCATTTCCGATATAAATGTTTCAAGGTTCAGAAAGAACCTGTCTTAAAGCGTCTTTAAAAGCGGCAGAAGGCCGGATGATGACTGAAGTGATTTCACCCTTCTATACAGGGGTCGCCTGATATGTGCGGCCTTGCGGGCTATATCGGCAGTGAGCCGCCCGATGCAGATGCGCGGGCGCGGACCTTGCGTTCCATGGCCCATCGCGGACCGGACGGGTCGGGCCAGCGAGTGATTGCCCTGTCGGATTCGACCGTTGTTCTGCTGCATACCCGCCTTGCCATCATCGATCCCGATCCCCGATCTGCCCAACCCTTTGAAGCCGATGGCTGTGTGCTGGTCTTCAATGGGGAGATTTATAACTATCTGGAAATCCGCGACGAGTTGATTGCGCTGGGTCATTCCTTCCGCACCCACAGCGATACAGAAGTGCTGTTGCAGGCCTATCTGGCCTGGGGAGAGGCGGCGCTGGATCGCCTGGAGGGGATGTGGGCCTTTGCCCTGCTGGACCCACGGGACGGCGGTCGGCTGCTGTTGTCGCGCGATCGCTTTGGGGAGAAGCCGTTACATTCGCATCGCTGTTCCCACGGTCTGTATTTCGCGTCAGAGATCAAACAGCTTGCCGCCCTGACCGGCGAAGGGTTCACAGTGAATGCAGAAAAGGTTCATCGCTTTCTGGCCCATGGCTATCGCGCCTTGTTTCGGGACCAGACCTGCTTCTTTCAGGATGTCACGGCCTTCCCCGCAGGTCAGGTCGCCTGGATAACTCAATCGGGTGCAGGGGAGCCTAAGCCTTACTGGACGCCAAAATTTTCGCCCGTTGCAATGACGGCGGGGGAGGCGGCAGAGGGGGCGGCCGTAGAAATCGACCGCGCCATTCGCATTCGGTTACGATCAGACGTCCCTATTGCCATCAGCCTGAGTGGCGGCATTGACAGCAATGTTCTGGCCGGGATCGCGGTGCATCGCCATGGCCAGCAATTGCATACGTTTTCGATGCTGGAGGCGGACCGCGACTATGATGAAAGTGCCGCCATCCGTGCCGCCGCGACCGCTCTGGGCACGCCCCACCATGAAACCCGTGTTTCCAGCGATGGCTTTCTGGATCGTCTGGCGCGGATGAGCCTGGCCTATGATGGTCCCGTCCCGTCGCTGGGCATGTATCTGGATGGGTTTCTGTCAGAGGCCGTAGCCCAAGCGGGCTATAAGGTGCTGATCAATGGCAATGGCGCGGATGAGATTTTTGCCGGTTACTACGATCATTATCTTTTCTGGCTGGCCGGGCAGGCGGAGCGCGCTGATTTTGACGATTTGATCGCTGAATGGCAGGCATCTTTTGGTCAACATGTGCGCAATCCGCTGTTGCGCAATCCGCGCGCCTTTATCGATCATCCGGGCCAGCGTGGACATGTGCATCTCAACGCGCCCCAAGTGGCGGATTATCTGATCGCGCCGGTGGCGGGAGACTTTGAGGAGGCATCTTATTGCCCCGATCTGCTGCGCAACCGGATGCTGAATGAATTGCTGCGGGAATCCGTGCCCGTGCTGACCTGGGCCCATGACAGCCACTATATGGCCCATTCCATCGAAAATCGCGGTGCCTATCTGGACCGTGGTCTGGTGGATTTCATGCTGACCGTCCCATCACAGCATCTGATTCAGGACGGTTATTCAAAAGCGCTGTTGCGCCAAGCGGGGGAGGGACTCGTGCCACAGGAAATCTTGAGACTGAAGAAGAAGCTGGGCTTCAATGCGCCGATTGCCTCTCTGTTGGACAGGCGGGCACAGGATGTTCGGGACCGGCTATTGGCCGACAGCGCCCTGTGGGACATCGTTGATCGCGATTCCGTGGCCCGGCTTTTGCACCCTGAAACAGACAGTCAGGGGATGGACAATTTCCTATTCTGCCTGACGTCCGCCCGTTTGTTTTTTGAAACCAGTGTTGATCCACGCTAAAGGGAATTAGGCCTCATGGAAAAGACATATCTGCCCCGCCTGCAAGACTTGAAGCGTCTGGCCGCTGACCTGCCCCGGACACGGTTCATGGCCCTGGCGCGGATTGAGGCGCTGATCCGCATGAATATGGGCTGGGAGGCCTTGCAATATGATCAGGCACTGTCGGAACATCCTTTTGCGCTGACCCATGCCCTGGTTGAGCGCGCCATTGGGGATTTAGAGGCCGCGCGAAAGATTGCTTTCTGCGATGGCGGGCTGCCGCTGGATCACGATCCGCGGGAGCAGACGATGGAGGAGGAACACCAGGACCTGTTCCAATCGCTGTGGACACAATTCGATGCGGATCAGTATCGCGACCGGATTACCCGTTATGATGAGCGCCTGCGCTTCAACGGGCTGGAAAAGGGTACCTTTGAGGGCATGCGCATCGTCGATATGGGCTGTGGTCATGGCAATTTTGATCATGCCCTGCTGAATGCGGGGGCGGCGGAAGTCGTAGGGGTCGATTATGGATCAGACAGCATCCGCTATGCCGAAGCCGCGCGCGATAATCTGGGTGTCCCGGAAAGCCGTCTGCGCTTTATCCATGGTACGGTCTATGATGTGCCCGAAGAGTCCGGCAGCTTTGATGCGGCTGTTCAGAATGGCGTGTTCCATCATCTGGATGACGAAGACCGCGCCTACCGCGAAATGCAGCGCTTGCTCAAGCCCGGCGGGATCGCCTGGATTTATACGGAAGGAGAAGGATCAATTGCCCGCGACCTGTTCCATGTCTCCGTTCAGATCCTGGCCGATGTGCCAGCGAAACTGGTTCAGGATCACCTGGCCCATCTCGGCTTTTCCATCAACAAACGCTATCACTTGGGCGATGGGCTGAAGGCGGTGTATCGCGCCACCAGTTGGGCCAATATCACGGGGCGGTTGGAAGCCATCGGCTTTGGGGATTTCAAACGCCTGATCGGCGGCTTCGATACCGATCTGGATGTCACCGATGCCGACCCCTATGCCGCCGAAAAGTTTGGCGAGGCCGACATCCGCATTCTGGCAACCAAGCTGGCTTAGAAGTGATTACTTTGGATCAAATGGATTGGCTCCATTCCGATCCTCAATTTCGATGACCCACAGGTCCGGATCGCGGGCACTGGTGCGGGTGATATAGGCATCGGCGTCGGTCTCGCTGGGGGTCGGGTCTTTGGGCAGGGCATCGACCCAGCGCAGTTTACCCTCCATATCACGCTGTTGCGTCAACAGTCGACAGGCCCCGTCCAGGGTGGCGATTTTGACCAGCACCACGCCGGTATGGGGATCACCCTTGTGCAGGACCATGGCGGAGATTCCCTGGCCGCTGCATTGCGCCAGCCCGGCCTGAACCCAAAGGGCGGTTGGCAGGCGATCATCACTCATCCGTCAGGCCCAGTTCGGCCAGAATCTTAGCCCTGTCGGCATCCAGCTTGGGTGCAGGAGGGCGCGTCGGTGGGTCTGCGACACCAGATATCTTGATGGGATTGCCCGCCATCATCAGGTCGGGGCCATCCGGGTCCCTCATATGAACCACCATATTGCGGGCGCGGACCTGTGGGTCATTCAGGGCCTGTTCAACATTGTTAATAGGCCCATGGGGGACGCCCGCCGCATCCAGGACGTCTAGCCAATGCGCAGTTGGTTTGGTTTTCAGGCTGGTTTCTAATTCGGTCTTTAGGGCATCCACATTTGCAGCACGATCTGAATTGGTCAGGAATCTTGGGTCAGTGGCCAAGTCGGGTCGGTTCAATCCAGAGCATAGATCGGTAAATAGCTTATTGTTGCCTGCTGCGATGATCAGATGACCGTCTTGTGTCTCATAGGCTTCGAAGGGGGTGATGGAGGGATGCCGGGCGCCCAATGGACCGGGTGGCTTTCCGGTGACGGCGTAGCGTGCAACAGCATTTTCCAAAATCGCGATTTGGCTGTCGAGCATGGAGACATCGATCATGCGGCCCAGGCCTGTGCGCTCCCTTTCATACAAAGCGGCATTGATGGCGCCCAAAGCGAACAGGCCGGCTGTCAGATCGCCAACAGAGGTGCCAACGCGGGTTGGTGGGCCGCCTGGATGGCCGGTAATCGACATCACGCCCCCCATGCCTTGTACAACCATGTCATAGGCAGGTTTTGTCTTATAGGGACCGGTCTGACCAAAGCCTGAAATAGCCGCATAGATTAGTTTAGGGTTGGCCGCATGCAGCGCATTCCAGTCATAACCCAATCGCGCCATGGCCCCGCCGCGATAGTTTTCCACCAGCACATCGGCCTTCCTGATCAAGGCGTCGAATATGGCGCGGTCCTTGGGGTCTTTCAGGTTGATGACGATTGATTCCTTGCCGCGATTGAGGCTCAGGAAATAGGCGGAAACACCCTCTATGAAAGGGCCGAAACTGCGGGAATCATCGCCGGTTTCTGGCGATTCTACCTTTATCACCCGGGCCCCCAGATCGTTCAGCATCATCGTGCAGTAAGGACCGGCCAGAACGCGGGTCATATCAATAATCATCAGACCCGCCAAAGGTCCTTTGTCGGAGGGGGTTTCAGGAATGGCGTTCACGGGGACTCCCTACAGAAATGCAAATTTAATCGATTTTTTATCGGATAGATCATACTCTTTTGTACCATGCCGGTTGCGCCGTCTTTTTTCCAGGCCATATCCAATAGAATTAATGCGACAGTGTGAAGGTACAGAGCAATGAGCACGACCCTGGTTGTTAGACAAGAGACTGGTTTTTTCGCCCGGACGCTGGCCAGTTTGCGGGACGTTTGGGATGATCTCGCTGGAACGGAGAGCGTTGAGGCCCTGAAGCCGGATCTCGAAGGGCGTGACCTGACAGTCGTTCGCAAGCAAATGGCGGCATGTCTGGAACGCAAGGGCGGTGAGGTTTCCGCGCGCAAACGCGCCGCGGCCCTGGGCCAGGCCTATCTGTCACTGAGCCGGGATGGACGCCGCCGGTTTCTGTTGGTCCTGGCGAAAGAGTTTGGCACCAATCCAGAAGACATCGATAAGGCCCTGGAGGGGTGGAAAGAAGCGGGGGATGATGCTGCCCGCTATAAGGCGGAAGAAGCGTTGAGAAACGCCCTGACCCCAGCCAGCACCATCCTGTTGATGCAGTTCAACGCACTGCCGCAAGGGGTGAAATTTCTGGTGGATATGCGGGCCGATATCCTGTCCTTCCTGTCAAAGGAACCGGATCTGAAACCGTTGGATTCCAGTCTACAGGCCTTGTTGGTCAGCTGGTTCGATATCGGCTTCCTGGAAATGCAGACGATTTCCTGGAACTCTCCCGCCTCTTTGCTGGAGAAGCTGATCGAATATGAGGCTGTCCATGAGATCCGATCCTGGGAGGATTTGCGAAACCGCCTGGAATCGGATCGCAGGCTGTACGCCTTTTTCCATCCGCGCATGCCAGAAGAGCCGTTGATCTTTGTCGAAGTCGCTCTGGTCAACGGCCTGTCTGGCAATGTTCAGAAACTGCTGGATGAAGCGGCCCCGACCGGGGATCCGGAAAAGGCCGATACGGCGATCTTCTATTCCATTTCCAATACGCAGAAAGGGTTGCGCGGTATCAGCTTTGGGAATTTCCTGATCAAGCGGGTGGTGGATGACCTGCGACGGGATCTGCCAAATTTGAAGACATTTTCTACCCTGTCGCCCATTCCGGGATTCCGCAAATGGCTGGAAAAGGCGGTGGCGGACGGCCTGCCTAATATCCTGACGGCGGAAGATCGCCGCCGGTTGAAGGATGTGACCGGCGAAACCGCGACCAAAGGCTATCTGATGAAGATTCTGTCTGATCCCTCCTGGACCCAGGATGACGATTTGGTTGCCGCCTTGAAAGAACCCCTGACCCGGTTATGCGCCCGCTATCTGGTGGAAGAGAAGCGTGGTACCCAGCCGCTGGATCCGGTCGCACGGTTCCATCTGCAGAATGGATCCCAGGTCGAGCGGATCAACTGGATGGGCGATACATCCCCCAAGGGCATTGAACAATCCGCCGGGATGATGGTGAATTATCTCTATCGTCTGGGCGATATTGAACGGAACCATGAACGGTTCTCCAGCGATGGCACCGTGGTCTATTCCAGCGCGGTGAAGGCCCTGCTGTAGTGGGGTAAAGCGCCTCTTTAAGTCAGATTTGTCGTGTCGCGCCATTTTTGGCGCAGGCTGGCCGCGCAGTCATGGAACGGGGTGTTCAGACGGTCTGCCCTGGTGATCCGGTCAAGCCGGAAATGACGGAAGTCCTCGCGCAGCTGACACCAGGCGGCCAGAACGATCGCGTCGATGTAATAGATAATTGCCAGTGGCAGGATCGTTCGGGTGCTTTCTGTGCCTTGGGCATCTGTGTAAGCGATTGAAAGACGGTCCTCCTCGCGTAATGCTTCACGGAAAAATCGTGCATCGGTATCGGATTTTGGAATCGCATTCCAGTTAGAGGCATAAAGGGCACGGTCCGCCAATGGACCCGCATGCTCCGGGATGGCAGATGATATCTTGCGGCTTGCCCGTTCTGCCGCGCGCAGCAGTCCATGATCCTGTGTGCGACCTAACATGGCCAGGCCAACAACAATGGCTTCCATCTCCTCCGCATCAAACATCAGGGGCGGCAAGTTATAGCCAGGCCGCATGATGTAACCGATCCCTGCTTCTCCTTCGATTGGAACCCGCATCGCCTGAAGCGTAGCGATATCCCGATACACTGTGCGTTTCGTGACTTCTAACCCATCGGCCATGGCTTGCGCCGTTAATGGACGATCAGCCGCGCGCAGAATCTGGATGATTTCAAACAGGCGTCCTGACTTGCTCACTCATAGTCTCCTCAATTCAGGGACTATAGCACCACTGCTGACATACTGTTGTCAGCAGTAATCTGATTATCTTTCGGGACGGACAAAAAAGTTTTCGTAACCAAGGAGACATTGAGATGAAACGCGACGCGCATGAAAGTGTTATTTTCCATGAAAACCCTGACCTTTTTAGGGGGCAGTCATGACTGAATCCAGGCTGTTATCGGCATTTGAGACCCATTCGGTTTGTATGTTGAGATTCTGGACTGTCACCATTCAGGCCCCCGCGGAAGACATTGCACGCATTATGGAGCATGTCACCGCCGTCACGCCCTTGAGGCAGGGCCCCTATGATAACAATGCTTATGCCACGGCTGCCGGTACGGAGCGGTATCGGCCGCTGGACGGGGCCGCAGCGGGAGCTGAAAGCGTAGTGCGGGAGCGCCCCGGCGTGGTCGAAGTCAGTTTCGATCTGACACCGGATCAGAATATTCTGGAGCAAGTGGTCGAAGCGGTGTTTCAGGTACACAGCTATCAGGAACCGGTTATAAAGGTTCAGGACACTCTGGTCAGCCGCTCAAAAGGGTTGGATGATCGCAACAACCCGCACCGCTGGTGGAATACGACGGGGGACTGGAAACAGGCAGATGGGTAATTCAGATACGATAGAATTGCGAGAGGCGGGACCGGATGTTTGGGACGCTTTTGTTGATTTGATGGGGCCAAAGCAAGGCGGTTCCGGGGGCTGCTGGTGCATGTTGTGGCGATTGGATCGCAAAAGCTTTGATGCGGGGAAAGGAGAGGGTAATCGCGAGGCGCTGAAGGCATTGTTTGAAACCGATCCGCCGGGGCTGCTGGCTTTTGATGGGGACAAGGCGGTCGGTTGGTGCGCGATTGCGCCCCGTCCGGCCTACCCCTATCTGGATCGGTCGCGCCTGTTCAAACCGCTGGATGACCTTCCGGTCTGGTCCGTGTCTTGCCTGACAATTGCCAAGAGCCACCGGCGGCAGGGCCTGTCGGTGAAATTGTTGAATGGTGCGGCGGATTTTGTTCAATGCCGCGGTGGCCCGGCGGTAGAAGGCTATCCGGTCGATCCTTCTGTTCCCAATTATCCGGCCGTTTATGCCTGGACAGGACTTGCTGCCGCCTTCCGCAGGGCAGGGTATCAGGAAGTGGCTAGGCCGTCTGAAACACGGCCCATTATGAGAAGGATGCTGACATGAGCAATCATTGTGAAGAAAAGCGTGCGGCTTTCCGGGCCCTGCACAAGCAGGATATCCCCTTTGTGATTCCCAATCCCTGGGATGTTGGGTCTGCGCGAATACTGCACGGATTTGGGTTTCAAGCCCTGGCGACGACCAGCGCTGGCATGGCTTTTTCCATGGGGGTCTGTGAAGGGGAAAGCACGCGCGACACAGTGATGGATCACTGTCGGATGCTGGTGGATGCAACGCCGCTGCCGGTATCGGCAGATCTGGAAAAAGGTTTTGCCGATACGCCAGACGGGGTTGCTGAAACCGTAACTCTGGCCGGGGAAATTGGTTTGGCGGGCTGCTCCATTGAAGATCATACCGGGGATCGCGCCGACCCGATCTTTGATCAAGGGCTGGCTGTAGAACGGGTGGCCGCAGCGGTGGAGGCAGCGCATGCGATCTCGCCAGACTTTATCCTGACCGCGCGTTGTGAAAGCTTTCTGTGGGGCGGGCCAGATCTGGATGCGGTGATCCGCCGATTGCAGGCCTTTGAGGCGGTCGGGGCGGATGTCCTGTATGCGCCGGGTCTGACGGACCTGGATAGTATCCGCACGGTGTGTCAGTCCGTCACACGACCGGTCAATGTTGTGATGGGAATGCCGGGCGCCACCTTTGACCTGGACGCGTTGAAACAGGCTGGCGTCAAGCGGATCAGCATTGGGTCGGCCTTCGCCCGTCTGGCCTATGGATCCTTGCTGGCGGCGGCGCAGGAAATTCAGGAACAAGGCAGCTTTGGCTTTTCGGCCCATGCGGCCGGGTTTGCGGCGATTGAGCGCTATTTCCGTAAATCGCCATAAATTATCGCTGGCACGTCTCTTGCTACATGTCTCTTACCAGATTTGATGCTGGTTGGAGGCCTGTAAAATGAAGATAACATCCTTTTTAGAACCGATCCGCGACGATGGGTCTGCTACAACCCTGTTTGGAGAAACCGGGACCCCGATGCTGGGTCACAGTCGACCCATCAAGCGTTCGATGAGTCTCGGTAAGGCTGGGGCTGCAGGCAAGGCTGGTCGCCATCAGGACCGCTTGCCAGATCCGCCGCCACTGGGCCCTTTTGGCGACGATTATGACCGCGTTACGCCCAGCCTTGAAGCCACCTATCTTATGATTGGCGACCGCTATGACCCACGGTCACTGGCGCTGCATGATATGATTGATATGACCGATATGCTGGTCGCCGGTCATGTCATCACCCGAAGCGATCAGGCCTTGCTGCTGCGCGGGCCTACAGGGCGGGGTTATTCCATGACAACCGTGACACAGCCACGGAACAGAATCGCCGAATGGCAGGACTATCTTGCCCAGGGGGTCGCACGATCCGATCTGAATGCTGTCAGCCGGGCGACCCGGGCGCTGGGTATATTCGGTCGTGTCGCGGCAACCCGGTTGCCGATATAGAGTTCGAAATAAATCTATTGAAATGTAACGGCTGTAACATTATAATTATTGCATGACTGATATCTCATGGCTGCTCCTAACCTATAAAGTGCCGGCAGAGCCCGCATCGAAGCGCATTGCCCTCTGGCGTAAGCTAAAGGGTCTGGGGGCGGTTTATCTGCAGAATGGCGTCTGCCTGCTGCCCAAGACCGACAGCCATGTGCGGCGATTGAAAATGTTGGAAAACGACATTGCTGAGATGAAGGGGGACTGCGTTATCCTGGAGACGCTGGCCCTGGACAAGGCGCAAGAAGACAAGGTTGTTGCCCGGTTCAAGGCGGACCGGGACGATGCCTATGAAGAATTCATCGACAAATGTGATGATTTTGAACGCGAGATCGCAAAGGAGATCGCGGCGGATCACTATACTTATGCTGAATTGGAAGAGAATGATGTCGACCTGAAGAAATTACAGGGCTGGTTGGAAAAGATCAAAGCGTTGGATTTTTATGGGGCCGCGCAGGCTGGGGAGGCCGGACGTCGGTTAAAAGGGTGTGAGGCCCTGTTGGATGACTATGCCAAACGTGTCTTTGAGGCGCATGAAGAAAACCTGTGACCATCTACAACTCTTGGGGGTATGCGTTCATGATGATAACATCCGCGGAAACCACAGCCATCGGGGCGGCCTTTTTGGCGTCGGTGGTGGAAGTAGTTGAGGCCTTTACGATTGTGCTGGTTGTTGCCACGTTGCGTGGCTGGCGCCCAGCGATCCTGGGAACCGGGGCTGCTTTGGCGGTACTGGCATTGATCGTCTTGATGCTGGGGCCCCTATTGGATCAGGTCCCAATTCATGTTTTGCAACTGAGTATCGGAATTCTGCTGCTGTTGTTCGGCATTGGCTGGCTGCGTAAAGCGGCCTTGCGGGCAGGCGGTGTGATGCCGCTGCATGACGAGGATGCGATCTTTAAGAAGGAAGCTGCCTTGTTGGATGAGGAATCCAAGCGTCATCAGAAATCCTTAAACTGGATCGGTGGAATCAGTGCATTCAAGGCCGTCCTGCTGGAAGGGTTGGAGGTTGTCTTTGTCGTTATTGCGGTCAGTGCGGGGCGTGGATTGTTGGTCTCCGCCAGCCTGGGCGCGGCGGCTGCCTGTGTTCTGGTGCTGGCTGTCGGTGCGGTGTTGCATCGTCCCTTGTCGAAGGTGCCGGAGAATACGCTGAAATTCGGTGTTGGTGTGATGTTGTCCGCCTTTGGCGTGTTTTGGACCGGTGAAGGGTTGGGCGTGGAATGGCCGGGCGCGGATTTGGCCCTGTTTGTATTTGCGGCCCTGTTCCTGGCGGTTGGATTGATGGCTGCCGCCATGGCCAAACGGATTAAGGGAGCGGTCGCATGATCACCATTTTGAAAGACGTCGCTGAAGAACTCTACAGCATGTTTATGGGCGATATTTGGCTGTCCATGGCGGTATTAGCTGTTGCCGCGGGGACTGCGGTAATTACAGAACTAACCCCGCTCGATCCGTTGATCGGCGGGGCTGTACTGTTGGTCGGCTGTCTGCTGGTCGTGATCGGCAGCGTGCGCCGGTCTGCCTTAAAAGCGAAGTAACGGCCTATTCGGCAGCAGCGATGGCGCGACGCTGAGCCCAGACAGCAGGCGTGCCGTCGGCGGCGGGTTGATAATAGTGGGACAGTTCGCCCATCGCCTCAATCCAGCCTTGAGCCTCTGCGCCGTCCTTTACCTGGAAGGCATCAAAACCTGCGCGCTTCATGAACAGATATTGGTCGCGCAGGACATCCCCCGTGGCGCGGACTTCACCCTGGAAGCCATAGCGCTGACGCAGCAGGCGCGCGGCGGAATAAGACCGTCCATCGGTGAATTTTGGGAAGTCCAGGGCCACCACTTGCAGGCGAGGCAGGTCTGCGGCAATTGCGGATACATCATCGCCTGGAACCAGTTTCACGCCCAGTTCCGCGCGGCTGCGCACCAGCGTGTCACGTTCTGCCAGAAAGCGTTTATAGGAAACGATGGTTGGAATGTCTGCCTGGACAGGAGTGTCATCCGCAGCAACCAACCATTGATCTGACACTTGGGTACCATTTTTAATCAGGGCCATTGTCTTCACTTTCTATGGGTTAGGCGGCTTTAGGGCCGTACAGGTTTTCCTTAAACGGGGTGTGACCCACCCGTTCCAGGGTATCAATGAACCGTTCCGCGGGGTCTTGACGCAGCGACAGATAGGTCTCCACAACATTCTCAACCGCGTCGATGATGCCATCCGCACTGAAACCAGGGCCGGTGATGTCCCCAATGGCAGCCGCATTATCGGCCCGCCCGCCAAGGGTCAGCTGATAATGCTCTTCCCCTTTCCGATCGACGCCCAGAATGCCGATATGGCCGACATGGTGATGACCACAGGCATTGATACAGCCGGAAATCTTGATCTCCAGATTGCCGATATCGTATTGCCGGTTCAGATCTGCAAACCGGTCGGAAATCTGTTGTGCGATGGGGATCGCGCGCGCATTGGCCAGGTTGCAGTAATCCAGGCCCGGACAGGCAATAATATCGCCCGCCAGCCCGATATTGCCTGTGGCCAGACCGGCTGCGACCAGCTTGTCATAGACGGCAGGCAGGTCCGACAGCTTCACATGGGGCAGAACCAGATTCTGCTGCAGCGTTGCGCGGATTTCACTGTCCAGTGCATAGGCATCAGCAATATCAGCGACGGCATCCATTTGATCGCCGGAAATATCACCCGGAATGCCGCCCGTGGGCTTCAGGGAGATATTGACGATGGCATAGCCTGGCTGGCGATGGGTAACGACATTGCTGCGCACCCAATGGCGGAAGTCGCGGTCTTCAAACCGGCGGGCCTCGTACCCGGTATCGGTATCCGCCAGGACCTCAAAATCCGGGGCACGGAAATAGGCGGCGATGCGATCGCGTTCTTCGGCGGGAAGATCGACGCTGGTTTCCTTTTTCAGGTTCGCCCATTCGATTTCAACAAGGCGGCGGATTTCGTCAATGCCAACTTCATGGACCAGTATCTTGATGCGCGCCTTATACTTGTTATCGCGCCGGCCCAGCATGTTATAGACCCGCAGGATTGCCTCCAGATAGGACAGCAGATTGTCCCTGGGCACAAAGTCACTGACCGTTTTGGCAATGAAGGGGGATCGCCCCTGACCGCCACCGATCATGACTTCGAAGCCTGTTTCACCGGCGTCATTTTTCTTAATCGTCAGGCCAATATCGTGTACGCGTACGGCGGCACGGTCATTGGGCGCACCGGTGACGGCAATCTTGAACTTGCGCGGCAGGAAGGAAAATTCCGGATGGAAACTGGACCATTGCCGGATCACCTCTGCCCAGATGCGCGGGTCTTCATATTCATCCACGGCCGCACCCGCATAGGGGTCTGCGGTGGTGTTGCGGATGCAGTTGCCCGACGTCTGGATAGCGTGCATTTCAACCTTCGCCAAATCCTCCAGGATATCGGCGGTATCCTCCAGTTTGATCCAGTTGAACTGAATATTCTGGCGGGTGGTGAAATGGCCATAGTCCTTGTCATACTTGCGCCCGATATGGGCCAGCATGCGCATTTGCTTCGCATTAAAGGTGCCATAGGGAATGGCGACGCGCAGCATATAGGCGTGGATCTGCAGATACAGACCATTCATCAGCCGCAGCGGCTTGAACTCGTCTTCTGTCAACTCACCCGACAGGCGACGTGCGATCTGGCCCCGAAACTGGGCGACGCGTTCCTTTACAAGTGTTTCATCAAATTCATCATACCGGTACATTATGCGGCCTTTCCAAGGCTGTCTGCCTGTTTGCCCAGATCCAGACGTACGGTTGGACCCAGGGCACGAATGCGTTCCTTGTTTTTGGTGGGGACGGGCTTGCCATCTTCCAATTTCACATCAATCGGCAAGGCGTCCACAACGGTGCAAGCCTTTGTCGCTTGTGCGGCGATGGCTTCCATTGCGGCCAGACTGTCGGCGTCCTCTGCAACCCGTGCGTCATAAACGCTCTCGCTCCAGCGACCAGTGGGGGTCAGCCAGACGGCGATGCCATCGATCAAACGATTTGCAGTAATGGCTTTCAGGCTCATGGTGATTTCCTCTTGTATCAGGCGCTTAAAGCGCGGGGCAGCGGATCGGCGCTGCCATGCCGCAGGGTTTCGTAACGGGTATTGGCGGTTTGGCCAGGCAAGGCCAGGACAACAACTGTCTTGCCGGCACTTCGCGCTATTTCAGCACGGTGCAGGGCATCGGCCGGGCTGCAGGTGATCAGGCGGTCGGCATCCCGGCGCACCAGTTCCAGTGCGGATGCCCCAAATTGCGCATCGTGCAACAGGATATCGGCGCGCTGTAACTTGCGCAGCGCCCGCAGGCTCAACAGATCTGGTTCATTGGGAGAAAGTTCCACAATGGTGATGTGACCATCGACCTGGTGATGCACATCACGGCCATTCAACGCAGTCAGCATGGCTTCATTCGCGCCGCTGTCATCGCCCTCCAGAACCTGTTGCGCGATGGGGCCGTCAAAGAATCGCTCCCAAAAGGCGCGGCGCAGGGGGCCTTCCGAAATTGTGGCAGTGACTGCGCGACGAAACCGCTGGGAAAATGCCGCCAGGGCCCCCAGGCGAGAAGGCAGGATGGCTTCCAGCGTTTCGCGTACCGACCGCGCCAGGATCGGGGCGGCACCGCCCGTGGCGATACCGATGATCACCGGATTGCGGTCCACGATGCTGGGGATCAGAAAGTCGCACATTTCTGTACGATCCACCGCATTGACCGGCACCCGATGGGCGCGCAGTCGCGCGACGCTGGCCTCAGCCTCTGCATCATCATCGGTCGCGACAATGCCAATGGCTGCATTTTCTGCGATATCCTGATCGGTTAGGGCGCGGTAATGCAACGTGACCCGACCTGTAGCTGCCATTTCTTGAATGTCACTGACAGCAGGGGCCTGACTGAAAACATTAATCTTTGCCGCAGTCCGGGCGATCAGGCGCAGTTTACGCAAAGCAGCATCACCACCGCCAACGACGATGATTGCTTTGCCTTCCAGGCGCCAAAAGGACGGAAATACGTCCATGATACAGTCGCTTTCGTTTCGCGTTAATTCACACTTATAAATGTGTGAATAATGTTATAGACAAAATATAAGTGTGAATTAGTGAATTGTCCAGTCAGATCCTATAATTTAAGTATGAATAGTGGGATTAAGTGTTTGGCAGGTGGGATGGTTCTATTCTCCCTCCCCCCCTCAAGGGGCAGGGCTATCGCATATGAGCGAAGAGCTTTGTGAGGAAGGCATCATCCCATCCGGCGCGTTTGATTTTGCCCTTGATGGAGCCTTTGTCGTCATTGGCTTTGATGATGTTGAGGGCGAGCTTGCG